>NZ_JBHSAX010000017.1:3684-594796 GCF_042650385.1 Nocardia jiangsuensis
GGTGGCGCTGCCCGGTGGCGGCGCGGGAAACGAGCCGTCCGAAATCTTATCGCGCTGGCGCCGCGCGGACCCGACGGATCAACCCGCGAGCGCCGCCGGACGTCCGGCGAAGCCGCCGTCGGTGGCCCGCGCGGCGAACTCCAGGATGGTCGGGCGGGAGTCGTCGGCCCGCCAGGCCACCGCGAGTTCGCACGGGGGCAGCCCGGCGACCGGCCGCGCCGCCAGCCCCGGCCAGCGGTACATCGGCACGTTGTTCTCGGCGAGCAGGCAGACCCCGAGGCCGAGGCTCACCGCCTCCAGCCGATCCTCCGGGGTGGTCGCCTCGGCGCCGATCCTGGCCTGGCGGCCGTGCCTGGCGTCGTTGCCGACCCAGAAGTCGCGCACCGCGCCCGCCTCGGCGGGCAGCGCGACGAAGATCTCGTCGGCGATGTCGGTGAACTCGATCCGGTCCTGGTCGGCGAGCGGGTGCGTCTCCGGCAGCAGCACCCAGCGCGGCTCGCTGCGCAGCACCTGCCAGCGGTACCGGTTCGGGTCGGGGAGCGGGAGCCAGACCAGGGCCAGATCGGCCTGTCTGCCCGCGAGCCCGCTGGAGCCGTCGGTCCAGGAGGCGGCGTGGAGCGCGAGCCGATGCCCGCTCGCCGATTCCAGCTCGTTGAGCAGGCCGCGGCCGAGCGCGGACTGGATGCCGACCCGGAGCACCTCGCCGGCCTCCTGCAGCGAGGAGTTGGTGTTCTCCCAGAGCTCGAGGATCTTGCGGGCGCCGTCGAGCAGCTCCTTGCCCGCGACGGTGAGCGCGACGCTGCGCTGATTGCGATCGAAGAGCACCACGTCGAGCTGACGTTCCAGCTGACGGATCTGACGCGACAGGGTGGGTTGAGCGATGTGCAGCCGCTGAGCGGCGTTCGTGAAATGCAATTCCTCAGCGACGGCGACGAAATACCGCAGATCGCGCAAGTGCGGGTCCATAGCTACTTGCTATCAGAATTCGTGTCCGATTTCCAGCCTAATCAAGCCTCGAAGTTCGGACTGACTCAGAAAAACAGTCGTCAGGTTTGTTAGCTACAGCATATGGCGTATAGCGGTCGCCTGCACGCCGCGCCGGGCGAATCGATGGCATTCGGTCTTCTGTCCAACTCGGCGTCCTACTGTGCGGTATTGACCAGGCGGAATGTGAAAATCTGCAAAGTCGCACGGCGCCTGCGGCGGTCGCCGTGGGAACCCTGGCGACCGCTCAGTGAAGTCCGGCGATGTGGCACCGTTCCGGAAGTGGCCCAGCCCTCTGTGATATATATCACAGGGGGCTGGGGCTGGACGGGAGCGGGTTCAGACCGTGCGCGCGCGGTCCTCGTACGCCTTGCGCTGGGCGCTGTCGACGTCCTCCAGGAAGGTGTGCGAGGCGCCGAGCGAGCGGGCGATGGCGTCGCCGACCGGCTCCGGCAGGAAATTGACGAATCGGGAGATCGCCCCGGCGACCTTCGTCACCCGCACCTTCGACCTCGGCTTGACGATCAGCGCGGCGATGGCCGCCGCGATGTCCTCCGGCTCGGCCGGCGGCATCACCTTCGGCGTGCTGACCCCGGAGCCGAGCTCGGTCTTGGTCAGCGTCGGCAGCACCGAGGAGAAGTGCAGCCCGGTGCCGCGGTACTCCTCGCGCAGGGTGTCGGTGAAGCCGAGCACCGCGTGCTTGCTCGCGTTGTAGGTGGCGAGCCCGGGGATGTGCGATTCGCCGGCCAGCGAGGCGATGTTGATGACGTGGCCGCCGCCGCGCGGCAGCATCCTGGCCGCGGCCAGTTTGGAGCCGAGGATCACGCCGTAGACGTTGATGTCCAGGATGCGCCGGGTGAGCGCGTCCGGCTCGTCGACGAGCCGGCCGGTCGGCATGATCCCGGCATTGTTGACCAGTACGTCGATCGGGCCGAGCTCGCGCTCCACCTCGTCCAGGAACCGGGTGAACGACTCCTCGTCGGTCACGTCGAGCTTGCCGTAGACCTCGAAGTCGTGGTCGGTGCCCGACTGCTTGACGGTGGTCTCGTCGATATCGCCGATCGCGATCTTCGCGCCCTGCTCGCGCAGCGCACGGGCGGTGGCGAGGCCGATGCCACGCGCCCCGCCGGTAATCACGACGACCTTGCCGCGGACGGCACTGCTCACTTGCTTCCTCCTTGGATCTTGCGGACTCCTGCCAGGTCGAACCGGCGCTTGCCGCGGGCGCCCGCCGCGCGCATCGCGCCGAGCGCGACCATCAGCTTCGGCATCTGGTAAGGGAACCAGGTCAGCTCCTTCTGCGCGGTCGGCAGCAGCGGGGTGGTGATCGCCTTCTGCCTGCAGTACTTGCGCACGCCGGCCGCGCCGCCCCAGCGGGCGCCGATCCCGGACTGCTTCCAGCCGCCCATCGGCAGCGCGAAGTTGAACAGGTTGGCGAAGACGTCGTTGATGTTCACCGCACCGGCGTTCAACTGCCGCGCGACCCGCTCGCCGCGGGCCTTGTCCGCGGTCCAGACCGAGGCGGAGAGGCCGTACTGGGAGTCGTTGGCCAGCCGGATCGCCTCGGCCTCGTCGGCCACCTCGACCACCGGGAGGGTCGGACCGAAGGTCTCCTCGCGGATGCAGGCCATGGAGTGGTCCACGTCGAGCAGCACGGTCGGCTGGAACAGCGTGCCCTGGCCGGTTCGCTTCCCGCCGGTGGCCACCCTGGCGCCCGCCGCGACCGCTTCGTCGATGTGCCGCTGCACGATGGCCACCTGCGCCTCGTTGGCCAGCCCGCCGACGTCGTGCTTCGACTCCCTGCCGTCCAGCCCCTGCCGCAGCGCGGCGACCGCGTCGGTGAGCTTGGCGACGAACTCGTCGTACACCGGCGCCTCGACGTAGACCCGCTCCACCGAGATGCAGACCTGCCCGGAGTTGAACATGCCGCCGAAGGCGACGCCGTGCGCGGCCCGGTCCAGGTCGGCGTCGGCGAGCACAATCGCCGGGTCCTTGCCGCCCAGCTCCAGGCTGTACGGCACCAGCCGCTCGACGCAGGCCGCCGCGATCTTCTTTCCGGTCGCGGTGGAGCCGGTGAACTGGATGTAATCGGCGTTCGCCACCACCGCGGCTCCGGTCGCGCCGCCGCCGGTGACCACGGCGAAGACCGGAGGGGCGCCGATCTCGGCCCAGCCGCGGGCCAGCTCCAGCGCGGAGAGCGGGGTCACCTCGGAGGGCTTGAGCAGCACGGCGGCGCCCGCGGCCAGCGCCGGGATGACGTCCAGTGCGGGCATGGCCAGCGGGAAGTTCCACGGGGTGATCACACCGACCACCGGGTACGGCGAGTACACCGTGGTCAGCCGCTTGACCCTGGCCAGCGGGCTGTGCGGGGACGGGTGGTCGTCGGCGAGGAACTTGCCCGCCCGGCGCGCGTAGAAGCCGATCAGGTCGGTGGCGAAGGCCGGGTCGATGAGGGCGTCGGCGCGCGGCTTGCTGGTCTCCGACTGCAGCACGTCGGCCAGCTGCTCGGTGTTGTCGATGATCCAGTCCTGCAACTTCATCAGCCATTCCTTGCGCCCGTCGGCGCCGATGGCCTCCCACTCGGGCTGGAACAGCCGCAGCTCCCTGACGGCCGCGGCCACCTCGGCGGCGGACTGGTCCGGCACGGTGCCGACCAGGTCGCCGGTGCCCGGATTGCGCACCTCGATCGCCGGTGTCTCGGCCTCGATATCGGTCACGGCTGTACTCCCACTCCGTCGGGTACTGCGGAAAACGCTGTGAATCAGCTCACTGACCTATGAGGGTGACACAATCGGAGGTGACATTCTTGGCCCGATCCGTCAACGGAGTGGCGCCGGGTTGTGTCAGCGGCACAAAAGAGGGAGCGGCGGATGTCTTCCGGCACGCGCGACGAGATCGTCAGGGACTGGCTGGCCGAGTACGCCTTCGAGACCATGCGCACCCAGACCCTGGACCAGGTGGTCGAGCGGCTGGACGCGGTGATCGTCGACCGGGTGCCCGAGCTGCGCGACCACGACATCCGGCGTGATCTCACCGCGAGCACGCGGGCGCACGCCCGGCTCATGCTCGGCGGACTGACCAGCGACAGCTTCGACGTCCCGCTGCCGGAGGAGGTGCACGCGCTCGCCAGGACCATCGCGCAGCGCGGCTACGACCTGCGGCTGCTGCTCCGGACCTACCACGTCGGGCTGGAGGCGGTGCTCGACTACCTGCGCGAGCTGTTCGACGAGCGGCGGGCGCCGCCGGAGATCGAGCGCACGGTGCTGGTCCTGACCTTCGAGCGCGCCACCCGATGGGTGAACACCTCGGTGGAGCTGCTCACCGAGACCTACCTCGCCGAGCGCGAGCAGGTGCTGCGCGCCGCGCTGAACCGCAGGGCGGAGACGGTGCGCGCGCTGCTCGCCGGCGACGACCTCGACCCGGAGCAGGCCGCCGTGCGGCTCGGCTACCGGCTCAATCAGCAGCACCTGGCCTTCGTGCTGTGGAGCGACGAGCCCTTCGGCGGCGAGGGCGACGTGATCGGCGGGCTGGATCGGGTCGCGCACCGGATCGCCGCCGCGCTCGGCACCAACCGGCTGCTCACCGTCGCCTCCGGGGCGAGCGGGATGTGGGCGTGGGCCGGGCTGGACGACGGGCAGGCCGCCGGGCTCGCCGGGCCGGAGGAGCCGGTGCTGCTGGCCGAGCGGGAGATCGAGCCGCCGGTGCGGGTGGCGTTCGGGGTGCCCGCCCCCGCCGTGGCGGGCTTCCGCCGCGGGCACCGGGAGGCGGTCTCGGCCAGGCAGGTGGCCGAGCGTTCGGGGGCGCAGGTCACCGGGTACCGGGCGGTGGAGATCGCCTACCTGGCCGGGGTGGACCGCGCGGCGATGCGCGGGCTGGTCCGGCGCGAGCTGCGGGCACTCGCCGGGCGGGACGCGGCAACGGCCCGGCTGCGCGAGACGCTGCACGCCTACCTGCGCAACCAACGCAGCCCGGAGGCGACCGCGCGGCAGCTCGGGGTGCACAAGAACACCGTGCGCTACCGCATCCAGCGGGTCGAGGAGCTGCTCGGATACCAGGTGCAGGAGCGCGGGCTCGCGCTGGAGGTCGCGCTCACCTGCGTCGCCGCCTACGGCCCCGGCGCGCTGGACTGAGCTATTCGGCGGCGTTCTCCGCGGTCTCGCGCGCGGCGATCCGGCGCAGCGGCGGGTCGGTGCTCGGCGGCACCCTGCGGTCCGGCAGCTCGGCGAGCAGCTGGGTGGTCGCCGCGGCGATGGCCGCGACCGCCCGGTCGACCGCAGGTTTTGTGGTGCTGCTCAGGCCGGAGACACCACCGACCTTGCGCACGTACTGCAGTGCGGCAGCATAGATCTCCTGCTCGGTGGCGGCTGGTTCCAGGCCACGCAGGACGGTGATGTTTCTACACATGGATGCACGATAGCCCCCTGGCACGCCCGGGGTCAGGCCAAGAAGCGCAACTGAACCAGCGACCTGTAGGGGAGCCCCTAGACTCGGAGTATGCCTTCCCGCGGTAAAGCGACGTTGACACCCTTTCCGTACGAGGAGCTGGACAATCGCGAAGAGGACCACTGGTCCGGGGCGCAATTGGACGACGACCGGTTGCGGGCGCTCGCCCTCGGTGCCTTCTACTCGGCGCGCTGGGACGCCTTCCACGACGGGCTGCTGCTCGGCCCGGAGCGCGAGCACCCGCTCGGCGACCGCCGCGAGCTCGCCATCGACACCCTCACCGGCGCCTGGGGCATCACCGACGGCACCGAGGCGCAGGCATCGATGGAGCAGCTGCTCAAGGGCATGCACGCCCCGCTCTACGCGCTGGTGCACCCGCTGGTCACCGCGGCGCTGACCGCGGGGGAGCGGGACCGCTTCGGCGAGCGCGCCGACCGGCACCGCGCCTTCCTCCGGCAGGTGGCCGCCTTCCGCGGCATGGAGAACCCGGAGGCGCTGGTCCGCGACTACGACATCTGGTGTCAGGCGATCAAGATCGGCTTCACCTCGCACCTGGCCCGCCCGGTCGCCACCTGCATCCACGCCTGGGACCTGGCCAGGGTGACGGCGGTGGCCAGGATGGCCTACACCGCCGGCTACCTGGAGGCCGACGTCGCCTGGAGCTACATGGCCCGCGCACTGCCGCTGGCCCAGCGCAAGTACCGGAACTGGCGCCAGTTCGGCGACGCCTACCTGGCCGGCTGGACCTACTGGCAGGCCTGCGAGGACCTCGCCGTGCTCAAGGACGGCGGCGTCGACCGCAGGATGGAGCTGCTCCGGCTCTGGACCCGCCCGACCAGCCCGTGGCGCCGGATCGAGCTGCACCCGCGCGCGGCGGCGAAGGACCTCTCCGCCTAGCGGCTCAGCAGCGGTCGGGCAGCGAGCGCAGGATCCCGCGGCCGAACCGCTGGAACTGGCTCTCGTCCACCATGCCGAGCGAGTGCCGCTCGACGAGCAGCTCCCACTCCGCGTAGAGCGTGGAGACGCCGGGGTCGGGCGGTGCGATGGCGCCGTGCGCCGCCTCCAGCCGGACCGCGAAGTTCACCGCGCGCGCCATCCGCTCCAGGTCGGCCCGCTCGCCGGCGACGAACTCGAGCGTCAGGAAGCCGTCGTGCACCGAGAGCACGGTGCGCAGGTCGTTCTCCCGGTCGGTGCCGGTGCGCGCCCAGAGCACCGCCGGGACCGGCAGCTCGTGCGCGACCCGCAGGTCGAGCGCGATGAAGAGCAGCCTGGTCGTGGTCGCCGCGAGCAGTCCGTGGCCCGCCTCCGGCACCCGCGCGGCGACCACGGCGGTCTCCAGCAGGTACTCCTCCGGCGTGACGTAGCGCTGCAGCGCCGCGATCGCCTGGCTCGCGCCGCGCCGCGGCGTCATCCGCTGGGTGGCCGTGTCGACATCGGCCCGCTCCGGGCCGGTGCGGCCCCAGGTCGGGGCGGGCGGCTCCAGCTCGGGCTGCTCGATCTCGACCCGGCGCGCGGCCAGGATCTGGGTGTTCAGCTGGGCGACGATCTCGGTGGCGGCCGGCACGTCGTGCTCGGCGATCAGCACCGGCAGCGGGGTGCGGTCCGCGGGGACGCCGACCAGCAGCGGTGCCGGGTCGCGCAGGTAGATCTCGATCACGACGGCATCGTCCGCGCGCCGGTTCAACCGTGCCTTGAGCAGGTCGGAGATCGGGACGTCGAGGACTGCCTCACCCTCGGTTCCCGGTCGCAACACCACCAGCCGGCCGCGTCCGTGCCGCAGGATCGCGGTGGGCGTCCGTAATTCGACTATGTCCATACCCCCTGCGCTCGTTCGATTCGATCGCGCGCCCGGGTTACTTTTCGGCCACGCGATTCGCCGCTCCGGCCGGAGGGCGGTGAGGCTGTGTCGTCGCTCACCATAGGCCGGACATGCCATGATTGTTGCCACTTGCAATAAGCCGGACGGGGCTCCTCGGGAACCAACGCGGCGCCCCGGCCGTTGACCACATCGACTGCACCAGCAGCCGAACTGTGCATGTATGCGAGTAGACCGTACGCGGTAACGTGGCATATCCGCATCCGAACCCGCCCGCCAGCGGTGGGTGGAGCGGGGTGGCGCGCGCGAAGCCCGCATCGCTAGGCACAACCGGAGACACCGGAAAGGACTGGCCGCCCGGCCTACGCTCTATGAACCGCAAGACAGTGTTCCGCACCCTGGCCATAGTCTCGGGCATTCTGCTGGTCGTCTACGCGTTCAGCTACTTCGGTAACGACACCCGCGGCTGGAAGAGCGTCGACACCTCGGTGGCCCTCAGCCAGCTGGCGGACAAGCCGAATGTCAAGAACGTGCAGATCGACGACCGGGAGCAGCAGCTCCGCATCGAGCTGAACAGCGGCAACGACGCGACCGGCGGCGAGTCGCGGATCCTCACCAAGTACCCCGGCGGCAGCGAGACCTCCGCGCAGATCTTCGACGCGGTGCGGCAGTCCGGCGCCCCCTACAACACGGTGGTCAAGCAGGAGAGCTGGTTCACCCAGATCCTGCTGTTCGTGCTGCCGATGGTGATCCTGCTCGGCCTCTTCATCTTCGTCATGGCGCGCATGCAGGGCGGCGGCCGCGGCGGGATGATGGGCTTCGGCAAGTCCAAGGCCAAGCAGTTGAGCAAGGACATGCCCAAGACCACCTTCGCCGACGTCGCGGGCGCGGACGAGGCGGTCGAGGAGCTCTACGAGATCAAGGACTTCCTGCAGAACCCGGTGCGCTACCAGGCGCTCGGCGCGAAGATCCCGAAGGGCGTGCTGCTCTACGGCCCGCCCGGCACCGGTAAGACGCTGCTGGCGCGCGCGGTCGCGGGCGAGGCCGGGGTGCCGTTCTTCACCATCTCCGGCTCGGACTTCGTGGAGATGTTCGTCGGCGTCGGCGCCTCCCGGGTGCGCGATCTGTTCGAGCAGGCCAAGCAGAACAGCCCCTGCATCATCTTCGTGGACGAGATCGACGCGGTCGGCCGCCAGCGCGGCGCAGGCCTCGGCGGCGGCCACGACGAGCGCGAGCAGACGCTGAACCAGCTGCTGGTCGAGATGGACGGCTTCGGCGACCGCACCGGCATCATCCTGATCGCCGCCACCAACCGGCCCGACATCCTCGACCCCGCCCTGCTCCGCCCCGGCCGTTTCGACCGGCAGATCCCGGTCGGCAACCCCGACCTGGCCGGTCGCCGCTCGATCCTGCGGGTGCACTCGCAGGGCAAGCCGATCGCGGCCGAGGCCGATCTGGACGGGCTCGCCAAGCGCACCGTCGGCATGTCCGGCGCCGATCTCGCCAACGTCATCAACGAGGCCGCGCTGCTCACCGCCCGCGAGAACGGCTCGGTCATCACCGGCGAGGCGCTGGAGGAATCGGTGGACCGGGTGATCGGCGGCCCGCGCCGGAAGAGCCGGATCATCAGCGAGCACGAGAAGAAGATCACCGCGTACCACGAGGGCGGGCACACGCTCGCCGCCTGGGCGATGCCGGATATCGAGCCGGTCTACAAGGTCACCATCCTGGCCCGCGGCCGCACCGGCGGCCACGCCATGACCGTGCCCGAGGACGACAAGGGGCTGATGACCCGCTCCGAGATGATCGCTCGGCTGGTCATGGCGATGGGCGGCCGCGCGGCCGAGGAGCTGGTGTTCCGCGAGCCGACCACCGGCGCCTCCTCCGATATCGACCAGGCCACCAAGATCGCCAGGGCGATGGTCACCGAGTACGGCATGAGCGCACGGCTCGGCGCCGTCCGGTACGGCCAGGAGCAGGGCGACCCGTTCCTCGGGCGCTCGATGGGCGTGCAGTCGGACTACTCGCACGAGGTCGCCGGCGCCATCGACGAGGAGGTGCGCAACCTGATCGAGGCCGCACACACCGAGGCGTGGTCGATCCTGAACGAGTACCGCGACGTCCTCGACGTCCTGGCCACCGCGCTGCTGGAGCGGGAGACGCTGCACCGCAAGGATCTGGAGCAGATCTTCACCGAGGTGGAGAAGCGGCCGCGAATCACCGCGTTCAACGATTTCGGCGAGCGCGTCCCCTCGGACAAGCCGCCGGTCAAGACCCCGGGCGAGCTGGCCGCCGAGCGCGGCGAGAAGTGGCCGCCGGAGCCGATCGGTGCGCTGCCCGCACGGCCGCCGAACGGTGCGCACGCGGGCACCAACGGCGGACCCGCGGTGCCGAACGGCGCGGGGGCCGGCTATCAGGGCAGGCCGCAGGGGTACCAGGGCGGTCGCCCGCCCGCGCAGCCGCAGGGGCAGGGGTACGGCAGGCCCGGCGCCGGAGTCGCCGGAACGCACGGCTCGCGCCCGGACTACGGCGCCCCCGCGGGCTGGTCCGCGCCCGGCTGGCCGCCGCGCGAGGACGACCCGAGGCAGAGCAATCCGTACGGCCCCGGTGAGCAGCGCCCCGGGGTCCGGCCGTGGAGCCGGGAGGACCAGGCCCGCGGTTACCAGGGCGAGGCCGGCTACGGCGGGGAGCAGCCGGGGTACGACCAGGGCTACCCCGGTGAGCAGGGCCGCTACCCCGGCGACGAGGGCCGCCAGGAGAACCCGGACTGGGACGGACCGAACGGTCGCCGCTGATCGGTGGCCACTAGGCTCGGCACGGGGGTGTTCGGGTCTTTTGCCCGCACCGAGATAGGGAGGTGTCCGTGATGTCGGCCAACGAGAAGTCGGCCAGCCACAACGGCGGCGCCGGTGACAGTTCGAACGGCAGTGCCGTCGACCTGAGGAACGAGGACGGCGTGCGGATCGACGCACCCGCCGACGACGTGGTCGCGCTGCGGACCGGAAGGACGTTCGATCAGCCACGCGCCGAGGCCGCGGTGCGTGAGCTGCTGATCGCCGTCGGTGAGGATCCCGAGCGACCGGGGTTGCTCGACACCCCCGCCCGGGTGGCCAGGGCCTACCGCGAGGTCTTCGCCGGGCTCTACGACGATCCGGATGCCGTGCTGAACACGACGTTCGACGAGGGGCATCAGGAGATGGTGCTGGTCAGGGACATCCCGCTGTACTCGACCTGTGAGCACCACCTGGTGGCGTTCCACGGCGTCGCGCACGTCGGCTACATCCCCGGCCCGCACGGCCGGGTCACCGGGCTCTCCAAGCTGGCCAGGCTGGTCGACCTCTACGCCAAACGCCCGCAGGTACAGGAGCGGCTGACCAGCCAGATCGCCGACGCCCTCATGCGCAAGCTGGACCCGCGCGGCGCCATCGTGGTGATCGAGGCCGAGCACCTGTGCATGGCCATGCGCGGCATCCGCAAGCCGGGCGCGAGCACCACCACCTCGGCGCTGCGCGGGATGCTGCAGTCCAACCCCGCCTCGCGCTCCGAGGCCCTGGACCTCATCCTGCGGAAGTGAGCGCACGGTGACCGGGCTCGCCGGTATCGGCTCCCGCGCGGGCCGCTCCTGCCTGGTGCTCGGCATCGTCAACGTCACCAGCGACTCGTTCTCCGACGGCGGCCGCTACCTCGATCCGGAGCACGCCGTCGCGCACGGCATCGCGCTGTACGAGGCGGGGGCCGACCTGGTCGACGTCGGCGGTGAGTCCACCAGGCCGGGCGCGGTCCGGGTCGATCCGGCGACCGAGGCGGCGCGGGTGGTCCCGGTGATCGGCGGGCTGGTCGCGGTCGGCGTCCCGGTCAGCGTCGACACCATGCGGGCGAGCGTCGCGGAGGCGGCGCTCGCCGCCGGGGCCACCGTGGTCAACGACGTCTCCGGCGGGCGTGCCGACCCGGACATGGCCAGGGTCGTCGCAGCCGCGGAGGTGCCGTGGATCCTCATGCACTGGCGGGGCAGCACCGGTTTCCGGCACACCGGCCCGGCCGACCACTACGACGACGTGGTCGCCGAGGTGCTGGCCGAGCTGACCGCGCAGGTCGAGCTCGCGCTCGCGGCAGGCGTGCGCGCGGACCGGATCGTGCTCGACCCCGGGCTCGGCTTCGCCAAGAACGCCGAGCACAACTGGGCGCTGCTCGCCGCGCTCCCGCGGCTCGTCGGGCAGGGCTTTCCGGTGCTGATCGGGGCCTCGCGCAAGCGTTTCCTCGGCACGCTGCTCGGCTCCGAGGCCGGGCCGCGCCCGCCGGACGGCAGGGAGTCGGCCACCGCCACCATCTCCGCGCTGGCCGCGCAGCGCGGCGCCTGGGGCGTCCGGGTGCACGACGTGCGCGGCTCGGCCGATGCCATCGCCGTCGTCGACGCCTGGCAGCGCGCCGCCCATCCCCTCACCCCTGGAGTTCGCTGACGTGGACCGAGCCGACCTTTCCCGCATCGAGCTGCGCGGCCTCACCGCCTTCGGCAGGCACGGTGTCTTCGAGCACGAGCGCAGGGACGGCCAGGACTTCGTCGTCGACCTGACGCTCTGGGTCGACTTCACCGCGGCCGCCGCCTCCGACGACCTGGCCGCCACCGTCGACTACGGCGCGCTGGCCGGGCGCGCGGTGGAGATCCTGCGGGGCGAGCCGCGCAACCTGATCGAGACGGTGGTATCCGAGATCGCCGACGACGTCATGACCGACCCGCGGGTGCACGCCGTCGAGGTGGTGCTGCACAAGCCGTCCGCGCCGATCCCGCACACCTTCGCCGACGTCAGGGTGGTCACCGGCCGGGAGCGCGGATGAGCCGCGCGGTGCTGTCGATCGGCTCCAACCTCGGCGACCGGCTCGACCGGCTGCGCGGAGTGGTCGCCGGGCTCGGGCCGCGGGTCACCGCGGTCTCCCCGGTGTACCGGACCGCGCCGTGGGGCGGGGTCGAGCAGCAGGACTTCCTGAACGCCGTGCTGCTCGCCGACGACCCGGCCTACGAACCCGCCGATTGGTTGCGCCACGGCGCCGCGCTGGAGGATGCCGCCGGCCGGGTGCGCGAAGTCCACTGGGGTCCGCGCACGCTCGATGTCGACGTGGTGTGGTGCGGTACCGCGGCCGGGGCGGTGCGCAGCGACGATCCCTGGCTCACGCTGCCGCACCCCCGGGCGCACCGCCGCGCCTTCGTGCTCGCGCCCTGGCTCGACGTCGAACCGGAGGCGGAGCTGACCGCCGACGGAGTGACCCGCCCGGTGCGCGACTGGCTGGCCGCGCTCGACCCCGCCGAGCGGGACGGCGTGCACCGCACCGGCGACGACCTCGGGGCGGCGGGCGCGCGGTGAAGCTGAAACCGGCCAGGATCTTCGATCTGGTGGTCACCGTGCTGACCGCCGCCATCGCCACCTGGATCATCACCAGGGTGGCCTACGGGCGATTTCCGCCGATCTCGGTGTTCGCGGGGGCGTCGCTGTACCCGGTCGCCGCGATCGAGGTCGCGCTGGCCTTCGTGATCAGGCAGCGGGTGCAGGACGACCGGATCGGGGCCGGGCCGCGCAGGCTGCACCCCATCACCGCGGCGCGGGCGGTGGCGCTGGCCAAGGCGTCGATCCAGGTCGGTGCGCTGGTGTCCGGGATCTGGCTCGGCTTCCTGCTCTGGGTCTTCCCGCGCAGCGGGAGCCTCGACGCCGCCGCGGCCGATGCCCCGAGCGCGGTGGTCGGGCTGATCGCCGGGGTCTGTCTACTGGCGGCGGCGCTGTGGCTCGAGTATTGCTGCCGGGCGCCCGACGACCCGACCGACGAAGCGGCAACTACTTAGCAAACGTTTCGAATGGAAATAATCACCGAGGCGGTGTTCGGCGCAGATCAACCCGGCTACCCTTGCGGACATGGTTTCACCCTCCCGTAGCAGCGCTTCCCGTCGACGGCGGGATGATGCGGGAAAGTTCTTCGTCGGCATCCTGGTCCTGCTCGGGCTGGTTGCCAGTGTTTTCCTGGTCTTCAGCAACAGCCTGCAGTACGCCAGGGTCGGGCTGGTCGCCGCGCTCTGGGCCGCGGCCATCGGCGCGCTCGCTGCCACGCGTTATCGCAAGGAATCCTCGGTCGACCGGGCGAAGGTTCGGGACCTGCAGGCCGTCTACGAACTCCAGCTGGAGCGCGAGGTCTCGGCACGGCGCGAGTACGAGCTCGGCGTCGAATCGCGGGTCCGCCACGAGGTCGGTGCGGACGCCGCCGAGCTGGCCGCGCTGCGCGGGGAACTGGCGGTGCTGCGCGCCAATCTGCAGCGGCTCTTCGACGGCGATCTGCCGGGGCAACGCCCGGCGCTGCACGCTGACGCCACCCGGGTGCACGAACTTCCCGGCCGATCCGCCGGAGCGGCGAACGGTAGCTCGTCGAATGCCGAATGGCCGACCCCGGTCTTCGAGCCGGGACATCCGGCCCCGCCGAGCTTCGCCACCCCCTACGACGAGCCGGTCACCGCCGAGACGGCGACCGTGCCCGAGGAGGACCCGGACCGCGCCCCCGGCTGGTCGGGCGCCTTCACCGAGGCCCCCGCCGACCCACCGCACGGCTCCACCGTCTGGTCCCCGCCCGCGCAGGGCGTGGAGCAGCCCAAGTGGCCGTGGGAGGTCAAGCAGCCGGACGGGAGCGTCGAGGACGTGCCCGGCCGCCGCGCCCCCGGCCCGGACGACGACGCGGACACCGGCCCGCAGCGCGCGGTGCCGCCGCGGCTGAGCAAGCCCGCGGGTGCCCCCGCGGCCGGAAGCGGCGCGGCCGGTGCGCGGCCTTCGGCGAGCAAGCCGGGGCCTCCGGCCTTCGGGAGCAAGCCGGGGCCTCCGGCTTCCACGAGCAGGCCGGGGACCCCGGCGTCGACGGGCAAGGCGGCGGGGGCGTGGCCGACCGCGGACAGAGCGACGGGTTCGCGGACGACCGCTGATAGAGCGGCGGGGGCGCGGCCGACCGCGGATGAAGCGGCGGGTTCGCGCGCGACCGCGGACGGGTCGGCCGGCTCGCGGACGACCGCGGGCGACCCGGTCGGCGCGCAGGCGTCGGCGGGCAAGCCGGACCGGGAGCAGGCGGGGCCGCGGCTCACCTCGGCCCCCGACCCGCTCTCCGGCGCCACCACCGGCCCGGCAGTGAACCCGGCCCGCGCCTCGGTCGGCACCCCGACCTCGGCGGTCTCGGGCTCGCCGGCCACCCCCGACGCCGCGGTCACCTCCACCTACGGCCTGCCGAGCACCCCACCCGCCGACCCGGCGGACCCGGCCGCGACGCCGGGCAGGGCCGCAGGCGGCGCGATCGGAACCCCGAGCGCGCGCCGCCGCCGCAGGGCCGACACCGAGGAGGACCCGTCGACCCGGCGGCTCTCGGTCGCCGAGATCATGGCCAACCTGCAGTCGGAGCAGAAGCGCGGCAGCTGACCCGGGCTGCGGCGTAGATCACCCCCGCTCCCCGTGGCGTCCGCTCGGCGTCGCTCTATATCCTCGTGTCGTACCGTCCGGTACCCGCCAAGCGGGACTGGAACGACATCGAGAGGACAGTGTTGACCTCGAGAAGCGTGGATTCTGCTGCCACGCCCGGCTTCGACCCCGCGCCCGCACGCCTGACGGTGGGAATCGTCTCGGCGGGACGCGTCGGTTCGGCTGTGGGCGCGGCGCTCGAGCGCGCCGGGCACGTGGTGTTCGGCGTCGCCGCCATCTCCGGCGCCTCCATCCGGCGCGCGGCCACCCGGCTGCCCGACTCCGAGATCCTGCCCGCCGAGCAGGTCGCCGCGCGCAGCGAGCTGCTCCTGCTCGCGGTGCCCGACGCCGAGCTCTCCGCGCTGGTGGCCGGGCTGGCCGCGGCGGGCGTGGTCCGGCCGGGCACGATCGTGGTGCACACCTCCGGTGCGAACGGTGTCGGCGTCCTCGCCCCGCTCACCGAGCTCGGTGCGCTGCCGCTCGCCGTGCACCCCGCGATGACCTTCACCGGCCACGACGAGGATCTGGCCCGGCTCGGCAACGCCTGCTTCGGGATCACGGCCGCCGACGAGGTCGGCTACGCCATCGCGCAGTCGCTGGTCATCGAGATGGGCGGCGAGCCGGTGCGGGTGCCGGAGGAGCACCGGGCGCTGTACCACGCCGCGCTCGCGCACGGCAGCAATCATCTGGTCACCGTGATCCTGGACGCCGTCGACGCGCTGCGCGCCGCGCTCGCCGGGCCTGGGCTGCTCGGCCAGCAGGCCGTCGACGAGCAGCCGAACGGGCTGGCCGAGCGGCTGCTCGCCCCGCTCGCCTCGGCCGCGCTGGACAACGCGCTGCGCCGCGGCCAGTCCGCGCTCACCGGCCCGGTCGCCCGCGGCGACGCCGACGCCGTCGCCGCGCACCTGGCCGCGCTGGCGGCGGCCGACCCCCTGATCGCCGACGGCTACCGGGCGCTCTCCCTGCGCACCGCGCAGCGCGCCCGCTCCGCCCCCGCCCTGCTCGACCTCCTGGAAGGACGTCGCTGATGGACCCCAAGCTGCGCGGAACCTTCACCCCCGGCCGGCTCACCGTGCACCACGACCCCGCGGTACTCGGGCAGGTGGCACGGGCGCTGCGCGCCGTCGGCCGCACCGTCGCGCTGGTGCCGACCATGGGCGCGCTGCACGAGGGCCACCTCGAGCTCGTGCGCCGGGCCAAGCGCACCAACCAGGTGGTGATCGTCTCGATCTTCGTGAACCCGCTGCAGTTCGGCGCGAACGAGGACCTGGACCGCTACCCGCGCACCCTGGACGCCGACGTGGAGCTGCTCCGCGGCGAGGGCGTCGAGCTGGTCTTCGCGCCGTCGGCCGCCGACATGTACCCGGACGGCCCGCGCACCACCGTGCAGCCGGGGCCGCTCGGCGCCGAGCTGGAGGGCGCCAGCCGCCCGACGCACTTCGCGGGCATGCTCACCGTCGTCGCGAAGCTGCTGCAGATCGCGCGGCCGAGCGAGGCCTTCTTCGGTGAGAAGGACTACCAGCAGCTCACCCTGATCCGGGAGCTGGTCCGCGACCTGAACTTCGACACCACCGTCGTCGCGGTGCCGACCGTGCGCGAGCCGGACGGCCTCGCGCTCTCCTCCCGCAACCGCTACCTCGACCCGGCCCAGCGCGACGCAGCGCTCGCGCTCTCCGCGGCGCTGGCCGCGGGCAGCCACGCGGGCGGGCTCGGCGCGGCCGCGGTACTCGAGGCGGCCCGCGGCGTGCTCGACGCCGCGGCGAGCGTCGAGCTGCACTACCTGGAGCTGCGCTCCGCCACGCTCGGCCCGGCCCCGGCGAGCGGGCGGGCCCGGCTGCTGGTCGCCGCCCAGGTCGGCGCCACCCGCCTCATCGACAACGTCGCCGTCACGCTCGGCGCCCCGATCGACGGCCACCCCACCACCCCCGCGGCCACGGCGTCCGCGCAGTAGAGAGAGGCGACGACGCGATGTTGCGCACCATGATGAAGTCCAAGATCCACCGGGCCACCGTGACCCACGCCGACCTGCACTACGTCGGCTCGGTCACCGTCGACCAGGACCTGCTCGACGCCGCCGACCTGCTCGAGGGCGAGCAGGTCTGCATCGTCGACATCGACAACGGCGCCCGCCTGGAGACCTACGTGATCGCGGGCGAGCGCGGCTCCGGCGTCATCGGCATCAACGGCGCCGCCGCGCACCTGGTGCACCCCGGCGACCTGGTCATCCTCATCGCCTACGGGATGATGGACGAGGCCGAGGTGCGCGCGTACACCCCGCGCGTGGTCTTCGTCGACGACCGGAACCGGGCGGTCGAGCTCGGCTCCGACCCGGCGCACGCGCCCGCGGGCTCCGGGCTGCTCACCCCGCGCACCCTGACGACCGCCTGACATGCTGCTCGCCGTCGACGTCCGCACCACGAGCACCGAGATCGGGCTGTTCTCCGGTAGCGGCGGGCACGCGAGCCTGGTCCGGCAGTGGCGGATGCGCACCGACCCGCTGATGACCGCCGACGAGTTCGCCATGTACCTGCGCGGGCTGGTCGGGGCGCGGCTGGACGAGGTGATCGGGGTGGTCGCGCTGGCGACCGTCCCGCCGGTGCTGCGCGAGCTGCGCACCATGCTGGAGCGGTACTACGAGAACGTCGCGCACGTGGTGGTCGAGCCGGGGGTGCGCACCGGCATCCCGCTGCTGGTGGACAACCCCAAGGAGATCGGCGCGGACCGGATCGTGAACGCGCTCGCCGCCTACCACCGGTACGAGGGCGCGGCCATCGTCGTCGACTTCGGCACCGCCACCACCGTCGACCTGGTCTCGGCCAAGGGGGAGTTCCTCGGCGGGGTGCTCGCGCCCGGCGTCGAGATCGCGAGCGAGGCGCTGATCGAGCGGGCCGCGCTGCGCCGGGTCGAGCTGGCGCGGCCGCGCGGCGTGGTCGGCAAGAACACCGTCGAGGCCATCCAGTCCGGTGCCGTCTTCGGTTTCGCCGGGCTGGTGGACGGGCTGATCGACCGGGTGCGCGACGAGGTCGCCGCCTTCGCGGGCAACGACGTCACGGTGGTCGCCACCGGTGCCGTCGCGCCGCTCATCGTGCCCGAGTCGGAGACCATCGACCACTACGAACCGCACCTGACGCTGACCGGGCTGCGGCTGGTCTACGAGCGCAATCAACAGCGGAAGCGGGGCTGACGTGGCCGAGCGCACAGCCGCTGGTGCGGCTCCCGTGGCGCTGCTAAGCTGACCGCCGTGATCAACGGCACGCGCCCCCAGGAGTGTTGTCGAGGCTGACCGCCTCGACCGTTCGAGGCATCGCGACCTCGACCGTTCACGACTTCTGGAGATCCGCTCGTGCGTTCTTCCGTTCTCTCCCTGCCTCGCTCCTACACCGTGGCCCGTGACGCCAAGTCCGCGTTGCCGCCGGTCGACCGCTCGACGGCGCCCGCCCTCCCGACTCGGCTGCGCCCGGCCGACCTGCTTCGCATCACCGACGAGGGCGCCGAGGACGTGCTGGCGGGGCGGTACGACCACATACTGCCGGACGGCGGGCAGTGGCCCGTCGAGGAGCGCTGGGCCGGCAGGCTCAGCTCCGACGACGAGGTCGACGTCTGGCTGATCAGCTGGACGCCGGGCAAGTCCACCGAGCTGCACGACCACGCGGGCTCGCTCGGCGCGCTCACCGTGCTCAGCGGTGCGCTCGCCGAATACCGCTGGAACGGAAGCGAACTCGGGCACCGCACGCTGGAGGCGGGCGACCAGGGGTCGTTCCCGATCGGCTGGGTGCACGACGTCATGCGGGCCCCGGAGGCCCCGGTCGCCGACCCGGCCGCCGAACCGACGCTGAGCGTGCACGCGTACTCGCCGCCGCTCACCGCCATGTCCTACTACGAGGTGACCGGCCACGGCACGCTGCGCCGCACCCGTACCGTCCTCACCGATCAGCCCGAAGGTGATATGTGATGGCCACGCTGACCATCGACCAGATGCTGCAGAACGCCCGCGCCCGGCTGCGCAGGCTGCCATCGCACGAGTACCCGGCCGCGCTGGAGCGCGGCGCCGTCCCGGTCGACATCCGCCCGCAGGCCCAGCGGGCCAGGGAGGGCGCGCTGCCCGGCGCGCTGGTGATCGAGCGCAACGTCCTGGAGTGGCGGCTCGACCCGAGCAGCACCGCGCGGATCGCGCTGGCCACCGATCACGACGTGGAGTGGGTCGTCGTCTGCTCCGAGGGGTACACCTCCAGCCTGGCCGCCGCCGCGCTGCAGGAGCTGGGGTTGCGCAATGCCACCGACCTCGAGGGCGGCTACCGCGGGCTGGAGGCGGCGGGGCTGCTGCACGCCGGGATCCGGGTGCCGCACTTCGCCAGGGAGGTCGCCTCCCTGGCGACGCTCTGATTTATCGCCGGTCCCGCACCCCCGCTAGGGTTGGGGCTTGTGAGCACCGCGAACAGGTCATCGGCAGTGGGGTCCATCGATCCCGACGTACCCGAGCAGATGCGCATTCGCCGCGAGAAGCGGGAGCGGCTGCTCGCAGCGGGGCACGAGCCCTATCCGGTGATCGTGCCGCGCACGCACACGCTGGCCGAGATCAGGGCCGCCTATCCGGAGCTGGAAGCCGATACCGCGACCGGGCTGCGGGCCGGTGTCGCCGGGCGCATCATTTTCCTGCGAAATACCGGCAAACTCTGCTTCGCGCAGCTGCAGGAGGGCGACGGCACCACACTGCAGGCGATGATCAGCCTCAACGGGGTCGGCGCGGATTCACTCGCCGCCTGGAAGGCCGATGTCGACCTCGGCGACTTCGTCTTCGTGCACGGCGAGGTGATCTCCTCGCGCACCGGCGAATTGAGCATCATGGCCGATTCCTGGTCGATGTCGGCGAAGGCGCTGCGGCCGCTCCCGGTGGCGCACAAGGAACTCGGCGAGGAATCCAGGGTGCGGCAGCGCTACGTGGATCTCGTGGTGCGCCCGGAGGCCAGGCACAATGCCCGCACCCGGGTCGCCGTGGTGCGCGCGCTGCGCTCCGCGCTGGAGCGCCGAGGCTTCCTCGAGGTGGAGACGCCGATGCTGCAGACGCTGCACGGCGGCGCGGCCGCGCGCCCCTTCGTGACCCACTCGAATGCCCTCGACATGGACCTCTACCTGCGCATCGCGCCGGAATTGTTCCTCAAGCGCTGTGTGGTCGGCGGGCTGGAGAAGGTCTTCGAGATCAACCGCAACTTCCGCAACGAGGGCGCCGACTCCACGCATTCGCCGGAGTTCGCCATGCTGGAAACGTACGAGGCCTACGCCACCTACGACGAGTCGGCCCGCATGATCCGGGAATTGGTGCAGGAAGTGGCGCAGGAGGCGCTCGGCACACAGCGGGTGATCCTGGCCGACGGCACCGAATACGACCTGTCGGGCGAGTGGACCACGGTCGAGATGTATCCTTCCCTCTCCGATGCGCTCGGAACCGACATCACACCGGAAACCACGGTGCCGGAATTGATCGACCACGCCGAGCGGGTCGGGCTGGAAATTCCGCAGGGCAAGGGCTATGGCCACGGCAAACTCGTCGAGGAACTGTGGGAACACACCTACGGCGACAAGCTCTATGCCCCGACATTCGTGCGCGACTTCCCGGTGGAGACATCACCGCTCACCCGGCAGCACCGGACCCGCGCCGGCGTCACCGAGAAGTGGGATCTGTATGTCCGCGGCTTCGAGCTGGCTACCGGATATTCGGAGTTGGTCGATCCGGTGATCCAGCGGGAACGCTTCATGGATCAGGCGCGGCTGGCCGCGCAGGGCGACGACGAAGCCATGGTTCTGGACGAGGACTTCCTCACCGCGATGGAACACGGGATGCCGCCGACGACCGGAACAGGGATGGGAATCGATCGCTTGTTGATGGCGCTCACCGGTCTCGGAATCCGGGAAACGATACTCTTCCCAATTGTGCGACCGGTCACCCGCTGAGCCGTTCGTTTGCATGTAGGTTGCCGTCTTGGAATTCTGTGAATTCGAGGTATTCTTGCCTCGGGTATTCGGCCTGGTACCAGGGTCGCACGATTTCGAGAGGACGTTCATCTCATGGCAAAGAAGGTCACTGTAAGCCTGATCGATGATGTCGACGGTGAGTCCACCGCGGACGAGACCATCGAGTTCGCAATCGACGGGGTGTCGTACGAGATCGACCTGTCGACGTCGAATGCGGCGAAGCTGCGGGACGGGCTGGAGGAGTGGGTTTCGAGTGCGCGCCGGGTGAGCGGTCGGCGCCGGGTGAAGGCGGCCGCCACGGGCGCGACCGCCGCGCCGAAGAACCGCGTTCCGATCGATCGCGAACAAAGCGCGGCAATTCGTGAGTGGGCGCGCCGGAACGGCCACAAGGTTTCCGCCCGCGGCCGCATCTCGGCCGACATCACCGACGCCTACAACAAGGCCGCCAAGGCCTGAACACCTCGGCGACGAGCCGCTGCCAGGGTGAATCGTGCGACACTCCGGCAGCGGCTCGTCGGCGTGCCGAGCTCTTCGTCTTGCCCAGGAGACCTCCGACGCGGCACCATGAGAGCCGTTGTGACCGTCATCGGCGGTACGGGGAGAGATGAGGTATCGGGCGCGGTGACCGGAACGGGCGGCTCCTTCCTGCGTTTCACCGACGACACCGGGCGCCAGCACGAGCTGGAGCTCGCACCGGAGAACCAGCGGATCACCATCGGGCGGGCCCCGCAGGCCGACGTGGTGCTGAGCTGGGACGCCGAGGTGTCGCGGCTGCACGCCGCGGTCGAGTACCTGGGTTCGCAGTGGACCATCGTCGATGACGGGCTCTCCCGCAACGGCACCTTCGTCAACGGTGAGCGGCTGGTCGGCAGGCGCAGGCTGATGGCGGGCGACCGGATCCGGATGGGCACCTCGCTGCTCTCCTTCCACGACTTCACCGGCGGGGTGGACGACGCGACCCGCACCTCCACCGCCGCCATCCCCACGCTGCGCTCGCTCACCGACACCCAGCGCTCCGTGCTGGTCGCGCTGTGCCGGCCCTACAAGAACGGCACCGGGTTCGCCACCCCGGCCTCCAACCAGCAGATCGCCGAGGAGCTCTTCCTCAGCGTCGACGCCATCAAGACCCACCTGCGGGCGCTCTTCGCCAAGTTCGGGGTGGAGGATCTGCCGCAGAACCAGAAAAGGGTGCGGCTGGCCGGGCTCGCCATGCAGAGCGGGCTCATCTCCGATCGGGATCTGTAGACGATCCGGTAGGTGCCCGAGCTTCTGACGTATGGAGCGCGGGCCCGCGCGGCGGTTGACTCGAAGCCGGAAGTTCCACCACCGGCAGGAGAAGTCACATGAACGGCATTCGGATCGCCACTCTGATCGCGGCGGTCGTCGGCACCGGCCTGGTCGCCGGGTTGTTCTACGCGTACGCCATCTCGGTGCTGCCCGCGCTGCGGCAGACCGACGACCGCGTGCTGCTCGACGTCATGCAGCGGATCAACGTCGTCATCATCAATCCCTGGTTCCTGATCGCGTTCATCGGGAGCATCGGATTCACCGGGCTCGCCGCGGTGCTGCACCTCGGCTCCGAGTACCGCGCGGTGCTGGGATGGATCGCAATCGGATTGGCGCTCAACGTGTTCGCATTCGCCGTCACGATCGCGCTGAACGTTCCGCTGAACAACATGCTCGACGCGGCGGGCGATGTGAACTCGATCGCGGATCCGGCCGCGCTGCGCGCCGAATACGAATCCCCCTGGGTGCGTTGGAATGTACTGCGCGCGGTTCTGCACACCGCCGCGTTCACGGTGCTCTGCGGCGCGCTCTTCGTCGCCGGAATTCGGCATGCCGAGCACGGCTGAGCGCGGTATACCGATTGCGGCAGAGACGTTTTCGACTGGAAGAGTGTGCCGAGGCGGTGGCGCGGGCAATTCTCGCACCCGCGCCGATTCGTACGCTTGTGCATTTTCCGCGGACGGGCGGCGCCGGGCGCGGTGAATTCCCGACCGGCCCGCGCGGCGGCCGCGGCGCCGGAAATTCCCCCACGAGGTGTCCGGGGAGCCCGCCGGGAACGATCCGGGCCGCCCCGGCGTTACACCTACGACAGCAGCCGGCGCCGCGGCGTGCGATCCGGCCCCCGACCCCGCCCGCCTCC
The DNA here is from genome assembly GCF_042650385.1 of Nocardia jiangsuensis. Taxonomy (NCBI): domain Bacteria; kingdom Bacillati; phylum Actinomycetota; class Actinomycetes; order Mycobacteriales; family Nocardiaceae; genus Nocardia; species Nocardia jiangsuensis. The sequence continues at coordinate 26,516 of NZ_JBHSAX010000017.1, forward strand.
CCGTTCGCTCACAGCGGAACGGGGTCGGAAACGAATCCCCGACCCGCGGCGTTGGCAAGGATGACCACCGAGTCACCGGGTCGCAATAAGGTGGACCGGAAGCGACACGACCCCCCGCCAACTAGAGTGGAGGCGGGGGCTGCAAGCCCCGGGCTTCATGGCAGGCTGACGTGACACCAGTCCAGCTGGAAGCGTCGATCGCCGGATTGTCGGAGCAGGAGAGTGAGGGAGCGATGTTCGAGAGGTTCACCGACCGCGCGAGGCGCGTCGTGGTCCTGGCCCAAGAAGAGGCCAGGATGCTCAACCACAACTACATCGGCACCGAGCACATCCTGCTTGGGTTGATCCACGAGGGCGAGGGCGTCGCCGCCAAGTCCCTGGAATCCCTCGGCATCTCGCTGGAGGGTGTGCGCAGCCAGGTGGAGGAGATCATCGGCCAGGGCCAGCAGGCCCCGTCCGGGCACATCCCGTTCACCCCGCGTGCCAAGAAGGTGCTGGAGCTGAGCCTGCGCGAGGCGCTGCAGCTCGGCCACAACTACATCGGCACCGAGCACATCCTGCTCGGGCTCATCCGCGAGGGCGAGGGCGTCGCCGCCCAGGTCCTCGTCAAGCTGGGCGCCGACCTCAACCGGGTGCGTCAGCAGGTCATCCAGCTGCTCTCCGGGTACCAGGGTGGCAAGGAGGCGGTCGAGTCCGGCACCCGCGGCGAGACCGGCACCCCGTCCACCTCGCTGGTGCTCGACCAGTTCGGCCGCAACCTGACCCAGGCCGCCCTGGAGGGCAAGCTGGATCCGGTGATCGGCCGGGCCAAGGAGATCGAGCGGGTCATGCAGGTGCTGAGCCGCCGCACCAAGAACAACCCGGTGCTGATCGGCGAGCCCGGCGTCGGCAAGACCGCCGTCGTCGAGGGGCTGGCCCAGGCCATCGTCAACGGCGAGGTGCCGGAGACGCTCAAGGACAAGCAGCTGTACACCCTCGACCTGGGCTCCCTGGTCGCGGGCAGCCGCTACCGCGGTGATTTCGAGGAGCGCCTGAAGAAGGTGCTCAAGGAGATCAACACCCGCGGCGACATCATCCTCTTCATCGACGAGCTGCACACCCTGGTCGGGGCGGGCGCGGCCGAGGGCGCCATCGACGCGGCCTCGATCCTCAAGCCCAAGCTGGCCCGCGGTGAGCTGCAGACCATCGGCGCCACCACCCTCGACGAGTACCGCAAGTACATCGAGAAGGACGCCGCCCTGGAGCGCCGGTTCCAGCCGGTCCAGGTGGGCGAGCCGACCGTCGAGCACACCATCAACATCCTCAAGGGGCTGCGCGACCGGTACGAGGCGCACCACCGCGTCTCCATCACCGACGGCGCGCTCGTCGCGGCCGCCACCCTGGCCGACCGGTACATCAACGACCGGTTCCTCCCGGACAAGGCGATCGACCTGATCGACGAGGCGGGCGCGCGGATGCGCATCCGCCGGATGACCGCGCCGCCGGATCTCCGCGAGTTCGACGACAAGATCGCCGACGCCCGCAGGGAGAAGGAGTCCGCGATCGACGCGCAGGACTTCGAGAAGGCCGCGCGGCTGCGCGACAAGGAGAAGCAGCTCGTCGCCAAGCGCGCCGAGCGGGAGAAGCAGTGGCGCTCCGGTGACCTGGACGTCGTCGCCGAGGTGGACGACGAGCAGATCGCCGAGGTGCTGGCGAACTGGACCGGCATCCCGGTCTTCAAGCTCACCGAGGAGGAGACCACCCGGCTGCTCCGCATGGAGGACGAGCTGCACAAGCGGATCATCGGCCAGGAGGACGCGGTCAAGGCGGTCTCCAAGGCGATCCGCCGCACCCGTGCCGGGCTGAAGGATCCCAAGCGCCCCTCGGGCTCGTTCATCTTCGCCGGCCCGTCCGGTGTCGGTAAGACCGAGCTCTCCAAGGCGCTGGCGAACTTCCTCTTCGGCGACGACGACGCGCTCATCCAGATCGACATGGGCGAGTTCCACGACCGCTTCACCGCCTCGCGGCTCTTCGGTGCCCCTCCCGGGTACGTCGGCTACGAGGAGGGCGGGCAGCTCACCGAGAAGGTGCGCCGCAAGCCGTTCTCGGTGGTGCTGTTCGACGAGATCGAGAAGGCGCACCAGGAGATCTACAACACGCTCCTGCAGGTGCTCGAGGACGGCCGCCTGACCGATGGCCAGGGCCGCACGGTCGACTTCAAGAACACCGTGCTGATCTTCACCTCGAACCTCGGCACCTCGGACATCTCCAAGGCGGTCGGGCTCGGCTTCGCGCAGTCGAACGCCGCCGGCTCGAACTACGAGCGGATGAAGCTCAAGGTCAACGACGAGCTGAAGAAGCACTTCCGCCCGGAGTTCCTGAACCGCATCGACGACGTGATCGTCTTCCACCAGCTCACCAGCGAGCAGATCGTCATGATGGTGGACCTGATGATCAACCGGGTCGCGACCCAGCTGCGGAACAAGGACATGGAGATCGAGCTCGCCCCACAGGCCAAGAGCCTGCTGGCCAAGCGCGGGTTCGACCCGGTGCTCGGTGCCCGTCCGCTGCGCCGCACGATCCAGCGCGAGATCGAGGACCAGCTGTCCGAGAAGATCCTCTTCGGGGAGCTCGGTGCGGGGCAGACGGTCGTCGTCGACGTCGAGGGCTGGGATGGTGAGGGGTCCGGTGAGGATGCCAAGTTCACCTTCTCCACGAAGGCGAAGTTGACCAAACCGGTCGTCGCGGAGTCGGAAGCCGTGCTCGCCGCCGCCGGTGAGGGTTCTTCCGTCGATCTCTCCGGCGAGTAGTCGTCAGCTCGGGAAGGCCCGCTCCCCTCCGGGGGAGCGGGCCTTCCCCGTTGTGCGGGGGTTCGGGGGCGGAGCCCCCGAGTGATCAGTTCTCTTCTTTTTCCGGGCCGGGAACGGCGGCGAGGCGGGCCTGGGCGGGGAGGCGCGCCGCCACCCGGAACCCACCACTCGGGCGCGGCCCCGCGGTGAGCGCACCGCCCAGTTCGTGCGCCCGCTCCCGCATACCGATGATCCCGTCCCCGCCGCGCGGCCCGGGGACCCGCGGCGGCGGAGCGGCGGGCCGGGTGTTGTCGACGGTGATGTCGACCGAATCGGCGGCATACCGAAGCGTCACCGTCGCCTCTGCCCCCGGCGCGTGCCGCTGCACGTTGCGCAGCGACTCCACGACGATCCCGGCCCCGACCGCATCGATCGCCGCGGGCAGTGGCGCAGCGGTGCCGATCACCCGGTACGTCACGGCGACCCCGGACGAGCGAGCCCGCTGCATGATCCCGTCCAGATCATCGAGGCTCGGCGCATCCGGCTTGGGCGCAGGCCTCGGCGCCGCGGGAACCTCGGCGGGCTCCGCCCGCCGAGCCTCCTTCTGCGGCCGAGCCAGGAATCCGGCCGTCCGCCCGAGCAGCCCCTCGTCCCGCACGGGACGATCGTCACCCGCCTCCGGCTCCTCCGCCCGCACCCCGGTCCGGCGCAGACTGCTCAGCAGCTCCTGCGCGTCCTCGAGCGCGGCCCTGCTCGCCGTCTTCACCGCCGCGAGCGCCACCACCACCTGCTGCGGCTTGCGCTCGGCCAGCTCCAGCGCGAGCCCGGACTGCTTGTTGATGGCGGAGAGGCTGTGCACGACCACCCCGTGCAGCTCCTCGGCGAGCGCGAGCCGCTCGGCAGCGCTCTCCCGCTCGCGCAGCGCGATGCCCTCCCACGGCTCGGCCTCCTCCAGCCGCTGCGCGTAGCGCACCAGCTCGGCGCGCTGGCGGAGCAGCTCGGCGGTGCCCGCCAGCGCGACCGCCCAGCCGAGCGCGCCGAGCGCCTGCCAGCCGTGGGTCTCCCGGCCGAGCAGCGCGGGCAGCGGCCAGACCATGCACAGGTAGGCCACCGGTATCGCCGGGTAGGTGTAGCGCGGCGGCGCTACGGCGGCCGCGGCGAGGAAGGCGGCGGCGGGCGCGGCGAGCGCCGGGAGATAGTGCTGCCCGAGCAACGGGTAGGCGATCGCCACCGCGAACACCACGTACAGCACCGGCAGCGGGTGGTATCGGCGCAGTACCAGCGCGACCGGACCGGCGATGAGCAGCGCGGTTCCGAGCGCGTCCAGCGGGTCGGTGGCGACCTCTCGCAGGTCGAGCGCGAAGCCGATGGCGAGCTGCAGCACCGCGACCCCGCCCGCGAGCCCCCAATCCCACACCACCGAACCGCGATTCGTCTCACCTGGCGCTCTCACCCCGCCAGACTATGCGCCGCGGCCGCACGGCGCGGCAGGAGTACACACCCCCGCCGCGTACTCCGGGCACACCGCCGGTGACCACGGGTATGGTCTCGGGATGGTCGATCAGTCGATTCGTCTTCCGGATCTGTCCGCCCGGCCGCACGAGCTCGCGGTGGAGCGGGTCATGTCCGCCTCGGCCGGCCTGCTCTTCGCGGCGTGGACCAGGGGCTTCGATCTGTGGCTGGCAGAACCTGATTCGCTGCTGCTGTCCGGTGCGGTGAATACCCCGTTCTTCTTCGAGACCGAGAACGGCGGCGTCCGGCACCCGCACTACGGCCGGTTCCTGCGGCTGGAGAACGAGCGGCTGGTGGAGCTGACCTGGGTGAGCGCGGATACCCGCGGCGCCGAGACCGTGGTCTCGGTGCAGTTCGTCCGGCAGCCGCGCGGCATCCGGCTGCGGCTGCGGCACTCCGGCTTCGCCGATCCGGGCGCAAGGGACGCGCACCGGGATGCGTGGCCCGCCGTGCTGGAGCAGCTGGACAAGCGGCTGAGCGCGGTCGGGTAGTACCGCGCCGCCGGGGCGAGTAGGTTCGTCGCGAACCCCCGCACTCCCTCCCGAAAGGATCGTGATGCCAACTCGTAGCGCGCGCACCGCGTGGACCGGCGGCCTGCAGGACGGCTCCGGCCAGGTCGAACTGGCCAGCTCGGGCGTCGGCAAGTACGACGTGTCGTTCCCGAAGCGCTCGGCCGACGACGCCGGCGGCGCCACCAGCCCCGAGGAGCTCATCGCCGCCGCGCACTCCTCCTGCTACGCCATGGCGCTCTCCGCACAGGTCGCCGCCGCCGGCGGCACCCCGGAGAGCCTCGACGTCACCGCCGACGTCACGCTCGGCCCCGACCCGGACGGCGGCTTCCGGATCAGCCGGATCGCGCTGACCGTGCGCGGCAGGGCGGCGGGCATCGACGCCGACCAGTTCGCCACCGCGGCCGCCGAGGCCAAGGCGGGCTGCCCGGTGAGCAAGGCGCTGGCCGGCGTCTCCGACATCACGCTGGACGCGACCTTCGAGTCCTGACCGGTACGGCGGCGCCGCCGGCTCGGGCGAACCAGCGCCGCGCGGCCGGGGTGTACATGGCAGCCACCGCGACCAGCACCGCGAGCACGTGCACCGCGCGCACCGCGGCGAGCAGCAGCCCGTGCGGTCCGAGCGCGGCGAAGGGGTCGGTGAGCGAGTCCGCGGAGAGCAGCCTGGCCGCGGGCTCCACGACCAGCGATGCCAGCCCGGCGACGCCGATGCCGACGGTGAGCAGCCCCCGCGCCCAGCGGTCACCGTGCACCATGCGCAGCACCACCGCGAGAACCAGCAGGTAGAGAGCGCCTCGCCAGAGCAGCGGGGCGGCGCCGGTCTCATCGATCCGGGCCAGCCCCTCCAGGACCCCCGCGGCGAGCGCGGTGAGGAATCCGGCGCAAGCCACCCGGACCGGGCGCGGCGCCGCCGGACCGGTGGCGGGGATGGAAAGCGAACGGGCAGTGTCGGCCATGACGCCGACACTGCCCGCTCCGACGCGGACCGCGGATCACGCCGCGGTAGCGACCTCTTCCCGTACCGGGGTACGGGGTCCGGCCGCGAACTCGGTGAGCGCCGCGAACAGCAGCCCGAGCGCAACCCACAGCGTGCCGGAGACCGCGAGCGACGAGACCCGGAACTCCCACAGCAGGCTCGCCGGGAAATCCGCCCCGACCTCGTCGACGCCGGGGAGCAGCACGTAGCCGAGGGTCACGACGACGACGAAGGCCGCGACCCCGCCGATCAGCCGCACGGAGTGCAGCTGATCGGCCAGCAACCGGTAGCCGTAGGCCGCCGCGGCGACCGCGACCAACCCGAGCAGCACGGCAGCCACCCAGAGCCAGGTGCGGTCGTCGATGGTCTCCGGATCGCCGACCGCGGGCGGATTCGCCGGGTACTTGAAGAACGGAACGAGCACGACGGCGAGCCAGCCGGCCAGTGCGACCGCGAGGCCGAAGAGCGGCCCGCCGCCGAACCGCCGCAGCAGGTACACCGCCGCGCCGACGATCACGCCGAACGCCGCACCGGCGAGGCCGAGCGCGAGGAACTGCCCGAACTTCTGCCCGTCCCGGCTGACCAGCGCCTCGTCCTCGTCGTGCGAGTGCCCGGCCGGTTCGCCGGTGTGCGGATGGGCCGCCGCGGCCGCCTCCTCGATCGCGATGGCCGCGTCGACCTTCGGCTCACCGACGAAGTAGCCGACGGTGGCCGCGAGCAACCCCGCGATCACCCCCGCGAGCAGCCCCCGCAGCAGCAGGGTCCGCAGGGGTTCGGTCAGTGGCACGGAAGCCCCAGCAGGTGCCGTCCGTCGTGCATCAGCTCGTGCAGGTACATCCCGGAGCGGGAGACGGCACCCTGGTCGAAGCCGACCAGGTAGAGCGTGAGCAGGGCGAGCAGGACGACGCCGACCGTGACCAGGATGGTGGCGAGTGATTCCGATACCCGGGATGCGGGCGAGTGCGCGATGGCCATGCGAGTCCTCCTGGGGTGTACGCGACCCCGTCGTTTCGACGCGACGGTGCCGGTGTCTGGCTCTGAACAGTGGCGCGACCGCTCCGGAGTCTCACCGGATTACCGCAACACCCTCGCTGCTTCCCCGGAAACTGTGACATCGCAAAACCCCCCTCGTCAACAGCGTGACGAGGGGTGATCGCAACCGGGGTCAGCCCTGCGGCTTGCCTGCCACGTCGAGCACGACCTCGAACTCCAGCAGCGACGCGCCGGTCGCCACCGGCTTGCGCGCCTCGCCCGCGTGCGCCTCCCGCGCCGGGCCGTCCCGCCAAGCGGCGAACGACTCCTCGGACTCCCACTGCGTCACCACGAAGTACCGGTTCTCCCCGGCCGTGGGGCGGAGCAGCTGGAAGCCGAGGAACCCGGGGGAGTTCTCCACCGCGTGTGCCCGGTGCGCGAAGCGCTTCTCCAGCTCGGCGCCCGCGCCCTCGGGAATCTCGATCGCATTGATCTTCACAACAGCCATGGTTCCAACGTAGCGGCTCGCGCCGCCTACGCTCGGTGCCCATGCTCTACGACGAAGGCGGCACGGGGGTGCCCATCCTGTTGCTGCACGGGCTGATGGGCAGCGCGCGAACCTGGAGCGATCAGCTCGGGTGGCTGCGCGAGTTCGGCCACGTGTACACCTTCGACGCCGCGGGGCACGGGCGTCCGGCCCCCGCCGAGCTCGGCACCGAGGCCTTCGTCGCCGATCTGGCCGCGGCCACCGCGGCGATCGCGGACCCCATGGTGCTGGTCGGGCACTCGATGGGGGCGCTGCACGGGTGGGTCTTCGCGGCCGCCCACCCGGAGCGGGTGCGGGCGCTGGTCGTGGAGGACATCGCGCCGGATTTCCGCGGGCGCACCGCGGCCGGGTGGGCGGCCATGATCGACGGCTGGCCGCAGCCCTTCCCGGACGAGGCGGCGGTGCTGAGCTATTTCGGCGATGTCGCCGGGCGGTATTTCCTGCGCGCATTCCGGCGGGACGGCGACGGATATCGGCTGCACGGGGCCGTGTCGACATTCCGGGATATCTCCGAGGAGTGGGGCGGCCGCGATTTCTGGGCGCAGTGGGAGGCGCTGCGAATTCCGGCCCTGCTGATCGAGGGCGAATTCACCATCACGCCCGCCGGACAGATGCGGCGCATGGCCGAGCGGGCAGGCACCCGCTACGTGTGGGTCGCGGGCGCCGGGCACCTGGTGCACGACGAGCAACCCCAGCGCTACCGCGAGGAAGTGGAGTCGTTCCTGCGTGACGTGCTCACCCGCGGATAGCCCGGACGGCGCGGCGGACTCGCGCTCCGAGAGAGCGACGAGCGGCGCTTCGCGTGCGGTGGCCCCGGTGCGCTGCGGGGCAGCGTACGGTGCCGGGGCCGGTGGCTACCGGCTTCCCTCGCCCGCCAGGGCGAACAACCCCTCGGCGGTCTGCTCGATCAGCCCGTCCACCAGCAGCGAATCCAGCGCGCGGGCGCGCTGCCCCGGATCCCGCGGCCAGGCCAGGTCCAACCGCAGCCGCTCGACCGGCCCGTCGGCGGCGCGCAGCACGTCGAGCAGGCGGCCGCGCGCCTGCCGGTCGGTGCCCTCGTACTTCTGCGTCTTCCGCACCACCTCGGCGGCCGGACGCCCCGCGGCGACCCATGCGCAACGCGGCAGCGGGCATGCCGCGCAGGCGGGGGAGCGGGCCGTGCAGACGGTGGCGCCCAGCTCCATGAGCGCCGCGGAGAAGACGGCCGCACGCTGCACCCGGGCGGGCAGGAGCGCCTCGGTCTCCGGCAAATCGCGCGGCGACGGGTTGCCCGCGTCACCGAGCCCGTGCACCGCGCGCGCCACCACCCGGCGCACATTGGTGTCGACGACCGGCACCCGCTGCCCGTAGGCGAAGCAGGCCACCGCGCGCGCGGTGTACGCGCCGATGCCGGGCAGCGCGAGCAGCAGTTCCACGTCGTCGGGCACCTCGTCGCCGTACCGCTCGGCCAGCACCGTCGCGCACTCGTGCAACCGCAGCGCCCGGCGCGGATACCCGAGCTTGCCCCAGGCCCGCAGCACCTCCCCCTGCGAAGCGGCCGCCATGGCCGACGGCACCGGCCAGCGGGCCACCCATTCCCGCCAGATCGGCTCCACCCGCACCACCGGCGTTTGCTGCAGCATGATCTCGCTCATCAGGATCTGCCACGCCGTCACCCCGGGCCCGCGCCACGGCAGGTCCCGCGCGGTGGCGGTGTACCAGTCGATCAGCACACCGGTGTCGATCGCTCCGTACTCCGGCAGCGTGCGCGCGGCAGCGCCCTTCCTCACGGTTTCCCACCTCGTCCTGCACAATGGTCGCTATGCCTGGTTCCAACCCGATCAGCTCGTGGAAGTCCCTGCGCGAGGGTAACGACCGCTTCGTCAACGGCACGCTGCAGCATCCCGGCCAGGGAGTGGCCGACCGTGCCAAGCTCGTCGGCGGGCAGCATCCGTCCGCGATCCTGTTCGGCTGCGGCGATTCTCGCGTCGCCGCCGAGTTGATCTTCGATCGCGGCCTCGGCGACATGTTCGTGGTGCGCACCGCTGGTCACGTGGTCGACGGCTCGGTGCTCGGCTCCATCGAGTACGGCGTCGCGGTGCTGGACGTCCCGCTCATCGTGGTGCTCGGCCACGACAGCTGCGGTGCCGTGAAGGCCACCATCGACACCCTGGACGGCGGCGCCGTGCCCGGCGGTTTCATCCGAGACGTGGTCGAGCGGGTCGCGCCATCGATCCTGGCAGGCAGGCGCGAGGGGCTCTCCACCGTCGACGAGCTGGAGGCGCGGCACGTGGTGGAGACCGGCAACCTGATCACCGAGCGCTCGGCGATCGTGGCCGAGCGGGTCAAGGCGGGCACGCTCGCCATCGCCTGCGTGAACTACAAGCTCGCCGAGGGCAAGGCCTGGCTGCACCACGTGATCGGGGACATCGGCGAAGCCGTCTGAACACGGTCCCGGACATCCGCCCAGGTAGGCCTGGTCCCCGGCGGCCGGGAGCGGCCGACACGCCGAGGCCCTCGGCCCACGATCCAAGCGCTGCGCTTACCGTTGAGGCGTGCTGGAACCCACTGGGCCGCTGCCTCCCGAGATCTACTGGCGACGTCGTGTTTTCGCCATCGGCATTCTGGTCCTCGCGCTCGCGCTGGTGATCTGGCTGGTGGTGATGGTCGCCAGGGGTGGCACCTCGCCCGGCGGCACGGCCGCGACGAGCACGACGACGGAGTCGAACGCGCCCGCGGGCGGCTCGGGTGCGAGCGCGGCGAGCAGCTCGGCCGAGTCGGATGTGGCGCCGTGCTCGGACCAGTCGCTCGCGGTGAAGGTGAGCGTCGGCCAGCCGACCTACCGCAGGGGCGAGCAGCCGGTGTTCGGCATCGTCATCACGAACATCTCCGCGGCCCCGTGCAGCAGGGACATGGGCTCGGGCATGCAGCAGATCTCGGTGCAGACGCTCGACGGCACGCGCAGGCTGTGGAACAGCGTGGACTGCTACCCCGACGGCCAGCCCGACATCAGGACGCTGGAGCGCGGCCAGCAGGCGGCCTTCACCGTGACCTGGTCCGGCTCGACCTCGCAGCCGAACTGCGCGGGCGAGCGGGTGCCGGTGCCCTCCGGCGCCTACGCCGTGCTGGCGCAGCTCGGCGGGGTCCGCAGCACCGCCGAGCCCTTCAACATCGGCTGAGCGGCGCTCGGCCGGGTCCGCGGCCGCCGGGCCCGACGGCAGCCGGGTCACCTGGCCGCGGCGGTGGCCGGCTACCCGGCCGGACCGGGCGGCGGGCTCAGCCGACCTCGGCGACCTCCGCCGGGGCCGGGCGCGCCCGCCGGATCCCGGCCAGCCGCAGCGCCGAGCGCACGTCGGCGACCTCGTGCACCTTCATGCCGGTCTTGCGGGCATCGAAACCGGGCGGAACCAGCGCGGTGGTGAAGCCGAGCCGCTCCGCCTCGGCCAGCCTGCGCGCGGCATTGGTCACCCGGCGCACCTCACCGGCCAGCCCGACCTCGCCGAGGATCACCCACCCCGGCGGCAGCGCGACATCCCGCGCCGCGCTCGCCAGCGCCAGCGCGACCGCCAGATCGGCCACCGGCTCGACCAGCCGCATCCCGCCGACGGTGGCGGCGTAGACGTCCTGCTTGCCCACGTACACCCCGCAGCGGCTCTGCAGCACGGCAAGGATCATCGAGACCCGGTTGTAGTCCAGCCCGCTCACCGCGCGCCGCGGCGCCGGTGCCTGGGTGTCGACGGTGAGCCCCTGCACCTCGCTCACCAGCGGGCGCTTGCCGTCCATGGCCACGGTCACCGCGGTGCCGGGCACGGTGTCGGTGCGGTGGTGCAGGAAGAGCCCGGAGGGGTCGGCCACGCCGACGATGCCGTCGTCGTGCAGCTCGAAGCAGCCCACCTCGTCGGCGCTGCCGAAGCGGTTCTTCAGCCCGCGCACCATGCGCAGCGTGGTGTTCTTGTCGCCCTCGAACTGCAGCACCACGTCGACCAGGTGCTCCAGCGTGCGCGGCCCGGCGACGCTGCCGTCCTTGGTGACGTGCCCGACCAGCAGCACCGCGACCCCGCTCGCCTTGGCCAGCGAGGTGAGCGCGGCGGCCACCGCGCGCACCTGGCTGACGCCGCCGATCACGCCGTCCTCGGCCGGGGCGATCATGGTCTGCACCGAGTCGACGACGAGCAGCGTCGGCCGCACCTGCTCGACGTGACCGAGCACGACCGCGAGATCGGACTCGGCGGCCAGGTAGACCCGCTCGTGCACCGCGCCGGTGCGGTCGGCGCGGAGCCGCACCTGCCCGGCCGACTCCTCCGCGGTCACGTACAGCGAGCGCTCGTCCCGCGCCGCGGCCCAGCGGTGCGCGACCTCGAGCAGCAGCGTCGACTTGCCCACCCCCGGCTCGCCGGAGAGCAGCACCACCGAGCCGGGGACGACGCCGCCGCCGAGCACCCGGTCCAGCTCGTCCACCCCGGTCGCCCGCGCCCTGGTGACCGTGGAGTCGATGCTGGTGAGCGGCGCCGCCGCGGTGCTCGGCAGCATCGCCCTGCGCGCGCCCGGCCCGGCGGCCGCGGCGATCGGCGCGGCCTCCTCGACGGTGCCCCAAGCCCCGCAGCCGGGGCACTTGCCCACCCATTTCGCCACGTCGTGCGAGCACGCGGAGCATCGGAAGGTCGGCTTGAGTTTGGCCACACCGGCACCTTACGGCCGGGCGCCGACAGGCCCACGAACGCGGACGGCCGCCGCACCGCGAGGTGCGACGGCCGCAGGCGGAACGGGGAGCGGTCAGTGTCCGCCCGCGCCCTCCTCGGCGGGGCCGGACAGGTCGGACAGGTGCCGGTCGACATACAGCCCGGCGTCCACCGGCACCGAGACCTGCACGGTGCCGTTCTCCTTGAAGTTGAACGACACGGTGTAGGTGAGACCGGGCGAGATCGGCTTGGTCAGCCCGGTGATCTCGATCTTGGCCGGCTTGGCCTCGGGATCGGTGCCGAGGGCGGGGGCGCCCTCGGTGTCGAGACCGGGCACCGCCGTCCCGCTCGGAGCCGGCGTGGTGGTGCTCGGGGCCGGGGTGGTGGTGCTGCTCGCGGCGCCGCCGTGCCCGCCGGGGCTGTGCGCCGCCTCGGCCGCCGCGACCTCGCCGGCGGCGACGACGATCTGGCTCGGCCCGACCACGACCCGGCTCTGCCCGGCGGGCGGGGTGATCCGCACCGGGCCGAGATCGGTGGTGATGCTGGTCAGCTCGTCGGTGACGGTGCTGCTGTTGTTGACGATGGAGAGCGCGATCACCGCCGAGCCGCCGACCTGGAGGGTCTGCGTCTCCTTCGGGTAGACGATGTGCACATTGAGCAGGGAGAGCTGTCCGACCTCGGCATGGGTGCCGTTGATGGCGGCCTTCTGATCGGCGGTCTGCGCGATCTGTCCGGCGCTGCACCCGGTGAGCGCAAGAGCGGCGCCCGCTGCCAGCGCGGCGCAGGCAGTCACAGCTTTCATGGCAATCACGGGTTGTCCTCCATGTCGACCGGGCTCGTCCCTCGGGGGGCAGAGTACTAACTAGGCAGCGTAGTAGTCGAGAGCCGGGCCCGCTGCGGCGGGCGGCGGTCCGGGCCGGACACGGGGCACCCGGCATCCGTTCGGTAACAGTTCCGCGGGCGGGATTGCGGTCCGCGCCACCCGGCAACTCCGATGCACCCTCAGGTACTGGCGATATAGCCTACGCGCACAACAGAATGCACACCGTTTCTCGCCTGTCAACCCCTGTGGTCTGCCCGTTGTGGCCCTGACCTGCACAGTTGATCGCACCGTTATCGAGCCGCATGTTAAACTGTGAACATCGAAAGGGGCACGGGACACATGATTTTTAAGGTCGGAGACACCGTCGTTTACCCCCATCACGGAGCGGCGCTGATCGAAGCAATCGAGACTCGCACCATCAAAGGCGAGCAGAAGGAGTATCTGGTCCTCAAGGTCGCCCAGGGCGATCTCACTGTTCGAGTCCCCGCGGCGAATGCCGAATATGTCGGCGTCCGGGACGTTGTCGGCCAGGAAGGCCTCGATCGGGTCTTCCAGGTTCTGCGCGCGCCGCACACCGAGGAGCCGACCAACTGGTCCCGCCGCTACAAGGCCAACCTGGAGAAGCTCGCCTCCGGCGATGTGAACAAGGTGGCCGAGGTGGTTCGGGATCTCTGGCGTCGTGAGCAGGACCGCGGTCTATCCGCCGGCGAAAAGAGGATGCTGGCGAAGGCTCGCCAGATTCTCGTGGGCGAGCTGGCGCTGGCCGAGGGCACTGACGGCGACAAAGCCGACATCATTCTCGACGAGGTACTCGCCGCGGCTTCCTGACCGCGAGCACGTAATTCTGTGAACAACGCCGACCGCGTCGTCGCGTTGGTGCCTGCCGCCGGCCGGGGTGTTCGTCTGGGTGAGAATCTGCCCAAGGCGTTCGTCCCGGTCGGCGGCACGCCCATGATCAAGTTGTCCGTTGACGGGTTGATCGCCTCCGGGGCGGTCGACGAAATCGTCGTGATGGTCCCGCCCGAGCTGGTAGAGAGCGCCGTTGCCCTGCTCCCCGGCTCGGTGCGGGTCGTCGTCGGCGGTTCGGAGCGCACCGATTCGGTGCGTGCCGGGCTGGCGGCCGCCGCCGACGCCACGCACGTCCTCGTGCACGACGCCGCCCGCGCCCTCACCCCGCCCGACCTCGTGCGCCGCGTGGTCGCCGCGCTGCGCGCCGGGCACGATGCCGTCATCCCCGCGCTGCCGGTGGTCGACACCGTGAAGAGCGTCGACGGCGACGGCATCGTCACCGGCACCCCGGATCGCGCCGGGCTGCGCGCCATCCAGACCCCGCAGGGCTTCGCCGCCGAACCGCTGCGCCGGGCCTACGCCGATCCGGCGCTCAGCGCCACCGACGACGCCGGGCTGGTCGAGCGGCTCGGCATCGCGGTGCACACCGTCGCGGGCGATCCGCTGGCGTTCAAGATCACGACCCCGCTCGATCTGATTCTGGCGGGCGCGGTGCGCGCGGGCGAACGGCAGGCGGTATGACGATGCGGGTCGGAATCGGCAGCGACGTGCACCCGATCGAGCCGGGCCGCCCGTGCTGGATGGCGGGATTGCTCTTTCCGGACGACGACGGCTGTTCCGGTCACTCGGACGGCGATGTCGCCGCGCACGCACTGTGTGACGCTTTGCTCTCCGCCGCCGGGCTCGGCGATGTCGGCGCCGTCTTCGGCACCGGCCGCCCGGAATGGGCGAATGTCTCCGGGGCCACCATGCTGACCGAGGTCCGCAGGCTGCTGGACGAGGCCGGATTCGCCGTCGCGAATGCCGCGGTGCAGGTGATCGGCGATCGCCCCAAGATCGGCCCGCGCCGCGGCGAGGCGCAGAAGGTGCTCGGCGAACTGCTCGGCGCCCCGGTCTCGGTCTCCGGAACCACCACCGACGGGCTCGGGCTCACCGGCCGCGGCGAGGGCATCGCGGCGATCGCCACCGCGCTGCTGCGGCCACGCTGAACCCCCGCGCGCCGCTCGGCGGCGTGTCCAGCGGAGCCGCCGCGTCGGCGGGGCTTTTATACCAGCTAAGATGAGCGCCCGTGACTCTGCGCCTCTACGACACCGACACGCGGACCATGCGCGATTTCGCGCCACTGGTCCCCGGCCGTGCGTCGGTGTACCTCTGTGGCGCCACCGTGCAGGGTCAGCCCCACATCGGTCACCTCCGCAGCGGAGTCGCCTTCGACATCCTGCGCCGGTGGTTGCAGGCGCAGGGCACCGACGTGCTCTTCATCCGCAATGTCACCGATATCGATGACAAGATCCTGCACAAGGCCGCCGAGGCGGGCCGCCCCTGGTGGGAGTGGGCCGCGACGCACGAGCGCGCCTTCGACGCGGCATACCGCACCCTCGGCGTGCTCCCGCCCTCGGCCGAGCCGCGGGCCACCGGGCACATCGGGCAGATGATCGAGCTCATGCACCGGCTGATCGACCGCGGCCACGCCTACGCCTCGGAGGGCAACGTCTACTTCGACGTGCTCAGCTACCCGCAGTACGGCGAGCTCTCCGGGCACCGGCTGGACGACGTGCACCAGGGCGAGAGCGCCGGCTCGGGCAAGCGCGACCCGCGCGATTTCACGCTCTGGAAGGCAGCCAAGCCCGGCGAGCCCAGCTGGCCCTCGCCGTGGGGCGCCGGCAGGCCCGGCTGGCACCTGGAGTGCTCCGCCATGGCCGAGTACTACCTCGGCGCCGAGTTCGACATCCACTGCGGTGGAATGGATCTCATCTTCCCGCACCACGAGAACGAGATCGCCCAGTCCAAGGCGGCCGGTGACGGCTTCGCCCGTTACTGGCTGCACAACGGCTGGGTCACCATGGGCGGCGAGAAGATGTCCAAGTCGCTGGGGAACGTGCTCAGCGTGCCCAATGTGCTGAAGCAGGTGCGCGCCGTCGAGCTGCGCTTCTACCTCGGCAGCGCGCACTACCGCTCCAAGCTGGAGTACTCGGACAAGGCGCTGCACGACGCCGCCGCCTCCTACCAGCGCATCGAATCGTTCCTGCTGCGGGTCGCCGAGCGCGGCGGCCCGGTGCCCGCGGCCACCTGGACCGATGCCTTCGCCGACGCACTCGACGAGGATCTCGCGGTGCCGCGCGCGCTCGCCGAGATCCACCACGTGGTGCACACCGGCAACAAGGCGCTGGAGGGCGGGCAGGCCGAGACCGCGCGCGAACTGGCCGCGCAGGTCCGCGCCATGCTCGCCGTCTTCGGCGTCGACCCCTTCGATCCGCACTGGTTCGCACCGAGCGACTCCGGCGCCGCCACCGGCGCCCTCGACGTCCTGGTGCGCGCCGAACTCGACCGCCGCCAGCAGGCACGCACCGACCGCGACTGGGCCACCGCCGACGCCGTGCGGGATCGCCTGCAGGCGGCGGGCATCGAGGTCACCGACACCCCCGCGGGCCCCGAGTGGAGCCTCGCCGACGTGCCAGGAAAGGCCGACTGATGGCAGGCAACTCACAGCGCCGCGGCGCTATTCGCAAGGGCACGACCAAGAAGGGCGCCACCGTCGGCTCCGGCGGGCAGCGCAGGCGCGGGCTGGAGGGGCGCGGGGCCACCCCGCCCGCCGAGGCCAGGACCAAGCATCCCGCCGCCAAGCGGGCGGCGCTCAAGGCGAAGGCGGACGCCAAGGGGCGGCCCGCGGGCAAGGGCGGGCGGACCACCGCCGGGCGCCGGGGTGACGACGGGCCGGAGATGGTGCTCGGGCGGAATCCGGTCGTGGAGTGCCTGCGGGCGGGGGTTCCGGCGTCGGCGCTGTACGTGGCGGTCGGGACCGAGAACGACGAGCGGCTCACGGAGAGCGTGAAGATCGCCGCCGATACCGGGATCTCCATTCTCGAGGTGCCGCGGACCGATCTCGACCGGCTCAGTGCCAACGGGCTGCATCAGGGTGTGGCGTTGCAGGTGCCCGCGTATCGGTACGCGCACCCGGACGATCTGCTGCAGCGGGCCCGGGAGTCGGGTGGGCCCGCGCTGCTCGTGGCGCTGGACAACATCACCGACCCGCGGAACCTCGGGGCCGTCGTCCGGTCCGTGGCGGCGTTCGGGGGCCAGGGGGTGTTGATCCCGCAGCGGCGCAGTGCCGGTGTCACGGCTGTCGCCTGGCGGACCAGTGCCGGGGCCGCTGCTCGGCTTCCCGTCGCTCGGGCCACGAATCTCACTCGTACGCTGAAGGATTGGGCCGGGCGGGGGATCCGGGTCGTCGGGCTCGATGCCGGTGGGACCACCACGCTGGACGACTTCGACGGGTCTGATCCGACGGTGGTCGTCGTCGGGTCAGAGGGCAAGGGGCTGTCGCGGCTGGTTCGGGAGAACTGTGACGAGATCCTGAGTATCCCGATGGCGGGGGATGTGGAGTCGCTCAACGCGTCCGTTGCCGCGGGGGTCGTGCTGTCGGAGATTGCGCGGCAGAGACGGCGGTAAAGGCGCTCCGGGGCCGTAGAATTCGAGCAATGGTGATACCGAACCAGCCGATCGGGCAGCCGGTCGAGCATCCCAACGCCACGGCTATCTTGTTTCTCGGGGCTGTGAGTATCTTGTGCTGTGGGTTGGCCGGTCCCGTGGCGTGGGCCTTGGGGCGGCGGGCGTTGGATCAGATCGAGGAGTCCGGGGGGGCTTTCGGTGGGCGGGCCCAGGTGATGGTGGGGTATGTGCTCGGGATCGTGGGGACTGTGTTGATGGTGATCTACGCGACCTTGTTCGTGTTGATCACCCTGGGCGGGAACGCTTGAGTTGTCCGGCCGAGCCTCGCTCGGCGGGTTCGTGAGACCCGCCCCTGTGCGCGGGGTCAGTCCAGGCTGGGTCTCGGGGGGACGTTGTCTCCCCAGGTGGGCCATTCCTCGGTGAGTTTGCCGGTCCAGTTGGGGCGGCGTTGTTCTTTGAAGGCCGACATGGCTTCGTTGCCGTCGATGCTGTGGGATACCTGTTGGTTGAGGTCTGTCTCGAGGCGGCCGACCATGTCGGGGGTCATGCCGAGGCCTTCCCAGAGGAGTCGCTTCGACAGGGCTACCGGGAGGGGGGCGGAGCCGCTCGCGATGTCGTGGGCTACCGCGAGGGCGGTCGGGAGGACTTCGCCGCCGGGCAGGGAGGCGTTGGCGATCCCCATGGCCTGGGCTTCCTCGCCGTCGAAGGTGCGGCCGGTGAGCATGATGTCCGCTGCGTTCGCCATGCCGACGAGCCTCGGCAGGGTCCAGTGGGCGGAGCCGTCGGCCAGGACGCCTCTTCGTACCTGATTCAGGCCGTAGATGGCGTCTCCGGCCATGTAGCGGAGGTCGCATTGCAGGGCGAGGGCGAGGCCTATGCCTACGGCGTGACCGTTGACCGCCGCTATCACGGGCTTGCGGACCTTCCAGGGCGGGGGGTCCAGGGTGCCGCTGACCTCGCCGACCCGGCTGGAGAGATCGGCCCCGGCGCAGAACGCGGGGGGCGTGCCGGTGATCACCACCGCGCGGATGGCGTCCTCGACGTCGCACCGCTGTAGCGCGACGCCGAGTTCGGTGGCCATCCCGGGGGTGAAGGCATTCTGCTGGGCCGGACGATTCAGGGTCAGCACGGCGATGCCCGCGGAGACATCGACGAGCAGTTCCGAACTCATGTCAGACGATGTTAGCCGACGGGGCTGCGGGAAACCCGGCGTCCGAACGGGTTGCCCGAAGATCGCCTCAGCGCAGGATCTTGCGGCCGATGGCGTACTTGTGCACCTCGGTGGGGCCGTCGTAGAGGCGGAAGGCGCGCATGTCGCGGAAGATCATCTCGACCACGGTCTCGTCGCTGATCCCGATGCCGCCGAGCACCTGGACGCAGCGGTCGGCCACCTTGAACAGCTCCTCCGAGACGAACGCCTTGGCGATCGAGCTCTCGTGCCGCGCCTTCTCGCCGCGGTCCATCAGCCAGCAGGCGTGCCAGATGGTCAGCCTGCACTGGTGCAGCGCGATCTCGTTGTCCGCCAACAGGAACGACACGCCCTGGTGCTCGCCGATCGGCTTCCCGAACGCCGTCCTGGTCTTGGCGTGCGCGACGGCGATGCTCTGCGCCCGCTCGGCCGCGCCGAGCCAGCGCATGCAGTGCGTGAGCCGGGCGGGGGCGAGCCGCAGCTGGGCGTAGCGCAGCGCCTGCCCGGCCGCGCCGAGCAGCGCCTCCCTCGGCAGCGTCAGGTTCTCGAAGCGGACGACACCGTGGCCGGCCACATAGTTGCGGTCCATGGTGTTCATGGTTCGCTCGATGACGATGCCCGGCGTGCCGCCCTCGGTGAGGAAGAGTGTCGGGCCCTCCGGCAGGTGCGGGTTCGGCGCAAGCCGGGCCATGATGATCCAGGTCTTGGCTCCGTTCGCGCCGGTGATCAGCCACTTGCGGCCGTTGAGCACGAAGTTCTCGCCGTCGAAGGTGGCCTCGGTGCAGAGCTGCGCCGGATCCGAGCCTGCGCCGTCCGGTTCGGTCATGGCGAAGACCGAGCGCTGGTGCCCGGCGATCACCGGGGCGAGGAACTGGTCCACCTGCCGCGGATTCGCGATCTTGCTCAGCAGATACATATTGCCCTCGTCGGGCGCGGCACAGTTCATCGCGACCGGCCCGAGCGTCGACCACCCCGCCGCCTCGTAGAGCACCGCCTGCTCGGCGTGGGTCAGCCCGCGCCCGCCCAGCTCCACCGGGGCCTGCACGGTGAGCAGGTTCTCCGCCCGCGCCAGCTCGACCAGCTCCTGGCGCAGCTCGTCGGTGGGGCCGTGCTGGGTGAGCCGCGGGTCGCGCTCGAACGGGACGATCCTGTCGATCACGAACTGGCGGACGCGATCGCGCTCAGCGGCGAGCTCGGCGGGAATCTCGAAGTCGATCATTGCGCACCATTCGGTCGGGGGAGACGTGCGCACGAGCATACGAAATCCGGCACGCCTGACTGAAGGCGGTTGCCATCAAACCGTGGCCGGTACCGGACGCCTGCGCGCGCCGCGCCGGCCGACCACCCGGCAGACCAGGTAGATGACGAACGAGATGGTGGTGACGAAGGTCGAGACCGGCACCCCGGGCGCCAGCGAGAGCAGAATCCCGCCCACCGCCGCCACCTCCGCGAAGAGCACCGCGAGCACCGTCGCCCGCACCGGGCTCGCGGTCACCTGCGCGGCCGCCGCGGCCGGGGTGATCAGCAGCGCGAGCACGAGCAGCGCGCCGACGATCTGCACGCCGAACGCCGCGGTGATGCCGAGCATGACCGCGAAGACCACCGAGAGCGCGCGCACCGGAACCCCGCGCGCCTGCGCCACCTCCGGGTCGGTGCTGGCGAAGAGCAGTGGCCGGTAGATCAGCGCGAGCACCGCGAGCACCCCGGCGGTGCAGGCGATCAGCAGCGTCAGCCCGCTGTACCCGACGCTCACCACCTGCCCGGTGAGCAGCGAGAACTTGGAGCCGGCGCGCTCCGGGCCGAGCCAGAGGAAGAGCACCGAGAGCCCGAGGCCGAAGGAGAGCACCACCGCGATCACCGAATCGCGCTCGCGCGCCCTGGTGCCGAGCACGCCGAAGAGCACCGCCGCGACCACCGAGCCGACGATGGCGCCGATCCCGACGCCGATCCCGGCGAGCAGCGCGGCGGCCGCGCCGGTGAGCGAGAGCTCGCTGGTGCCGTGCACCGCGAAGGACATCTGCCTGCTCACCACCAGCGGCCCGATCACCCCGGCGAGCAGCCCGAGCAGCGCGGCCGCGAGCAGCGCCTGCTGCACGAAGTCGTAACCGATCAGGTTGGCGGTGGTCGAGAAGTCGAAGGTCTTGGAGAGCACGCCGCCGAGCTTGTCGATCACGCTCGCGCCCCGTTCCGCGCCACCCCTGGCCCGAACTCCTCGGCGCCGTGGCAGTGCGCGCCCGCGGTGCCGAGCGCGTCCATGGTGTCGCCGGTGCCGACCACCACCAGCCGGCCGCGCACCCGCAGCACCTCGACGTCGGTGCCGTACAGCTCGGAGAGCACCGCGGAGGTCATCACCTCGTCCGGGGTGCCGATCCGGAAGCGCCCGTTCACCAGGTAGATCACCCGGTCGACCAGCGGCAGCACCGGGTTGATCTCGTGCGTCACGAAGAGCACGGCGGTGCCGCTGGTCCGCCTGCGGCGGTCGATCAGCTCGGCGACCAGCTGCTGATTGGCCAGGTCCAGGCTGAGCAGCGGCTCGTCGCAGAGCAGCACCCGCGGGTCGCCGACCAGTGCCTGCGCCACCCGCAGCCGCTGCTGCTCGCCGCCGGACATGGACTCCAGCGGGGCGTCGGCGTAGCCCTGCGCGCCGACGTCGGCGATGGCGGCGCGCACCCGGCGCGCGCGCTCGGCGCGGTTGCGCAGCCCGAGCCCCCAGCGGTGCCCGTCCACCCCGAGCCCGACCAGGTCGACGCCGCGCAGCTGCACCCCGGCGTCGATGGTCTTCTGCTGCGGCACGTAGCCGATGTGCGGGTTGCCGGTGCGCGCGGGCGCGCCCCCGATCGTCGCGCTGCCCCGGCTCAGCGCCAGCTGCCCGAGCAGCACCTTGAGCAGCGAGGTCTTCCCGGAGCCGTTCGGCCCGAGCACCACAACGAACTCGCCCGGTGCCACCTCCAGATCGAGTTCCTCCCACAGGGTTCTCGATCCGAAGGAGAGCCGGGCGTCGGAGAGCCGGACGGCGGGCGTGATCGCCCGGTCGACCGGGACGCCGGATTCGGTGGTCATGCCGTCCTCACGAGGGGCTCACCGCCGTGGCGAGCGCCTCGGCGTTGGCGGTCTGCCAGGCGATGTAATCCACACCGTCGGGCAGGGTTTCGGTCACCTCGAGCACCGGGATGCTGTTCTGCTGCGCGAGGCCGCGCAGGTCCTGGGTGATCCGGCCCTCGGTCTGCACGTTGTACACCAGCACGCGCACCTGCTTGCCGGTGAGCAGGTCCCTGGTGGCGGCGACGGCCGCGGGGGCCGGGTCGGTCTCCTGCTCGATCGCCTCCTGGAACTCCGCGGGAGTCAGGTCGCGCACCTTCGCGGCGCGCAGCAGATAGTAGGCGAGCGGCTCGGTCTGCAGCACCGGGGTGTCCGGGCGCGCGGTGGCGATCCGGTCGGTCACCGCGGTGATGCCTGCCAGCTTGCCCTTGAACTCGGCGGCGCGGTCGGTGTAGCCCTGCGCGTGCTCGGCGTCGAGCTCGCCGAGCTCGGCGGCGATCCGATCCGCGACCGTCGCCACGGTGGTCACGTCGTACCAGACGTGCTCGTTCTCCTCGGACTGGTCGGTGCGCACCGAGTACGCGTCCACCGACGGGGTGTCGCGGCCGTTCAGTGCCTGCTCCACGAACTCGTCGTAGCCGCCGCCGTTGAAGACCACCAGGTCGGCCTCGGCGATGTGGGCGGTCTCGCCCGCCGACGACTCGTGCGAGTGCGGGTCGGCGGAGGGATCGGTGATCAGCGACTCGACCTCGGCGTCCGGCCCGGCGACGGCAGCGGCCACGCTGCCCCACACATCGGTGGAGGCGACCACCGAGGGTTTGCCGGACCCGTCGGAGCCGCTGCCGCACGCGGCCAGGGCGAAGGCCGTCGCCACCC
Source organism: Nocardia jiangsuensis (assembly GCF_042650385.1). Classification (NCBI taxonomy): domain Bacteria; kingdom Bacillati; phylum Actinomycetota; class Actinomycetes; order Mycobacteriales; family Nocardiaceae; genus Nocardia; species Nocardia jiangsuensis. The sequence goes on from NZ_JBHSAX010000017.1 coordinate 48,843, forward strand.
CGACGGCGAGACCGGCGGTGCGAAGGAAGAATCGGGTGGCCACGGGGCAGCTCCTGCGGGTAATGGAAACCGTTTCCGTTTCACTTTAGCAGGGGGAACGACCCGTCGCGCCCCGGGTGCCGGAAATGCGCGAGGCCCGTGCGAGTGGTGCTCGCACGGGCCTCGAAACGGGTCAGACCAGGACTTCCGCCTGCTGGCTCAGCAGCTGGGCGCAGCGCAGCAGCCCCAGGTGGCTGTACGCCTGCGGGTGGTTGCCCAGCGATCGCTCGGCCACCGGGTCGTACTCCTCGCTGAGCAGCCCGGTCGGCCCGGCCGCGGCGACCAGCTGCGCGAAGAGCGCTTCGGCGTCCGAGCGCTTGCCGATCAGCAGGTACGCCTCGATCAGCCAGGCCGCGCAGAGGTGGAAGCCGCCCTCGCCGCCGGGCAGCCCGTCGTCGTGGTGGTACCGGTACACCGTCGCGCCGCTGCGCAACTCCGCCTCGGTGGCGACCACGGTGGCGTGGAAGCGCGGGTCGGAGGGGTCGATCAGCCCGGAGAGGCCGATGTGCAGGGTGGCGGCGTCCAGGTCGGTGCCGTCGTAGGCGGCGGTGTAGGACTGCACCTCCTCGTTCCAGCCCTTGGTCTTGACCTCGTCGGCGATGGTGTCGCGGAGCACCGGCCACTCCGGGTCGATCGGGCGGTCGAACTTCTGCGCCAGGGTGAGCGCGCGGTCGACCGTCAGCCAGCCCATGACCTTCGAGTACACGTGGTGCCGCGGGTTACCGCGGATCTCCCAGATGCCGTGGTCCGGCTCCTGCCAGCGCCGCTGCACCGCGGCGACCATGTCCTGCACCAGCTCCCAGTCGGCGTCCGGGAGGGCGCGGGCCGGGTCGGCGATGCCGTGCCTGCCGCGCGCGGCGGCCAGGTTGGCGATCAGGTCGACGATCGGGCCGAACACGTCGAGCTGGACCTGCATGTTGGCCGCGTTGCCGACCCGCACCGGGCGCGAGCCCGCGTAGCCGGGGAGCTGGTCGATGACGGCCTCCGGCGGCAGCGTCTCGCCGTAGATGGTGTAGAGCGGGTGCAGCCGCTCGGGGCCGGGCAGCGTCTCCAGCACCCGGTGCACCCAGGCCAGGTAGGCGTCGGCCTCGCCGACCGAGCCGAGCGAGACCAGCGCCTGCGCGGTGAGCGCGGCATCACGCAGCCAGCAGTAGCGGTAGTCCCAGTTGCGCACGCCGCCGATGTCCTCCGGCAGCGAGGTGGTCGCGGCGGCCAGGATCGAGCCGGAGGGGGCGTGCACCAGGCCGCGCAGGGTGAGCGCGGAGCGCTTCATCAGATCCGGCTTGAGCGGCGGCAGCTCCAGCCCGGCCGCCCAGTCCGCCCAGTACTGCTCGGCCGCCGCCCGCCGCTCCGGCTCCGGGGTCATGGCCGGGGTCAGGTCCTCGGTGCCGCAGCGCAGTTCGAGCACGACCGGGGCGACCGACGGGTCGACCACGGCGTAGGCGAAGTCGTGCGAGCCGTCGCTGCGGATCTCCCACTGCACGCCGGGCGAGCGCAGCACCATCGGGTCGTTGGTGCCGAGCACCCGCAGCCCGGCCGGCTCGGCCTCGATGCTCACCGACACCTGCCCGAACTCGGGGCGCGGGGCGAAGGTGATCACGGCCTTGGCGGTGCCGGTGATGACGCGGGTCAGGTCGGTGCGGTCCGGCGCGACGTCGTGCGGCAGGTAGTCGACGACGCCGAGGCTGGCCCAGCGCGTCTCGACGGTCATGGTGCCGTCCACGTAGCGCTGCGAGAGCGGGAGTCCGGGGCGCTCGGGGGCGATGGTGAAGTGGCCAGCCTGCGGGCCGCCGAGCAGGTGCGCGAAGACCGCGGCGGAATCCGGCTCGGGGTGGCAGAACCAGGTGACGGTGGCGTCCGGGGTGAGCAGCGCGACCGAGCGCGGGCTGGCCAGCATGGTCAGCCGCTCGATCCGCGGCGCGCTGGCGCCCGCCAGCCAGGTGCGGCGCTCGTCGAGCAGGAAGGCGAGCGCGCGCGAGACGTCCTCGGTGCTGTCCACCCGGTAGCCGGCCAGGCTCTCGCCCGGCCCGACCTTGATCCCGACGTCCGGGCCGGAGAGCACCCGGAACGCCTTCTCGTCGGTGACGTCGTCGCCGAAGAAGACCGCGGCCGACGCGCCCTCCTGGTGCCGGATGGTGTCGAGCGCGTAGCCCTTGTCGGTGGCGACCACCGCGAGCTCGATCACCTCCTTGCCCTCGGTGACCTGGATCCCCACCCAGCAGGCGGCGCCCTGGCGCACCTTGTCGAGCGCGCGCCTGCCCACCTCGGGGCTGGCGTTGCGCACGTGCAGCGCGGAGCTGGCCGGCTTGTTCTCGACGGTGGTGCCCGGGTTGTCGTCGGCGATCGTGCCGAGCTCGGCCTGCACCTCGCGCAGCAGCTGCTTCGCGTCGCTGTCGATGGCGTGCACGAAGCCGACGTCGAACTCCGAGCCGTGGCTACCGATCAGCTGCACCTCGACGGGGAGCCGGGAGAGCGCCGCGAGATCGCGCAGGGCCCGGCCGGAGATCACCGCGGCGGTGGTGCCGGTGAGCCCCGCGAGCGCGCGTAGCGCGTTCACCGATTCGCGGTGGGGAAACGCCTCCGCCGGGTCGGACACGATGGGCGCGATGGTCCCGTCGTAGTCCGAGGCCACCAACAGCCGCGGCACGCGCGCGACCGTCGACAGAGCACGGCGAAGTTCCAGTGGCAGATCCTGTGCGCTCACGCATCCAACCTTGAGATCGGAGGGGGATGATTCCGGGCGCGGGAAACAATACTGAATCGTCTGCGCCGCGCCCACGCGCGTACGGGGTTTCCGCCCGCGCCTCACGAACGCCGGTGTACGTGCGCGCGAACGCGGCGGATTCGCACTCGCGCTACCTGTGGTTGTACCCCGTCAGCGGGGTCTTCGCACGGGGAGAAGCTGTGGGCCCGCTCGCAGACTTCGCCGCCTCGCCGTCCGTCGCCATCCATGGTGCGCGCCCCGGCATACTTCGCGCAACTGGGGTTCCCGGGGTGCTGTGCCGGTGGCCGTTGTGTGCGGCGCGTGGCCGTGGGGGCCGGTCGCCTCAACGTTCCAGGCGATGCTGCTGATCCTGTTCGGGATCGCGATCCGCGAGGCGTGGCGCCGCAGGCTCGCACCGGCGCGCGCGGCGTAGCTCCGGGACCGCGCCGGCCCCCGCGAGCGCAGCTCGCCCGCGGCCGGCTAGATGCTGCGTTCGCCGAGGAGCAGGTCGACGGTGAGTTCGAGGCGCTCGCTGACGTCGGTGGCGGAGGCGCGGCGGGTGAGCCAGGCGACCAGGTTGGAGAGCCAGACGTCGCTGATGACGCGGGCGACGGCGAGCTGGCGCTCGGTGGGCTCACCGTCGTTCATGGCGCGGGCGAAGACCCGGTCCATGACCTTGCCGACCCGGTCCACCTCCGCCGCCGCTGAGGCGTCGGCGAACATGAAGGCGCGGGTCATGGCCTCGGTGAGCAGCGGGTCGCGCTGCATCATGCGGGTGATGTTGGTGAGCAGGGCGTGCATGCGCTCCTGCGGGGAGCCGCCGGAGAGCGGCTTGCGCTTGCCCTCGAACTGCTCGAACTCGCGGGCCAGCGCGGAGACCAGCAGGTGCACCTTGGACGGGAAGTACCGGTAGAGCGTGCCGACCGCGACGTCGGCGCGCTCGGCGACCGCCCGCATCTGCACCGCGTCGTAGCCGCCCTTGGAGGCGAGCGCCAGCGTCGCGTCCAGGATCCGCTTGCGCCGCTCCCGCTGCGCGGCGGAGCTGAGTTCGTCCTCGCTGAGGGTCGTGACCGGTCCGGTACGCGGCGCACCCGGGTCGGGCTGCTGCGATCGCGAGGGGCTGGCCATCGATGAACGTCCTTTCGGGCATTGCGCTGCGCGCCGGGCCTGCTCTTGACTTCCGCCCGGCAGGGATATTAGAACATGTTCTAGGTGTGGCAGTCACGCCGGGAAGGCGGTCATGAGTGTGACCATCGCCACCACTGACGAGCACAAAGCCGTCCAGGAGTCGATGCGCGGGTGGTCCGGATCGGTCCGGCCGATTGCAACAATGCGCTCCGGCGCGGCCGGCTACTGGCGTGGCTACTGGCCGGCACTGACCGATCTCGGGATCTTCCGGGTCGCGGTCGCGGAGGAGGCGGGCGGCGCCGGCGGGTCGGTGACCGATCTCGCGGTGCTGGTCGAGCAGGCCGCGCACGATCTCGTCGGCGGCCCCGTGTTGACGACGGCGGTGGCCCAGCTGGTCACCGCCGGCGCGCTCGACGAGGAGCTGCCCTGCGGACTGGCGCTCGACGGCATCGGCGGCGCGGAGCAGAGCCTACCCGCCGCCCCCGACGGTGCTCCGCTCACCGGCGTCTGGGAGACGGTGCTCGGCGCCACCCCGGATGCCGCCGTGTTGCTGCCGGTCGCGGCCGACGACGGCGCGCGCTGGGTGCTGCTCCCGCCGGACACCGAGGGGCTGCGGATCGAGCCGCTCGACTCCGCCGACCCCGGCTCCCCGCTGGCGCGGGTGCACCTCACCGAGGTCGCGGTCCCCGCCGAGCGGGTATTCCGCGCGCCGTACGCGGTCGGCGACCTGGTGCTCGCGCTGGCGACGGCCGAGCTCGCCGGGATCACCGGATGGTGCCTGGAGACCGCCGCCGACTACGCGCGGACGCGCACCCAGTTCGGCAGGCAGATCGGGTCGTTCCAGGCGGTCAAGCACATCTGCGCGTGGATGCTCTGCCGCACCGAGCTGATCCGCGCGGTCGCCGCCGACGCCGCCGCAGCGGTGGACGAGGGCGGGGCCGAGCTGCCGATCGCCGCCGCCATCGCGGGCGCCATCTCGCTGGACGCCGCGGTGCAGACGGCGAAGGACTGCATCCAGGTGCTCGGCGGGATCGGCTTCACCTGGGAGCACGACGCGCACTTCTACCTGCGCCGCGCGCTGCTGCTCAAGCAGTTGCTCGGTGGTGGCGAGCGCTGGCGTGCCAGGGTCACCGAGCTGACCCGCGCCGGGCACCGCCGCACCACCGGCGCCGAGCGGATCCTCGCCGCGGACGGAGTGCTTGCCGAGGCGGTCGGAACCGGCACTGTCGCCGGCGGTCCCGCGGCCGCATCCGGTGCGAGCGCCGCCGGGTCCGGCGCGGCCGCCGACGCTGGTGAGCCGGCCGCAGAGGGCGAGATCGCCGCGGTCGGCGGCGAACTCGCCGCGGAGGTAGCCGCCATCGCGGCGCTCCCCGCGGAGGAGCAGCGCGCGGCGCTGGCCGAGGCGGGCATGATCATGCCGCACTGGCCGCGCCCGTACGGCCGCGCCGCGAACCCTATGACCGGCCTGATGATCTCGGAGGAGCTGCGCCGCGCCGGCGTCGCCGTCCCCGACCTCACCATCGGCGGCTGGGCCGTCCCCACCCTGCTCCAGCACGGCAGCGCCGAGCAGGTCGAGCGGTTCGCCTGGCCGACGCTGCGCGGCGAGGTGATCTGGTGCCAGCTCTTCAGTGAGCCGGAGGCGGGCTCCGACCTGGCCGCCCTGCGCACCACCGCCAAGCGCACCGATGGCGGCTGGCTGCTGCGCGGCCAGAAGGTCTGGACCTCGCTCGCGGACAAGGCGAACTGGGCCATCTGCCTCGCCCGCACCGACCCGGACGCCCCCAAGCACAAGGGCATCTCGTACTTCCTGCTGAAGATGGACTCCCCTGGCCTGGAGATCCGCCCGCTGGTGCAGATCACCGGCGAGGCCCGCTTCAGCGAGGTCTTCCTGGACGACGTCTTCGTCCCGGACGAGGGCCTGGTCGGCGACCTGAACAATGGCTGGAAGATCACCCGCGCCACGCTGGCCGCCGAGCGGGTCGCCATGAGCGGCAGCGGAATCGGCACCGCGCTGGAGGAGCTGGTCGCCAAGCTCCCGGCGACCGGCCCCGGCGCGGAACTGCGCAACGACAAGCTGGGCGCGCTGATCTCGGACGCCATCGCCGGATTGCTGCTGGAGCAGCACGCCGCCGTGCGCATGCTCACCGGTTCCGACCCGTCGGCGCAGAGCAGTGTGCGCAAACTGGTGGGTGTACGGCATCGCCAGGCGGTCGCGGAGTTCGCGGTCGAGGTGGCGGGCACGGTCGGCGCGCAGGAGACCGCTGAGGTCAAGGAGTTCCTGCTCACCCGGTGCCTGTCCATCGCGGGCGGCACCGAGCAGATCCTGCTGACCGTCGCCGGTGAGCGGATCCTCGGGCTGCCGAGAGAGCAGACGTAGGGACGGGGACGAACGTGGATTTCACCAGGGACGAGAGTCAGGACGCGATCGCCGAGGTGGTCGTGAGCCTGCTGGAGCGCAATTCGGCGCGGGATTTCGAGCTGTGGCCGCGGCTGGTCGATTCCGGCCTGCTCGCGGTGCCGCTGCCGGAGAAGCTCGGCGGCGCGGGCATGGGGCTGGCCGAGGTGTCGGTGCTGCTCACCGAGCTGGCCACCGACGCGGTCGCGGTACCGGCGCTGCCGACGCTCGGCTTCGGCGTCGTGCCGCTGCTGGCGGCGCTGCCGGACGAGCCGGCGGAGCGGGTGTTCGGCGCGGTCGCCGATGGCGCGGTGCTCACCGCCGCGCTCAGCGAGCAGGCGGCGCCGTTCACCGTTGAGCCGGAGACCAGCGCGGTGACCGAGGGCGGCTCGGTGGTGCTCACCGGCCGCAAGGTCGCCGTTCCGTACGCGGCGGAGGCGCGCTGGCTGCTGATCCCCACCGACGCCGGGGTCGCACTGGTCGAGGCGGACACCCCCGGCCTGGAGCTGACCCCGAGCCCGGCCTCCGGCGGCAACCCGGAGGCCACGGTCCGGCTGACCGGCGTCACCATCCCGGCGGCGCAGCTGCTCGCGCTGCCGCTGCCGGTGCTGCACCGGGCCGCGGTGGCCACCATCGGCTCGGTGGCCGACGGGTTGCTGCGCGGCGCGCTCGCGCTCACCGCCGAGCACGTCCGGGTGCGGCACCAGTTCGGCAGGCCGCTGGCCCAGTTCCAGGCGGTGGCCCAGCAGATCGCCGATCTGTACGTGGTCTCGCGAACCGTCGGCGCCGCCGCACAGTCGGCGAACTGGGCTCTGGCGCAGGACGATTCGAGCCCGGAGCACCTGGAGCGGATCGACGATGACCTGGAGGTGCTCGCGTACACGGTCGCGTCCGAGCTGCCCGCCGCCATGCAGAAGTGTCACCACCTGCACGGCGGGCTCGGCGTGGACATCACCCATCCCATGCACCGCTACTACTCACAGGCCAAGGATCTCGCCCGCTGGCTCGGCGGCGCGTCCTTCCGTCTCGATCGATTGGGGGCCAGATGTACATCGACCTGACCATCGAGCAACGCAGGCTGCGCGCCGAACTGCGCGCGTACTTCGCCGATCTGGTGACGCCGGAGGAGCACGCCGAGATGGCGGTGAACCGGCACGGTGACGCCTACCGCGCCGTCGTGCGCCGGATGGGCCGGGACGGCCGGCTCGGCGTCGGCTGGCCCAAGGAGTACGGCGGCGGCGGCTTCGGCGCCGTCGAGCAGCAGATCTTCTACAACGAGGCGGTGCGCGCCGACGTGCCGCTGCCGCTGGTCACGCTGCTCACCGTCGGCCCGACGCTGCAGAGCTACGGCACCGAGGAGCAGAAGCGGAAGTTCCTGCCCGGCATCCTCTCCGGTGACATCCACTTCGCCATCGGCTATTCCGAGCCGGAGGCAGGCACCGACCTGGCGGCGCTGCGCACCAGCGCGGTCCGTGACGAGGCCACCGGTGACTGGGTCGTCAACGGCCAGAAGATCTTCACCACCGGCGCGCACGAGGCCGATTTCGTCTGGCTGGCCGCCCGCACCGGCAGCCCCGAGTCGCGGCACCGCGGCATCACGATCCTGATCGTCGACACCACCGACCCCGGCTACTCGTGGACGCCGATCATCACCAGCGACGGCGCGCACCACACCAACGCCACCTACTTCGACAATGTCCGGGTTCCGGCCGGGATGCTGGTCGGCGAGGTGGACCGGGGCTGGCGGCTGATCACCACCCAGCTCAACCACGAGCGGGTCGGGCTCGGCCCGTCCGGCAAGATCGAGCAGCTCTACGACCGGGTGCGCGAGTGGGCGCGGCCGCGCGGCGTGCTCGGCAAGCCGGACGTGCAGCGCTCGCTGGGCCGGATGCACGCCATGGCGCGGCTCAACGAGCTGCTGAACTGGCAGGTCGCGGCCTCGGCCGACCGCGCGGACGCGGATCCGAACGATGTCATCGCCGACGCCTCGGCCACCAAGGTGTACTCCACCGAGGCGCTGCAGGAGGCGGGGCGGCTGGCCGAGGAGATCGTCGGCGGCTACGGCGACCCGGCCGAGCCGGAGACCGCCGCGCTGCTCACCTGGCTGGACCGGCGGACCAAACAGAACCTGGTGGTGACCTTCGGCGGCGGCGTCAACGAGGTCATGCGCGAACTCGTCGCCTCCTCGGGGCTGAAACTGCCCCGGGTACCCCGGTAACGAAGGGAATCTGCGTGAGTACTCCGGAAGCGATCCGGGTCGCCGCCGAGGAGATCAGGGCCAGGGGCGAGTCGTCGCCGCGAGCCGGGCGCGACCCGGTGAACCGGCCCATGATCAACAACTGGGTCGAGGCGCTCGGCGACCGCAACCCGATCTACGTCGACGACGCGGCCGCCCGCGCCGCCGGGCACCCCGGCATCGTCGCCCCGCCCGCCATGGCCCAGGTCTGGACCATGCTCGGGCTGACCGGCGACCGCCCGGCGGACGACCCGATGACGGCCACCAACGAACTGCTGGACGCCGCAGGCTTCACCTCCGTCGTCGCCACCAACTGCGAGCAGACCTACCACCGCTACCTGGTCCCCGGCGAGCAGGTGACCGTCACCAGCCGGCTCGACGAGGTGGTCGGCCCGAAGCGCACCGGGCTCGGTGAGGGCTGGTTCCTCACCTACACCATCACCTGGCGGGTGGGTGACGAGGTCGTCACCGAGATGCTCTGGCGGCTGCTGAAATTCGCGCCGGGAACGGCGAAACCGGCCGTGCACACGGGGCAACGGGTCAAGCCGCTGGTCTCCCAGGACACCGAATTCTTCTGGTCGGGGACGAAGGCCGGGGAGCTGCGGATCCAGCGGAAGCCGGACGGCACGCTGCAGCACCCGCCGATCCCGGCCATCTGGCAGGACAGGACCGAACCGGTCGACTACGTGGTGGCGAGTGGCCGCGGCACGGTGTTCAGCTACGTCGTGCACCACGCGCCCAAGGTGCCCGGCCGGACGCTGCCCTTCGTGGTGGCGCTGGTGGAGCTGGAGGAAGGGGTGCGGATGCTCGGCGAGCTGCGCGGCATCGAACCGGATCGGGTGCGCGTGGACCTGAAGGTCGAGGTCGGCTTCGAGCAGCTCGACGACGAGACCGTGCTCCCCTTCTGGCAGGTGCTCTCATGAGCGTCGAGGTCGGCACCGTGCTGCCTGAGCTGGCGATCCACGCCGACCCCACCTTCGTGATCAGCACCGCGCTGGCCACCCGCGATTTCCAGGACGTGCACCACGACCGGGACAAGGCGGTGGCGCGCGGCTCGAAGGACATCTTCGTCAATATCCTCACCGACACCGGGCTGGTACAGCGCTTCGTCACCGACTGGGCCGGGCCGGAGGCCATCGTGCGCTCCATCGAGCTGCGGCTCGGTGTCCCGCTGTACGCGGGTGACACCCTCACCCTGCGCGGCGAGGTCACCGCGGTCGACGGCGACGACGTGCACCTCGCGGTGACCGGCAGCGACAGCCTCGGCGACCACATCACGGCGAAAGTCGTCATCACGAAACGGGGCTCGGCATGAGCGGACTGTCAGGGAAGGCCGCGATCGCCGGGATCGGCGCCACCGACTTCTCCAAGGAGTCCGGCCGCAGCGAGCTGCGCTTGGCCGCCGAGGCGGTGACCGCCGCGCTCGCCGACGCCGGGCTCACCCCCGCCGACGTGGACGGCCTCACCACCTTCACCATGGACACCAACCTGCAGGTGGCGGTGGCGCGGGCGGTCGGGATTCCGCAGCTCACCTTCTTCAGCCACATCGGCTACGGCGGCGGCGCCGCCTGCGCCACGGTGCAGCAGGCGGCCATGGCGGTGGCCACCGGGGTGGCCGACGTGGTGGTGGCGTACCGGGCCTTCAACGAGCGCTCGGTGTCACGGTTCGGGCAGTTCTCCGCCTCGCTGGCGGCGGCGCCGACCTCGTCCGGGATCGACGCCGGGTGGTCGTATCCGCACGGGCTAGGCACCCCGGCGGCGCAGGTCGCCATGGTGGCGCGGCGGTACATGCACGTGTACGGGGCGACCAGCGCGGACTTCGGGCGGGTCGCGGTGGCCGACCGCAAGCACGCGGCGGTGAACCCGAACGCCTTCTTCCACGGCAAGCCGATCACGCTGGACGACCACCAGAACTCGCGCTGGATCGCCGAGCCGCTGCACCTGCTGGACTGCTGCCAGGAATCGGACGGCGGGGTCGCCCTGGTGATCGTCAGCGCCGAGCGGGCGAAGACGCTGCCCAACCCGGCCGCGGTGATCACCGCCGCCGCCCAGGGGAGCGGCGCCGACCAGTACGTGATGACCAGCTACTACCGGGACGCGCTCACCGGGCTGCCGGAGATGGGGCTGGTCGGCGACCAACTCTGGGCGCAGAGCGGGCTCCGTCCGGACGATATCCAGACGGCGGTGCTCTACGACCACTTCACGCCGTTCGTGCTCATGCAGTTGGAGGAGCTGGGGTTCTGCGGGCGCGGGGAGGCGCGGGACTTCATCGCCGACGGTGCGATCGAGCTCGGCGGGCGGTTGCCGTTGAACACGCACGGCGGGCAGTTGGGGGAGGCGTACATCCACGGGATGAACGGGATCGCCGAGGGGGTCAGGCAGTTGCGCGGCACCTCGGTGAACCAGGTGCGGGACGTGCGGAACGTCCTGGTCACCGCTGGTACAGGGGTACCGACCTCGGGGCTGATCCTCAGCGCGGCGTGAGCGGCTCGGCGCGGTCGATCCGCCACGCGGTCCGGGGCGGGGCGGGAGGCCCGTCCGCGACGGCACGCGATCCGCTGGCACGCTGAGTCCGGCGCGCACATCGGGCGCCGGAGAGGAGCACCCCCGTGATCGCGCGGCACCTGGTCGACGTGCACGTCCTGCTCACGAGGCAGGACGAGATCCTGCTGAGCCTGCGCCGCAGCGGCGACGAGTTCGACGCCCGCTGGCACCTGCCCGCGGGCAAACTCGAGGCGGGCGAGCCCGCCGCGCGCGGTGCGGCCAGGGAGGCGGCCGAGGAGACCGGGGTCGAGATCGACCCCGCTGACCTGCGCCTGGTGCACACCGCGCACGTGGTGAGCCCGACCAGGGATTCCCGCCTCGGCCTCTTCTTCCACACCGAGCGCTGGTCCGGCACCCCGGAGAACCGCGAACCGGACAAGAGCTACGAACTCCGCTGGTTCCCGCTCGACGCCCTCCCGGACGCCCTCATCCGCTACCCGGCGCTCGGCATCGCCGGCTGGCGCGCAGGCGTTCCCTACAGCGAATTCGGCTGGGCGGAGTAGCGGTCCGCGGGTCGGCGCCCGCGCGAGTGGCTCCCGCCCGCGCGGCGGTCGGCCCGGCCCGCGCGCCGGTCGGCTCTGCCCGGTGTGCATCTGCTCACGACCGCCACGGGCAACTGCCCCGATGCGTTAGAACCGGAAGCGATGTCCGAACCAACGCTCGACCCCGCGCAACGTGCGGCCGCCGACGCCCTCGACGCCCTGCTCGACCGCCGCGGCCGGGTGCGCAAACCGGGCGGCAAGCGCCCCGCGGGCGTCTACCTGCACGGCCGCCCCGGCCGCGGCAAGACCATGATCATGGACCGCTTCTTCGCCGCCACCTCCTCGAAGCACAAGGCCCGGCTGCACTTCCACCGCTTCTTCGCCGAGCTGAGCGCCGCCGTCCGGATCACCGGCTCGATGCGCACCGCGGTGGACATGGTGGTCGGCGACGTCGACCTGCTCTGCTTCGACGAGTTCCACGTGGACGACATCGGCGACGGCATGCTCATCGCCCGCCTGCTCGACGTGCTCTTCACTCGCCGCGTCCTGGTAATCGTCACAGCGAACCAGCCCCCGGCCGAACTGCTGCCCGACCCGATCTTCCACGAAGGGTTCGAGCCGACCATCGCGCTCATCACCGAGCGCCTCACCGTGCTCGCGGTGGACGGCCCGCGCGACTACCGCTCCGGCGGCGAGCGCGCCACCGGCGGTTTCGCGGGCGGCGCCTACCGCGTCACCGGGGTGTTGCCCGCACTGCCGCCGCCCGGCCGCCCGGTCCGCCGTGCCCTGCGCCCGGTCCCCGCGGACGACGGCGTCGCCCTGACCTTCACCGCGGTCTGCGGCGACGCCGGTGCCGCCGCCGACTACCTCTCCCTGGTCGCGACCCATCCGCGGATCACGCTCACCGGCGTTCCCCCGCTGCGCCTGGTGCCGCCGACCTGGGCCGCGCGCCTGGTCACCTTCATCGACGTGCTGCACGACGCGGGCGCGCACCTGACCGTCGAGGCGACCGTCCCGCCCGCCGAACTCGCCGCGGACGCACGCCCGATTCCCGGCCTGGCCCGCATGCTCAGCAGGCTCGGCGAACTGACACCTGTTCCAGCCTCCTGAGACAGCGGAGTGAGATTCCACAGAAAGAGGCCGGTGTGGTTTGTGGCTGAACCCGACCAGTCCGCAAGATCGCTGGTGAGAGCGCTTTGTGCGCCTTCCGGATGTCACCGATTCGGACTCGAGCGGACCACCCGGCATGTAACTATGTGGGCGAATTCGGTGTGATCGGGGTTGGTGAACTGAACGTGGCAAGGGCGCGAGCGCCGATCGCACGCGTGGTCGTATCGATCGCGCTGCTCTGCTGTGCCGTGGTCGCGCTCCGCGGCCACCTGCCCGGCGCGGAGGCGGCGCGTCCGCCGGAGCCGGGCGCGCCCTCGGCGCTCACCCTCGCGCTCATGCCGGTGCTGCTCACCGTCTCGGTGGTGATCCTGACCGCCGGGGTGATCGCCTCCAGGCACCGGCTGCCGCTCGCGGTGCCCGAGCCGGAGCGCGACGAGGAGCGCGAGCTCGGCAAGCTGGGGCCGATCGGGGTGCTCGCGGTCGCCGGGCTGGCGCTGCTCGCCATGGCGCTCGCGGTCGGGTCGGTGGCCTACCTGCTTCGGGCCACCGCGCCGGAGGAGGAGCCCGGCCCCGTCGTGCTGCCGCCGTCGCCGACCGGCACCGCCCCGCTCACCACCGACGCCCCGCCCCCCGACCCCGGCGCGGCCCCGCTCGGGCTGGACGGCACCGCGCTGCTGCTCACCGCGGTCACCGCCGCCGTGCTGCTCGGCGCCGCGCTGATCGGGCTGATCGTGGTGCTCTTCTCCGGCCCGCAGGCGCGCAGGCGGGCGGTCGCGGTGCCGCCGGAGCCGGAGCCCCCGAGCACCATCGACTCGCTGGCCCGCGCCGCCGAGATGGGGCTGGCCGCCATGAACGCCCCGGGCCAGGACGCCCGCACCGCCATCATCGCCTGCTACGTCGCGATGGAGCGCGGGCTCTCCGCCGACCGCGCCGCCGCCCCGCTCGCCTCCGACACCCCCATGGAGGTGCTGGCGCGCGCGTTCGAGCACGGCGCGCTGCGCGATGCCTCGGCCCGCGAGCTGGTCGCCATGTTCGAGGAGGCGCGGTTCAGCCCGCACTCCATGCTGGAGTGGCAGCGCATGCGCGCCGAGCAGCTGCTCCGGGTCGTCCTCGCCGACCTGCAGGGGGAGATGGCATGAACCGTGCCGGTGCGGTGGCGGCGGGCGCGGTCGTCGTCCTCTTCGTCGAGCTGATCGCCTTCCGGGCGGCCCACGAGCTGGCGCTGATCGTCGCGGCGGTGCCGCTGGCGCTGGTGCTGTGGGTGCTGGCCAGGTGGTGGCTGAGCGAGCGGCAGCCGTTCAGCGAGCCGGAGCTGCCGCCGGACGAGATGGAGAACGGCCCGGCCGAGATGCTGGAGCGCTGGCGCGCGCGGGCGACCGTGCTCGCCGACCGCGCCGACGGGACCAGGGCCGACTGGGACAAGCACCTGCGTCCCATGCTGGCGAAGGAGTTCGAACTCTCCACCGGGCTGCGGATCGCCAAGAACCGGAGAGCCACCGAGGCTGCGGGGTTGCAGCAGTTCGGGCCGGAGCTGTGGCGATGGGTGGACCCGACCGATTCGGCGACTCGCGACCATATCGGTCGCGCGCCCGGGCGGGCGGCGCTGGACGAGATCCTGCGCCGATTGCAGCGGTTGTGACAATGGGGTCGAGGGAAATGCGGGTGTTCACATGACCATGCCGATGGACGCTACCGTCCACCGCAGCGAGGCCATCCTCCGCGAGATGTCGCGGGTGGTGGTGGGTAAACGCGACGAATTGCAGCTGATTCTGGTGGCTGTGCTCGCGGGCGGCCACGTACTGATCGAGGACCTGCCCGGCCTGGGCAAGACGCTCATCGCCAGATCGTTCGCCGCCGCGCTGGGGCTGAACTTCACCCGGGTGCAGTTCACCCCCGACCTGCTCCCCGCCGACCTGCTCGGCTCCACCATCTACGACATGAACACCGGCCGCTTCAACTTCCGCCGCGGCCCGATCTTCACCAACATGCTGCTCGCCGACGAGATCAACCGCACCCCGCCCAAAACCCAGGCCGCGCTGCTGGAGGCGATGGCCGAGGGCCAGGTGAGCATCGACGGCGAGACCTTCCCGCTGCCCGACCCGTTCATCGTGCTCGCCACCGACAACCCCATCGAGTACGAGGGCACGTACCCGCTGCCCGAGGCCCAGCTGGACCGGTTCGCCATCCAGCTGCGGCTGGGTTACCTGTCCGAGCACGACGAGACCCAGATGATCCGGCGTCGCCTGGAGCGCGGGTCGGTGCCGCCGCAGGTCGGGCAGGTGGTCGACGCACAGGGGCTGCTGGAGATGCGGCAGTCGGTGGAGTACGTGACGGTGCATCCCGACGTGGTCAGCTACGTCGTCGCGCTGGCCGCCGCCACCCGCGCGCACCCGCAGGTCGAGGTGGGCGCCAGCCCGCGCGCCGAACTCGACCTGGTGCAGATGTCCCGGGCGCGGGCGCTGCTGCTCGGCCGCGACTACGTCATCCCGGAGGACATCAAGGCACTGGCCGTCTCCGCCATGGCGCACCGGATCACGCTGCGGCCCGAGATGTGGGTGCGGCGCATCCGTGGCGAGGATGTGATCTCCGAACTGCTACGCCGGCTTCCGGTGCCGCGCGCCACGAACTCATGAGGCATCGGGACGCGGGCGCCACCGTCGAGGCGGAGCTGCGGTGGCGGCCCGCTCCGCTGGTGTTCATGCTGCTCGCCGTCGCCGGGGTCGCGCTGCTGCTCGCGTTGGTGCTGCAGCTGTGGCAGTTGGTCGTTTTCGCCGCGCCGATGATCGGGGTGCTGGTCACCGCGCCGTGGCAGCAGTCGCGGACCCGCATCCAGGTCGATGGGGCCGGGACTCTGCGGTGTTTCGAGACCGAGGAGGTGACGTTCTCCGTCGCCGCCTTCGTTGACGACGGGCACGCGCTGCTCCGGATGGTGCCGGAGCCGCTGGACGGGCTCGCCATTCACGTCGAGGAGAGCTCGGACTCCGGGCTCGCCCCGGCCGGGTTGAAACTCGCGCTCTCCGCGCAGCGGTGGGGGCGGTATCCCGCCGCCGTTCGCGTTTCCGCGCTGAGCCCGGCCGGGCTTGCCGTGGCTACCGCTGTGCTGCCCGCCGGGCAGCTGTACGTGTATCCGATCACCGATCCGCAGCGGCTCACGCTGCCGCGCATCGACATGCCGGAGCGCCTCGGCGTGCATCTGACCCGGAAGCACGGGCCCGGTGTGGAGTACGCCGACATTCGCGCCTACGCGCCCGGTGACCAGCTGCGGCTGGTCAACTGGCCGGTGAGCGCGCGGCGCGGGAAGCTCTACGTCACCGAGCGGTATACGAATCGCTCGGCGGATGTCGTGGTCCTGGTCGACACTTCGCAGCAGGCCCCCGGCCCCGCCACCGACTCGCTGGAGCTGTCCGTGCGCGGCGCCGCCCAGGTGGTGCAGTCCACCCTGCAGGCCGGTGACCGCACCGCCGTCGTCTGCCTCGGCGAGACCCCCCGCTGGCTGCGCCCCGACATCGGCCGCCGCCAGTTCTACCGCATCGTGGATACGGTTCTGGACGTCGGCGACGAGCACATCCCCACCACCGGCACCCTCGCCCCGCACGCCGCCGTTCCCTTGGGCGCGATCATCGTCGCCTTCTCCACCCTGCTCGACACCCAGTTCGCCCTCGCCCTGATCGACCTGCGCAAGCGCGGTCACGTGGTGATCGTGGTCGACGTCCTGCGCGGCACCCCCTTCCGCGGCGGGCTCGACCCGACGCTCGGGAAGATGTGGCAGCTCGAACGCACCGCCATGTACCGCGACATGGGGACGGTCGGCGTCGATATCGTCGGCTGGCCGGAGGACGCGCGGCTCGACCAGGTGATGAAGCTGATCCCCGAGCACCGCCGGATGATTCGAGCCCGCCGATGAAGCGCTTCCTCGCCGCGCTCTCCGGAGTGCTGCTCGCCGTCTCCGTCGCGGTGGTAGAGCCGCGCCTCGCGGTGGTCGTCCTGGTACTGGCCGCCGTCGGCCTGTGGTTCCGGATCGCCGCCGTCTGCGCGGTTCTGGTCGTGGTCGGGTTGGTAGCCGTCGCCGACGTCGACCTGGTCGTCTGCACCGCCGCCGGCCTGGTCGCCACCACCTACCTGCTGCTCAGCGCGACCGTCACCGCCCCGGCCGGTGTCGTCCCCACCACCATCCCCTCGGTAGTCGGCGCCCTGTTCTTCTCCGGCTGCGCCGTCGCCGTAGCGAGCGTCCCCCTCGACCTCCCCTACGCCCCCCTCGCCGCCCCGGTCCTCGTCCTGATCCTCAGCGCCCTCGTACTGCTCGGTGTAGCGGTGCGGCGCAACGGTTCTGTATCAACCCCCTCGACCTCTCCCGCCACGTCAGCGGAGCCCGAGCCCGACGTGAAATCTGCTGACGAGCCGACCACCGCCGACCGATGATGAACCCGGGAGGGGAAGTGGACAGGGGCACGATCCACCGCTGGAACCCAGCGACGGGAACGGGCGTCATCCGAATCGGTGAAACGCTCGTGTGGTTCCACTTCTCCGCCTTCGACAATGCCTCGGTGACCGATATCGCCGAAGGTCTGCCGGTCGACGTCGACGTCGACCACACGTCTCAGGGGGAATTCTCCTGTCGCGCTGCGCGCATTCGGCTGTCATCGCCTGCATCCTGGCAATCCTGACCGCAGGACCGGCGTCCGCGAAGCCGGGACAAGCCGATTTCACGCCATCGAGTACGGCACACCGCTTCAGCGGCGACCACGGCGTCTTCACCGCCGACGCCGTCTACGACCCGGCGAATCCCCGCCTCTTCTGGTCTCTTCGGCGGTCGGATTCTGTGCGAGCGATCGTGCAGGGGCCGATGTCGTGCGGAGCCCACGTCGAGGGAAAGCGGGGGTACGCCGACCACCACCCGTCCATTCCCGCGGACTACCAGTGGCACTCCGTCGTGCCGAACCTCCAACTGGATACGCCGTACCGGCTCGTCGCGAATTGCGCATTCACCGCGACGAACGGTCACACCACCGCACTCGGCCGAGTCGACTACTCGGTCGTGTTCACCCTGCACTCCCGGTGAGTCATGGTCACCGGGTGCTCACCCCGCTACTACTTGCGCTGCGGACATGCTCGACCCGCTCCGAGTCGAGGACTGGTCTGTCCCGGATCCGCTCCGGCCTCGATCGACCTCCATCGCGGGAGTCGACGCGCCGCCCGACGAGATCGAGGGCCTGCTCGCGCTGGCGTCGGACTGCGGGATGTCGGCCGAACAGGCCCGCGAGCGAATGCGCCACGTCGCGGCAGCGCTGGTGAGCTGGCCCGACCGGGCGCGAAGAAATCAGCTCAGCGAGTGTGAGATCACCACAATGGCCGAGTCGATCGAGCCGCGGCTGGAGGCCGTCGCCGCGGCTGCCGGCGCTGACAATCGCGCACGCAGACTCCGTCGTATGCACCCCGGTGAGCCATGATCACCCGGTGCCCACCCTCTACCTGATCATCTGCGCCGCGGGCACTGCCCATCGCGCCGCGGACATGGTCCGCTCCGCCCAATCCGATGGCTGGTCTGTCCACTGCATAGCCACCCCCGCCGCCGTTGAGCACTTCCTCGACATTCCTGAGCTGGAAGTCGCCACCGGCCACGAAGTGCGCACTGCCCACCGCAATCCCGGCGACCCACCGCTGCCGCCCGCCGACGCGGTGATCGTCGCCCCTGCCACCTACAACACCATCAACAAGTGGGCCGCGGGCATCGGCGACACCTATGTCTTGATCAAGCTCGCCGAACTCACCGGACTCGGGGTCCCGATCGTTGCCGTCCCGTACGTGAACGCGGTGCTCGCCGGGAACCGCGTCTTTCACCGCAGCATGGCCGAACTCCGGGAAGCGGGGGTCCGAGTGCTCTATGAGCCGTATGAGCCGGGCGGCGATTCGTCCGGCGGCTTTCCGTGGTCTGCGGCGCTCGCCGCTATCCGGCACAGCGGGTAGCGGCGAGTACGTCGGCCGGGTATCGCCGATAGGCGAATGAAACTCACGACGCCGTCGTGGGCCAGCGCATCGACCAGGTCGGCGGTGCGGTCTCGCCGACCTGTCGGCCCATGTCATTCGAACAACCGATACCCAGATCGCCCCACACCCCCCGACGATGATCGGATGACCCCCCGCCAACCCCGCTCCGGTTGCGTCCCGGCAACAACGGAGCCAGGTTCGGCTCTCGCTTGTAAAGCAGCGCGAATCTTATTTCGGGGGTGACGATTTCGGATGTGGTGAAGGCTCCCGGCTGCGGTATTCCGAGCTGACCATCGGCAATCTCGGGTTCGTGCCGGCCGGTCGGTGTAGCTCGAGGACACGAAGAATTCTTGAACAACCTATTTTATCTTGATAGTGAAGCGGAAGATTTGCGTACATGGGAATGCTCGATGATGCTCGACGTGAGCACGAAGAACGAGATCGTGAACTGCTTGCTTACTCTGAAAAGATAGCGGCGTTTCATCGATACGAACAGGCTGCCGTCGCTGATTTCATGGATGCGATGGTCGAGCTGCGCATTTCCACCAGAGTTCATGACTTGGTGACCTGGAAGATGGAAGATCTACGCAACTGGCGCGGTGCGCCGACCGGGACGTGTCGATGGCAACTCGTCCCGACCGGTAAAGCGATGGCAGGCTGGCTTCTTGGAAATCCCCGGCTGGAGCTGCGTGGCACAGATGGTGAAGAACTCGACAAGAAGACGACTCCGCGATTCGCGGACCCGGCTCACATCGCTGTCCGTACCAATGACGTAATTGTCACCTCGAAAGGCGAAGTCTGCGCGCTGGGTCTCAGCGGTTTCAATTGGCGTAATCGGGTGTTCAATCCGGCGAACGATATACCGCCCCGCCAGTTTCTTCCTCCTTGGGAGTTCTGGACGGTCAAGGTTGTGGAACAAGACGAAGTGACACGACTGTCGGATATGCTGAAGGCCTGCGTATCACGAATGCTCGCACAGTCGTAGGGCTCCCCGGCCGGCTTTTCCGGCAATCTCCGCCGCCACCTACCGGCAAGCGGAACGGCTCGCGGCCTGCATCGCCGATACCGGCGCGGTGTAGACCGGGCTCTCGTGGCGCTGACGGTCCTCATCTGCTACGACATCTCCGGTGACGATCGTCGGGCCAAGGTCGCCGCGCGACTGGAACGGTGGGGCGATCGCAGCCGCCTACGCCGGAGTTGTTTTGGGCTGTGTACTGAGTCACATTGAGGTGGCGGGCGGCAGTGATTTTGAGGCGAGGTCCGTGCAAGGATCTAACTGCGGAAATGAGGTTTTCGGGAGGGTTCGAGGTCCGGTGGGAGGGGTGCTGGAGGGGATAGGGTCGGGGACGTTGTCTCGCCGATAGGCGAACAGAAACCATTTACGGTTCGAGGAAAAGCCGCTCGTTCGGAAGGCGCGGCGCATCCGCCACGCCACGCGGACTCACCCGAACCGTATCCGCCAGACGATGGTGCTCGAGGTCGCAGACGAAAACCAGCGCGGCGGTGAGGCACGCGGCGAAGTGGAATTCGACTCCACCGATGAGAAGGGTGAGCCAGACGTCGGGCTCGTGCGGACGGGGTGAGCGCATCGTCAGGTGCCGTTCCAGCCGTTGAGCGCGGCGACGAGGCGTTCGAGCAGTCCGCGTTCCGGCGGCCGGATGAGGGTCATCGGTGGCGGAATCGGCTTCGGTTTCCGGACGGGGAGCGGCTCTGGGGCGGGGCGGGCGGTCATCGCTGTGCCGCGCATCGGCGAAGGGCGGAGATCACGGCGTTTCTGGATGGGAGGTCAGTGCTGATCGGCGGGACGATCCAAATCCGTGCCGCCGCGTGCCTGGCACTCGGTGAAGGAAGCGGAATGTCCGTGTCGACGACGATTCCGGCGTTTGCTTCGGCCAGCCCGACCGTTTGCCGGTCGTCGGGCAGGTCGGGTTCGGTCAGGAACATCCAGCGGCGGGCGGGCGGGTAGCAGGAGATCGGTCCGGGGTGGCCGGTCGATGCCAGGTCGGCTGCGACGGAGAGTCCGAGGGTGTGGGGCATGGTGATGGCGGAAATTTCTGTACCGGGTGCAAGGATTTGCTGCGCACACCACTCGGGGATGAAGGCGGGGATGCCGCACACGCGGCGGTAGTAGTCGCAGCGCTGTTGCGCGGTGGTGCCCCAGGGCGGTGGTTCTGTCCGCATCGGCCTCTGCTCTCGAATGGATGCCGGAGGCTCGCCTGCTCCGGCTGGTGATTTGCGCCCATGACACAGCGGATGCGGAGTAGGGTTCGCCGAATCGGGACGCCCGAAGGGGGATTCGTTCATCAACCCTGGGATGTGCCCATCGCAGGTGGGAGTACATATTCGAAGCGGGTTGCCAGCGGTACCCGAAATGGGTACCCGGCTGAACCCGGAACGGGGGAATCATGGACCATGTGCAAACGGCATCGACGCTGCCGCGTCGGCAGCTCGGCCGGTACCTCCGCGAGTGGCGGTCGCGGGTCGGACTGACGCAAGCGGCGGCGGGCCGGTTGATCGAGATGAGCGCGAGTGCGCTGCAACGGATCGAGGCGGGAGAGACCACGCGGCTACGTGGCCGCGATATCGAAGCGCTCTGCGATGTGTACGGTGTGCCACCGGAGACTACGGCGGCGTTCGTCGGACTGGCTCGGCAGGCGAATGTGAAAAGCTGGTGGCATCAGTACGGCGACTTGATCCCGCCCGATTTCAACGTCTACGTGGGACTGGAATCCGTTGCGGCACAGATTTACTCGTATCAGCCCGAACTCATTCCGGGGCTGCTCCAACGCCGCAGTACGTGCACGATCTGATCCGCGCCCGGCAGCCGGAAGGTCCGGCACACGAGTGGGCGCAGCACGTCGAGTTCCGTGCGCATCGGCGGACGATCATTCAGCGGCGGACAGCGCCGGTCCGCCTCGATGTTGTGATCGGCGAGGCGGCGTTGCGGCGACCTGCGGGCAGTTCCGCCATGATGGCGAAGCAGATGCGGCACCTTGCGGACATCCCCGGCCAGTTGCCGCAAGTCACGGTTCGTGTGCTGCCGTTCTCGGCTGGTTTTCCAGGCGGGATCTCGCTGCCGCCGTTCGTCATTCTCGGGTTCGGTGAGACGAGTCCTGGTGAGCCGGTGGAACCGCCGGTCGTCTACCTGGAAGCGGTGGTCGGCAATCTCTACCTCGAGAAGCCGGAAGATACGGCGAACTACCATGAGGCGCACGCCCGCCTGGTGCGTGCTGCGCTGGATGAGGCGGACAGCAGGCAACTGCTCCGGCAGGTGGCAAGGGAGTATGAACGTGGACTATGACCTTTCGGACTTGGCCTTCCGTAAGAGCAGCTTCAGCCAGGCCGGTGGTGAGTGCGTCGAGGTAGCCGAGGCACCGAACGGCGACCACTACGTCCGCGACTCCAAGAACCCCACCGCCGGAGCCCTCCGCTTCACCGCCGCCGAGTGGACCGCCTTTACCCACGGCATCCGGGCCAGAGAGTTCTGATCTGCGGATTTCGCGAAAACCTGGGATCGGTAGGCGCCCAACCCGGCATCTACTTACCGCATGACATCTCCCCAGCAGAACCTGAACCCCACCGGCCTCGACAAGAAGACCAGCGCGATCCTCTCCTACGCGCTCGGCTGGCTCACCGGAATCGTCTTCCTCATCCTGGGCAAGCACGATCCCGACGTCCGCTTCCACGCCGCGCAGTCGATCGTCTTCTTCGGCGCGGTCTCCGTACTCAATATCGTCCTCAGCATTCTCGGCTCGCTCCTCGGCGCGATCGGGATCATCCTCAGCCTGGCCGGATTCGCGCTCGCGGTGTTCGCCGCCGTGGTCTGGGTCATGGCCATGCTGCAGGCGAACCGGACCGGCGGCGTGCGCGCCGAGCTGCCGATCGTCGGGAAGTTCGTCGCCCCCTACGCCGATCGGCTGGCCGGCGCGGCCAACTGATGGCAGGAAGCCGCTCGCGAAGGTCGGTAGCGTCTCCCCGATGGACGACGCTGCCGACCTGATGCGGCTGTACCTGGCCGATCCGGATCAGCCCTTCCCGCCGGTCGAACTCGCCGACCCCTCCGGGCTGATCGCCTTCGGCGGGGATCTCTCCCCGCGGCGGCTGCTGAACGCCTACTCCTCGGGAATCTTCCCCTGGTACGACCCCGGCGAGATAATCCAGTGGTTCTGCCCGGACCCCCGCAGCATCCTGATACCGACCGACCTGCGCATCACCAAGTCGTACCGGCGAGCCATCGATAAGGCCGACTACGCGGTGACCATGGACCGCGCCTTCGCCGCCGTGATGTCGAACTGCGCCGAACCCCGCGACGACGACGCCGGAACCTGGATCGGCGCGGACATGCTCGCCGCCTACCTCCGGCTGCACCACCTCGGTCACGCGCACTCGGTCGAGGTGTGGCGCGATGGTGAGCTGGTCGGCGGCCTCTACGGCGTCGCCCGCGGCCGTTCCTTCGCAGGCGAATCCATGTTCTCCCGGGCCCGCGATGCCTCCAAGATCGGGCTGCACTGGCTCTGCGCCCAACTCACCGCTTGGGATTTCCCCCTCGTCGACTGCCAGATCGCCTCCGGCCACCTCACCTCGCTCGGCGCCATCGAGGTCTCCCGGGCGGACTACCTGTCCCTGCACACCCGAGCCGCCGCTCGTCCCGGGCTGCCCGGCCGTTGGAAGTTCGACCTTCCGGTGCCCGCCTCGCCCAACCACCTACCACTCTGAGCGCACACTGATAGGTGTGACTGATGAGACGATCGATGGTGAACCCGTCACTGACGAGATGGTCCAGGGGTGGGCCGACGAGGCGGAAGCCGGATACGACGTCGAGCAGCTGAGTAAGCGTGCAGAGGGCCAGTGGAGGTGAGCAAGACGTACAGCGCGAGGGTTTCCCGCGACGAGGACGCCTGGTCCATCGAGGTGCCCGAGGTCGATCGCGTCACACAGGCTCTCGACCTGCGGCAAGTCGACGCTATGGCCAGCGATCTCATCGCCGTCATGGACGATGTCGATCCGGATTCCATCGAACTCGACATCGAATGGCCCGCGGATATCGCCGCAACCCCGTCGGCGTAGTTCAGCGGAGAATTCCGTTCTGTGTCGTCCACGCATCCCGGACGAGCTCTTCGAGCTCTGAACGGCGGGGTGACCACCCCAGATCTGCGATCGCCCTGGACGGGTCGCTGATCGAGACCGCGGGCTCCGGCGCCGCCGGACGGTACTCGAGCGGAACAGGCCGCCCGGTCACCCGCTCCACCGCGGCGACGACGTCTTTCACGCTGCTGCCCACCCCGCTCCCGATGTTGTACGTCACCGCCCGCTCGATCGCGGGCAGGTGGTCGACCGCGGCGGCGAAGGCGTCGGCGGCGTCGGCGATGTGCAGGTAGTCGCGGATGGCCGAACCGTCTCCGTTCACGGTGAGCGGCGTCCCGCACCCGGCGGAGGTGAGCGCGCGGGGGAGGAGGCGGGTGGGGTCGGGGTCGGAGCCGCCGGCGATGTTCAGCATGCGCAGGGTGATGGCGGTGAACGATTCGAGCGCGAGCTCGGCGGCGAGTTTGCTGGCCGCGTAGGGGTGCGGCGGGGCCGGAGGCAGGTCCTCGGTCATGGGCTGGCGGTCGGGAGTTCCGTACACCGAGCCGGTGGAAGCGAAGACGATGCGGCGCACTCCGGCCGATTCCATGGCGTCGAGCAGCGCGAGCGTCCCGGTGGTGTTGGCGCGGAAGTAGCCGAGCGGGTCGGCGAGAGACTCGCGGGCTCGGGTGCGGCCGGCGAGGTGACAGACTGCGCCCACATCCCGGACGGCGTTCCGCAGTGACCCGGGATCGTGCAGGTCGGCGACGCGGACCGGGCCGGGTTCACCGACCCGGCCCGAAGCCCGGACCATCGGGATGGGTTCATGGCCGCGGTCGCGCAGCGCTGCGACGACGGCCCGGCCGACATAGCCGTTCGCTCCGGTCACGAGTACCCGCACCGGGCCATCATGGCAGGTCGGAGCCCCGGGGTGGGGCGCTTCCGGGTCTGCGGGTCAGGGCAGGACGCGGGCGCTCTTGCTTCCGGTCTCGCGGTTATCCGGCGATCCGCAATTCCACATCCGCGAGCACCGGCGCATCGTCCCGCTCGACAACGGTCACCCCGAGCGTGACCACATCCCCGGACTTCCACCCGCGGATCCGCAATGTCTCGCCCGGGAAAACGACCCCGGCGAAGCGCGCCCGGAACCCGCCGACCTTCGAAACATCGCTACCGAGAAGCACATCCGTTGCCGTCTTGCAGGTGATCCCATACGTGCACAGCCCGTGCAGAATCGGCGCCGGGAACCCGGCCCCCTTCGCGAAAGCCGGATCCGAATGCAGCGGATTACGATCCCCGCTCATCCGATACAGCAGCGCCTGCTGCGGCAGGATCGGCACCAGCTCTTCGAAATCCGGGGCGGACGAGGGGATCTCGACCTTGGTGGAGGGCCCCCGCTCGCCGCCGAAACCGCCCTCACCCTTGGCGAAGATGGACGAACGATCGGTCCACAGCGGTTCCCCGTTGGAGCCGACGATGGTCAGCTCGCGCACGACGACCGCGGCGGACCCCTTGTCCCACACCTCGGTCACCCGACCGGTCAGCGTCGCCTTCCCGGAGGCCGGAATAGCCCGGTGCAGCACGATTTCCTGGTGCGCGTGCACCACCTTCGCCAGGTCGATATCGACCCCGGGGTAACTCACCTTGGGTGGCTCGGTCTCGTGCACGGTCGGCGCGACGGCGGCGAAGGTGGGCAGCACCTGGGGCGAGACGTCGTCCAGGTAGCGGAGCTCCGCGGGGTCGGTCCAGCGCGTGCCCGCGCCGAGTCCGAGGTGGTAGATCTGCACGTCGGACGGCGTCCAGGAGAACGAGCGTCCGGGCAGTTCGGCGCCGAGCGCGCGGTCGAGATCGATGGGCATCAGTGAACCTCCTTGGCCTTCTGCTCGACGATATCCATGACGGCCAGGTACCCGAAGGTCAACGCGGGGCCGATGGTGGCGCCGGGGCCGGCGTAGGTGTGGCCCATGACCGGCGCGCTCACATTGCCGGAGGCGTAGAGCCCCTCGATCACGCTCTGATCCTCGCGCAGCACCCGGGCCGCGGTGTCGGTGACGACGCCGCCCTTGGTCCCGAGGTCGCCGGGGACCAGGACGACCGCGTAGAACGGGCCCTCCTCGAGCGCGCCGAGGCACGGGTTCGGCTTGATGGTCGGGTCGCCGTAGTACTTGTCGTAGGCGCTGTCCCCGCGGTGGAAGTCCTCGTCGACTCCGCTGCGCGCGAATCCGTTGAACCGCTCGACGGTCCCGGCCAGTTTGTCGGCGGGCACCTTGATCTTCTCCGCGAGCTCGGCCAGCGTCGGCGCCGACACGATGTAGTCGTTCTCCAGCCACCGCTTGGGAATCCGCTGCCCGGGCTGCAACCCGGCGAAGATGTAGCGGTTGCGGTACCGCTGGTCGAAGACCAGCCACGCCGGGATGTTCTCGCCCGGGCCATCGCCCTCGCCGTACTCGCCGCCGTACATGGTGTGCACCGCCTCGACGTACGGCGCGGACTCATTGCCGAACCGCTCACCCCGGTCGTTCACGATGATGCACCCGGGCAGATTCCGCTCGGACAGGCAGAACCAGGGCTTGCCGCCCTTGAAGATGGTCGGCCCCCACCAGGCGTCGGCCATGATGTCGGTGTCGGCGCCGAGCTCCAGCGCGGCGCGGTGGCCGTCGCCGGTATTGGCGGGCGCGCCGGTGGTCCAGTCGGTGGTGATGGGGGCGCGCTGGTACTTCGCGCGCATCTCGGCATTGTGGTCGAAGCCGCCGGTGGCCAGCACCACGCCGTATCGAGCCGTGAACCGCACCGCCTCGCCGTTCTGCTCGGCGTCCACCCCGACCACCCGGCCGTTCTCCACGACGAGCCCGGTCAGCGGCGTCTCCAGCAGCACCGGCACCCCGGCGTCCATCAACCCCTTGCGAATGGCGGCCGCCAGCGCCTGCCCCATCCCGAGCAGGTGCTTCCCGGTGAGCCGAGCCCAGGTGGTGCGCGCCCCGACCTTCGCGGCCCGCAGCATCCCGCGCGGATGCCTGCGGATCAGGTTCAGCTGCTTGAAGTCGGCCTGGGTGACCACGACGTTCAGCGGCGCCTTGCTGTAGTTGGGCTCCAGCTTGAAACGCTCGGCGCCGAGCACCTTGGCGTTGAAGGGCTTGGGCTCGCAGGAGCGCCCCTCGGCCGTCCCGCCCGGCGCCTCGGGGTAGTAGTCGGAGTACCCCGGCACCCAGTTCATCTTCAGCGGCGTGTGGTCCAGCACGAAGTCGAACGCCTCGGCGCCGCGGTCGATGTAGGTATCGATCCGGTCCTTCGGCACCACCTCACCGATGATGCTGTGCAGGTAGGTGCGGGCCTCCTCGCGGTCGTCCGGGCGGCCCGACGCCTTCAGCGCCTTGTTCCCCGGAATCCACACCCCGCCCCCGGAGCGCGCGGTCGACCCGCCGTAGTGCGCGGCCTTCTCGATGACCACGACGCTGAGTCCGTGGTGTGCCGCGGTGAGGGCCGCGGTCATTCCGGCGGCGCCGCTGCCGACCACCACCACGTCGTATTCCCGATCGCTCATGTAGAACACGTTATAGAATGGACGCGGCTTTGGTCTATGTCGAGTGGCAGATGACTCGAGAACAACCAGGTAACTCGTTTCAGTTCGGAGTGTGAATGGTCTGGGATAGCAGTGCCGACGTCGTCGTGATCGGCGCCGGAGCGGCGGGTGCCGCCGCCGCGCTGGAGGCGGCGGCAGCGGGGGCGCAGGTGCTCGCGCTGGACCGGTTCGCCGGCGGCGGGGCGGCGGCGCTCTCCGGCGGGATCGTCTACGCGGGTGGCGGCACCAGCATCCAGCGCGCGGCCGGGGTCACCGACGATCCGGCGTGGATGCTCGCCTATCTCCAGCGCGAGGTCGGCGATGCCGTCGCCCCGGAGACGCTGCGCCGATTCGTCGACGAGAGCCCCGCGCTGATCGACTGGCTGATCGAGCACGGCGTCCCCTTCGACCCCGCGCTCTGCCCCTACAAGACCTCCTACCCGAACGACGACTGGTACCTCTACCACTCCGGCAGCGAGCTCTCCGGCGCCTTCGCCGACATCCCGCCCGCGCAGCGCGGGCACCGGGTGAAGGGCCGCGGGGTCTCCGGGAAGAAGTTCGCCACCGGGCTGCTCGCCTCGATGCGGAAAGCCGGGATCCAGCTCGAGACCTGCACCCGCGCGACGACCCTGCTCACCGACGACACCGGCGCTGTCATCGGCGTCGAGTGCGTGACCATGAACGACGCACCCCGCCGCGTGCGCGACCAGTTCGCGCGGATGGCGGCGCTCGCGGCCAAACCGGGCATCTACTACCCACCGCTGCGCAAGGCGATGGAACAGCGAATGGCCCGGCTCGAGCAGCGCTACGGCGTCACCACGAAGGTGCTCGCGAGGCGTGGCGTGATCGTGAGTGCCGGCGGCTTCATCGCGAACCGGGAGATGGTGCTCGAGCACGGCCCCGAGTTCCGGCACGGCCTCGCGCTCGGCACCACCGGCGACGACGGCAGCGGCATCCGCATGGCGCAGCAGGCAGGCGCCGCCACCGCGCACATGGACAACATCTCCGCCTGGCGCTTCCTCCTCCCGCCCAGCGCGTTCGCGGGGGCATTGCTGGTCGACGCGGCAGGCACCCGCGTCATCGACGAGACCCGCTACGGCGCGGCCGTCGGCGGCAAACTCGTCCGCGAGCACGGCGGCCTCGGCTGGCTGCTGGCCGACGACGCGGTCGCGCGGCGCGCCTTCGGGCAGATCCACAGGGAGGGCGCCTGGTTCCAGCGCGCCCAGTTCGAGCCGGTGCGCCGCCGGGCCGTCAAGGCCCCGACCATCGAGCAGGCGGCCAGAAAGGCCGGCATCGACCCGGCCGGGCTGCGCGCCACCGTCGAGGCGCACAACGCCGCCGTCGCGAACGGCACGCCCGACCCCGTCGGCAAGCCCGCCGAATTCCGCGAAACCTGCGACACCGGCCCGTTCTGGCTGTTCGATGTGGGTATCAAACCCAGCCTGACCAACCCCTGCCCGATGCTCACCCTCGGCGGCGTCGTGGTGAACGAGGAGACCGGGGCCGTGCGCGACCGCGACGGTGCCGACATCCCCGGCCTCTACGCCGCGGGCCGCACCGCGGTCGGCATCTGCTCGCGCTCCTACGTGAGCGGGCTCTCGCTCGCCGACTGCGTCTTCTCCGGGCGTCGCGCCGGGCGGGCGGTGGCGGGTGCGGACATAGTGGAAGGAATCCGATAGGTGCTCTCCGAAGCGGTACGCATCGAGCTGGCCGACGAGCTCGCGGTCGCCGAGCGCGAACGGGTCGCGATCGACCCGCTGGTGGCCAGGCACCCGGAGATCGACGTGGTCGACGCCTACGAGATCCAGCTGCTGAACATCAGGCACCGGGTGTCGAACGGCGCGCGGGTGGTCGGGCACAAGGTCGGGCTCTCCTCGAAGGCCATGCAGCAGATGATGGGCGTCGACGAGCCGGACTACGGCCACCTGCTCGCCGAGATGGAGGTCTTCGAGGACCGGCCGGTGCCCGCCGCGAACTACCTCTTCCCGCGGGTCGAGGTGGAGGTCGGTTTCGTGCTCGGCACCGACCTGCCGGGTGAGGAGTGCACCGAGGCCGACGTCCTCGCCGCGACCACCGCCTTCGCTCCCGCCATCGAGCTGATCGACTCGCGGATCAGGGACTGGAAGATCGGGCTCTGCGACACGATTTCGGACAATGCGTCGTCCGCCGGGTTCGTGCTCGGGCCGGAGCGGGTGGCGCCCGGTGACATCGACATCAAGGCGATCGACGCAGTGCTCACCCGCAACGGTGAGGTGGTGGCGGAGGGGCGCAGTGACGCGGTGCTCGGCGATCCGGTGATCGCGGTGGCATGGCTGGCGCGCAAGGTCGCGGGCTTCGGGGTGCGGTTGAAGGCGGGGGATATCGTGCTGCCCGGGTCGTGCACGCGGGCGATCGATGCGCGGCCGGGGGATGGTTTTCTGGCCGAGTTCGCCGGGCTCGGCGCCGTCCGGCTGCGGTTCGAGTAGTCCGCGTTGGATTTTCGGATCGTCCCATCCGGCATGATCGACGCCGGAGGGTTTGCCGGTGTCAGCCGATATGCACCCAGCCGACATCGGCTACCGCAGCTCCCGCTGGGGCCGCCGCGCCACCCCTCCGGTCCCGCTCACCACCCTCGGTGGTCTCCCCGGGCACCTCGTCGAGACCTCCGGAACCCGTGAATCCGACGCCCTCGGCTGCCCCACCGACTTCTCCGTCTACACCTCCGCCTTCCGTCTCGACCGGGAGAAGCTGGTGCTGACGATCGGCGCTGACCGCGGGGTCGCGTGAGAGTTGTCGCTCGCCCGGACGCAGCAGATCTTCGCCACCGTCCGGCATCTGCCATGATTTCGCTAGAATCATGGCATGACCATGTTTCAAGTCAGCGATCTAGCGGGAGCACGGCGCCGCGAATTCCTCGATGAAGCCAAGCAGGACTCGGCTTCGCTGCGGGATACCGATGGCTCGGTCCTGGTCATGCTCGCAGCTCGCCGGGTGGCGGCGCTGCGGGAGGCGGCCTCGGTAGCGACGCTGCTGTTCGCCGTCGAAGCCGTGCTCGCGCGAACCGACAAGCCGACGCCGGTCGAACTGGGCGGGCTGGCCTGGCTGGCGGAGTTCGATACCGACGACCGGGCCGAAGCGCTCTCCGAGATCAGGAACGCGGTCGCGCTCACCGTCGCATCGGAGGATCCGGCGCCATTGCGCGAGGTGCTGCACGCGTGGGCGGCTACCGCATCGGTCATGCGTGATCCCGCGCGCCGAGCCATCCACACCGCTCCGGCGGACGAACTCGAGTTCAGCGAAGTCGAGGCTCCGCGTCCGGGCAATGATGGCTGAGGGCGATCCGCAACCCGGCGCCTACCGTCCGTTCGTCGCCGCCCGGTCACCCGGCGGCAGGCCGCGGGAGAAGCCCGGCTATCGGGTGCTCGTGCACCGGCAGTACGTGCACCTGTGGAACGAACTCGCCGACCGCGTCGGCCTGACCGCAGCATGTCAGTTCTGGGATCATGTATCTGCCACGCCCGGCCAACCGCCGCCGGTGGGCAGCTCGACGATGCTGCGCGGCAAACACCACGGTCCCAAGTGGGCCGGCTACTCCCGCACCATCCACTACGAAATCAGTGGTGCTGGGCGGATCGACTACCAGTACTGCAGTGACACGCGCGAAGGCGCGGACGGCGATCCGCACGCGGTCGTCAAGATTTTGACGATCGACCTGGGCAGCCATTGAGTGACTGACGCCTCATAGGTGCCTTGTCAGCTTCTCCCGACCTATCCGGTCTACCCGGTAACCGACGAGCGAAGGAGCGGGCGATGAGGATCGCGGTGGCAGGTGGGACCGGGACCGTGGGGAAGCCGGTGGTGGAGGTGCTG
Source organism: Nocardia jiangsuensis (assembly GCF_042650385.1). Classification (NCBI taxonomy): domain Bacteria; kingdom Bacillati; phylum Actinomycetota; class Actinomycetes; order Mycobacteriales; family Nocardiaceae; genus Nocardia; species Nocardia jiangsuensis. The sequence continues at coordinate 79,935 of NZ_JBHSAX010000017.1, forward strand.
CGCGAGCGCGGGCACGAGGCGGTGGTGCTGGCCCGCTCGACCGGGGTGGACCTGCGCACCGGCGCGGGGCTGGACCTGACCGGAGTGGACGCGGTGATCGACCTGACTTCGCTGGTCACGCGCTCGGCCGCGGAGGCGACGGAGTTCTTCGAGCAGGTCACCGCGAACCTGCACCGCGCGGAGCAGGCGGCGGGGGTGCGGCACCATGTGCTGCTCGGGATCGTCGGGAGTGATGCGGTGCCGTTCGGCTACTACACCGGGAAGATGGCGCAGGAGCGCGCCGTCGAGCGTGGACCGGTGCCGTGGACGCTGCTGCGTGCCACCCAGTTCCACGAGTTCGCCGGGCAGCCGCAGGGTGGGGTGCGGGTCGGCCCGCTGACGCTGGTCCCCGCCATGCGGGTGAATCCGATCGCGGCGCGCGAGGTGGCCGAGCGGCTGGTCGACTTGGCGGTCGGTGCGCCGGCGGGTCGGGTGCGAGACCTCGGGGGTCCGGAGGAGCTGCCGCTGGACGACATGATTCGCCGCTATGCCGCCGCCACCGGTCGTGGCGATCGGGTGCTGCGGTTCCCGCTGCCGGGGAAGGCGGGACGTGCGTTCCGGCAGGGAGCCCTGGTAGCCGGGCCGGATGCCGATCGCGGAATTCAGACGTTCGCAGAGTGGCTCGAAATGCGCACCTAGCAGCGTTTTCCTGAGAAAAGTATACTTATCATAACTGTACTTCTCCCGGGAGGCGCTGTGGAAAAGCCAGCCGATGTCTTCGATCGGGATCGCGAGTGGGACGCGTTGCGCCGCTTCGTCACGGACGAAAGCCGCGGAGCCTCGCTCGGCGTCGTCTCGGGCCGGCGGCGGCAGGGAAAGAGCTTCCTGCTGGAGGCGGTCTGCGAGAGCGCGGGCGGTTTCTACTTCTCGGCGCAGGAAGCCACCGACGCCGAGTCGCTGGCATCCATCGGGCAGGCGCTGACCCGGCACCTGCGGCCGGTGGTGCCGTTCGCGCCCGCCGACTGGGGGCAGGTGCTCGACGTGCTGCTCAGGATGGGAGCGGAGCGGCCCGTCCCGGTGGTGATCGATGAGTTTCCCTACCTGGTGCGGGTGAACCCGGCGCTGCCCTCCATCCTCCAGGGCGCGTACGCCCCTCGGCGGAGCGAGCGCACTTCGTCCCGCACCCGGCTGCTGCTGTGCGGCTCGGCGCTGTCGTTCATGGGGAAACTGCTGTCCGGGAATGCCCCGCTGCGCGGCCGCGCCTCGCTCGAACTGCCTATCCGCACCCTCGGGTATCGGGAGGCGGCGCGGTTCTGGGAGATCGATGACCCGCGGCTGGCGCTGAACGTGCACGCGGTGGTCGGCGGCACGCCCGCGTACCGCACCGAGATGATCCGCTACGACGCCCCGCGCGGGCTCGACGATTTCGATGACTGGGTCACCCGCGCGGTCCTCTCCCCGGGCAGCCCGATGTTCCTCGAAGCCCGCTACCTGCTCGCCGAGGAACCGGACCTCCGCGACGGCGCGATCTACAACTCGGTACTCAATGCGATCGCCAACGGCAACAGCGGCCGCGGCGGTATCGCGGGCTACGTGGGCCGGAAGTCGAACGAGCTCGCGCACCCGCTGACGGTGCTCGAGGATGCCGGCCTGATCACCCGCGAAGTCGACGCCTTCCGCGCCAACCGCACCGATTTCCGAATCGCCGAACCGCTCCTCACCTTCTATCACGCGATCATGCGGCCCTATTGGCCACAGCTCAGCGCGGCGACGGCCATCGAGCGCATCTGGGAACGGTCCGCGCAACGCTGGACGAGCAATGTTCTCGGGCCGCGCTTCGAGCAGGTGTGCCGGGAGTGGGCGGCGGTGTACGGGCATCAGCGGCGGCTGGCAGATCTGCCGGTTCGGGTGTGTGCGGGCACCGTCAACGACCCCGTCGATCGGAGGACGCACGAGGTGGACGTGGTCGCGGTCGGTTACGCGGACGGAAGCCGGGCGCCGCTGCTCGCGCTGGGCGAGGCGAAGTGGAACGACGTCATGGGGCTCGGGCACCTGGATCGGCTTCGGCGCATCCGCGCTCTCGTCGGCCGTCAGGGACGCTACGACACCGATGCGACCCGCCTGCTCTGCTTCTCCGGGGCCGGATTCACCGACGATCTGGTGCAGGAGCAGAGCCGTGGTGAGGTCGAGTTGATCGGCCTCGATGAGTTGTACGGCAGGGCGTAGGCGGAAGCGGTCAAGACCGTAATTCCGCTAGCACCCTCCGCACCTGATTCGCCCGCCCGGCGTCGGTTCGCGCTTTGGTCACCCGCAGTGAGAAGCCATAGCGCGCACTGCGCCCCAGTGCGTCGAATCGTGCCCGGGCAGCCGGATCAGCGGCGAGCGCGACGACCAGATCCGGATGCGTCGCACCACTCCGCTGCGGGGGATACGCCGCCGCCCAGCGCCCGTCCGCCCGCGCCGCCTCGATCGCCGCGAGCCCGGCGGCCCGCATCCTCCCGGCCGCGATCAACGCCTCCGCCTTCGCCACGTTCACCGCCGACCACGGGCTGCGCGCCCGGCGCGGCGAATACCGCTGCAGGTAGTGCTCGGCGTCGACACCCCGCCGGTGGCTATCGATCCAGCCGACGCACAGCGCGCCGTCCAGCGCCTCGGTGAGCGTCACGCTCGCCCGCGCCGCCCCCTTCTTCGCGATCCGCACCCACACCTCGCCTGCCCGCGCGTGATTCTCCGCCAGCCAGCGATCCCACTCGGCGGCATCCGCGCACTCGATGATCTCCATGCGTCCATGATCCCGAGATAAGCGCTCATCCACTGAGCACTTTCCCGACGAACTACCGTGGCGAGAATGAAGTTCTCGGTCAATTACCCGACGCCGATGCACGGCGCCGACCCGGACGCCCTGGTCACCTTCGCCCGGCACGTCGAGGCATGCGGCTTCGAGGGGTTGTACGTACCCGACCACGTCGCGCTGTATCCCGGCGCCCGCATCGGCGGCACCGAGGTGCCGACCACCCTCCCCTTCCCGGACCCGCTCGAGATCCTGACCTTCGTCGCCGCGCACACCGACCGGCTGCTCCTCGGCACCGGCGTCCTGCTGCTCCCGTACCGCCACCCGATCCTGCTGGCCAAGCGCCTCGCCACCCTCGACCTGCTTTCCAAGGGCAGGCTGCGGCTGCTGACCGTCGGCGTCGGCGGGCTGCCGGGCGAGGCGGCGGCGCTCGGCGTCGGCTACGCGACCCGCGGCCGGCGCGCCGACGAAGCGCTCGACGTGCTGCGCCTGCTCTGGTCCGGCGGCCCCGACGGCGTCGAATTCCACGGCGAGTTCTTCGATTTCACCGAGGTGTGCGTCTATCCCAAGCCGTCCACCGCGGAGTTCCCCATCCACATCGGCGGCTCCAGCCCCGCCGCCGCCCGCCGCGCGGGCCGCCGCGGGAACGGCTACTTCACCGGCGGCATCCTCACCCCCGACGAACGCGCCCGCCAGCTCGCTCTCGCCCGATCCGAAGCCGCCGCCGCAGGCCGCGATCCCGCGCGCCTCGAATACACCCGCTGGGGCTCCACCGACCTCACCCCCGGCGACATAGCCGCTCTGACGGCGGAAGGCGTCGACCGCTTAGTGGTCAACGCCTCCCCGAACCCGCTCGACGCCCAGCTCGACGAACTCTCCGCCTTCGCCGAGCTGATCCGTGCTGTCTAGAAGCTCACAACCACGTATCCAACGTCGTGGTGGTGAGAAAGTGCTCGAGATCTGCCCGCCAGGGCGCGGGCACCGTCTTGTCCGGCTCGATGGCGCTGTATTGCCCCCGGTAGAACAGCAACGGCCGCCCCGACTCGCCCACCTCGGCGAGCGAGAGCACCCGTCCGATGACGATCCAGTGGTCCCCGCCGTCGACCACCCGATCCACCGAGCACTCGATGGTCGCGAGCGCATCGTCGAGAACGGGCAGTTCCAAAGAAGAACGGTGCCATGCGGCCCCGGCGAACTTGTCCTGCTCGCGCGACCCGAAGCGGGCACAGAGCTCCCGCTGCTCTTCGGCGAGCACGTTCACCGCGAAACGCCCGCGCTCCTCGATCGCCGCCCAGGACCGCGACGCCTTACCCGGGCAGAACAGAACGAGCGGCGGGTCGAGGGAGAGCGCGGCGAAGGACTGGCAGGCGAAGCCGATCGGGGCCTCGTCCGCACCGAAGGTGGTGATCACGGTGATGCCGGTGCAGAACTGCCCGAGGACGTTCCGGAACGCCCTGCCGTCGATCTCCGGGTATTCGCTCATTGCTCGCGGAACCCGACGGTGAAGTCGTGGCCCCACAGGCTGACGGCGGTGGATTCCCGCGCGATCCAGTCGGTGTCCTCGACTTCCAGCCCCTCGCAGCCGAATTCGATGTCGAAGCCGCCCGGGGTCTTCATGTAGAAGGACAGCATCTTGTCGTTGACGTGCCGCCCGAGCGTGGCCGACATCTTGACCTTCTTGCGCAGCGCGCGGTCCAGCGCGAGCCCGACGTCGTCGGCGTTCTCCACCTCGAGCATGAGGTGCACGATGCCGCTCGGGGTCGGCTGCGGCAGGAAGGCGAGCGAGTGGTGCCTGGGGTTGCAGCCGAGGAAACGCAGCCAGGCGGGTTCGCCGTCGGCGGGGCGGCCGACCATCTGCGGGGGGAGCCGCATGGAGTCGCGCAGCCGGAAGCCGAGGACGTCGCGGTAGAACTCCAGCGCCGCCTTGTCGTCGGAGGTGCTGAGCACGACGTGCCCGAGCCCCTGCTCCTCGGTGACGAAGCGGTGCCCGTACGGGCTGGCCAGCCTGCGGTGCTCCAGCGCGACCCCGTGGAACGCCTCGAGCACGCTGCCGCTCGGGTCCTCGAACCGGATCAGCTCGTAGACCCTGCGGTCGGCCAGTTCGGCGGCGGTGCCCTCCTTGTAGGGCACGCCGGCGGCGTCCAGCCGGGCGCGGATGTCCTGCAGTTCCTCGGCGTTTCCGGTCTCCCAGCCGGAGACCTGCAGGCGGTCCCGCTCGCCGGGCACGATCACCAGGCGGGCCGGGAACTCGTCCATGCGCAGGTAGAGCGAGTTCGGGTCGGTGCCCTTCCCCTCCACCATGCCGAGCACCTTGAGCCCGTACTCGCGCCAGGCGGCGACGTCGGTGGCCTCGATGCGGAGGTAGCCGAGGGAGCGGATGCCCATCACTTCTCCTTCACGCCGGCCAGGAAGTCGATCGCCAACCGGTTGAACTCGTGGAACTTCTCCAGCTGCGCCCAGTGCCCGCAGCCGCCGAAGACGTGCAGCTGCGCCCGCGGAATGGATTTCAGCGCGACCAGCGCGCCGTCCAGCGGGTTCACCCGGTCCTCGCGGCCCCAGATCAGCAGTACCGGCTGGCGCAGCGTGTAGGCGTCGCGCCAGAGCATGCCCTTCTCGAAGTCCGCGCCCGCGAAGGACTTGCCCATCGCGCGGGTGGCGGCCAGCGACTCCGGCTCACTCGCCGAGGCGAAGCGCTCCTCGACCAGCTCGGGGGTGATCAGCTTCTGGTCGAAGACCATGATCCGGAGAAACGCCTCCAGGTTCTCCCTGGTCGGCTCGTAGTTGAACTTGCCGAGCAGCTTGACGCCCTCGGTGGGGTCGGCGGCGAAGAGGTTGGTGCTCAGCCCGCCGGGGCCCATGAGGATGAGCTTGCCCGCCCGCTCCGGGTAATCCAGCGCGAACCGTACCGCGGCGCCGCCGCCGAGCGAATTGCCGAGCAGGTGCACCCGGTCGGTGACGCCGAGGTGGTCGAGCAGGTCCTTCAGCGCGGCCGAGCTGTGCACGAAGTACTGCGGGTGCTCGGTGGGCTTGTCGGACTTGCCGAAGCCGGGCTGGTCCACGGCGAGCACGTGGAACTCCCGCGCCAGCACCGGGATGTTGCGCGCGAAGTTGGACCACGAGGAGGCGCCGGGGCCGCCGCCGTGCAGCAGCACGATGGTCGGGCCGTTGCCCACCCCCGCCTCGTGGTAGTGCAGTTTCAGGTCCGGCCGCACCTGCGCGTACCGGGAGGTGGACTCGTAGGTGAGTTCCGCCGTCGAGGTCACGTGTCTTTCCCCCTACACCATGGCGTCGTTGATCGGCAGCCCGAACTCGTGCGTGCCGAACATCTGGTACGCGCGCTCCGGATCGTTCGCCGCGTGCACCCGGCCCGCGTGCGCGTCGCGCCAGAAGCGCTGCAGCGGCGTGCCGTTGGAGAGCGCGGTGGCGCCCGCGCTCTCGAAGAGCCGGTCGATCGAGGCGATGGCGCGGCCGGTGGCGCGCACCTGGTCGCGGCGGGCCCTGACCCGCAGGTCGAACGGGATCTCCCCGCCCGCCTTCAGGATCGCGTACTCGTCGGCGACATTGCCGGAGAGCTGACGCCAGGCGGCGTCGATGTCGCTGGCCGCCTCGGCGACCCGCACCTTGGCGAACGGATCCTCCTTGGCCTTCTCGCCCGCGTAGGCGGCGCGCACCCGCTTGCCCTGGTGCTCGATGTGCGCCTCGTAGGCGCCGTAGGCCATGCCGACGATCGGCGCCGAGATGGTGGTGGGGTGCACGGTGCCCCACGGCATCCGGTAGACCGGGTCGGTGTTCTGCTCGAGGCCGGGCGCGGTCAGCTCGCTCATCGCGCGGAAGCTGAGGAAGCGGTGCCGCGGCACGAAGACGTCCTCCACCACGACGGTGTTGGAGCCGGTGCCGCGCAGCCCGACCACGTTCCAGACGTCGTCGATGCGGTAGTCGTCGCGCGGGATCAGGAAGGAGCCGAAGTCGACCGGCTTGCCGTCCTTGATCACCGGGCCGCCGAGCACCGCCCAGCTGGCGTGGTCCGAGCCGGAGGACCAGGCCCAGCTGCCCTTGACGATGTAGCCGCCGTCGGTGACCGTGCCGATGCCCATCGGCGCGTACGAGGACGAGATCCTGACCTCGGTGTCCTCGCCCCAGACGTCCTCCTGGGCGCGCTGGTCGAAGAGCGCGAGGTGCCAGTTGTGCACGCCGATGATGCCCGACACCCAGCCGGTGGAGCCGCACGCGCTGGCGATCTTGCGCACGGTGTCGTAGAAGACGACCGGGTCGGCCGCGTGGCCGCCCCACTGCGTCGGCTGTAGCAGCCGGAAGAAACCGGTCTCCTGCAGCGCCTTCACGGACTCGTCCGGAATGCGGCGCAGATCCTCGGCCTCCTGCGCGCGCTCGCGCAGCGTCGGCAACAGTGCTTCGACCCGTTCGGTCACTTCCTGCGTCATGTCCGGACCTGCTCCTGCCTGGTCGATCGGTAACCGGTACTCATCACTCCTGAGACTAGAACAGGTTCTTATTTATGTCGAGAACAGAACCCGGGTGCTGGTCGCCGCTGGGCGAAAGGGGGAGACCTGGGCCGACGCTGGCGCTGCGGCCCACAGTTTTGTAACGTGTTCTAGTAGTGAAGGAGGAGGATTCGCGAATGGCAGACACCTCAACCCGCGGCGGTAAGGTGCGGGAGCTCGACGTCGGCACGGTTCCGACCCGCTACGCGCGGGGCTGGCACTGCCTCGGGCTGGCGAAGAACTTCCGCGACGGCAAGCCGCACGCGGTCCAGGTCTTCGGTACCAAGCTCGTGATCTGGGCCGACGGCGGCGACGAGCTCCGCGTGCTCGATGCCTACTGCAGGCACATGGGCGGCGACCTGAGCATGGGCGAGGTCAAGGGCGACGACATCGCCTGCCCGTTCCACGATTGGCGCTGGTCGGGGACGACCGGCAAGTGCACCGAGATCCCGTACGCGCGGCGCGTGCCGCCGCTGGCGCGGACCCGCAAGTGGACGACGCTGGAGCGCAACGGCCAGCTCTTCGTCTGGCACGACCACGAGGGCAGCCAGCCGCCGGACGACGTCACGATTCCGCACATCGTCGGCCCCTACACCGACGCGGACGGCAACACCACCGAGCAGCTGGACAGCGGCTGGACCGACTGGACCTGGAACTCGATGCTGATCGAGGGCGCCAACTGCCGCGAGATCATCGACAACGTCGTCGACATGGCGCACTTCTACTACATCCACTACGCCTTCCCGACCTACTTCAAGAACGTCTTCGAGGGGCATATCGCCACCCAGTTCCTGGAGACCAAGGGCAGGCCGGACATCGGGATGGCGTCGAAGTACGGCGGCGACACGCTGCTCAAGTCCGAGGCGTCGTACTTCGGCCCCTCGTACATGATCAATCCGCTGGTCAACATCTACAGCGGGTACGAGGTCAAGAGCGTCCTGATCAACTGCCACTACCCGGTGTCGCAGGACTCGTTCATGCTCCAGTGGGGGATCACCCTGCAGAAGCCGGACGGGGTCGAGGGCGCCACCGCGGACAAGCTGGCGGCCAAGATGACCGAGGGCATCAGCGTCGGCTTCCTGCAGGACGTGGAGATCTGGAAGCACAAGTCCAAGGTCGAGAACCCGCTGCTCTGCGAGGAGGACGGGCCGGTCTACCAGCTGCGCCGCTGGTACGACCAGTTCTACGTCGACCTCGCCGACGTCACCGAGAAGATGACCCAGCGCTACGAGTTCGAGGTGGACACCGCCAAGGCGAACGAGTACTGGGAGGCCGAGGTGGCGGAGAACCTGCGCCGCCAGCAGGAGACCGGGCCGCAGGAGGCGAGCGTCTGATGGCCGCCACCTGGGCCAAGGCCCCCGATTTCGCGGACCGGCCGGAGCGGCGGGCCGAGGTGCGGGCCCAGACGGTGGCGGACAAGCGGCGCTATCTCGAGGACGGCCTGACCCCGCTGCGGTGTCAGGCCTGCGGCACCGAGGTCCGGGTGCGCAAGGCCAGCGAGCGGCAGACCTCGATCGAGTGGACCGAGCCGCCGCAGCAGCGGTGCCCGGTGTTCGCCCGGCTGAGCGAAGGCGGGTACGGGCCGGGGCGGCCCGAGGGGTGCGAGAGTCTCGCGAAGACGATCCGGTGGGCGGTCGAAGAGGGCGTGCTCGAGGTGGAGTGACGGCGGTTCGGCTCAGTCCAGCCGGAAATCCGCGAAGTCGAAGCCGGGGGAGACCACGCAGGCGACGAGCACGTGCTGGTCGCCCGCGGGCTTCGCCGCCTGGCTCACCCCGCCGGGGACAACCAGCTGCAACTGCTGCCCGGCCGCGTGATCCGGGCCGAGCAGCACCTCGGTGCCACCGATATCGAGCACGAGCGCACCCCCGCCCTGCCAGAACCACAGCTCGTCCGAGCGGACGGTGTGCGGCGCCGAGCGCTCGCCCGGCATGAGCAGGAACAGGATGGCGGTGGCGGCGGCGCGGTCACCCGGGTAACCGTCGGGGGTGAAACGCACCGGGCTGCGGTAGGTTTCGCGGAACCAGCCGCCCTCGGGGTGCGGGTCGAGATCGAGCGTTTCGGCCAGGGGCGGGCGCATGGATTCCTCTCAGGAGAACGGGGTCTGCGGCCGATCCTGCCGGACGCCGTCGATGACGATGTCCACTTTCTCGTTGTAGAAGCAGAGCAGCCCGGCGACCTTCTGGCTCTCCGGCAGCGGCGTGCGGTAGCCCCAGACGATGTCGCGGTGCTCGATGCCGTCCACCGTGACCGTCCAGTAGTCGGCGGTGCCCTTGTACGGGCAGCTGGTGTGCGTGGCGCTCGGCGTGAGCAGCTCCAGCCGGACGTCGGCGAACGGCAGGTAGTACCGCGGCGGCAGCGAGGTCTCGAAAAGAATACGCGGCGAGCGGGATTCGGCGAGCACGGTGCCGTCCAGCTCGATCCGCACGTGCTTGGAGCTGGCCAGCACGTCCACCCGCTTGTACGGGTCGCGCGGGTGCACGTAGACCGGCTCGTCCTCCTCCAGCCACTCGTCCATCGCCGCCCACTCCAGCCGGACGTGATCCGGGACCGCGGTCCAGCGCAGCGCGGCGCCGGGCGAGCGCACGCCGTCGAGCAGGACGTCGTACCTGGTGCCGGTGCCGAGCAGGTGGTGCGTCTCGGGCGCGCCGGTGGGGACCAGCTCGGCCTTCAGGTCGGCGAGCGGGAGGTAATAGGCGGGGTAGTACGGGATCTCCCAGACCAGCAGCGGGGTGGCGGTGTCCGCGACCGGGCGGCCGGCCAGGAAGGGGCGCACGCGTTTGGGGCTCGGCTCGGAGCGGAGGCTCATGGGCCCGACGCTACTCCCGGATCAGGGCGGGAGTAGCCGGTCCAGCAGGCGGTCCAGCAGCAGCTCGGCGTGCTCCGGGGTGGCGAAGCCGCTCAGCATGCCCTGGGCGAGCCCGCCGACCGCGGCGACCAGGAGCTCGGCGTCCAGCGTGATCGTCTCCATCCGCGCGTCGGTGCCCTTGCGCAGCCGCGCCAGTTGCTGAGCGGCGGCGTCGACCATGTACCGGGCCGGGCCGTTGCCGATGGTGTTCTCGACCTCGGCGCGGCCGAGCTGAGCGGCCTGGAAGGCGCCGAGGATCAGCACCTCGTCGCGGCGGGTGTCGTCCAGCGGGAGCAGCTCGGCGAAGGTGGTGCGCAGGATGTCGCGCGGGGTCGCGTCCGGGCCGAGCGCGGTGAGCCCGGCGCCGAGCCGGGCCCCGGCATCCACCACGACCGCCTGGTGGGTGGCGATCAGGAACTCGCGCTTGGTGCCGAAGTAGTACTGCACCAGCCGCACCGAGATCCCGGCCTCCGCCGCGACGGACTGGAAGGTGGCCGCGGTCAGTCCGTCGCGCGCGATCACCCGGCGGGTGGCGTCGGTGATCTGCTTCCGGCGCTGTTCATGGTCGGCGAGCCGAGGCATTCGTCCACCTTTCCCCGGAAGGCATACGTACGGCGGGACAGCCGATATGATACGACGGTACCACCATGTGTGAGGAGCGGTGATGGCTATCAGAGCGGGGCACTTCGGCAGCGCGAAGGCGCGGGAGAAGTTCGTCGCCGCCTACGGGGCCGCCGAAGCACTGTATCCGATCCCGTGGCGCGATCTCGAGGTGCCGACCTCGTACGGCCCCACCTACGTCCGGAGCTCGGGAGACGGCACCGGCACCCCGCTGGTGCTGATCCACGGCTTCCAGGGCAACAGCCTCATGTGGAGCCCGGTGATCGAGCGGCTCGCCCGCCGCCGCACCGTCTACCTGCCGGACATCATCGGCACGCCGGGCCGCAGCGTGCAGACCGAGCCGATCGTGCACGGCGCCGAGATGGCGCGCTGGCTCGGCGAGGTGCTCACCGGGCTCGAACTGCCGCGCGCGCACCTCGTCGCCTTCTCGCACGGCGGCAGGCTGGCCGGGATGCTCGCCGGGCAGAGCTCCATCCCCGCCAGCCTCACCCTGATCGAACCCGGATCGGTGCTGGTCCCGGTGCGCACCGTGCTGCTGGCTCGCATGGTGCTGGCAGGCATCCGGCCGACATCGGGTCGCACCCGCAGGCTGCTCGCCAAGCTGCAGCCCGGTGTTCCGACCACCCCCGAGGACACCGAGCTCGCCACCGCCGCGATCCGCTTCCGCATGTCGCTGCCGTACGCCCGGGTCCTGGCCGATGCGGATCTCACCGCCATCGCCACCCCCACCCTCGTCCTCTGCGGCGGCGGCACCGTCCTCTACGACCCCGCCGCCGCCGTCACCCGCGCCCGCGCGTTGATCCCGAACGTCGAGACCGAGGTCTTTCCCGAGGTCTCGCACGGCCTGCTCGCCGAAGTCCCGCGCAGCGCCGCCACCCGCCTCCTCCAGTTCACCGCCCTGCACGATCTGCGGGTTCCGCGCGCGACGGCGTAACGGCGGTCAGCCGCCGACGGTGATGGCCTGGGCCTCGGCCACACTGCGCGGCGCCGGTTCGTGCTCGTCGATGTGCGCGAGCGCGCCGCGCCCGGCGTACAGGACTCCGACGGCGGCGGCGGTGAGGGCGGCGCCGAGCCAGAAGGGGAGTGCGGTGTTGTGCTCGCCGAGCTTGCCCGCCAGGTAGGGGGCGGCGGCGCCGCCGGCGAAGCGGACGAAGCTGTAGGCCGCCGATGCGGTGGAGCGCTCGACGGGGGCGGAGATCATGACAGCCTCGGTGATGAGGGTGTTGTTCACGCCGAGGAAGAGCCCGGCGAGCACGGTGCCCGCGATGAGCACCGGCTTGGCGTCGGCGAAGAGCGCCATGACGGCGAGGTCGGCGGCGAAGAGGCCGATGGCGGCGCACATCATGGGCAGGGTGCCGTAGCGGCGCTGCAGCCGGGGAGCGAGGAAGACCGAGGAGACGGCGAGCAGGATGCCCCACCCGCAGAAGGTGAAGCCGATCGCGTAGGTCCCCATGTCCAGCGGGAACGGGGTGTAGGCGAGCAGCGTGAAGAAGCCGAAGTTGTAGAGCAGCGCGGTCAGGCTGACGACCAGCAGGCCGCGGTGGCGCAGCGCGCGGAAGGGGGCGGTGATCGAGGTGCGGTGCTCGGGCTTCGGGCTCTCCGGCAGCAGGACCAGGATGGCGACGAAGGCGACGGCCATGAGCACCGAGACGCCGAAGAACGGCCCGCGCCAGCTGATTCCGCCGAGCACCCCGCCGACCAGCGGCCCGGTGGCGATGCCGATCCCGAGCGCGGCCTCGTACAGGATGATGGCCCGCGCGACCCCGCCGCTGGCCGTGCCGACGATGGTGGCGAGCGCGGTCGCGATGAACAGCGCGTTGCCCAGCGGCGCCGTGGTCACGCGGCATGCCGCACACGGATAATTGTTACATAAGCTAATTATCTGTGTGCGGTGAGGTCGCTCGCCCGGTGCGGGCCGGGCGCCGCGCCGTACCGAAGAGCTGAGCGTCGGCGTGCGCGCGCTTGAAGAACAGGTGCGCGTCGTGCTCCCAGGTGATGGCGATGCCGCCGTGCAGCTGGATGGACTCCGCCGCCACAGTGGAGAAGGCGGCGGTGCTGTGCGTACGCGCCACCCAGACGTCCTCCGCGGTGCTCTCCGACCCCGCCACCAGGGCGGCGGTAGCCGCCTGGACGGTGGACTCCGCCGACTCGACCAGCACGTAGAGATCGGCCATCCGGTGCTTGAGCGCCTGGAAGCTACCGATCGGACGGCCGAACTGCACCCGCGACTTCGAGTACTCGACGGTGCTCTCCAGGCAGCGCGTCGCCGCGCCGACCTGTTCGGCGGCGAGCGCGGTCCAGACGATCTCGCGCAGCCGGACGGGGTCGACATCGCCGATCCGGCGCGCGGTGACCCCGTCGAACTGGACCTCACTCACCCGGCGGGTCGGGTCCATGGTGGCGATGGTGCGGACGGCGGTCGGCTCGGCCTCGTACAGCCCGGAGTCGGTGAGCACCAGGTGGGTGGTCGCGCCCGCGGCGTCGAGCACGTAGTGCGCGGTGCCGTGCAGCACGTCGCCGTCGGCGCGCACGCCGTACGAGTCCCAGCCGCCCGCGTCGGCCCAGCTGACGGCGAGCGTGCGGGTGCCTTCGGCGACCTCGGGGAGCAGCCGGGCGCAGGTGTCGGCATCGCCGGCCAGCAGCAGCGCCTGCACACCCAGCACGGCGGAGCCGAGCATCGGCACCCCGGCCAGGGTGCGGCCGAGTTCGCCGACGACCAGCAGCGATTCGGCGAGCCCCGCGCCGACCCCGCCGTACTCCTCGGGGATGGCGAGCGCGGCGACGCCGATCTGCTCGCAGAGCAGCCGCCAGAGCTTCTCGTCGTAGCCGAGGTCGGTGTCGAGCGCTGCGCGCACCGCGGCGGAGCCCGCGTGCTTGCTGAGCAGGGCCCGTACCGAGGTGCGGAACTCCTTCAGGTCGTCGCTCACTCGGTTCCTCGCAGGGAGTCGGCGATCCGCGATCGGTGGAAATCGGCGGTGCCCCACGCGCTCCGCAGCGCCCTGACCCGGGTGATCCAGAGCGAGAGGTCGTACTCGGCGGTGTAGCCGATGGCGCCGTGCACCTGCAGCGCCACCCGCGACGCCAGGTACGCGGCGTCCGCGCTGGTGAGCAGCGCCGCCGAGACATCGCGCCCGCGAGTCGGCTCGGCGGTGGTGAGCGCGGCGCGCAGCACCAGCGGCTCGGCCAGGTCGAGCGCGATGAGCACATCCGCGAGCTGCTGCTTGACCGCCTGGAAGCTGCCGATCGGCGCGCCGAACTGCTTGCGCTGCTTGGCGTACTCCGTGGTGGCGTGGAGCAGGGCTTTGCCCGCGCCGAGCAGCAGCGCGGCGGCGGCGAGCGCACCGTGGTCGAAGCCCGCGGCGATGGCCGTGCGCACCTCCTCGCCCTCGGTGAGCACCTCGCCGGGCTCGACCCGGAAGAGCCTGCGCGCGGGGTCGAGCGAGCGCACCGCCTCGCCGACGGTGGCGCGGCTCAGCCGCGGCCCGTCGGCGACGAGCACGGTGCCAGCGGTGTCGGCGTCGAGCGCGAGTGGTTCGCCGAAGGCGATGGTGCCGAGCGCGCCCTCCGCGAGCCCGGGCAGGATGTCGCCCGCCACGGTGGAGTCCGGCAGTGCCTGGAGCAGCGCGGGAATGGCGGCGGCCGTCTCGACCAGCGGGCCGGGCGCGGCGGCCCGGCCGATCTCCTGGAAGGCGACGAGCAGGTCGACCGGCTCGGCGCCGAGCCCGCCGTGCTCCTCGGTGATCGCGAGGCCGAGCACTCCGGCGTCGGCCAGGCCGCGCACCAGCGCGAGCCCGGGGCCGGTGTCGCCCGCGGCCCAACTCCGGACGGCGGCCGGGGTGCGGCCCGCCTCGAGGAGTTTGCGCACGCTGGCCCCGAAATCGGTCTGCTCCGGGCTGAGCGCGAATCTCATCGGCTCCCTCTCGGTAGTCCGAGCAGCCGCTCGGCGATGATGTTGCGCTGGATCTCGTTGGTGCCCGCGTAGATCGGGCCCGAGATGGCGAAGAGGTAGCCGTCGGTCCACGGCCCCGCCTGCTCGGCGGCCCCGCCGAGGACGTCGAGCGCGGTCTCGTGCATGGCCACGTCCAGCTCGGACCAGAACACCTTGGTGATCGAGGACTCGGCCCCGAGCTTGCCGCCATCGGCCAGCCGGGTCACCGTGCCGAAGGTGTGCAGCCGGTATGCCTCGGCCCCGATCCAGGCGTCGACCACGGCATCGCGCTGCGCGGTGTTCGCGCGGTCGCCCGCGGTGCGCCACAGCTCGAGCAGCCGTTCGGCGGTCGCGGTGAAGCGGCCCGGGCTGCGCAGTGAGAGCCCGCGCTCGTTGCTCGAGGTGCTCATGGCGACCCGCCAGCCCTCGTGCGGCGGGCCGATCACGTCGGCGTCCGGCACGAAGACCTCGTCCAGGAAGATCTCCGCGAACCCGGCCTCGCCGTCCAGCTGCGGGATCGGCCGCACCGAGACGCCGTCGGCGTCGAGCGGGAACATGACGTAGGTCAGCCCGCGGTGCCGCTCGGCCGCCGGGTCGCTGCGGAAGAGCCCGAAGGCGCGGTCGGCGAAGGAGGCGCGGGAGCTCCAGGTCTTCTGGCCGCTGAGCAGCCAGCCGCCGTCGGTGCGCGTGGCGGTCGAGCGGATACCGGCCAGGTCGCTGCCTGCCTCCGGCTCCGACCAGGCCTGCGCCCAGATGTCGTCGCCGCGGGCCATCCGGGGCAGGATGCGGTCCAGCTGCTCCGGGGTGCCGTGCTCGAAGAGCGTCGGGGCCAGCAGGAAGATGCCGTTCTGGGCGACCCGGCCCGGCGCGCCCGCGGCGTAGTACTCCTGCTCGAAGAGGACCCACTCCAGGAGGGAGGCGTCCCGGCCGCCGTGCTCGTGCGGCCAGGAAACCACGGAGAATCTGGCCTCGGCCAGGGTGTGCTCCCACTCGCGGTGCGCCTCGAAGCCCTCGGCGGTGTCCATCGATGGCAGCGGGGTGCGCGGCGCCGACTCGGCCAGGAATTCCCTGACCTCGTTCTGGAAGGCGCGCGCGGATTCGTCCAGATCCAGATCCATCAGGATTTCCCGTTCTCGGTCGCGGTGTCGCGCATCGAGCGGGCGTTCATCCCGCCCAGCGAATCCGCCCCGACCTCGGCATTGTGCGCGTGCGCGAAGTGGTGCAGCCCGAAGACCGAGTCCATGCCGGTGCGCATGCCCATCAGATCCTCGGCCTGGTTCACCGCCTTCTTGGTCAGCGCCAACCCGAACTGCGGCATCTGCGCGATCTTCTCGGCCAGCGCAGTCACCTCGGCCTCCAGCTCGGCGCGGGGAACCACCCGGTTCACCATGCCCCACTCCTTGGCCTGCGCCGCGCCGAAGCGATCGCCGGTGAAGAGGAACTCCTTGGCGGCGCGCGGGCCGATCATCCACGGGTGCGCGAAGTACTCGACGCCGGGAATGCCCATGCGCACGACCGGATCGGAGAAGAACGCGTCGTCCGAGGCGACGATGAGGTCGCAGACCCAGGCCAGCATCAGCCCGCCCGCGATGCAGGCGCCCTGCACCTGCGCGATCATCGGCTTGGGGATCTCCCGCCAGCGCCTGCACATGCCCAGGTAGACCTCGGACTCGCGGGCGAAGCGCTGGTCGCCGCCGGTGCGGTCGACGTGGTCCCACCAGAGCACGGCCTTGTTGTCGTAGTGCACGTGGTGGTCCCGGCCCGGCGTCCCGATGTCGTGCCCGGCGCTGAAGTGCTTGCCGTTGCCCGCCAGCACGATCACGGTGACCTCGGCGTCCTCGACCGCGCGCTGGAAGGCGGCGTCGAGCGCGTAGGTCATCACCGAGTTCTGCGCGTTGCGGTAGTCCGGCCGGTTCATCGTGACGACCGCGATCGGGCCCCGGCGCTCGTAGGTGACCACCTCGCCCTCGTCGGGCACACCCTCAGCGGACATCAGGAAATCTCCTCACGTAGACGACGTTTCAGCACCTTGCCTGCGGCGCTGTAGGGCAGCTGGTCGCGGAATTCGACGAAGCGCGGCACCTTGAAGTTGGCCAGCGTGCCGGTGGCGTGCGACAGCACCTGCTCCTCGGTGAGCCGCGCACCGGCCTTGCGCACCACGTACGCCTTGCCGACCTCGCCCATCCGCGGGTCGGGCACGCCGACCACCGCGGACTCCGCGACCCCGTCCAGCCGGGCGAGCACCTGCTCGATCTCGGCCGGGTAGACGTTGAAGCCGCCGCAGATGTACATGTCCTTGAGCCGGTCGGTGATCTTCAGGTAGCCGCGCGCGTCGACCACCCCGATGTCGCCGGTGTGCAGCCAGCCGTCGGCGTCGATCGCCTCGGCGGTGGCGTCGGGATCGTCCAGGTAGCCGAGCATGACGTTCGGGCCGCGCAGCAGCACCTCGCCGGAATCGGCCAGCCGCAGCTCGAAATCGGCGATCGGGCGGCCGCAGGTGCCGGAGATGGTGGCCGGGTCGTCGTCCGGGCGGCACATGGTGCCGAACCCCGCCGCCTCGGAGAGGCCGTACGCGGTGAGCACCACCTCGAAGGCCAGCTCGTCGCGCATCCGCTCGATCAGCACCACCGGGACGGTGGCCGCGCCGGTCACCGCGACCCGCAGCGTGCTCAGGTCGAACTGCGCGCGGTCCGGGAAGTCGAGGATGGTCTGGTAGATGGTCGGCGGGCCCGGGAGCACGGAGATCTTCTCTTCGCTGACCAGCCGCATCGCCTGGGGCACGTCGAACACGGCCTGCGGCACGATGGTCGCGCCGGTGAGGACGCAGGCGAGGATGCCCGCCTTGTAGCCGAAGTTGTGGAAGAACGGGCTGATGATCAGGTAGTTGTCGGCCTGGCGCAGGGTCGCGCACTCGACCCAGCCGCGCACCACGTCGAGCGCCTGCCGGTGCGCCACCAGCGTGCCCTTGCTGCGGCCGGTGGTGCCGGAGGTGAAGAGGATGTCGGCGATGTCGTCCGGGGTGACGGCGTCGGCGCGGGCCTCGACCTCCGCGCGCGGGGTCTGCTCCGCGAGCCCGGTGAGGTCGTCCCAGTGCAGCGCCCCGCCGGCGGCCGAGCGCGCGTTCTCCGGGTCGACCGGGATCACCACGACCGACGGGATGTGGAGCTGCGGCGCCTCCGCGCGCAGCTCGGCCAGCCGGTCCCGGCCGAGGAACGGCCCGGCGACGAAGAGCGCGGCCGCGTGCACGCGTTCCAGCACGTCCGCCGCCTCTGCCGCGACGTACCTGGTGTTCAGCGGGACCAGGGCGGCTCCCGCGTACTGCGCCCCGAGCGCGGCCGCCACCCAGTGGTGGGTGTTCGGCGCCCACATGGCGACCCGATCGCCCGGCCGGACCCCGCGCGCGATCAGCGCACCGGCCACCCGGCGCACGTCGTCGAGCAGGTCGTCCCAGCCGAGCCGCACCGAGCCGTCGGCGACGGCCGGGGCGGCGCCGAAGTCGGCCGCGGCCGCCCTGAGCGCCGCCGGAATGGTCTGAGCAGGGGTGCTCACGAATATCCTCACCGTCGCAGCTACAAAGCAAGTGCTTGGTAGGTTACCCTAGCGTCGTGGGTGCGATCCAGACCTCAGAATCCGGCACGGCGGGCAGCGGCGGGGCCGATTCCGGCGATGCCGCCTTCGCCCGCGAGGTGCGCGAGTGGCTCGCCGACAATCTGGCCGGCGAGTTCAGCGGGTTGCGCGGGCTCGGCGGCCCCGGCCGCGAGCACGAGGCCTTCGACGAGCGGCTCGCCTGGGACCGGCATCTCGCCGCCGCGGGCTGGACCTGCCTCGGCTGGCCGGAGCAGTACGGCGGCCGGGATGCGAGCGTGCGCAGGCAGGTGATCTTCCACGAGGAGTACGCGAAGGCGAACGCGCCCGCGCGGGTCTCGCACGTGGGGGAGGAGCTGCTCGGCCCGACGCTGCTCGCCTTCGGCACCGAGGAGCAGAAGCAGCGCTTCCTGCCCGGGGTCAGGAACGTCACCGAGCTCTGGTGCCAGGGCTACTCCGAGCCCGGCGCCGGCTCCGACCTCGCCGCGGTGAGCACCGCCGCGCAGCTAGACGGCGACGAGTGGTCGATCACCGGCCAGAAGATCTGGACCTCGCTGGCGCACGTGGCCGACTGGTGCTTCGTGGTCGCCCGCACCGAGAAGGGCTCCAGCAGGCACAAGGGCCTCTCCTACCTGCTCGTTCCCATGGATCAGCCGGGGATCGAGGTGCGCCCGATCATCCAGCTCACCGGGAGCTCGGAGTTCAACGAGGTCTTCTTCGACGATGCCCGCACCGCCGCCGACCTGGTGGTCGGCGAGCCGGGGCAGGGCTGGCGGGTGGCCATGGGCACGCTCGCCGTCGAGCGCGGGATCTCGACGCTGGGCCAGCAGATCCGCTTCGAGCGGGAGCTGGCCTCCATCGAGGAGCTGGCGCAGCGCTCCGGGGCGGACGGCGATCCGGCCATCGCGGCCAGGATCGATGATGCCTGGGTCGGGCTGCGGGTGCTGCGCGCGCACGCGCTGCGCACCATGGGCGAGAGCGGCGACGAGGGTGGCCAGGCCTCGGTGGGCAAGCTGCTGTGGGCCAACTGGCACCGCTCGCTCGGCGAACTGGCGATGGCCGTGCGCGGCCCCGCCGGGCTGCTCGCCGCCGACGACCTGGACGAATGGCAGCGGCTGTACCTGTTCACCCGCGCCGACACGATCTACGGAGGTTCGAACGAAGTGCAGCGCAACATCATCGCCGAGCGGGTGCTCGGACTTCCCCGCGAGGCCCGGCCGTGAGCGACGGGCGCGAAGGGACCGCGGGGCCGCTCTCGGTCGCACCGGAACCGGTTGCCGGGCACGGTCTGCTGACCGGGCGCAAGGCCGTGGTCACCGCGGCGGCCGGCACCGGGATCGGCTCGGCGACCGCACGCAGGCTCCTCTCCGAGGGTGCCGACGTGGTGGTCTCCGACTGGCATGAACGCAGGCTCGGCGAGACCAGGACCGCGCTGGCCGAGGAGTTCCCGGAGCGCACGATCGGCGCCGTCGTCTGCGACGTGCAGAGCACCGAGCAGGTCGACGCCCTGATCACCGGCGCCGCAGCCGAACTCGGCCGGATCGACATCCTGGTCAACAATGCCGGGCTCGGCGGCGAGACCCCGGTGGTCGACATGGACGACGCCCAGTGGGACCGCGTCCTCGACATCACCCTGAACGGCACTTTCCGCTGCACCCGTGCCGCCCTGCGCTACTTCCGCCAGGCCGGGCACGGCGGCGTGATCGTGAACAATGCCAGCGTGCTCGGCTGGCGCGCGCAGTACGGCCAGGCGCACTACGCCGCGGCCAAGGCCGGCGTCATGGCGCTGACCAGGTGCAGCGCGGTCGAGGCCGCCGAGCTCGGCGTGCGGATCAACGCCGTCTCGCCGAGCATCGCCAGGCACGCCTTCCTGGACAAGACCAGCTCCTCCGAACTGCTCGACCGCCTCTCCGAGCGCGAGGCGTTCGGCCGGGCTGCCGAGCCATGGGAGGTCGCCGCCACCATCGCCATGCTGGCCAGCGATTACACCAGCTACCTGACCGGCGAGGTGGTCTCGGTCAGCAGCCAGCGGGCATGATGAACCGGGTGACCGCTCCCGACGCCGCGAAGCCGAACCGGCGCGCCGAACTGCTCGCGCTCGCCGCCGGACTCTTCGCCGAGCGCGGGCTGCGGGCCACCACCGTCCGCGATATCGCCGACTCCGCGGGCATCCTCTCCGGAAGCCTCTACCACCACTTCGATTCCAAGGAATCCATGGTGGACGAGATCCTGCGCGGCTTCCTGGACGACCTCTTCGGCCGGTACCGGGAGATCGTCGGCGCCGGGCTCGGCTCGCGGGACACCCTGGAGGCGCTGGTCCTCAGCTCCTACGAATCGTTCGACCGCTTCCACGCCGCGGTCGCCATCTACCAGACCGAGGCCAAGCGGCTCCGCGATTCCGAGCGCTTCGCCTACATCGAGGAGTACAACCGCGAGTTCCGCGAGCTCTGGCACCAGGTACTGACGGCGGGCGTCGCCGACGGCACCTTCCGCGCCGAGCTGGACGTGGAACTCGCGTACCGATTCCTGCGCGACACCGTCTGGGTTGCGGTCCGGTGGTATCGCCCGGGCGGCCCGGTCACGGTCGAGAACCTCGCCAAGCAGTATCTGACCATCGTGCTCGACGGGCTCACCGCCCCCGGGCACAGCTAGGAGTTCCGATGTCCGCACCCCGCCGCGCCCTCGATGCCTATGTCGTGGACGCCGTCCGCACCCCCGTCGGCAAGCGCAATGGCGCGCTCGCCCAGGTGCACCCCGCCGACCTCGGCGCCACCGTGCTGCGCGGCCTGCTCGACCGCAACCCCGTCGACCCGGCGCTGGTCGATGACGTGATCGTCGGCTGCGTCGACAATGTCGGCCCGCAGGCGGGCAATATCGGCCGCACCATGTGGCTCACCGCCGGCTACCCGGAGGAGGTGCCGGGGGTCACCGTCGACCGGCAGTGCGGCTCCAGCCAGCAGGCCATCAACTTCGGCGCCCAGGCCATCATGAGCGGCACCGCCGAGCTGATCGTGGCGGGTGGCGTGCAGAACATGAGCGCCATCCCGATCTCCGCCGCCATGCTCGCGGGCAAGGAGTACGGCTTCGACTCGCCGTTCGTCGGCGCCAAGGGCTGGGACGACCGCTACGGCACCGACGAGGTCTCGCAGTTCCGCGGCGCCCAGCTGATCGCCGAGAAGTGGGGCATCAGCAGGCAGGACATGGAGCAGTGGGCCCTCCGCTCGCACGAGCGCGCCCGCGACGCCATCAAGAACGGCCGCTTCGACAACGAGATCGTCCCCGTCGGCGACTTCCGCGTCGACCAGGGCCCGCGCGAGACCACCCTGGAGAAGATGGCCTCTCTTCCGGCGCTCGCCGAGGGCAGCCCGCTCACCGCGGCCGTCGCCAGCCAGATCTCCGACGGTGCCAGCGCCACCCTGCTCGCCTCGGAGTGGGCGGTCCAGGAGTACGGGCTGAAGCCGCGCGCCCGCATCCACCACGTTTCCGCCCGCGGCGCCGACCCGATCTTCATGCTCACCGCGCCGATTCCGGCCACCAAGTGGGCGCTGGAGAAGACCGGGCTGACCATCGATGACATCGATGTGGTCGAGATCAACGAGGCGTTCGCACCCGTGGTGCTGGCGTGGTTGAAGGAGACCGGGGCCGACCCGGACAAGGTGAATGCCAACGGCGGCGCCATTGCGCTCGGGCACCCGCTCGGCGCCACCGGGGCCAAGCTGTTCGCCACGCTGCTCAATGAGTTGGAGCGGCGGAACGGGCGCTACGGGCTGCTCACCATCTGCGAGGGTGGTGGCACCGCTAACGCCACCATCATCGAGCGGTTGTAGACCGAAGGAGCATGCGCGGTCGCCGAACCGGCCGCGCATGCCGGCTCATTGCCAACCAGCTCACCTGAACGAACCGCGCTAGCCTCGGTATATGGCTGCCCAGCTCGGGGAACTGCTGCGGTCGGTGCGGGTGCGCCGCGGCATGACGCAACGTGAGCTGGCCGCTGCGGCCGGGATCTCGCTGTCGCTGGTCCGCAAGGTCGAACAGGGCGAGCGCACCAGCGCACGCATGGACACCCTGCGACGCTTCGCGGTGGCTCTGAACTGCCCACTGACCGCACTGCTCGGGCCTGAACCCGCACCATCCGAGGACGTAGCGGCCGCGGAGATCTGGACGCCAACGCGGGATGCCCTGGCAGCGCTCGGCCCCGGCACCGAACCGGCAGCGCATCCAGGCATGGAATCGGTCCTGGCCTACGCCACCCGGCTCTACCACGACAACGAATACGAGCAGCTGGCCAGCGTGCTTCCGCCCCTGATCGAGGACAGCGGCACCGCCACGCCCCTCATCCGCTCGAGGGTGCTGCAACTTGCCGGCTCGGCGATGGTGCAGACCCGCCAGCACAGCGCTGCCCGCATCGCCCTGGATCGGTCCGTCGCCGACGCGGAGTCGACCGGCGACGAACTCGACGCGGCATCGGCGGTGATCACTCAGTGCTGGCTACTGCTGGTGGAGCGGCGATTCGACGCGGTGCGCCGGTTGGCTGCGGAATGGGCAGACCGCATCGAACCGCGCATGTCGACGGCAACGACCCGTGAGCTGTCGACCTGGGGGTGGTTGCTGCTTCGCGGGTCCGCCGCGGCCATTCGCGACAACCGGCCGGATGAAGCCGACGACATGATGCGGCTCGCCCGCGCCGGGGCGGTCGCCGTGCGCCGTGAACCGTGCCCCTACCACCAGTACTGGACGACTTTCGACACCGCCGTGGTCGACATGAAGCGCGTCGAGAACGCCGTGGTGGACGACCGGCCGGACCTGGCGCTGCGGCTCGCCCGGCAGATCCCCCCCGACTTGCGCCCGACCTCGGACAACCGGAACCGTCATCTTTTGGACGTGGCGGCAGCCCACCTCGAACTTCGTTCCTATGACGCTGCTTTCGACGTCCTGATCAAGCTTTCGAACGATGCGCGCCCCTGGCTTGTGGAGCAGCGCCTGGCGCGCGACATTCTCGGACGCATCATCGGGAGGCGGCGCACCCTCACGCGCGAGATGCGCGAAATGGCCGATGCCATTCATCTCGAATACTGATCTGTTTCAGCTGATTCAGTGCTTCGTGGCACTTCACCGACCAAGCCGCCGAGAGTGCCATAGCGAGCGGACATGCGTCGTTGGGAGTCTTCTGACGGCCCCGCCGCCGGGTTGACCGGACATCTCGATCACCGAGTTCCCCAGCGGCGGGCGCCTCCCGAATAAACCAGTGGAAGGCGCATGTCGGCACATGATTGATGCATCGATGCCGCTACCTCGGAGCAGGGGCGGCGCGCGTGGTCCGGTTGGATAACCGTTGGCTCGATTGCAAGTACAGTCCCGACTCTCTGACCGCCGCAGAAGCCCAGATGATCACCGGCTGGCATCGGCACCCACCCGGTGACACCTGCGTTCTGCAGATCGCAGCCCTCGCCTACATGTCCGAGCCGGCCTCGGGCGACGAGTGGGAGTGATCGTGGAGATGCATATTTCGATCATCTACCCGACGGGCGCGACTTTCGAGTATCGGATCACCCACACTGCGGCAGAAAAATTCCGGAGCGAACTTGCACGATGGGCGCCGGAGGCGCGGGTGATCATCGACGATCAAGTCGCCGAGGGGCTTGTTGAAATCCCCTGTGCATCACTGTGGGAACTCTGATGTGCTGCCCGCCAGCAGGTCCGCGATGGTGAGCGCCTCGGGCAAGGTCCACGTCGCCCCCTCTTCGGCGAGCAGCCCCTCCCACGAGGGTGCTCCGGCGCCCGCGCGGCTCGCGGAATCAGAGCGGACCTGCAGCGCGAGCGTGCCGATCCGGAGAAGAACCGGGACGTTCAGGTGCCTGGCCGCGACAGCGGTCCCACCGGCGACAGCCGCTGCGGCCGTTTTCGACACGCTGATGGCCCCAGCCGCGGCGTGTGCGGCCAGCAGCATCTCGGAGCGTTTTGCCGCCGCGCCGGATGACAGCTGCGCGGTGCCCGTCGACCGATAGGCCGCGAGGTGCGTGTGGGTTCGGATGACGACCTCGGTCGCGAGAACGCCGAGCCCGGGTGTCAGGATTCCGGAGCGGAGATTCAGGCCGCCTGCGTACGCGTCGTGGGCGAACTTGCGCAGGGTCGGGTCCGGCATCTCGCAGAGCAGGGTCCAGCCGGGGAGCGGGAGGCTCATCGGGGTGACGAAGTCGGCAGCCAAGTGTTTGAGCAGCAGCGCGACCGCGAGATGCGGCTCGGACGCCTGCGCGAACGGCAGCCCGGAGCGGGTGGTCGTCGCCAGGCCGGTCATGCGCCTGCCCTCCTCCCACCAGGTCCCCTCGAACGTTCCGGTGCGGATCTGGTTCAGGGCGGTGCAGAACCGGCCGATGTCGTGGCCCGCGGATTTGACCCGATGGGTCGGGCCGCCGAATTTCGGTCCGGTGTAGTCGATGGGGAGCCGGGCGGTTTCCCGCTCCCACCGGCGCAGTAGATCGCTCTTCTTCAGCTGGGCCAGGCCGCCGAGCACGGCGGCGTCCACCCGGTGGTCGTAGAGGTTGGCGAGTGCGCCCAGCAGGCCGGAGATCCCGACGACCAGCAGATCGCCACGCTCCCACTGCAGCCGCTGGGCGGCCCGCCATTCGTCGAGCTGTGCGAGCGCGACCGGGTCGAGGAGATCGGCGATCTCGACTTCGCTTTCGCGTCGTTGCCGGTGGTGTTCGGTGAGTTCGGCGTAGCCGAGTTCGAGCGGCGCGCTCGCGAGCCGTTGCCGCACCGAGTTGTCGATCGGCTCGTCCGAAAGTGCCGCCGCGGCGAGCTGCTCGATGGCGTCGAGATCGCGGGTGAGGACGTCCAGGTTGCCGATGTAGTCGTCGTCGACGACGCTCACGTCGTCTCCTCGAGATCGTCGGCGAGGCTGGAAACGCCTTCTGCCAGGTTCTCGACGGTCTTCTTCTCGTCCGTGAGCTCGTCCAGCTCGGCGATCAAGGTCTTGAGCTCGTCGTCCTCGGGGCCGGTGACGCGCTCCTTGAGCCGGTCGGCGACCCCGCGGAACCGGGCGACGCGATCCTCCGCCGCGACCCGCTGCACCCGCTCCGCGTCCAGCTCCGACTGCTTGGTCTCGACCTGCGCCCGGAGCTTGTCGATGTGCTCGGCGAGCGCCGCGACGGTCTTGCCGAGGTTCGTGACCCGCTCGCGCAGGCTGACGATCACGGCCTTCGCCGCCTCTTCGTCGCCGTCCACATCGCGGAGCACGAGCTGGGTCACCACGTGCAGCCGGACGGCATCGGCGGCGATCCGCGCCGCGGTGAGCCCGGCGGCCTTCCCCGCGAGCGTGACCATCCCTGCCCCCGCCGCACCACTGACACCGGTGATCAGCGCGGCGCCACCGGCCATGCCGAGACCGCCTGCGGCGATGGAGCCGCCGCCGAGCGCCGCCAGCCCCGCGGTCGTGGCGACCGCGCCCGAATAGCCGAGCACCAATGCGCCGTACGCCCCGGCGATGGCCGGTGCGGCGAGACCGCCGGTCAGCACGCCGAGCCCGAGGCCTGCCCCCGCGAGGAGCGCGTACTTGGTCCAGTTGCCCGATGTGGACAGCTTCTTGATCGCGTGCCGGTAGGCGTTCTCCACCGCCTCGAGATCCTCAGGATGAAGCGCGCTCATCGAAGCGTGCGCGGCACTCAGGGTTTCGGCGCGAGCGGCCTTCTCCCACTTGCCCTCCACCCACGGCTCGAAGCCGTAGAGGTCGATGAGCAGAAGCAGGGCCCTGGATCGCCGCGCCACGACCGAGGAGATCTCCGGCCCGGCGGATTCGAGCGCCTCGAAATTCGGAGCGGTGTCGTCCGCGCTGATCCGGTGCACCACCTCGGCCACCGCGGGGGACCAGTCCCGATGACGCCCCGCGAAGGCCGCGGCGGCCGCGGTGCGGAAGGCATTCCGGACTTCGCGCTTGGCGGGCAGATGTTTGCCCTTGGAGGCCGCGATGTCGCGCTGCATCATCCGGTACTGCCAGGCGGTGAGGACGAAGTCCTCGTCGGACGAGAGTTCGAGCTTCTTCTGCACCTGCACCGCGTTCATGCGCCAGAGAGTAGCGGGGATCAGCCCGAGGCACGCTCGTTCTCGCGGTGCCACCGCTGGGCGCGGACCGCGCGGCGCTCGATCTCGGTGACCATCGCGTCCGCGCTCAGCGGGCCGGCCTCGATCGGGTCGCCGGTGCGGACCAGGTAGCGGCCGTCGTCGTAATCCATCCACCAGAAGCCGTCGCCGGGGGCTGGGCGGGCGTCGATGGCGGGGCCGGGGAAGACCGCGACCTCGCCGAGTGCGCGGCGTGGGCGGGCGAAGACGCGGTCGAGCTGGGCGATGGCGCCGTTCGTCGCGCGCAGCGGGCGGTCGCGATCGGCGCGAATGTCCGCTCGTGGCAGGCGGATCGCCGGTCGGGAGCCGGGCGGCCGGGCGGGCAGCGCGCCGACGGCGGCCGCCGGCACCTGCCCGGCCCGGCCGTAGCGAAGCACGATGTCCGCGCCGGTGTCCGGGGCGGGGCCGGGCTCCTGGGTGAGCGCGGTGCCCGCATTGGCCCGGATCGCGCCGTGGAAGCGCACGGGGCGGGCCGGGTCGGCGTGGTCCAGACCGGTGACCTCGATCCGGACGTCCGGCTCCAGCAGGACATCGAGCGCGCGTTCCAGCTCTACCGCGTACATGCCGGTGAGCGTGGTGACCGCGGCCTCCCTGAGCTGCCGCAGATCTCGGAAGTCCATCGGCTCCGGCCGGTAGCGCAGGGGGTACGGGAGGCGGTCGCGGCCGTAGGCGCTCCACAGCAGCTCGAATTCGAGGCCGCTGAAACGCCACTCAGGCATTATCGCCGCCGATCACCGGCGGCACCGTCCTCGGCAGTGCGTCCAGGCCGGTGAGCTCCTCGCCGTTTCGCTGGTTCACCAGGTAGTCCTTGGTGCCGGCGGAGTTCTCGTCGTCCCGGCGGCCTGCTCCCGCGCCTCCGCCCATCATGCCGGGGGTGCCGGTGGTGGAACGGGTGCTGGTGGTGGTCGCGGTGGTGGTCGCGGGTGTGACAGTGGTCGTCGGGGGAGTGCCCGCGATGCTGCGGCCCGGTGCGGGGGTGGTGGCCGGAGTGCCGGAAGGGGTTCCGGGAGAGGGGGTTCCCGGCCTCGATGGCGTGCCGGGACTCGACGGTGTCCCGGGAGTGGTCGACGGCGGGCCGGGCACGGTGCTGGTCGGGCTCGGTGTTGTGCTTGCCGGTGTGGTGCTCGGCGTCGTCGACGTGGGGGTTGTGGACTGGGTGGTGGACTCGGTACCCGCGGCTTCGGTCTGCGGCTCGCTGTCGGAGTGATCCTCGGTCGGTGTCCCGGCGTCGGTGGTCGGGGTGTCGGTGGCCGGAACGTCGGCGACCGGCTCCTCCTCGATGGTGGGGGTGTCGGTTCCGGCCGGACCGGTGCTGTTGGTGCTGGTCGGGGTTCCCTGAGTGCTCGCGGGCGGCCCGTCCGATCCCGGCCCGTTCACGATCACGGGGGCGTCGGGCAACACGGGCACACCGTGATCGGTCTGCTGCGCCACCTGCCCGTACACGGTCCGCAGCACCCGCCGAGCCTCCTGCGTCGCTTCCTCCTCCGCGTAGTCGCCCGCCTTCATCACCCCCTCCTGCGGGAGCGTCTTGCCCGCGACATCCGGGCGTTCCGTCACGTACGGCATCAGCGCCTGCGTCTGGTGCAGCCCGGTGTGCAGTTCGGCGAGTTTGAGCCCGACCATCGCCGCCGCCGTCGCCAGATCCTCGGATCGCCGGGTGTAGTTCTGCACCGCCGTGACCGCCGACTGCGCCGCCGCCCCCTGCCACCCGCCCTGCACGGTGCGCGCGAA
The DNA here is from genome assembly GCF_042650385.1 of Nocardia jiangsuensis. Taxonomy (NCBI): domain Bacteria; kingdom Bacillati; phylum Actinomycetota; class Actinomycetes; order Mycobacteriales; family Nocardiaceae; genus Nocardia; species Nocardia jiangsuensis. The sequence goes on from NZ_JBHSAX010000017.1 coordinate 108,029, forward strand.
CTCCTCGTTGAAAACGCTCACCGCGCCGGTGAGGTTCATGCCGATCCCCGTCCACGCCTCCGCCGCCTGTTGCGCCACCGAGGGGCGCATGTCGTTCACCGCGTCGACCATCTGGGTCAGCGTCATGCTGTCGTAGTTGTCCGGGGCGGGGATGTTCGGGGGGTCGTATTCGCCGGTGAAGCCGGTGTTCGCGCGGGCGGTGAAATCGTAGATGGTGTCGCGTTCGCGGTTCCACTGTTCTTGCGCGTCGATGATGCGGGCGCGGTAGTCGTCGTAGGTCACGGTGTGGTCCCCGAGATGTGGTCGCCGGAGATGGAGTCCTGCTCGGCGAAGTTCTGGATCGCTCTCGCCACGGCCTGTTTGGCGAGTTTCACGGCGTCGATGTGTTGGAGGAGAACGGCCTCCAGGGAACGGTCACCGCCCATCGCCTTCTGGGTGAACTTCTGTTGCAGTACTTCGGAGGACGGGAAGCCTCCGAAGCCCTCCAGAAACGCGACGCTACGGACGTTCTGATAAAGCTGGCCCAGTCGGGTCAAGTAGTTGTCACAAATCCTGTCGAGGTCGCTACCGACTGCGGGGTCCAGCGAGACCTGACCCGCTTCAGCGGCAGTGAGAACGCTCTGCCACTCCAGACTCGAGGCTGCGGGGTCCATTCGATCCTCAGCTCCTCGGGAGGTTCACGGCGAGGTCATCGGCATGACGAATCACCTCGGAGCACGGATCACCCAGTTTGCCGACCACGGGGCTGGCGATCAGGCGAAACGCGACCGTGCCCCAGGGCACTTCGACTGCGACGCTGCACGTGAGGCTCCGGGAATCGCTGACGTCGAGAAACGTCACTCCCGGACGCCCATCGACCGAGCGATCCTTGAACGAGGTGAAGTCCTTGCGCTGCCGTACCTCGTCGAGCGTCGGACTTCCGGAGAAGATCGTCAGTTCGTACCAGTCAGGTGGTTCGGGACTCCAGTTGCACACCTGCCACCCGTCGAAGTCGACACCGACGACATCCGGAATTTTGCTCCGCGGATCCAAACCGGTTGCGGAAATGGCCGAATCGGGCAGCCTACACGGATCCCACAGCCCCGCATCCGGATCAACTTTCGTGCTCGGCGACACCGTCGTAATTGCCGACGTCTCCGGCGTGACCTCTTCCGCCGTGGGCCCACACGCCGCACTCAGGCACGCGACAGCGAGTACACCAGCAACAAATCCTGCCCTGCGCATCTCCGCACCCTCCCTGCCGATGCGGGGCCGGTACCGTCTCCCCGCCCCGGACGGGTCAGACGGTACCGCTCGGCACGAACACCGGCAATCAGTGCTCGGCGAGGCTGGGTGCCAGCGAACTCAAGTCGGAGGGTGGTGTGTCGCCGAAGACGAGGTGCGGGCCGATTCCACCCTCATGGTAGGTACGGGCCGAGAGCGTCGGCGTGCTGTCGCACCTCAGTGCAGGGATCACCCTGCTTGCCGATCGAGTACCGCGTCGTCAGGTAGAACATCACCGTTCCCTGCGGGATCTCGACTGCGATCGAGCAGTTCAGGCCTTTATCGTCTCCAGCGTCGAGGAACTGCACCCCAGCGCGTGTGCCGATCGAGTAGTCCGTGATACCGACGAAGTCGTCCCTTGCTCGCACCGCTTGCAGAGTTGGGGTTCCGGAGAGCACGCCGAGGCTGTACCACTCGGCGTTGCTCTGCCAGGTGCACACCTGCCACCCGTCGAAGTCGACGCCGGCAACATCCGGCACTTCGGTCTTCGGATCGAGTCCGGTGGCAGAGATGGCCGAATCGGGCAGATGGCACGGATCCCACAGTTCCGCGTCCGGATTGACACTCGTGCTGGGCGCCGGCGTCACAACCTCTGATGTCTTCGTCGCAGTTTCCCCTTCGGGCTCCCCGCACCCCGTACTCACGCACGCGATGGCAAGCATTCCCGCTACGACCCCCGCCCTGTGCACTTTCAGCACCCCCTGCCGATGCGGGGCCGGTACCGTCTCCCCGCCCCGGACGAGTCAGACGGTACCGCTCGGCACGAACACCGGCAATCAGTGCTCGGCGGGGCTCGCCGCCAGTGCGGAGAGCGATCCGATCCGCGCGACGGCGTCGTCGATGATCCGGTCGATGAGATCGGCACAGGTCGGCAGATCTTCGATGATCCCGGTGACCTGCCCTGCCGCCAGTACCCCCGCCTCGGTATTCCCCTCGACCAACCCAGCCCGTAGCAGCATCGGCGTATTGGCCGCCATCACCACCTGCGACCAGGTCAGATCCTTCGCCTTGCGCATGGCGAGCCCATCCCGCACCAGGGTCGACCACTTCATCCCGGTCATCCCCTTGAACTTCGCCGCGTTCGCGACGGCGGCGCTCAACCCGCGCACCCGACCCGACTTCTCCAGCCGGGAGACGAGTTCGGTGTTCAGCACCCGGTGCGGCATGCCGTCCACCTTGAGCGACACAACGGTGTCCTGCAGATGCCTGCTCAGGTACTCCTGCTTGACCGAATCCGGCACCGAACTCTCCTGCGTGAGCAGGAACCGGGTGCCCATCGCGACCCCGGCCGCGCCGTAAGCCAAAGCAGCGGCCAGCCCGCGGCCGTCGAAGAAGCCGCCGGCGGCGACGACGGGAATGTCGACCGCGTCCAGCACCGAGGGCAGCAGCAGGGTGGTGGCGACCGGGCCGGTGTGCCCGCCGCCCTCGCCGCCCTGCACGATCACCGCATCGGCACCCCAGGACGCCACCTTCACCGCGTGCTTGGCCGCCCCGATGGACGGAATCACCACCACGCCCGCGTCCTTGAGCTTGGCGATCAGCTCCTTCTTGGGCGCCAGAGCGAACGAGGCTACGCGGACCTGCTCGCGGATGAGCAGGTCGATCCGCTCGGGAGCATCCGAGGCGTCGGCCCGGATGTTCACCCCGAACGGCTTCGAAGTGCGCGCCTTGGTCTTGGCGACGGCCTCCTCCAGCTCCGCGTAGGTCATGGTCGCGGAGGCGAGAATGCCCAGTCCACCGGCATTGGACGTGGCGGAGACCAGGCCGGGCCCGGCCACCCAGCCCATGCCGGTCTGCACCACCGGGTGCTCGATCCCGACCAGTTCGGTGAGCGGGGTGCGCAGCCGCGCGGTCACTGCGGCACCTCGCGGTCACGCACCGACTTGGGGTCCAGCACCTCGCGGATGAGCCGCAGCTCCTCGGCGGTGGGCAGCCGGGACTCCGGAGCATCGGCCAGCCCGGCGATCTCGAAAGACGTGTTCTCCGCGACCTCGTCGGCGGTCACCCCGGGGTGCAGGCTGCGCGCGCGCAGCGTGTGGTCCGGGCCCTCGAAGTCGAAGACACCCAGATTGCTCACCACCCGGTGCAGGTGGTGGAAACGAAACGCCGGGTTGGCGGGATCGACCTTGTCGTACCCGACGCCGGAGACGATATCGACCTTGTCCACGAACACCCGCTTACCGTGCTTGGGCACGAAGTAGCTGGTCGCGTGGTTGATGGTGTTGCCTGGCGCCCCACGCACGCCGAACATCTGCCGGGTCGGCTGCTGCAAGGCGCCGAAGGCGGAGAGGTTCTGGTTGCCGTAGCGGTCGATCTGGTTGGCGCCCATGACGACGTGCCTGCGGCCGGAGGCGACCACGTCGAAGACCTTGCGGAACGGGATCCAGCCCTCGATCGGCGCCGAGCGGCCGAGCGCGGGGGTCTCGGCGAAGAACCGGGCCTCACCGTCGGAGAGCAGCAGGTCCGGCTCGGTGGTGAGCTTGGCCAGCCGGGCGCCCAGAGTGGTCAGCGGCGACATCGGGCTCGCCATGATCTCGCCCGCCCCGGCGAAGATCTCGGCGCACGCCACCGCGCAGACCTCGGCGCGGGTAATGGTCTCGGTCACTTCTGCTCCTCCGCGAAACGCCGCACGGCGGCCTGGTACTCGTCCTCGGGCACCGCGAGATAGGTGTCCACGAACTGCTGCCACGCCTCCGGCGTCTTGGCCGACTCCACGTAGTGCCGCTGGAACTTCTCGTCCCGGCCGTAGTCGTCCGCGGCCAGCGTGAAGTGCGCGCCGCCCGGCGCCTCGACCACGCCGTCGACCAGCATCCGATTCAGCAGCAGCGCTTGCGGCGGAACGGATTTGACCAGCTCCTCGGTCTCCACGACGCGCTCCACCGAGAGGTAGCGGCGCTCGGCGGCCAGGCAGTACAGGTCGTCGAAGTAGGGGTCGATGCCGGTGTAGGCGGCATTGCCGTGCGCGTCGCCGATGTTCAGGTGCACCAGCGCGGCGTCCAGGTTCAGCGCGGGCATGGCGATCAGCGTCTCGTCGCCGTAGGGGGAGTCGACGGTCTTCAGCTCGCCTTCCCAGAAGTTCGGCACGTCCGAGCCGAGCCCGGCGCGGATCGGCAGGAAGGGCAGCCGGGCCGCGGCCGCCTCGAGGCCGCACTTGACCATGCCCTCGTCCATCTCGCGCACCACGATCTCGCCGTTGGTGCGCGCCTTGGCGAACCACGGGTCGTAGAAGGGCGCCGAGTCCAGCGAGACGAAGCCGTAGTACGCCTTGCGCACCTTGCCCGCCGAGCAGAGCAGCCCCAGGTCGGGGCCGCCGTAGGTGACCACGGTGAGATCGGTGACGTCCGAGCGCAGGATCGCGCGGACCAGCGCGAGCGGCTTGCGCCGCGAGCCCCAGCCGCCGATCCCGATCGTCATCCCGCTGCGCAGCTCGCCGACCACGTCGTCGAGCGACATCCGCTTGTCGCGCATCGTCTTTTCCTCAGTTCCCGGACCGGCGCGCCGCCAGATCCTCGTCGAAACGGTCCCGGATCTCGTCCGAGACCCCGGCCAGGTTGAGCTCGAAGGTGAAGCCCTGCTCGAAGCGGTAGCTCCGGTGCACGTCCTGCACGTCGATGCCGTTCAGCGCGCGCTTGGCGGCTCGGATGACCCGGCCGTCCTTGGCCGCGACGTTCTCCGCGACCTTCAGCGCGGCGGCGTCCAATTCCTCCCGCGGCACCACCTGGAACACGGAGCCGAAATGCAGCAGCTGCTGCGCCGTCACCGTGCCCGCGGTGTAGAAGAGCGCGCGCATGAGGTGCTGCGGCACCAACCGGGAGAGGTGCGTGGCCGCGCCGAGCGCGCCGCGGTCCACCTCGGGCAGCCCGAAGGTGGCGTCGTCGCTGGCGACGATGATGTCGGCATTGCCGACCAGCCCGATCCCGCCGCCCAGGCAGAACCCCTGCACCACCGCGATCACCGGCACCGGGCAGTCGTACACCGCGGCGAAGGCCTCGAAGCAGCCGTGGTTGGCGTCGATCAGCGCCTGGTGCCCCGGCTTGCTCTGCATCTCCTTGATGTCGACGCCCGCGTTGAAACCCCGGTTCTCCGCGCGCAGCACCACCACCCTGGTCTCCTGATCGCGCCCCGCCGCGCGGATCTCGTCGGCCAGGGTGAACCACCCGGCCGACGGAATGGCATTGACCGGCGGGTAGTCGACCGTGACGACGGCGACGCCCGGGGCGGCGGAGTGACGGTTGATTCCCATCGCGTGTCCCATCGAAGCGTTGGCAAAGCAAGCAGTTGCTTGGTAGGTTAGCACGGTGGCCATCGATATCGACCTGACCGATCACGTCGTGCTGGTGACCGGTGGCGTTCGCGGTGTCGGCGCCGGAATCAGCCGGGTCTTCCTGGCCGCGGGCGCGACCGTCGTGGCCTGCGCGCGGCGCCCGCCGGACGCGCCGATCACGGTGGGCGAGCGCACGGTCGAGTACCTGCCCGCCGACGTTCGCGATCCGGAATCCGTTCGCGTGCTGATCGACTCGATCGTCGAGCGGCACGGCAGGCTGGACCACCTGGTGAACAATGCCGGTGGCGCGCCCTTCGCCCTCGCCGCCGACGCGAGCCCGAGCTTCCACAGCAAGATCGTGGCGCTCAACCTGCTCGCCCCGCTGCAACTCGCGCAGGCCGCGCAGGCGGTTATGCGGGACCAGCCGAGCGGCGGAACGATCACCAGTATCACCAGCGTGAGCGGGGTGCGGCCGTCGCCGGGCACCGCCGCCTACGGCGCCGCCAAGGCCGGGGTGGACAGCATGACCACCTCGCTCGCCGTGGAGTGGGCGCCGAAGGTGCGGGTGAACACGATCGTCGCGGGCCCGGTCGAGACTGAGCTGAGCGAACTGCACTACGGCGATGCCGACGGCGTCGCCGCGGTGGGCCGGACCATTCCCATGGGCAGGCTGGCCAGCCCGGAGGACATCGGCCGCTGCGCCGTCTTCCTTGCCTCGCCGCTGGCCGGCTTCATCACCGGAACCGCGCTGCTGGTGCACGGGGGCGGCGAGCTGCCGGCCTTCCTCGGCGCCGCGACCACCGAACACCACGAGCAGCTGAGCTGACCAGGAGAAGGACGAGCATGAGCGAGCAGATCTGCGCCGGGCGCACCGTCATCGTCACCGGCGCCGGCCGCGGTATCGGCCGGGCGCACGCGCTGGCCTTCGCCGCGGCGGGCGCCAGGGTCGTGGTGAACGACCTCGGCTCGGCGCTGGACGGCGCCGCCACCGGCGAGACCCCGGCCGAGCAGGTGGTCGCCGAGATCCGCGCCGCGGGCGGCGAGGCCGTCGCCAACGGCGACGACGTGGCCGACTGGGACGGCTCGCGCAACCTGGTTCGCCAGGCCATCGACACCTTCGGCGGGCTCGACGTGCTGGTCAACAACGCGGGCTTCGTCCGGGACCGGATGCTGGTCAACCTGGCCGAGGACGAGTGGGACGCGGTGGTCCGGGTGCACCTCAAGGGGCACTTCGCGCCGCTGCGGCACGCCGCCGAGTACTGGCGCGGGGAGTCCAAGGCCGGGCGCACGCCGTCCGCGCGGGTGATCAACACCAGCTCCGGGGCCGGGCTGCAGGGGTCGGTCGGGCAGGGCAACTACGGCGCAGCCAAGGCCGGCATCGCCGCGCTGACCCTCACCGCCGCAGCGGAATTCGGCCGCTACGGCGTCACCGTGAACGCCATCGCGCCCTCCGCGCGCACCCGGATGACCGAGACCGTCTTCGCCGAGATGATGTCCACCCAGGGCTCCGACTTCGACGCCATGGCGCCGGAGAACATCTCGCCGCTGGTGGTCTGGCTGGGCAGCGCGGAATCCGGCGACGTCACCGGGAAGATCTTCGAGGTCGAGGGCGGCAAGGTCGCACTGGCCGACGGCTGGCGGCACGGCACCCCCATCGACAAGGGGCAGCGCTGGCACCCGGCCGAGCTCGGCCCGGTGGTTGCCAAGCTGATTGCCGAATCGGTGCCGCAGGAGCCGGTCTACGGCGCCTGAGCCGATTTCGGCGAGCACCTTCCCAGTCGGTGCGCTCCGGCTATGATGGGCTCGCGTTCGCCCGAAACCCCTGACTGAAACAGCAGCAGGCCCGTGGGTCGAGCTCGCTTCAGGAGGGGAGGGCTGGCGCATGCCCGGTGGTCGTTCGGTTCGCCGCATAGCTGTTGCTGCGGCTGTTGCCGCGATTGCGCTGTCGGTTCAGGTCGTGGCGATTGCCGAGCCGTCCGAGACGGGTTCGGCGCCGCCGTCCGCGACCACCACGCCGAGCATGACGCCGTCGGAGGCGCCGACCACCACTTCTTCCGTGCCAGACCCTACCGAAGAGGTGCTGCCGACGACTACGACGGAGGTTTCGCCGTCGTCGACGGGCGTGCCGGTGACCCGGACGGCGGAGGCCGTTCCGGAGGAGGCGCCGAGCGCGGAGAGCACCGCTGAGCTCGAGCGGAAGGTCGAGGCCGGAGCGGCGGTGAGCGCCACTGTCGCGCCACCGGTCGCCGCGCCCCCGGTGCTACTCGGTGCCGGCTCGGCCGGGCTCGGCCCGATGTTCATCGGGTCGGCCGGAATCAGCGCGGGCGCAACCGGTTCCGGAGGTGTCGGGCTCTCGGTATCCGCCGGTCTCGAGCTGGGCGTGGGCGGGTCGATCGGGGGGCAGGCCGGTTCCGGTGCGCCCGTACCCGAGAAAGCGGACCCCGTCGCGTTCGACCCGGCCGCGGTCATCTCCACCGCGACGGCACTGGCCCTCACCTCCGCCGTCCCCCTGCTCCTCCTCATTCCGCTCCCCGCCCTCCCGTCCCTGTCGCAGCCCGGGGTGGAACCGGCTCCCTCCGGGCCGCGCACGCCCGATCCGGACAATCCGGTCATACTCGATGCCCCGGAGCGCGAGAGCGGCCCTGAGGGTCCCGAGCGCCCTGAGGGCACGGACAGCCCTGATGGTGTCGGCAGCCCCCGGGTGCCGGGCAGCCCCGAGGCGCCGGGCACGGGTGGGGGCGCCGACAGCGCGGACACGCCCGGCACCCTCGCGGTCCCCGATTCCGCCGCACCGGATTCATCGCCGGACCCGGCCGCGCCCGGTGCGCCGCCGAACTCCGTCGCGCCCGCGAGGCCGCCGAACTCTGTCGCGCCCGCGAGGCCGCCGAACTCTGTCGCGCCCGCCGGGCCGCCGAACTCCGTCGCGCCCGCCGGGCCGCCGAACTCCGTCGCGCCCGTCGCGCCACCTGGACCCGCCGCCCCACCGGGAACCCCGATCCCGATCGGCGCACCGGAAAATGCCCCGCCGCAACCGAACCCACCGGATCCCGAGATCCGCGCCACCGCCGACGGCGACCCGATCCCCGCCGCCCCGCTCCTCCCGGTACTCGGCGGCCTCGCCGCCATGGCCATGGCGGCAGCCGCCTCCGGCGTCGTGAGCTTCCGCAGCGCTGCCGCCGCGCAGGCCAGGCTCGACGCCGCGCGGGCCGAATTCTTCGGACGGGGACGCGACCGATGACCAGAACCCTCTCCCGCTCGTATCGCCGCGTCGCCGCCGCGGTCGACGCCGTCTGCGCGGTCGCCGCCGACTCCGACGCCACCACCCTGGACGAGGTGGTGCTCGCCATCGGCCGGGAGCGCGGCCGGGACATCGAGATCACCAGCGCCAGGCTCGGCCCCGGCGTCTGCGGCCAGCGCCGCCGCTACCCGGAGCGCGACGTGATCGTGCTCGCCGAGACGCTGCCCGGCCGCGACCACACCCTCGCCCACGAACTCGGCCACATCGTCTTCGCGCACGAGGGCGCGCCCGCCGAGGAGGTCACCCTGGCCGCGAGCGACGACCTGATCGCCTACATGCTCAGCCAGCGCGCGCACGAGATCGTCGAAGACGGCGCCGACGAGCACGCCGAGTGGGAGGCCGAGACCTTCGCCGCCATGCTCATGACGCGGCTGCGCGTCTTCACCAACCGGGGCGCGGGCGTCTCGGTCCTGCGATTCGACGAGGCACTCGGATGACGCCGTGGATCACCGCCCTGCTGGTCTGGATCGCCGCGGGTGCGCGGGTGGGGCGGGTACTGGTCAAGCCGGCCACCACCGCGCGGGTGGCGATCGTGGTCGCGGTCGCCGCGGTGGCCACCGCGGCGACCACCGCGGTGCCGGAGATCGGCCTCGCGCTCGATCACGCGCTGCCCGGCGGGGTGCCGTCCGGGCTGCTCTCCAGCGCGATCCACACCGCCGCCTGGATCGGCTTCGCCACCGCCACCTCGGTGGTGGCCTCGGCGGCCTGGCCGGTGGTCTCGCGCGGCAACCTGCGCCGGATCGCGGCCGGCATCTACGGCATCGGCAGCGCGACCGCGGTGGTGGCGATCGCCTGGTCGACCACCTTCGGCTGGGCCGTCGTCGCGCTCGGCTGCCTACTGGTGGTGGTCACCGGCCTGCGCAACCTGGACTGGACCGCGCTCGGCCGCGGCATCGCGCTCTACACCGCGGGCACCGCCCTGGTCGGGGTGCTCGCCGCGGGCGAGATCCGCGCGGCCGCGGCGGGGGAGCCGGCGCGGGCGGCGGGCGCGGCGCTCCCGTTCGGCCTGCTGTGGGAGCTCGCGGCGCTGCTGATCGGGCTCGGCGCGGTCTGGATCGTGGTCGAGCTGTGGGTGCGCGCCCGGCTGCTCATGCGCCGCACGCACGCGCTGCACAGCTTGCTGGTGCACCGCTTTCCGCAGGTCATCGCGCACGAGCAGTCGGCGTGGTCGACCCAGCTGCGCGCCTCGGACCAGATCACCCAGATCATGGACGCGCTCTACCTGCAGGCGGGCGGCGGAGCGCGGTTCGCCGCGGGCGGGCCGCCTGCCTCGGTGCCCGAACGGGCGGCCGCGGTCGCCCGCTGGGCGCGCGATCCGCGCGGCACCGACGGGGTGGACGCGCGCTGGCTCGCGCCGCCCGCCGGAATCAGCCCGCGCGGTTGGGTGCGGGCGATTGCCCGCGCCTTCGAACCGGGCCGCGGCGCGCACCTCCGACATTGATCGGATGAATCCGGGTGCCCGTAATTCCGGGGGCACTCGAGGGGTCCGCTGGAGATTCGCCGATCGGACCGATGGGTCGGAATCGCTGCCGGATGGAATGTCGGCGGAACCACCACTATCGATCTGACGGGAATCCGTTTCGCTTCGCCCGTGCATTTTTGCGAATGCACGTGCAGATGAACGTTAAGCGCACACACTGGACACCCGGATGTCCGGGAAGTGTCCCGGCGCGGAGCTGCCACGTTGTGATAGATCACAAAGCGGAGCGGTGCGGCCCCCTGGACCGCACCGCTCCGCGTTGTCGTGTAACCCTATTCCGTCCCGTCCGGAGGAATTTCCGGCAATCCCTCGCTGGCTCGCAACTTCTCCGCCATGGAGGTGAGAAGGTTCTGCGATTCTTCGGAGAGGTCGAACGCCCGGCTCGACAGCCTGCGCAGCCCGTAGCCCTGCAGCTGCGACAGCAGCTCCAGGTCGTGGTCGATCTTGGCCGCGTAGATGTCGTTGAAGAAGTAGTCCGGCTTGACCTTGAAGAACTTGGCCAGTGCCGCCACCGTCTCGTCCGACGGGTTCGTCCGCTGCCCCGAGCGCAACTGCGACAGGTACGGTTTCGAGATCGGATGCCCGGAGGCTGTCAGCGCTGCCGCAACCTCCGCGTTGGTGTGCGGCTTGCGCCCCGGGGGATGCACGGTTTCGAACAGCTTGTTCAGCCGCGCCGCGAAATCAGCCATTGTGAGCCGCCCAATTCCCTTCGCTGTACTAAGAGAGGTTATCTCGGATACCTATCATTGATATTAGCGGCTCAGTAACTGAAAACCTACGCCTGATTGCGTATTTCCTGACGCCTCACGCCACTCCGTGGACTGAAGTGGCTTCGAATCGACGTTTGCGGGTAGACGCGGGGGTCTCTGGGCGAGCGGCACATGGCAACGGTTCCCGCCTGTCGGGCGAACGGTCGACGCCGGACCGAAGTTCGCTCGAAAGTAGCTGATGTCTCATCTATTCCGGTCGGTTTGCTGACATGTGGTGTACAACACGTTCTCGCCACTAGGAGATGAACGTTCAACGAAACCGACCGGAATCGACACTTCTGGGCTAGAGCCGCTCGATGATGGTGCCCGTGGCGAGCGCGCCGCCCGCGCACATCAGCACCATCGCGGTGCTCCCGCCGGTCCGCTCCAGCTCGTGCAAAGCCGTTGTGAGCAAACGGGATCCGGTCGAGCCGACCGGGTGCCCGATGGCGATCGCACCGCCGTTCACATTGACCCGGTCGAAGTCGGGTTCGTGCACTCGCGCCCAGGAGAGCGCCACCGAGGCGAACGCCTCGTTGATCTCGAACAGGTCGAGATCGCCGATCTTCATCCCGGACTTCGCCAGCAACCGGGTGCAGGCCTGCACCGGGCCGTCCAGGTGGAACTCGGGCTCGGCGCCCACCACCACCTGGGTGACGATCCGGGCCCGCGGCCGCAGCCCGGCCCGCTCGGCGGCGGCCTGATCCATGAGCAGCACGGCGGCGGCGCCGTCCGAGATCTGCGACGAGCTGCCCGCGGTGTGGATGCCGCCATCCAGGACCGGCTTCAGCGTGGCCAGCCCCTCGACGGTGGTCTCGCGCAGCCCTTGGTCCCGGCTGACCGAGAGCGTCTGACCGGTGCGGTTGCCCTCCCTGTCCACCTCGGGCGCGCTCACCGTGAGCACCTCACGGTCGAACCGCCCCTCGGCCCAGGCCTGCGCGGCCAGCCGCTGCGAGCGCGCGCCGAACTCGTCCACGTCGGCGCGGGTGATGCCGCGCCGCTTGGCGATCCGCTCCGCCGCCTCGAACTGGTTCGGCAGGTCGATGGTCCAGGAGTCCGGCCGGCGCGGGCCCGCGTTCTCGCCCAGATTCGCGCCGAGCGGAACCCGGCTCATGGCCTCCACCCCGCAGGCGAGGCCGATCTCGATGGCGTCGGTCGCGATCAGCCCGGCCACCAGGTGCGCGGCCTGCTGGGCCGAGCCGCACTGGGTATCGATGGTGGTGGCCGCGGCCTGCCAGGGCAGCCCCTCGTTCAGCCACGCCACCCTGGTGACGTTGTTGGATTGTTCGCCTGCCTGAGTGACGCAGCCGCCGATGACCTGCTCCACCTGGCTCGGATCGACCCCGGCCTTCTCCAGAATGCCGCGCTGAGCAGTGCCGAGGAGCTCCGCGGCGTGCAAGCCGGAGAGCTGGCCGCGGCGCTTGCCGATCGGGGTACGGGCCGCTTCGACGATGACGGGAGTGCCCATCTCCACCCTTTCCTTCGGGATAAAAATGAAACGTGTTCACGCACTATGTGCTGTAATGAGTGTAGAACGTGTTTCAGTTTGTCGTTCGAGGACAGTGTCGAAGGAGACATCTGGTGGTAGACACACGGAACCGGCCGAACCTGCCGGAGGGCTTCGATGTGACCGACCCGGCCATCTATGCCGAGCGGGTTCCGGCCGCGGAATTCGCCGAGCTGCGGCGGGCTGCGCCGGTCTGGTGGAACGAGCAGTCGCGCGAGGTCGGTGGGTTCCGCGACGGAGGGTTCTGGGTCGCCAGTAAGCATGCCGACGTCAAGGAGATCTCGCGCCGCAGCGACGTCTTCTCGACGCACGAGAACACCGCGATCCCGCGGTTCAACGACGACATCACCCGCGAGCAGATCGAGCTGCAGCGGTTCGTCCTGATCAACAAGGACGCGCCGGAGCACACCAAGCTGCGCAAGATCATCAGCCGCGGCTTCACCCCGCGCGTGATCAACGGGCTGCGCGAGGAGCTCTCCAACCGGGCCGAGCAGATCGTCAAGACGGCCGCGGAGAGGGGCACCGGCGACTTCGTCGAGCAGATCGCCTCGGAGCTGCCGCTGCAGGCCATCGCCGAGCTGATCGGCGTGCCGCAGGAAGACCGGATGAAGCTCTTCACCTGGTCCAACGAGATGACCGGGTACGACGACCCGGACATCGACGTCGATCCGGCCGCCTCGTCGGCGGAGATCCTGATGTACGCGTACCAGATGGCGGCGGATCGCAAGGCCAACCCGGCGCACGACATCGTCACGCAGCTCATCGAGGCCGACCTGGACGGCCACAAGCTGAGCGAGGAGGAGTTCGGCTTCTTCGTCATCATGCTGGCGGTGGCGGGCAACGAGACCACGCGCAACGCCATCACGCACGGCATGATGGCGTTCCTCGAGCACCCCGACCAGTGGGAGCTGTTCAAGAAGAACCGGCCGGCGACGGCGGCGGACGAGATCATCCGCTGGGCCACGCCGGTGACCTCGTTCCAGCGCACCGCGCTGGAGGATGTCGAGCTCGGCGGGGTGGAGATCAAGAAGGGGCAGCGGGTGGTCATGCTGTACCGCTCGGCCAACTTCGACGAAGAGGTCTTCGAGAACGCCGACACCTTCGACATCACCCGCGACCCGAACCCGCACCTGTCGTTCGGCGGGACCGGGGCGCACTTCTGCATCGGGGCGAACCTGGCCCGGCTCGAGGTCGATCTGATCTTCAACGCGATCGCGGATCACCTGCCGGATATCAGCCGGATCGGCGGGGAGAAGCGGCTGCGGTCCGGGTGGTTGAACGGGATCAAGCACCTCCCGGTGAACTACACGCCGTAGGCAATGGAAGAAGCCCCCGCGAATCTCGCGGGGGCTTTTCCGTACCGGTCTGTCAGGCGGGGCGAGCCGTCTTCACGGCCCGGTCCACTTCCCAGAAGGCGCGCAGGGCGGCGATGCGTCCCTGGTCGTCCACGCGGTAGGTGAAGACGCCCTCGGCGTCGACGATGTGCCCGCCGAGGGTGGAACGGATGAGGCCGGTGAAGGCGATCTCGTTGCCGCAGGCGAAGGAGTCGCCGAAGTGGAACTCGATGGCGTCGGTGGGGGCGATCGCCTTGTCCCAGAACGCCGCGATGGCCTCGGGGCCGTGGTGACCCCTGCCCTCCGGGTCGAAGCCGGAGGGGCCGACCGGGTCCTCCACCACCCCGTCCGGGGCGAAGAGCGCGAGCCAGGCGTCCTTGTCGCGAGCCCGCACGGCCGCCTGCGAGGCCAGCCCGGCCTCGCGCGCCGTGCCGCTCACGACGCGGCCACGATCGGGTCGGTGATGTACTCGGCGGCGAACTTGCGCATCGACTCCTGCTTGGCCTCGATGGGCCCGTCGAAGCCGATCCCATCGGCCAGCCAGGGCATGGTGATGGCGTCGGTGACGCCTGCGTCGGCCAGATCCTGGTACCCGGCCCGGCCGAACTTGTCGACGCAGACCGCCTGGATCTCGAACGGATCGTCGGCGCGGTCGTACTCGGCGCGCAACTCGCGCAGCGTGCCGATGGTCGCGACCAGCTCGTCGTAGGTCATCATGGCCGAGGCCCAGCCGTCGCCGACCTTGGCGGCCCGGCGCAGCGCCACCTTGGTGTGCCCGCCGACGTAGAACGGCACCGGCTCGCTCGGCGCGGGGCTGATCTGCAGCGGGTCGAAGTCGAAGAACTCGCCGTGGTACTCGACCATCCCGCCGGCCAGCACCAGCTTGATGACCTCGATCATCTCGTCCACCCGGGCGCCGCGGCGCGCGTAGGGCACCCCGCACCACTCGAACTCCTCCGGCGCCCAGCCGATGCCGACGCCGAAGCCGAACCGGTTGCCGGAGAGGTTCGCCACCGAGCCGACCTGCCTGGCCAGCAGCAGCGGATTGCGCGAGCCGAGCTTGAGCACGTTGGTGTAGAAGCGCAGCGTCGAGGTGACCGCGGCCATCGCGGCGGTGGCGATGAGCGGGTCCACCCACGGGGTGTCCGGGCCCCAGAACCGGCTGCCGTCCGCGGTGTACGGGTACTTGGCCGCCGCCGACTCCATGTAGAAGAGGGAGTCGGGCAGCGCGATGGAGGTGAAGCCGACCTCCTCGGCGGTCTTCGCCAGCGCGGGCAGCTGCTCGAGCGGGCTCAGCGCGATCCCGACGGTGAACTTCAGCGGGGTGCTCATTCCGGACGCTCCGATCCGACGACCCACATGCAGAAGTACTGCGAGCCGCCACCGTAGGCGTGGCCGAGCGCCTTGCGCGCGCCCGGCACCTGGTAGTCGCCTGCCCGGTCCATGACCTGCTTGGCCGCCTCGGCGAAACGGATCATGCCGGAGGCGCCGATCGGGTTGGAGGAGAGCACGCCGCCGGAGGGGTTCACCGGCAGCTGGCCGCCGATCTCGGTCTCGCCCTTCTCGGTGAGCTTCCAGCCCTCGCCCTGCGCGGCGAAGCCCAGGTTCTCCAGCCACATGGGCTCGAACCAGGAGAAGGGAACGTAGATCTCGGCCGCGTCGATCTCGGCCAGCGGATCCTTGATTCCCGCGGCCTCCCAGAGCGCGGCCGCGGCGTCCCGCCCGGCCTGCGGGTTCACCTGGTCGCGGCCCGCGTAGGTGGTCGGCTCGGTGCGCATGGCGGTGCCGTGCACCCAGGCGACCTTGCGGCCGGTGGCCTCGATCGCCTCGGCGGCCTCGGCGTCCCCGATGACCAGCGCGCAGGCGCCGTCCGATGAGGGGCAGGTCTCGTCGAAGCGGATCGGGTCCCAGAGCATCTGCGAGGCCAGCACCGACTCCACGGTGATGTCCGGCTGGCGCAGGTGCGCGAGCGGGTTCTTGGCGCCGTTGCGCCGGTCCTTGGCCGCGACCATGGCGCCGATGTGCAGCGGCGCGCTCGAGCGGCGGATGTAGGAGCGCACGTGCGGGGCGAAGTAGCCGCCCGCGCCCGCGCCGACCGGCATGGTGAAGGGCACCGGAATCGACAGCGCCCACATGGCATTCGACTCGGACTGCTTCTCCCAGGAGACCGCGAGCACCTTCCTGTGCACGCCCGCCTGCACCAGGTTCGCCGCGACGACGCTGGTCGAGCCGCCCACCGAGCCCGCGGTGTGCACCCGGATCATCGGCTTGCCGACCGCGCCGAGTGCGTCGGCCATGTACAGCTCCGGCATCATGACGCCCTCGAAGAAGTCGGGCGCCTTGCCGACGACGACGGCGTCGATCTCGGCGATGGTGAGGCCGGAATCGGCGAGTGCGCGATCGATCGCCTCCCGGCACATGCCCGCCATGGACACGTCGGTGCGTTTCGTCACGTGATTGGTTTGACCGGTGCCGAGCACCGCGGCCGGGAAGCTCATCGGTTCTCCGATTCGATGACGGTGACCAGGTTCTGCTGCAGGGCGGGGCCGCTGGTCGCGTGGGCCAGCGCCCGGTTCGCGGAACCCGAGATGATCGCCTCCGCGGCGTAGCCGATGCGCTCCAGCCCGGCGGCGAACATGGGGTTGCCCGCCAGCGCGCCGCCGGAGGGGTTGATCCTGGTCTCCGGCTTCAGCCCGATGGCATCGGCCAGGATCAGCTGCTGGTGGCTGAACTGCGCGTGCAGCTCGGCGATGTCGAAGCCCGCGGTGTCGCCGCCGGTGACGGCCTGCGCGGCCGCCGCGGTGGACGGCGAGCGGGTGAGGTCGCGGACGCCGAAGGCCTGCGAGTCGATGCGGTGCGCCATGCCGGTGATCCAGGCGGGGCGGTCGCAGAGTTCGCGGGCCCGGTCGCCGACCGCGAGCACGATGGCGGCGGCGCCGTCGGTCACCGGCGCGACGTCGTGCGCGCGGAACGGGTTGGCGGTGTAGGGATTCGCGAGCAGCGCGTCCACATCGCCGTCGGCCCCGGCGGCGACGGCGGCCATGTCGCGCTCGGACCAGCGGCCGGCGTCCAGTCCGGCGCGCGCCTGCAGCCCGGCCACCGAGACGGCGTCCGGCCAGAGCGGCCCGACCAGGTACGGATCCAGCTGCATGGTGAGGGTCCGGCGCAGGGTGCCCGCCGAGGACTTGCCGAAGCCGTAGACCAGTGCGGTCTGCGCTTGGCCGGAGCGGAGCTTCACCCACGCCTCGTAGAGCGCCCAGGCGGCGTCCATCTCCACGTGCGACTCGTTGATCGGCGGCACCGCGCCGATCGAGTCGACCGCGGAGATGAAGGAGAAGGCGCGCCCGGCCAGCCAGTCGGAGGAGCCGGAGCACCAGAAGTCGATGTCGGACTTGTCGATTCCGAGCCGGTCGTAGAGCTTCTGGAAGATCGGCACCAGCATCTCCACGCCGTTCGTGGTGCCGAAGGTCTCGGGCACGTGCGGGGCGTGGGCGAAGCCGACGACTGCGATGTCGGTGGCGTGGTCGGTCACGGTTGGCCTCACAGGTGGTGTTTGTAGGTCTCGTAGTCGGCGTCCGGTTCGCCGCTCGGCCGGAAGTGGTCCACGTTCTCCAGCCCGTGGCCCCACTCCTCGCGCGGTTTCCAGACCGCCTCCACCCGCATGCCCATCCGCACCTCGCTCGCATCGCAGCCGAGCACCAGGTGCAACACCGGGATGTCGGCGCCGTCCAGCAGCACGTAGGCCGCGACATACGGCGGCTTGATCCGCTGGCCCAGGAAGGGGACGTTCACGATGCAGAAGGTGGTGACGGTGCCCTTGTCGCTGAGCTCCACCATGTCGTCGGTGGGGATGCCGTCGGTCGGGCTGGCGCCGCGCGGCGGGAAGTAGACCTTGCCGCCCGCGTCGGTGCGGCCGCCGATGAGCTTGCCTTCGGCCAGCCCGCGCAGGTAGACCGTCTCCTGAGGAGAGGCGGTGTGGTTGTAGTGCAGCTCCACCGGCGTGGTCAGGATGGTCACCGGCTCGGCGACGGCGGAATCCGCCGCGGGCTCGGCGGTTTCGCCGGGGACGAAGTGCGCGATGTCGTTGATCGAGCCGGTGCGCTCGGCCGCCCACCGCACCCGGACCCGGAGGCCGGTGCCGATGTCGTCCGCGCTCGGCACGTCGACGGCGTGCAGCAGGGACGTGTCGGCGCCGTCCAGCTGGATCAGCGCCCAGGCGAAGGGCCGGTCGAACGGCTGACCGGGCAGCGGGTCGCTCACCCAGCTCCACGACGTCACGGTGCCGACCTCGGCCACGTCGACGAACTCGGTCAGCGGCTCGCTGGTCACCGGGTCGAACTCGGCCGGCGGCACGAGCACCCGGCCGTCCGAGCCGCGGATGCCGGTGATCTTGCCCGCGCGCAGCCCGCCGAGGAAGGCGCCGATGATCGGGCCGACCGATCTGGTGTAGTCGAAGTGCACCCGCAGGGGCGCGCTGAGTACGTCGGGCGCATGGTCCGGATCATTGCCGGGTGCGGCCGCGACGACGGCGGAAGCAGTATTCCCCTGAGTCACGATATCGAGTAGAACAGGTTCTTATTCTGCTGGCAAGCAGTTGGCCGCGAAAGGGGTCGATCGTGAAGTTCGGATTGCAGCTCGGGTATTGGATGGCCGCCCCGCCCGCCAATGCGGGCGAGATGGTGACGGCGGCCGAGGAGGCCGGTTTCGACGCGGTGTTCGCCGCCGAGTCGTGGGGCTCGGACGCCTTCGGCCCGCTCGCCTGGTGGGGCTCGCGGACCAGCCGGGTGCGGCTCGGCACCTCGGTGGTCCAGCTCTCCGCGCGCACCCCCACCTCCACCGCCATGCACGCGCTCACCCTCGACCACCTGAGCGGCGGCCGGGCCGTGCTCGGGCTCGGCGTCTCCGGCCCGCAGGTGGTGGAGGGGTGGTACGGCCAGCCGTTCGCCAAGCCGTTGCAGCGGACCAGGGAGTACGTCGACATCGTGCGCCAGGTGCTGGCCCGCGAGGCCCCGGTGACCAGCGCGGGGCCGCACTACCCGCTGCCCTACACCGGGCCGGGCGCCTCCGGGCTCGGCAAGCCGCTGAAGCCGATCACGCACCCGCTGCGCGCGGATCTGCCCATCTGGCTGGGCGCGGAGGGGCCGAAGAACGTCGCGCTGACCGCCGAGATCGCGGACGGCTGGCTGGCCATCTACTACGCGCCCCGGCTCGCCGGGATGTACAACGAGTGGCTGGACGAGGGCTTCGCGCGCGCGGGCGCCCGGCGTTCGCGGGCGGACTTCGAGATCGCCGCGAGCTGCCAGGTGGTCGTCACCGACGACGCCGCGGCCGAGATCGAGCGGATGCGCTGGGTGATGTCGCTCTACATCGGCGGCATGGGCGCGCCCGAGCTCAACTTCCACGCCCACGTCTACCGGCGCATGGGCTACGACCGCGAGGTGGACGAGATCACCGAGCTCTTCCGGGCCGGGAAGAAGGCGGAGGCCGCCGCGGCGGTGCCGGACGAGATGATCCTCGACACCGCCATCATCGGCGACGAGGACCACGTGCGCGCGCAGCTCCCGGTCTGGGAGAAGGCGGGCGTCACCATGCTCCTGATCGGGGTGCCGGACCTGGAGTCCATGCGCCGGATCGCCCCCCTCGTGCAGGGCTAGAACTCGTTCTAGAAATCAGGCGGGCTCCCGCAGTTCCGGCGGGAGCCCGAAGAGCGGGAAGAGCCGGTCGGTGTCGAGGAAGAAATTCAGCCCGGCCACTGCGCCGCCGTCCAGCTCGAGCACGGTGATCGACCACGGCGTCCAACGCCCCGGCTCGCCGCTCGGCTTGTAGTGCCCGAAGGCGGGCAGCCCGTTGGCGCCGGCCAGCCGCACCATGCGGGAATCGCGGCAGGCGGCGCCGTGCCCGAGCATGAAGGCGGCGACATCCTCCGGCCCGGAGACCCACAGCTCCAGCGGCGGCATGGAGAGCGCCACGTCGGTCTTGAGCAGTGTGGTCAGCGTGTCCATGTCGTAGGCCTCGAAGGCGGCGACGAAATCGTCGACCAGCTTGCGCTGCTGCTCGTTCGCCTCGTCGTACTCGTCGGTCTCGGCCGGCGTCACCTTGGACATGGTGGCGCGCGCCCGCTGCAGCGCGCTGTTGACCGAGGCGGGGGACATGGTGAGCGCCTGCGCCGTCTCGTTCGCGGAGAAGCGGAGCACCTCGCGCATGATCAGGATGGCGCGCTGGGTGGCGGGCAGGTGCTGGCAGGCCGCGACGAAGGCGAGCCGCAGCGTGTCCTTGGTGCTGGCGTGCTCGGCCGGATCGGCGCCGAAGGCGAGCGCGTTCGGGATCGGCTCGATCCAGACGTAGTCCGGCTGCGGGGCGGGCAGCGTGGAATCCGGGCGGGAGGGCCCGTTCATGTCCATCGGCCTGGCCCGGCGCTGCGGGCCGTCCAGCATGTCCAGGCAGACATTGGTCGCGATCCGGTACAGCCAGGACCGCAGGCTGGCCCGCCCCTCGAAGGAGCCGTAGGACTTCCAGGCGCGGGTGAAGGTCTCCTGCACCGCGTCCTCGGCCTCGAACGAGGAGCCGAGCATGCGGTACGCGTAGGCGCAGAGTTCGCGCCGGTGCCCTTCGAAGGCGGTGAGCACCTCCGGGGTGACACCGGCGCCGGTAGCAGCGGTGGGGGTCTCCATGGGCTCACCCTGCCACAGCGCCCCGACAGAAATGAGCCCCGAAATTCCCGACGATGAATCCGGGCTCGCGGTGCCGTCTCTTCTGGTGACCCCCGAACGCACCACGTCAGGAGGCCACCATGGCCAGCAAGATGATTTTCGTGAACCTGCCAGTCGCCGATCTGCCGCGTGCCAAGCGCTTCTATGAGGCGATCGGCTGGAAGGTGAACGAGGACTTCACCGACGCCAACGCGTCCTGCATCGTGATCGACGACAACATCTGCCTGATGCTGCTGACCAGGGAGTACTTCCAGACCTTCGGCAAGCGCCCGACCGCGGACACGGTGGCGGCCCGTGCCGCCTCCTACGCGCTCGCGCTCGGCAGCGCGCAGGAGGTGGACGCGCTGGTCGAGGCCGCGCTCGCGGCCGGCGCCACCGAGGAGGTCGACGAGACCAAGAAGGCGGAGGAGGCGGCCGTCGGCATGTACGGCCGCAACTTCATCGACCCCGACGGCCACACCTGGGAGCCGTTCTGGATGGACTACCCCGGGGCGGAGTAGCCCGCTGGGCGGTAGTGCCCGGTGCCGCGGTGGCCGCCTACCGCCGCGGCACCGGGCAACGCCGCCAACTACTCGCCGGTGAAGACCGCTTTACGCTTCTCGGCGAAGGCCCGCGGCCCCTCCTTGGCGTCCTTCGTCTTGAAGACCGCCATCCCGACCTCCCCGTCGATCTTGAACGCCTCGTCCTCCGGCATGCCCTCGGTCTCCCGGATGGTGCGCAGTATGGCCTGCACCGCCAGCGGGCCGTTCCCGGCGATCACGGCCGCGATCTCCAGCGCCTTGTCCAGGGCGCCACCGTCCGGCACCAGGTAACCGATCAGCCCGATCTCTCTGGCTTCCGCCGCGGTCAGGTGCCGCCCCGTGAGCAGGATGTCGGCCGCGATCGTGTACGGCAGCTGGCGCACCAGCCGGACCGCCGACCCGCCCAGCGGGTACAGCCCCCAGCGCGCCTCGGAGACGCCGAACTTCGCGCTCTCGCCCGCGATCCGGATATCGGTGGCCTGCAGAATTTCGGTGCCGCCCGCGATGGCCGCACCCTCCACCGCCGCGATCAGCGGCTTACGCAGCCGGCGCCCCTTGAGCAGCGCGGGCAGCGTGGTGGCGTCGAACCCGCCGCTGAAGCTCTCGCCCGGGTGCTGCTTGGTCATGCCCTTGAGATCGGCGCCCGCGCAGAAGGCGCCGCCCGCGCCGGTCAGGATCGCGACCCGGATTTCCGGATCTTCGTCCACCTGGTCCCAGGCATCGAGCATGATGCCCATCATCTCGGTGGTCAGCGCGTTCCGCGCCTCCGGTCGATTCAAGGTGACGATGAGGACGTGGTCCCGCTTCTCGACGAGGCACTGCGCCATACCGGATTCTCCTGACTTCTGAGGCTTGTCAGAAACAGTAACACGTTCTATTTTTAGCTCTGTGAGCTACAACATAGCGGATCTCGTCGAACACGCCATCGATCTCATGCCGGACCGGATCGCTCTGGCCGACGACGCCCGTGAGATCAGCTACGCCCAGTTGGAGGAGCGGGCCAACAAACTGGCTCATCACCTGCTCGAACAGGGCGTACGTCCGGGTGACAAAGTCGGCATCTACTCGCGGAACACGATCGAGGCCATCGAGGCCATGATCGCGGTCTTCAAGGCGCGGGCGGTGATGATCAACGTCAACTACCGCTACGTCGAGAACGAGTTGCAGCACATCTTCGAGAACTCGGACATGGTGGCGCTCGTGCACGAGCGGCGCTACGGCGACAAGGTCGCGGCGGTCCGGGCGAAGGTGCCCGCGCTGCGCACGCTCGTCGTGGTGGAGGACGGCACCGACACGCCGTACCCCGAGGGCGCGGTCGAGTACGAGGCCGCGCTGGCCGCGGCGAGCGGCGAGCGCGACTTCGGCGAGCGCTCGCCGGACGACGTCTACATGCTCTACACCGGCGGCACCACCGGCCTGCCGAAGGGCGTCATGTGGCGCCAGGAGGACGTCTGGCGGGTGCTCGGCGGCGGCATCAACTTCATGACCGGCGAGTACGTCGAGACCGAGTACGAGCTGGCCGAGCAGGGCGCCGCGAACCCCGGGCTGACCCGCTTCCCGATCCCGCCGATGATCCACGGCGGCTCGCAGTGGGCCAGCTTCCAGAGCCTGTTCGGCGGCGGCAAGCTGGTGATGATCCCGGAGTTCAGCGGGCACGGGGTGTGGCAGCACATCGACCGGCACACCATCAACGTCGTCTTCATCACCGGTGACGCGATGGCACGGCCCATGCTGGACGCGCTGATCGAGGGCAACCCGGAGACCGGGAAGCCGTACGAGCACTCCGCGCTCTACGCGCTGGCCAGCTCGGCGGCGCTCTTCTCGCCCAGCCTCAAGGACAAGTACGTGGAGCTGCTGCCGAATACCATGATCACCGACTCGATCGGCTCGTCGGAGACCGGTTTCGCCGGGCTCAGCATCGTCGCCAAGGGCAGCGCGTCGGACGGCGGGCCGCGGGTCAAGATCGACGCCTCCACCTCGGTGCTCGGCGAGGACGGCAAGCCGGTCGAGCCCGGCTCCGGCCAGATCGGCATCCTTGCTCGCAAGGGGCACATCCCGCTCGGCTACTACAACGACCCGGTCAAGACCGCCGCGACCTTCCGCGAGTACGACGGCGTGCGCTACTCCATCCCCGGCGACTACGCGCGGGTCGAGGAGGACGGCTCGGTCACCATGCTCGGCCGCGGCTCGGTGAGCATCAACTCCGGTGGCGAGAAGATCTTCCCGGAGGAGGTCGAGGGCGCGCTCAAGGCGCACCCGGACGTCTTCGACGCGCTGGTGGTCGGGGTCCCGGACGAGCGCTGGGGGCAGCGCGTGGTGGCCGTCGTGCAGCCGCGCGACGGCGCCAAGCCCACCCTGGCCGAGCTGCACCCGACGATGTGCGAGAGCATCGCCAGGTACAAGCTGCCGCGCAGCCTGTGGTTCGTGGACGAGATCAAGCGGTCGCCCGCGGGCAAGCCGGACTACCGCTGGGCCAAGGAGCAGACCGAGGCACGGCCCGCCGACGAGCACGCCGAGGCGACCGGCAAGTAGGCGCTTTCGACGGGCCGTCGCGCGGGGACGCGCGGCGGCCCGTTGCTGTTGTGGAGGGTGAGATGGATCTTCCGTGGGCGTTCTTCGAGCGCACCGCCGAGCGGGTGTTCACGCCGCTGGCCATGGCGGCCAGCGCGTGGTCGCCGGACATGGTGAACGGGCCCGCGCTCTGCGGGCTGCTCGCCGAGTGTCTGGATCGGGAGTACGGCTCGCCGGAGTTCGCGCCCGCGCGGCTCACTGTCGACCTCTTCCGCCCGACCCTGCGCAAACCGCTCGAGATCGCCACCAGCGCGGCGCGCACCGGGCGGCGGATCGTGGTCGCCGACGCCGAGCTGCGGCAGGACGGCCATGTCGTGGCGCGGGCCAGCGCGGTCTTCCTGCGCCGCTCCGAGCAGCCGCCCGGCGCGCTCTGGACCCGCTCCGAGCAGCCCGCGCCGCCGCCCGCCGCGCTGCGCGCCGGGAGGGCCACGCACATCTGGGGCAGCGACGCGCATCCCTCGGGGTGGAGCTCGGAGCTCGGTGAGCACCAGAACGACAGCCGCAAGCGCTGCTGGCAGGAGCCGGTTCCGGTGGTGCTCGACGAGACGGCCGGTCCCTTCGCGGCGGCCGCGATCATCGGGGAATCGACCAGCCTCATGACGAACTGGGGGACCGAAGGGGTCGGGTTCATCAACGGTGACCTGACGCTGGCCCTGGCACGGCTGCCGCGCGGGAAGTCGATCGGGGTGGAGGCGGACAATCACATCGGGGTCGATGGAGTCTCGGTCGGTACCGCGACGCTCTTCGACGTTGACGGGGTGTTCGGCAGCTGCATCGTCACCGCGGTCGCCAATCCGGCGGCGCAGGTGGATTTCACCCGGGAGAACGAAGCGATGGATGATCGTCGCAAGGCCGCCGCCGCGCGGCGAGGTGCGTGATTCAGCGGTGGCGCTGTAACCGGTCGACCAGCCCGCCGTCGCGCGGGCTGTGCAGCTAACGGATTCAGGCTGTCCGGGTCAGCCACGCGCCGATCTCCGCCAGCCGCTCGGCCGCGTAGGCCGGGTCGACCAGCCCCTCCGGGGTGTGGATGCCCGGTGCCGCCGCCGTACCGCGGAGTCCGAGCAGCCGCTCGACGCCGAGGGCGACACCGAGGGCGGTCAGCGGGCGCTGGCCCTCGGGGTGGACCAGGTAGTGGGTGGTGGCGAGCGATTCGCCGGTGCTCGAGGTGCCGTCGATATCGATGCGGACCTCGGTCGATGCGGGTTCACCGCGGCGGCGGCTCGCGGATTCGCCGACGGCGAGGTCGAAGCGGACGTCGTGGGCGCCGGTGGCGAGCGCGATGCTGGGGACGTCGAGGAAGGCGAGGCTCCGGCCGGGAAGCTCGGTGCCGTCGATACCGCGGACGGTCGCGTCGGCGTCGCTGCCGGTGATCCAGGTGAAGACTCCGTCGCGGCGGACGTATCCGGCGTCCGGGGCCGCGGCGAGGCGTTCCATGTCGACCGCGCCCGCCGGGCCGCCGGTATCGGTCTCGTCCAGGACGGCGCCGAGCCGGACGGTCTCGATCCGGCCGAATTCGCGCGCGGCGTGCAGTGCCGCGAGGGTGAGGGTGCCCGCGAAGCAGTGGCTCGCCACCAGCACCGGCGCGGCACCCGCCCGCTGGCCGCTCAGCACGACCTCGGGGGCGATGTCGGTGAGGCCGCTGGAGATGCTCAGGTAGGGCAGGTTGTGCCGCTGGGCGTGGCGCAGGCCGTGCAGGCGGTCGTCCCAGAGCGCCGCGACAACCGCCGAGTGCGTTCCGCCGTGGAGGCCGAGGTCGGCGCGGTGCAGGTCGACGGTGACGGCGGTGGCGGTGCCGAGTTCGTCGGCGACGCGCTGGGCGCGCGCTAGATCGCGGGCGGCGATGGTGAGCGGCAGGGTCGGGTGCCAGCGGCGCAGTAGTGCGGCCGCGGTGGCGCCCGCCTGGCCCGAGCCGCCGAGGAGCAGGACTGGATTCGTCGGGTTCACAGTGTCCTCCGAGTAGCTACATTTTGTAACTTACATTTTGTAGCTAAACTGGGCGGCAACGCAAGGGAGGGACAGATGACACCGAGCCGGTTGACCAAGCAGGCCAGGCGGGAGCAGTTGCTCGACACCGCACTGGCGCTCGTGCGCACCCGCGGCGCCGACGGGCTCACGCTGCCGACCCTGGCCGAAGCCGCGCAGGTGAGCAGACCGATCGTCTACGGCCACTTCGGAACCCGGCCGCAGCTGCTGCTCGAGCTCTACCGCAGGCTCGACGAGCGACACCGCTCCGCCATCGCGCTGGCTCTGGAAACCGCGGCGCCGGACGAGATCGCCCCCGTCCTGAGCGCCGCCTACTTCGCCTGCGCGACCGACATGCCCGAGTTCGCCGCCGTCTCGGCGGCCCTGAAGGGCGATCCGGAAGCGGAAGCCGCCCAGCGCGCACTGCTCGACGCTTACGTCGACCTGATGGCCGCCGCCCTCGCGCCGCACACCGCCCTCGAGCCCGGCGCGCTCCGGCTCCGCTGCATCGGGATCCTCGGCGCCGCCGAAGCCATCGCCGCCGAACTCAACCGCAGGGCTGTCACCGCCCCGGCGGCGGTCGGGGCACTGACCGCCCTGATCACGAGTGGCGTCGACCCCTTCGACGCCGCAGCCGACCACGTCCTCCGGACGAGCGAGGAGCTCAACCGTCGGCTGGCGTGAGCTAGACCGCGGCGATATCGGCCCGGTCGGCGAAGAGCGCGCCGATGGCGCGGAGGTGGTCGGTGGCGCCGCCCAGGGCGAACTCGTTGTGCTTGGCGGCGATGAAGTAGCTCTGCACGATGTGGTCGCGGTCGATCCCGACCCCGCCATGCACGTGCACGACGGTGTGCGCGACCCGGTGCCCCGCCTCGGCGGCCCAGAACTTGGCGGTGTGCACGGCACCCGCCGCGTCCAGCCCCTCGGCCAGCTGCCAGGCCGCCTGGGTGACCGCGAGCCGCAGCCCCTGGACGTCGATGTAGGCGTCGGCGAGCCGCTGCGCGACGGCCTGGAAGCTGCCGACCGGCTTGCCGAACTGCTCGCGCTCGCGGGCATACCCGGCCACCAGCTCCAGCGCCCGCTCCAGGGTGCCGAGCTGCAGCGCGGCGAGCCCGAGCCAGGCGCGCAGCCGCAGCCAGTCGAGCACGCGCGGACCGTCTTCCACGGTGCCGACCAGCTCGGCGGGGGCATCGGCGAGCGCCACCAGGTACTCCGGGCTGCGGTCGACCACCAGCTGCTCGGTGATCGTGACGCCTGCCCCGGCGGGGTCGACGAGCGCGACGGCGACCGCGTCGCCCACCGCGACCGGGACGAGGATCCGCTCGGCCTGCGCCGCGAACGGCACCGTGATCAGCTCACCGGTCACCGTCAGCGCGGCGCCGTCGGCCCGGGCGGTGGCGGCCGGAACCCCGCCCCAGTTCCGCTCCTCGGCCAGCGCGACCGTGAGCAGCGCCCGCCCGGCCAGCTCGCGCTGGGATTCGGAGCCGAACTCGGCGAGCGCACCGGCCCCGAGCACCGCGGACCACAGGTACGGCACCGCCGCCACGTGCTTGCCGAGTTCGCGCAGTACCGCGGTCTGCTCCAGCACGCCGAAGCCGTTGCCGCCGACCGACTCGGGCAGCGTCGCCGCAGGCACCCCGGCCTCGGTCAGCGCCGCCCAGAGCGGCTCGTCGAAGCGGACGGCGGTGGTGTCGAGTTCGCGCAGCCGATCGGCGGTGACGAGCTTGCCGCACACCTCCGCGGTGAGCCTGCCCAGATCCTGCTGCGCCTCGGTGGGGGTGAAATCCATGGTTGTTCGACCTCTCCGGGGGAGTTCAGCGGGCGGCGGCGGGCTGGCGCAGCGCGGTCATGGCGATGATGTCGCGCTGCACCTCGTTGGTGCCGCCGCCGAAGGTGAGGATGAGCGCGGCCCGGTGCATCCGCTCCAGCCGCCCGCGCAGCGCCGCGCCGGGGGAGTCCTGGCGCAGGTACGCCTGCGGGCCGAGCACCTCCATGAGCAGCCGGTACGCCTCGGTGGAGAGCTCGGTGCCGTACACCTTGCAGGCCGATGCGTCCCACTGCCGCGGCGCGGCGTCGCCGCCCGCGTCGGCGCGGCTGGAGATCTCCCAGTTCAGCAGCTTGAGGTGCTCCACCTTGGCGTGCACCCTTGCGAGGTTGAGCCGCACCCATTCCTGATCGATCACCCGGCTGCCGTCCCGCGACGTGGTCTCGCGCGCCCACTCGACGGTCTGCCGCAGCGCGAGCTGCAGCGCCGCGGCGGAGGTGAGCGCCACCCGCTCGTGGTTGAGCTGGTTGGTGACCAGCGACCAGCCGCCGTTCTCCGCGCCGACCCGGGCCGACACCGGAACCCGGACGTCCTGGTAGTAGGTGGCGCTGGTGTCCGGGCCCGCCATGGTGTGCACGGGCGTCCAGGAGAAGCCTTCGGCCGTGGTCGGCACGATGAGCATCGAGATGCCCTTGTGCTTGCGGGCGTTCGGATCGGTGCGCACGGCCAGCCAGATGTAGTCGGCGTAGGCGATCAGGCTGGTCCACATCTTCTGGCCGTTGATCACGTAGTCGTCGCCGTCGCGCACCGCCGCGGTGCGCAGCGAGGCCAGGTCGGTGCCCGCCCCCGGCTCGGAGTAGCCGATGGCGAAGTGCAGCTCGCCCGCCGCGATCTTCGGCAGGAAGAACTTCTTCTGCTCGTCGGTGCCGTAGTGCATGATCGTCGGCGCGACCGAGTTGATGGTCAGGAAGGGCACCGGCGCGCCCGCGATGGCGGCCTCGTCGGTGAAGATCAGCTGGTCCAGGATCGGCCGGTTCTGGCCGCCGAACTCCTCCGGCCAGCCCAGCGCCAGCCAGCCGTCCCTGCCCATCTCGGCGACGACCTCGCGGTAGACGTTGCCCTCGCCGTACTCGCCGGTCTGCGCGCTCAGCGCCGTCCGGCGCTCGGGGGTGATCAGCTTCGCGAAGTAGGCGCGGAGCTCGGCGCGGAGTTGTTCCTGTTGCGGCGTGTACGCGATGCGCATCGGCAGAACCTCATACTCGGATCGGTCGAGGAGAGCCACTCGAGGGGCTTCGACGGAAATGGATTGCCCCGATCATTGCATATCGGCTGAAACATGTTCCAGTATTGATCCACGATCCGGACCTGATCGGGCGCACGAGCCGCAGCCGAGGCAGAGGAGAACTCGATGAAGATCATCTTGGATACCGACCAGTGTGAGGCGAACGGCGTCTGCGTCGGAATCGCCCCCGACGTGTTCGAACTCGATGATGACGACTACCTGCACATCCACGGCGACGAGGTTGCCGATGGCGACCTGCCCGCGGTGACGGAGGCGGTGGCACAGTGCCCGAAGGCCGCGCTGCGGCTCTCCTGAGAATTGCTTGCGGTGAACTGGAACACGTTCTAAAGTCGGCGCCGTGAGCGAAGCAGAACCGATCCTTGCCGGGCGAGTGGCCATCGTGACCGGCGCCGGCGCCGGGCTCGGCAGGGCGGAGGCGCTCGCCCTCGCCGCCGCGGGCGCTTCGGTCGTGGTCAACGACCTGAGCGAGAACGAGGCGGTGGCCGAGACGCTGGCCGCGATCCGCGCACTCGGCGCCGAGGCGGAGTTCGTCGCGGGCAGCGTCGCCGAGCGGGAGACCGCCGACGCGCTGATCGCCACGGCCGACGAGGCATTCGGCGGGCTGGACATCGTTGTCAACAACGCGGGCATCACCAGGGACCGCATGCTGTTCAACATGTCCGACGAGGAGTGGGACGCGGTGATCGCGGTGCACCTGCGCGGCCACTTCCTGCTCATCAGGAACGCCGGCGCCTACTGGCGCGGCAAGTCCAAGGCGGCGGGCGGCCCGGTGTACGGGCGGATCGTGAACACCTCCTCCGAAGCCGGGCTGCTCGGCCCGGAGGGGCAGGCGAACTACGCCGCCGCCAAGGCGGGCATCACCGCGCTGACGCTCACGGCGGCGCGCGGCCTCGCCCGGTTCGGGGTGCGTGCCAACGCGATCTGCCCGCGCGCCCGCACCGCCATGACGGCGGCGGTCTTCAGCGACGCACCCGAGGGCGACGTCGACCCGCTGGCGCCGGAGCACGTCGCCCGGCTGGTGACCTACCTGGCCTCGCCCGCCGCGGAGGCGGTGAGCGGGCAGGTCTTCGTCGTCTACGGCCCGATGGTGGCGCTCATGGCGGCGCCCGAGGTCGAGCGGCGGTTCGACGCGGCCGGGCCGGAGTGGTCCGACGCGGGACTGGCCGAGACACTCGGCGCCTACTTCGCCGAGCGGCCCGAGGGGCGTAATTTTTCCGCCAAGTCCCTGACCGACCTGGGTTGATGGCTGTTCCGCCCCCGGACCGCCGTGTTGATCACCTGTCCAGGACTGTTGATCGTGGCGGCCACGCAGGGTAGGAATGGGGTTGCGCTGTGGGGTGCCTCACAGACACCTGTCCAACTCTGAATAGATACTCGTTACAATTTCAATCCGCAAATTGGAGGAAATCAGCACTTCAAAGTGCTGAAATCCCCCTCTGAGCGGGGTGAACATGTTCTAATCATGCGAAGCAGGGTCGAGCAAGGAGGATCGCCGATGAACCCCGTCCTTGCTGTGCCCCTCAGGGCCGTCGGGGGATTCTTCGAACTCACCGCCGACGTCGGTCGCGCGGCTTTCCGCCGCCCGTTCCAGGCGCGCGAGTTCGTCGATCAGTCCTGGTTCATCGCCAGGGTCTCGCTGGTGCCGACGCTGCTGGTCGCCATCCCGTTCACGGTGCTGGTCAGCTTCACGCTGAACATCCTGCTGCGCGAGATCGGCGCCGCCGACCTGAGCGGGGCGGGCGCGGCATTCGGGTCGGTGACCCAGGTGGGGCCGATCGTCACCGTGCTCATCGTGGCCGGTGCGGGCGCCACCGCGATCTGCGCCGATCTCGGCGCGCGCACCATCCGCGAGGAGATCGACGCCATGCGGGTGCTCGGCATCGATCCGATTCAGCGCCTTGTGGTTCCGCGCGTGCTGGCCTCGATGTTCGTCGCGCTCATGCTGAACAGCCTGGTCTGCACGATCGGCATCGCGGGCGGCTTCCTCTTCTCGGTCTTCCTGCAGGACGTGAACCCGGGTGCCTTCGTCAACGGGATCACGCTGCTCACCCACCTGCCCGAGCTGATCATCTCCGAGATCAAGGCCGGGCTCTTCGGGCTGATCGCCGGGCTGGTCGCCTGCTACCTCGGGCTGAACGTCAAGGGCGGGCCGAAGAGCGTGGGCGACGCGGTGAATCAGACAGTCGTCTTCGCCTTCATGGCCCTGTTCGTGGTGAACGTGGTCGTCACGGCGGCCGGCATCAAGTTCACGGTGCGGTGACGCCATGGCCTTCGTGATCCAGTCCCGCTTCCCGCGCACGGTCCGGCGGCTGCGCCGCAGCTCGGACTCGCTCGACGCGATCGGTAAGCAGGCCGTCTTCTACGTGCGGGCGCTGGCCTCGGTGCCGCGCGCGATCACCCACTACCGCACCGAGACCATCCGGCTGATCGCCGAGATCAGCATGGGCACCGGTGCGCTCGCGGTGATCGGCGGCACGGTGGTGATCGTCGGGTTCCTGACGCTCTTCGCCGGCGGCACCATCGCGGTACAGGGCTACAGCTCGCTCGGCAATATCGGCGTCGAGGCGCTGACCGGCTTCTTCGCCGCCTTCATCAACGTCCGCATCGCGGCGCCGGTCATCTCCGGCATCGGCCTGGCCGCCACCATCGGCGCCGGCTCCACCGCGCAGCTCGGCGCCATGCGGGTGGCCGAGGAGATCGACGCGCTGGAATCCATGGCGATCCGGCCGGTGCCGTACCTGATCGGGACCAGGGTGCTGGCCGGGATGATCGCGATCATCCCGCTCTACGCGCTCGCGGTGATCGCCTCCTTCGTGGCCAGCCGCTTCGCCACCGTCGTGATCTACGGGCAGTCGGCGGGCGTCTACGACCACTACTTCTCCACGTTCCTGATCCCCAGCGACATCCTCTGGTCCTTCGCGCAGGCCATCTTCATGGCGCTCGCGATCATGCTGATCCACACCTACTACGGCTACACCGCGTCGGGCGGCCCGGTCGGGGTCGGCATCGCGGTCGGCAATGCCGTGCGCACCTCGCTGGTCGCGGTGGTGTCGGTGACGCTGCTGATCTCGCTGGCGATCTACGGAACCTCCGGCAACTTCCATCTCTCGGGGTGACGCGGACCATGACGACGCAGCAACGCGCGGCCGAGCCGGGCCGGGGCGCCCGGTTCCTCGACCGGTTCGGGCTCAAGCTCGCCGGGCTGGCGATGGTGCTCCTGCTGGTGGCGGTCGCCGCGGTGGCGCTGACCATGTTCGTCGGCGGGTTCACCCCGGTCGCGGCGGTCACGGTGGAGGCCCCGCGGAGCGGTCTCGTGCTGGACCCGGACGCCAAGGTGCGGGTGCGCGGGGTGGAGATCGGCCGGGTCACCGGGGTCGACACCACCGGTGCCGACGCCAGGATCGCGCTCGCGCTCGACCCGGACCAGCTGCACCTGGTGCCGTCGAACGCGCGCGTCGACATCCGCTCGACCACCGTCTTCGGCGCCAAGTACATCAACTTCGTGATCCCGGACGACCCGTCGAGCACCCCGCTGCGGTCGGGCGCGACGGTCGCCGCGGAGTCGGTGACGGTCGAGTTCGACACCATCTTCCAGCACCTCTCCCAGGTGCTGAACGCGCTGGAGCCGGAGAAACTGAACGCCACGCTCGCCGCGCTCGGCTCGGCGCTGGACGGCCGCGGCCAGAAGCTCGGCGAGCTGCTGAGCACCAGCGACGCCTACCTGCGCGAGATGAACCCGTACCTGCCGACCCTGCAGCGCGACCTCGACGCCACCGCGCAGGTCACGAACATCTACGCCGATGCCGCGCCCGACCTGCTCCGCGCGGTCGACAACCTGACCGTCACCGGCGGCACCCTCGTCCAGGAACAGCGCAACTTCGACGGCCTGCTGCTGAACGTGATCGGCATGGCCGACACCACCGGCGCGGTGCTGCGCGAGAACGAGACCCAGGTGATCACCGCGCTGGAGCTGCTCACTCCCACCACCTCGCTGCTGAATCAGTACTCGCCCGCCCTGTACTGCCTGGTCAACGGCTTGGCCACCGCGCTGCCGCTGGGTGAGGCGGTCTTCGGCGGCGGCCAGGAGGGAGTCGCGCTGAACACCAACTTCATGTACGGCGCCGAGCCGTACACCTACCCGAGGGACCTGCCGAAGGTGAACGCCACCGGCGGCCCGAGCTGCCGGGGCATCTCCGACCGCTACCCGGGCATGCACTCCGACTACACCGTCACCGACACCAGCGAGGGCGCGCCCTACACCCCGAGCACCAGGCTCACCCTCGGCCCCAAGGTGTTCGAGATCCTCTTCGCCGGCATGCCGGGGGTGGGGCAGCCGTGAAACGCAGCAATGCCACCGGCATCAAACTGGCGATCTTCACCGTGGTGATGACGCTGATCTTCGCCGGGCTCGTCGTGGTCTTCAGCCAGATGCGGTTCTCCCGGGAGGAGGGCTACCACGCCGTCTTCACCAGCTCGTCCGGCATGCTGCCCGGCGCGAAGGTGCGGATCGCCGGGGTTCCGGTCGGGTCGGTGAGCTCGGTGAAGGTCGGCGACGACCACCGTGCGCACGTGGAGTTCGACGTCGATCGCCGGTTCCCCCTCTTCACCAGCACCAGGGCCGCGATCCGGTACGAGAACCTGGTCGGCGACCGCTACCTGGAGCTGCTGGAGGGGCCCGGCTCGGCCGAGCAGCTGCGCTCCGGCGGCAGCATCCCGCTGGAGCGCACCGCGCCCGCGCTCGACCTGGACATGCTGCTCGGCGGCTTCAAGCCGCTGCTCCGCGGGTTGGATCCGGGCCAGGTGAACGACCTGACCAACGCGCTGCTGCAGATCTTCCAGGGCCAGGGCGGCACGCTGGTCTCGCTGCTGAACAGCGGCGGCTCCTTCTCCCGCACGCTGGCCGACCGGGACGCCCTGATCGGCAGCGTGATCACCAACCTGAACACCGTCCTCGCCACCATCGACGAGCGCGGCGACCAGTTCGAGACCACCATCGCCGAGCTACAGCGCCTGGTCAGCGGGCTGGCCGAGGACCGCGACCCGATCGGGGCCGCGCTGCCCCGGATCGCGGGCGCCACCGGCGATCTGACCGACCTGCTCGCCCAGGCCCGCCCCGACCTGCGCGCCACCATCGCGCAGACCGACCGGCTGGCCACCAACCTGAACGCGGGCGAGGCCGACGTGCAGTGGGTGCTCGACAAGCTCCCGGAGACCTACCGCAAGCTCATCCGGATCGGCTCCTACGGCTCCTTCCTGCAGCTCTACGTCTGCGAGACGAACATCGTGATGGACGGCCCGAACGGGCAGCCGATCCAGATCAACCTGCCCGGTCCGCAGTCGAGTGGAAGGTGCGCTGACACAGAATGAGCGAACAGCGTTCCCCCACACTGACAGACGGTCGTTCCACGACGATGACGATCGGCATCGTCGGCCTCGTGCTCGCGGTCGCGATCGCCCTGTCGGCGCTGCAGTTCGACCGGCTGCCCTTCATCCGCTCCGGCGCCACCTACACTGCCTTCTTCGGCGACGCGGGCGGGCTGGTCCCCGGCGACGCGGTGCAGGTGGCCGGGGTGCGCTCGGGCCGGGTCGAGGACGTCCGGCTGGACGGCGCGAAGGTGCTCGTCACCTTCAGTCTCAATGAGTCGATCGTGCTCGGCGAGAAGACCGGCGCGGCGATCAAGACCAACACCGTGCTCGGCCGCAAGTCGCTCGAGGTCTCGCCGGACGGGCCCGGCGCGCTGCGCGCCACCGACACCATCCCGCTGGAGCGCACCAACTCGCCGTACTCGCTGAACGAGGCGCTCGGCGACCTGGCGGGCACCGTGCAGGGCCTCGACATGCAGCGGGTGGACGAGACGCTGGACGCGCTCTCGGTGAGCTTCGCCGACACTCCGGCCCCGCTGCGCTCCGCGCTGGACGGCGTCACCGCGCTCTCGCGCAGCATCAACACCCGCGACCAGGCGCTCACCGACCTGCTGGCCAGGGCGCAGCGGGTCACCGAGATCCTGGCCGAGCGTGGCACCCAGATCAACGCGCTGCTGCTCGACGGCAACGAACTCCTCGGCGAACTGGACCGCAGGCGCACCGCGATCAGCCAGCTCATCGTCTACGTGAACGGCCTGGCGCTGCAGCTGCGCGGCGTGATCGCGGACAACGAGGCCCAGCTGAACCCGGCGCTGCGGAAGCTGGACCAGGTGCTCGACCTGCTGACCAGGAACCGGGAGAACATCTCGCTGGCGCTGGACCGGCTCGGCCCGTTCTCCGCCGCGCTCGGCGAACAGGTCGGCAGCGGGCCGTACTTCCAGGCGTACGTGGTGAACGCGACGAGTACCGGGCTGCAGATCCTGGTCGACTCGCTGGTCTGGCCGCAGCACCTGCCCGACTCGCTGCGCCAGTACCTCGCCGACCCACCGCCCTCGATCGGGCCCGCCGTTCAGGAGCCGCCGCGATGACCGTGCGGAACACCGTCAGCAACATCCCGCGCCGGACCCTCGCCATCGGGGCCGCGGTGCTGGTCGTCGCGCTGCTCGCGGTGGCCGGGTACTTCGGCCTGCGCAATATCGGCACCACCACCGTGACCGCCGAATTCGCCTCCACCGCGGGGCTCTACGAGGGCGACGACATCCGGATCCTCGGGGTCGAGGTCGGCCGGATCGACGAGATCGAGCCCGGTGACGACAAGGTCGCGGTGACCATGACGCTGAACCGCGGTGTCGAGGTCCCGGCCGAGGCCCGCGCCGTCCTGATCGCCCCCTCGCTGGTCTCGGCACGATTCATCCAGCTCGCCCCGGCCTACACCGGCGGCGCGAAGCTGGCCGACGGCGCCACCATCGGGCTGGAGCGCACCGCGGTCCCGGTGGAGTGGGACGACATCAAGACCGAGCTCTCCAAGCTGGCCACCACGCTCGGCCCGGTCGGTGACGACGAGCAGGGCTCCTTCGGCCGCTTCGTGAACGTGGCCGCCGACAACCTGGACGGCAACGGCGACCGCTTCCGGGACACGCTGCGCGAGCTCTCCGCGACCCTGACCACGCTCTCCGACGGCCGCACCGACCTCTTCGGCACCATCCGCAACCTGCAGAAGTTCGTCGAGGTGCTGAGCGCCAGCAACGAGCAGATCGTGCAGTTCGGCGGCAGGCTGGCCTCGGTCTCCTCGGTGCTGGCCGGGGTCTCGGCCGAGCTCGGCGCCGGGCTGGACAACCTGGATCTGGCCATCGTGGACGTCCGGCGCTTCCTCGACGACAGCGGCACCCAGCTCACCGACAGCGTGCAGAAGCTGGCCCAGGCCACCCAGATCCTGGCCGACAAGCGCCCGGAGCTGGAGCAGGCGCTGCACTCCGGCCCGACCGCGCTGGTGAACTTCTATCAGCTCTACAAGCCCGCCCAGGGCACGCTGACCGGCGCCATCGCGCTCGCCAACCCGGGCAACCCGATGAGCTTCCTCTGCGGCTCGGTGCGCGCGCTGGAGAAGAACCAGTCCGACCGCAGCGCGGATCTCTGCAACGAGTTCCTCGCCCCGGTGATCCAGTCGCTCGGCATGAACTACCTGCCGATCATGACCAACCCGGCGACCGGCGTCACCGCCTTCCCCGACCAGCTCGTCTACAGCCCGCCGAGCCTCGCCGCCGAGGGCCCGCGGGATCAGGGCCCCGCCCCCGCGCAGGCGCCGATCTCGGTGCCGCAGGGGCTGGCCGGGCTCGCCATTCCGGGAGGTGGGCGATGAACCGCCGATGTCTGACCGTGCTCGCCGCGGCCGCCGCGATCGTGCTCGGCACCACCGGCTGCGAGTGGGACGGGCTGAACTCGATTCCCATGCCCGGCGCCAAGGGCACCGACGCCGGCGCCTACCAGGTGCACATCCAGATGCCGAACGTCACCACGCTGACCCGAAATTCGCCGGTCCGGGTGAACGACGTCGCGGTCGGGACGGTCGCCGACATCGCGGTCGAGGGCTGGCACGCGCTGGTCACCGTCTCGCTGGAGCAGGACGTGCGGCTGCCCGCCAATGCCACCGCCGCGATCGGCCAGACCAGCCTGCTCGGCAGCAACCACGTCGAACTGGCGCCGCCGAGGGACGCCGCGCCCGAGGGCGAACTGCGCGACGGCGACACCATCCCGCTGGCGCGGGCCTCGGTGTACCCGACCACCGAGCAGGTGCTCTCCTCGCTCTCGGTGGTGCTGAACGGCGGCGGCATCTCCCAGCTGGAGAACATCACCCGCGAGCTGAACACCGCGCTGACCGGCCGCGAGAGCGACGTCCGCGACCTGATCGTCCAGCTCAACGACCTCACTATCGGCCTGAACGGGCAGACCCAGAGCATCATCGACGCCATGGGCGGGCTGGACCGGCTCGGCGGAGAGCTGGTCGCGCAGCGCGACGTGCTCGCCGCCGCCATCACCGACATCCACCCGGCGCTCACCGTGCTCGCCGACCGGCGGGCCGAGATCACCAGGGCGCTCACCGCGCTCGGCGACCTCAGCGACGTCGCCGAGCGGATCATCGACGCCAGCGGCGACGACCTGAAGGCCAACCTCGCCGCGCTGCACCCGGTGCTGCAGACGCTGGCCGACACCGGGCACAACCTCACCGAGTCGCTCAAGATCATCGCGACCTTCCCGTTCCCGATGAAGAACCTGGACCGGGCGATCAAGGGCGACTACCTGAACCTCTTCATGACGCTGGACCTGACCGCGGCCAGGCTGGACTCCAACTGGCTCACCGGAACCCCGCTCGGCGGCCGGTTCGGCGGGATCGAGGGCGTGCTCGGCACCATCGCGCCGGAGACCGCGAGCCAGCCGGGCAACCCCGCGCTCGGTCCGCTGGCCGCGCCTGACCAGGGGCCGGGCCCGACCCCGACCATTCCCGGGCTGCCGCCGATCCCGGGGCTGCCCGCCATTCCCGGCCTGACCGTGCCGCTGCCCGGAGCACCGGCCGCACCCGGAGGTGCCGGGCAATGACGCTCACCCGTTTCGTCCGCATCCAGCTGGTCATCTTCGCGATCCTGACCGCGGTCGGGCTGATCATCATGGGCGGCACCTACGTCGGCGTGCCCGCCATGCTGGGCATCGGCCGCTACCAGGTGACGGTGCAGCTCGCCGCCACCGGCGGGCTCTACCCGAACGCCAACGTCGCCTACCGCGGCACCAATGTCGGCAAGGTGCAGGAGGTCAAGCTGACGCCGGACGGGGTGGACGCGGTCATCTCCATCGACAGCGACCACAAGGTGCCCGCCGACGTCGACGCCTGGGTGCGCAGCGTCTCCGCCATCGGCGAGCAGTACGTCGACCTGATCCCGGCCGAGAACCGCAGCGCCGACGGCGATCTGCGCGACGGCGACGTCATCCCGGTGAACCGGACCAAGCTGCCGCAGGACGTCGGGTCGCTGCTCGACCAGACCGACCGGCTGCTCTCCAGCGTCGCCGACACCAGGCTGCGCCAGGTGATCGACGAGGCGTTCCGCGCCTTCAACGGCGCAGGCCCCGACCTGCAGCGGTTCATCGACTCGGCCGCGCTGCTGGTGCAGGAGGCGCAGAGCAGCGTCGAGCCGACCAAGCAGCTGCTCGACCAGCTCGGCCCGTTGCTCGACACCCAGGTGCAGTCGGACGCGAACATCAGGAGCTGGACCGCCGACCTCGCCACGGTCACCGATCAGCTGCGCGCGCACGACCCCGCGCTGCGCAATATCCTCACCGAGGGTCCCGGCGCGATGCAGCAGGTCACCGACCTCTTCCAGACGCTGCGCCCGACGCTGCCGCTGCTGCTCGCCAACCTGGTGAGCGTCGGGCAGGTCACCACCATCTACCACGCCGGGCTGGAGCAGATCCTGGTCGTCTACCCGCCGCTGGTGGCGGCGCTGCTCACCGCGGTGCGCGGGCCGCTGGAGTACGGCGCGATGGTCGACTTCATGGTGACCGTCAACGACCCGCCGCCCTGCACCACCGGCTTCCTCCCGCCCGAAGAGCGCCGCGACCCCACCCTGCTCGACATCCCGGACACCCCGCCCGGGCTCTACTGCAAGGTGCCGCAGGACGCGGCCGAGGCGGTGCGCGGCATCCGCAACACGCCCTGCCAGGAGTACCCGGGGCGGCGCGCCCCCACCCCTGAGCTGTGCCGCACCGGCGCCTACACCCCGCTCGGCAACAATCCGCCGTTCGGCCCGCCGCAGCCGGTCGAGCCCGCCGGGTACACCGGCGGTGGCTCCGACGGCACGGCCGTGACCCCCGCCTCGGCGCGGGCCTACGACCCGGGCTCCGGGGTGTACATGGGCCCCGACGGCCGTTCGTATCGGCAAGGCGACGTGGCCGACGGGTCGGGCACGGTACCGTCGAGCTGGCAGGCGATGCTCGAGGAGCAGCAACGATGAGCGAGATCAACGACGACAAGCCGCGTGCTCGCCGCCGGGCGCTGCGCTCGGCGGGGCCGCCGCCCGCCGACGGCGGGGACGTCTCGGGTGCCGCACCCGAGGGGACGGCCTCCGGTGACCGCGGTTCCTCCGCGGCGGCGGCCGCCGGGCGGAGCGCGTCCACTGCCCCGGTGCCCACCGCCTCCGACGTGGCGCCGAAGAAGGCCGAGCCTGCGGCATCCGAAGCCGCGCCTGCGAAGGCAGAGCCATCGGCTGCCGCCGAAACCGTGCCGGTGGCTGCGGCCGAGACCGCGCCTTCCGCGGCCGGGCCTGCGGCCGATACCGCGCCGTCGAAGGCCGACACCGTGGCGGCGAAGGCGGAGCCCGCGGCGGCGAAGGTCGCGCTCGACGAGGACGCCGACGAGGCCCCAGCGCCGGAAACGGCCACTCCGGCGCGCTCCTGGAAGCGCCTCGCGCTGACCGCCGCCGCGGCGATCGCCGCCATCGCGATCGTGGTGAGCGCGGTCATCTCGACCCTCGCGGTCCGCGCGAACGACGCCAGGGACGAGCGCCGCAACGAGTACCTGCAGACCGCCCGCCAGACCGTCCTGAATTTGACCACGATCCGCGCCGACTCCGCACGGGAGGACATCGACCGGATCCTCTCCGTCGCCTCCGGCGACTTCAAAACCGAGTTCGACGGCCGCGTCGACCCCTTCACCGACATCGTGCAGCAGGCCAAGGTCGTCTCCACCGGCGACATCGTCGAAGCCGCCCTGGAGCGCGACGACGAGAACTCCGCCCAGGTCCTCGTCGCCGCCAAGCAGACCCTGACCAACGCGGGCCAGGCCGAGCCACAGACCCGCTACTACCGGTTCCGCGTCACCGTCACCCGCGGCGACGAGGGCCTCACCGCGTCGAAAGTGGAGTTCGTGGCATGAGCGAGTCAGGCCCGGAGACGGAAGCGAAGCGTAGCCGCGGAGGGCCCTCGCTCAGGCCGCGTGGATACAGCATGAGCGAGTCAGGCCCGGAGACGGAAGCGAAGCGTAGCCGCGGAGGGCCCTCGCTCAGGCCGCGTGGATACAGCATGAACCGAACCAAGGTCCTGGCCGGTGCCGCGGCCCTTCTACTCCTCGCCGCCGCGATCCTGGCCGGCGTCAACGGCTACCGACTCTGGGACGACAACCGCACCGAGCAGGCCCGCTCCGACGCCGCGACGACCGCGAGCCGCACCGTCTCCGCCATGTTCAGCTACGACTTCAACTCCGTCGACACCGAACTCCCGAAGGCCGCCGACAACCTCGCCCCCGACTTCCGCGCCGACTACCTCACCCTGATCCAGGACGCCATCGCCCCCGGCGCCAAGGAGAAGCAGCTCAGCGTGCAGGCCGACGCCCAGGCCGCGGGCATCGTCTCCGCGGACGCGAGCCACGCCGTGGTCATGCTCTTCCTGAACCAGATCACCACCAGCAGGGACAGCCCGGAGGGCACCACCAGCGGCAGCCGCGTCAAGGTCGAGCTGGACCGCGACGGAGACCGCTGGCTGGTCGCCGCCGTCACCCCGGTGTGAGTTCGCGGGGCAGCCGCACCGTGAAGGTGGTGCCCTGCCCCGGCGCACTCGCCGCCCGCACCGCACCCCCGTGCGCCGTCACCAGCGCGCGCACGATGGACAGCCCCAGCCCGGTACCGCCACTGGCCCTGGTCCGCGAGGTGTCGGTCCGGTAGAAGCGCTCGAAGATCCGCTCCGCCTCGTCCCGGGGCAGCCCGGGCCCGGTATCGGCCACCTCGAGCAGCACCTCGTCCGCCGCGGGGGTGAGCCGCACGGTGACGGCCGTGCCCGGCGGGGTGTGCACCACGGCGTTGCTCAGCAGATTGCCGAGCACCTGCCGCAGCCGGGTGTCGTCGCCGAGCACCTCGAGCGTGCCGGTGCCCGGCCGCACCTCCAGCTCGACGGTGTGCGGCTCGGCGTCCTTGGTCCCCAGCATCCGCGCACTGTGCACGGCATCGCTGGCCAGCGTCAGCAGGTCGACCGGCGCGAGGTCGAGCGGCCGGTCGGCGTCCATCCTGGCCAGCATGAGCAGGTCCTCGACCAGCAGCCCCATGCGCTGCGATTCGCGCTCGATCCGATCCATGAAGAGCGCGGGATCGCTGGTCGCGCCCTGCCGGAAAAGCTCGGCGAAGCCGCGGATGGTGGTGAGGGGGGTGCGCAACTCGTGGCTGGCGTCCGCGACGAACCGGCGCATGCGCTCCTCCGAGTGCCGCGCGGCCTCCTCGGACGCCGTGCGCGCCTCGAACGCGCGCTGGATCTGCGCCAGCATGCCGTTCAGCGAGCGAGAGAGCCTGCCCACCTCGGTATTGGCGTTCTGCTGCGGGACCCGCCGGTGCAGGTCGCCCGCGGCGATGGCGGCGGCGGTGCGCTCGACGTCGCGCAGCGGCCGCAGGCTCCGATCGATCACGAAGTACGCCGCGACGGCGAGCGCAACCAGTACCAGCACCCCGACCACGACCAGCAGCATGATCAGCTGGTCGACGGTGTCCCGGTTCTGGGTGAGCGGCGCCGCCACGGTGGTGGTGCCGTCCCCGGTGCGCAGGCTCAGCACCCGCCACTCGACGTCGGCGTTGTCGGTGGAGCCGACGGTCACCGGCCGTCCGATCGGCGGCTCCGGCAGCGCGGGGGTGGCGTCGATGTTGAAGGGGCGCAGCACCAGCCGGGCGGGGTCGTCCGGCCGCTCCACCTCGACGAAGAACGGGCTCGGCGGCTGCCTCCCGTCCGCCGGGAGCGGCCCGACCAGCCGGTCCGGCCTGGCCCAGGAGAGCGCGGCCTCGCGCAGCTGCTGGTCGGTGCGGTTCAGCAGCGAACGCTCCAGCGCCGAGGTGACCAGCATGCCGGAGGCGACCAGCCCGGCGGCGCAGAGCAGCACCAGCGCCAGCACCAGCCCCACCCGCAGCGGGATCGCCGACAGCCGGGCGCCGAGCGCACGGCGGGCCCTCGCCACCGCGGCCCGGTTCACCGCCCCGACCGCGCGCGCTGCGGTTCGCGCATCACGTACCCGACCCCGCGCAGCGTGTGGATCAGCCGCTGACCGCCGGTGTCGACCTTCTTCCGCAGGTACGACACATAGGTCTCGACCACCCCGACCTCGCCGCCGAAGTCGTAGCGCCACACGTGATCCAGGATCCGCGGCTTGGAGAGCACGGTGCCCGCGTTGACCATGAAGTAGCGCAGCAGCGTGAACTCGGTCGGCGAGAGCGCCACCGGTTCACCGGCCTTCCACACCTCGTGCGTGTCGTCGTCCAGCTCGATATCGGCGAAGCGCAGCCGCGACGTCTCCTTCGGCGGCTCGCCGTGGCCCGCCCGGCGCAGCACGACCCGCAGCCGGGCGACCACTTCCTCCAACGAGAACGGTTTGGTGATGTAGTCGTCGGCGCCGAGCGTGAGCCCGGCGACCTTGTCCTGCACCTCGTCGCGCGCGGTCAGGAAGAGCACCGGCGCGTCGATGCCGTCGGCGCGGAGCCTGCGGAGCAGTCCGAAACCGTCCATGCCCGGCATCATGACGTCGACGATCAGCGCCTGCGGCCGGAAGCCGCGCGCCCGATCCAGCGCCTGCGCGCCGTCCGCCGCCGTCGCCACCTCGAAGCCCTGG
The DNA here is from genome assembly GCF_042650385.1 of Nocardia jiangsuensis. Taxonomy (NCBI): domain Bacteria; kingdom Bacillati; phylum Actinomycetota; class Actinomycetes; order Mycobacteriales; family Nocardiaceae; genus Nocardia; species Nocardia jiangsuensis. The sequence continues at coordinate 150,743 of NZ_JBHSAX010000017.1, forward strand.
AACCGCAGGCTCACCGCCAGCAACTCCACGATCATGGGCTCGTCGTCGACGACGAGCACCCTGGCCTCTGGCGGTGCGGCTGTCATGGAGACCATCGTCGGTCACCGGCCTCCGAAGTCGCTGGACCTTTCCTGTGAAGTCGCTGTGCGCGGTCAGTCGTCGGTGTCGCGATCCACTTCGTCGTCGTCCTCGTCGCCCACGTTCATCAGCGCGCTGCCCGCCACCTGGTCCTGCGCGAGCGCCTCCAGGAAGGCCCGCGCCCAGCGGTCGACGTCGTGCGCAAGCACCTGCCTGCGCAGCGCCCGCATGCGGCGGCGCCTGGTGTCCCTGTCGTCGTCCACCGCGGCCACGATGGCGTCCTTGACGCTGTCCAGGTCGTGCGGATTGCACAGGTAGGACTGGCGCAGCTCGGCGGCCGCACCGGTGAACTCGCTGAGGACGAGCGCGCCGTTCAGCCCGCTGTGGCAGGCCACGTACTCCTTGGCCACCAGGTTCATGCCGTCGCGCAGCGGCGTCACCAGCATGACGTCGGCCGCGACGAAGAACGCGACCAGCTCCTCGCGCGGGATGGGCCGGTGCAGGTAGTGCACCACCGGGTAGCCGACCCTGGCGAACTCGCCGTTGATCCGGCCCACCTGGCGCTCGATGTCGCCGCGCATCTGGATGTAGCTCTCCACCCGCTCCCGGCTCGGCGTGGCGAGCTGCACCATGACCGTGTGCGTCGGATCGACCCGGCCGTCGACCAGCAGCTCCTCCAGCGCGTTCAGCCGGATATCGATGCCCTTGGTGTAATCCAGCCGGTCGACGCCGAGCAGGATGGTCTTCGGGCTGCCGAGCTCGGCCCGGATCTTGGCGGCCCGCTCGCGCACCGACCGGCGCCGGGAGAGCTCGTCCAGCTCCGCGGAGTTGATCGAGATCGGGAAGGCGCCGACCCGCACCGTGCGGAACCCGACCTGCACGACGCCCAGCTTGGAGCGCACGCCGATGGTGCCGCGCGAGGTGGGCTGCCCGGCCAGCCTGCGGGCCAGGTAGAGGAAGTTCTGCGCGCCGCCGGGCAGGTGGAAGCCGATCAGGTCGGCGCCGAGCAGCCCCTCCACGATCTCGGTGCGCCACGGCATCTGCATGAACAGCTCGACCGGCGGGAACGGGATGTGCAGGAAGAAGCCGATCGTCAGGTCCGGCCGCAGCATCCGCAGCATCTTCGGCACCAGCTGGAGCTGGTAGTCCTGTACCCAGACGGTCGCGTTCTCCGCCGCCACCTTGGCCGTCGCCTCGGCGAAGCGCCGGTTGACCTCGACGTACGCGGCCCACCAGGCCCGGTCGTACACCGGGCGCACGATGACGTCGTGGTAGAGCGGCCACAGCGTGGCGTTGGAGAAGCCCTCGTAGTAATCGGCGACCTCGTCCGCGGAGAGCGGCACCGGGTACAGCTCCAGGCCGTCCTCGATGATCGGGTCGACGTCGACGTCCGGGATGCCCGCCCAGCCGACCCAGGCCCCCCTGTTGCTGCGCAGTACCGGCTCCAGCGCGGTGACCAGGCCGCCCGGGCTGCGCTTCCAGCGGCGGGTGCCGTCCGGCAGCTTCTCCAGGTCGACCGGCAGCCGGTTGGCGACGACGACGAAGCCGGAGCCGCTGCCCGCGACGGGTGCGTAGTCGGCAGCGGTGCCGCCGCGGCCGATCGGTTCGGGCCCTGCGTCGGGCGAGACGGTGTCGGAGTCGTCGGACTGGTGGTCGTTCATGTGATCCACTCACGCATCCTTTGCGCAACGAGGCCGCTGACGAGCGTCTGCCGCAGTGTGCTGTTGTATGTGTCGGTCCGGCCGGTCGACGGCGCCCTCGGCGTCGACTGCCCCGGTCTGCCTACTCGGCGCGGACGCCCGTGCCGATGCCGAGCATCGCCAGCAGCATCCGGCACTCGTCGGCGTCCGCGGCGTATGCCGCGACCACCCGCTGTGCCTGACGTGCGGTCTCGTCGGCCAACGGCTCGAGATCGTCGTCCGCGATGTCGTTCGCGCTGCTCTTCGCGGCCATCTGTCAGTCCTCCCGGCTAATACGCTGGTCTCTGCGAATAGTCAATGATATCCGGCGCCGGGGAGCGGGTGTCCCGCGCCCGCGCGGCGAATGCCACGTGCGGCGGCATTTATGCACAGCCCTCGAGTTGTGCACAGCCGCCACCGGTGCCGTGCACACCGCCACCCGCTCCCTATACCGTGGACGACGAACCACCTCCACGAAAGGATCGACGACGATGCCGCTGGCCACGGTGAACGGAATCTCGCTCAACTACCAGGTCAAGGGCGACCGCACCAGGGGCACCGATGTCAAGGGCGCGGGGCCGCTGGTCGTGCTGATCATGGGTACCGGCAGCCCCGGCCGGGTCTGGGAACTGCACCAGGTGCCCGCCCTCGTCGCCGCGGGCTACCGCGTCTGCACCTTCGACAACCGCGGCATCGCCCCGTCCTCCGAGTCCGCCACCGGCATCGCCATCGAGCAGATGGTCGCCGACACCGCCGGGCTGATCGAGCTGCTCGACGAGGGGCCCGCCCTGGTCGTCGGCACCTCCATGGGCGCGCGGGTCGCCCAGGAGCTGGCGCTGGCCCGGCCCGAGCTGGTGCGCAAGGCCGTGTTCATGGCCGGGCACGGCCGGCTGGACCAGTTCCAGAAGACGCTCTCGGCCGGCGAGCACGAACTCGACGCCAGCGGCGTCCGGCTGCCGCCCAAGTACGAGGCCGCGCTCACCGCCGTCATGAACCTCTCGCCCGCCACCATGGCCGATCGCAACGCCGCCCGCGACTGGCTCGACCTCTTCGAGTTCACCGGAGGCCCGGTCACCCCCGGTATCCGGGCACAGCGCAAGATGGACCACGATTTCGATCGGGTGCAGGCATACCGAGGCATCACCGTGCCGTGCCTCTCGGTCGGTTTCGCCGATGATCGGATGATCCCGCCCTACCTGTCCCGCGAGGTCGCCGACGTCATCCCGAACGCGCGCTACCAGGAGGTTCCGGACGCCGGGCACTACGGCTACCTGGAGCGGCCCGAAGCGGTGAACAAGATCCTGCTGGATTTCTTCGCCGCCTGAGGTAACGGCCCAGCCGTAACACCCGGCTTGCTAGGGTCGAAACAACGCTCGGGCTCAACGTGGTCGTGCCCGAGCCCGATCCCCGACCAACGCGCCAGTATCTCAGTGAGGTGAAATGAGCACCAACCCCTTCGATGACGAAGACGGCCGCTTCTTCGTTCTGGTCAACGACGAGGAACAGCACTCCCTGTGGCCGGCCTTCGCGGAGGTCCCGGCCGGATGGCGAGTGGTTTTCGGCGAGGACAGCCGCACCGCGTGCGTCGAGTACGTGGAGAAGAACTGGACCGACATGCGGCCCAAGAGCCTGCGTGACGCGATGGCCGCCGACGACGCGGCCCGCCAGGGCGCCCAGTCCTGACCCTCGTTCCGATACTGCGCCGGGACGATCGACCCCTCACCGGGTGGCACGAAACCCTCGTGCCACCCGGTGCGGTGCCGTATATGATGGCACCGCTTTCCGCCTCCTTAGCTCAGTGGTAGAGCACTCGCCTTGTAAGCGAAAGGTCGTCAGTTCAATCCTGACAGGGGGCTCTTCCCAGCGAGCGGCGGCTGCCCGATGCAGCCGTCCTACTCGAATTGCTCGAACGTCACCTCGTACCCGTCCGGGTCGAGGCCGGAGAAGATGCGGGCCCAGACGACGCTCTCCCGTTCATTGGTGATCGGCAACCCCTCCGCCTGCCACAGCTCGTAGGCCGCGTCCAGGTCGGGGACGGGGATGGCGAGGACGACGCCGAGGCCGCGGATGCCGGTGCGGACGAGTTGTTCGCGTTCGGTGTTGTCGTATCCGTGGCTGTCGAGCGCGGAGAGGATGAGCCAGGTGTTGCGGAAGGTGAGGTAGCGCAGGTCGGGTTGGTCGTCGCTGGGGATTTCGCGGAAGCCGAGGCGTAGGTAGAGGGCGGCGGAGCGATCCAGGTCGCGGACGCGGAGGCCGATCTTGAGCTGTTTGGCACCCATCACCGGAACGAGTCTGGCAGAAATCCTCAGCCGGTGATGATCGGGACCAGGTAGCGGCGGGCGAACTCGTCGAGCTCCGCTTCCGTCGAGAGATCGCGACTTCCGTGCGGGGCGAGGATCAGCGAATGCACGATGCGACAGACGATTTCGGCACGGGTGACGGGGTCGTCGGGGGAGACGATGAGCCCGCGGTCGGCGGCGCGCTGGAGGGCGGCGGCGGTGGCGGCGATGGACATGGCGAAGGTGGTGGCGCCCTCGAAGGTCAGCTTCAGGACCACGCGCTCGGGTTCCAGCGACAACATCCGCTGGGCGAGCGGATTGCTGCGCCAGCGGCCGATGACGGTGACGAAGATGTCGACGACCAGGTCGTCGATGGTGTCGTGGCGCTCGGCGATGGCGGCGATCTCCGCCAGGACCGTGCCGACCTCGCGGCTGACGACGGCCTGCACCAGGTCGTCGCGGGAGCCCATGCGGCGGTAGACGGTGACCCGGTCGACGCCGGCTTCCCTGGCGACATCCTCGATCGTCGTCTTCTTCACGCCGACGGCCTGGAAGCGGGTGAGCGCGGCATCCAGGATCCGCGTTTCGACGGTGTCGGAGACGGCGTTCTCGAGGGAGGCGGACACCCCTCGACGCTAGCAGAACCCAACGCCGGTGCAACATTTGTCGTTGAATTGTTGCCGCAACATTGAAATGTAGTTTGTTGCACTGTACGGTCGGCTCATGGCTGAAACAGAGGCGCACGCGATCGAGGCCCGCGATGTGCGGTTCGACTTCGATTCGGTGCCGCTGCACTACATTCCGGGTGAGGTCCTGGCCACCCACATCGTGAACGTCATGCACCTGGTGCTGCCGGAGGGGGAGCGGGCGATGGCGCAGGCGCTCAGCGAGGCGCTCCCGTCCATCCACGATCCGCGGCTGCGCGAGGAGGTGCAGGGGTTCGTGGGTCAGGAGACCACGCACGCCGATTCCCACGAGGCGGCGCGCAGGCACCTGCAGTCGCTCGGGCTGGACGTGGAGTCCTTCGTCGGCAGGATCGGCTGGCTCGTCGACCGGCTGCTCGGCGACCACGGGCTGGACGGGCGGGCCAAGGAGGAGTGGCTCAGGGAGCGCCTCGGGCTCTTCGCGGGGATGGAGCACTACACCGCGGTGATCGGGGAGTGGCTGCTGAACGCGGACGTGCTCGCCGAGAAGAACATGCACCCGGCCATGCTCGACCTCGTGCGCTGGCACGGGGCCGAGGAGGTCGAGCACCGGAGCGTGGTCTACGACGCCTACATGTACCTGGACGGCGGTTACGCGCGGAAGGCGCGCACGGCGGTGCTGGCGAGCGCGACGCTGCTGCCGCTCTTCATCATCTCGACGGCGTACCTGTACCGGAAGGATCCGTCGCCGGACAAGGGCCGGTTCTGGGGGTCGCAGTTCGTCGGCGCGACGCTGCGCGGGGTGGTGCCGAGCTGGACCGTCTTCTTCTCCGAGCTGCCCCGCTACCTGCGCCCGGGCTTCCACCCCTCGCAGCTGGGGCCGATGGACAAGGCGCTGCGCTACCTGGCGCACTCACCCGCGGCCAGGGCGCACTCGTGACAGCCCCCGGCGCGCTGCGGCTGCTCGGCACCGCGATGGACCTCTACAAGCAGGTGTTCGTCGCGGGGGCGGTGGCACCGCTGCTCTCCAGCCCGCAGCCGGTGCGGAACAGCGGCTTCGACCGGGACGTGGTGGTCGAGGCGGTGGAGCAGGTCGCGCTGGACGTCGTCGCGCTGACGCTGCGCGCGCCGGACGGCGGCGTGCTCCCGGTCTGGCGGCCCGGCGCGCACCTGGAGCTGTTCCTGCCCTCGGGCAGGCAGCGCCGCTACTCGCTCTGCGGCAATCCGCGCGACCGCTTCCGCTACCGGATCGCGGTGCGGCTCATCCCGGACGGTGACGGCGGCTCGCGCGAGGTGCACGAGCGGCTGCGGGCCGGCTCGGTGCTGCGGATTCGCGGGCCGCGCAATGCCTTCGGGTTCGTCGAGGCGCCGTCCTACCTGTTCATCGCGGGTGGTATCGGGATCACGCCGATCTTGCCGATGGTGCGGGCGGCCGGTGCCCGCGGGCGGCTGGTCTACCTGGGCAGCAGCCGGGACCGGATGCCGTTCCTGGCGGAGCTGACCGGCGCCGAGGTGCGCCCGGACGACGAGTTCGGCCCGCCGGACCTCGCCGAGCTGCTCGGCGAGGCCGAGCCGGGCGCGGCGGTCTACGTCTGCGGCCCACCCGGCATGCTCACCGCCGCGCAACGGCTGGCCTTCGACAGCAACCCCACCGGGTCGCTGCACGTGGAGCGCTTCGCGCCCGCGCCGGTCGATGGCGGCCGGGAATTCGACCTCACGCTGGCGCGCACCGGCCGCACGGTCCGGGTCGGCGCCACCGAGACCGCGCTGGCCGCGATCCAGCGGGTGGACCCGCGGGTGCCCTACTCGTGCAGGCAGGGCTTCTGCGGCAGCTGCGAGACCAGGGTGCTCTCCGGCGCGGTCGAGCACCGCGACCGGGTGCCAGCCGCGCTGGCCAGGCCGGACCGAATCCGCCCGTGCGTCTCCCGCGCGGCGGGTGACGCCCTCGTACTCGACCGCTGAGAGGAAACCGATGGAACACAACCACGTGCTGATCGTCGGTGCCGGCTTCGGCGGCATCGGGCTGGCGATCAAGCTGCGCGAGGCGGGCTTCGACGACCTCGCGGTGCTGGAGCGCGCCGACGAGCTGGGCGGCACCTGGCAGGCCAACACCTACCCGGGCGCCGCCTGCGACGTGCCATCGCACCTGTACAGCTACTCGTTCGCGCCGAACCCGGACTGGTCGCGCACCTACGGCAGGCAGCCGGAGATCCTGGCCTACCTGCGCCGGGTCGCCGAGCGGCACGATGTGCTGCGGCACATCGAATTCCGCACCGAACTCGAGGACGCGCGCTGGGACGAGGAGGCCGCGCTCTGGCGGGTCGAGACCTCGCGCGGGCAGCGCACGGCCGACTTCCTGATCTCGGCGGCAGGCGTCTTCGCCGAGGCCAAGTACCCGAACCTGCCCGGACTGGAGACCTTCGAGGGCACCGCCTTCCACTCGCTGCACTGGGATCACGATCACGACCTCACCGGCGAGCGGGTCGCGGTGATCGGCACCGGCGCCTCCGCGGTGCAGTTCGTGCCGGAGATCCAGCCGAAGGTCGCGAAGCTGACGGTCTTCCAGCGCTCGGCGCCGTGGATCGTGCCGCGGATGGACCGGGCGACGCTCGGCGCGGAGCGGCTGCTGCTGCGCCGGGTGCCGCTGCTGCGCCGGGCGATCCGCGCGGGCTGGTACACCGCCATCGAGGGGTTCGGGCTGGTCTCGCTGGTGGACAAGCGGTTCCGGCACCTCTACGAGGCGCTCGGGCGGTTCCAGCTGCGCAGGCAGATCGCCGATCCCGCGCTACGCGCCCTCGTCACCCCGGACTACATGATCGGCTGCAAGCGCGCCATCTTCTCCGACGCCTACTTCCCGGCGCTCACCGCGCCGAACGTCGACGTGGTGACCACCGGCATCGCCGAGGTGCGGGCGCGCTCGATCGTGCTGCGGGACGGCACCGAGCGGCCGATCGACACCATCGTCTACGGCACCGGCTTCACCCCGACCCCCAGCGTGTACAGCAGGTACATCGGCCGGGACGGGCGCAGCATCGCCGAACTCTACCTGGACGAGCCGCAGAGCTACCTCGGTATCGCGGTGGCCGGGTTCCCGAACTTCTTCAGCACGCTCGGCCCGTTCGGGGCGGCGGGCAACCAGTCCGCCATCTTCATGATCGAGTCGCAGATCGGCTACATCGTCGACGCGCTGCGCACCGCGCAGCGGGCGGGCGCGCGGCGGGTGGAGCTGCGGCCCGAGGTGCAGACCGAGTTCCTGGCGGAGATGCGCCGCCGCAGCGCCGACACGGTCTGGCTGACCGGCGGCTGCGACAGCTACTACACCACCGCGGACGGCGCCAACTCCGGGCTCTACCCGAACTGGAGCTTCGAATACCGCCGCCGCACCAGCCGTTTCGACATCGACTCCTACGAGGTGAGCGCATGATCCGCGGACTGTTCCGGGTCACCGAGCCCGACCACCGGGTTCGCGGGCAGGTCGTCCTGATCACCGGGGCGGCGCAGGGCATCGGCCGGGAGCTGGCCACGGTGCTGCACCGGCGCGGCGCGGTCGTCGCGCTGGTCGACGTGGACGAGGTGGGTGCACAAGCGGCGGCCGCGGCGCTCGGCAGCAGGGCCGCCGCCTTCGGCGCCGACGTCACCGACCGGGCGGCCATGGCCGCCGTGGTCGAGCGGGTGCTGGAGCGGTTCGGCGGGCTGGACGTGGTGGTCGCCAACGCGGGCATCGTGCCGAAGCCCGCCACGCTGCGCACCATGGACCCCGCCGTCTTCGACACCGTGCTCGGGGTGAACCTGACCGGCGCGTTCAACACCGTCAAGCCCGCGCTGGACGCCATCGTGGCGAGCCGGGGACACGTGGTCGTTGTCTCGTCCTGCGCGGCCTTCGCGCCCGGCATGGCCGGTTCGCCGTACATGATCAGCAAGGCCGCGGTTGAGCAGCTGGGCCGGGCGCTGCGGGTGGAGCTGGCCGCGCACGGCGCCACCGCCGGGGTCGCCTACTTCGGCATCGTCGACACCGCCATGACGCACGAGACGCTGGACAACGACGACCTCGGCCGCCGGGTGGAGGCGCTGCTGCCCTGGCCGCTGAACGTCAGGATCAGCGGTGCCGAGGCCGCGCGGGTGATCGCGGACGGCATCGAGCGGCGGGCGCCGCGCACCGTCGCGCCCGCGGGCTGGGAACCGTACGCGCTGCTGCGCGGGGCGATCAACGTCGCGCTGGACGCCCAATTGACCAGGGACCGCGGGCTGCACGCGCTGCTGCACGCGGTGGAGCAGCGGGTGCGCGGGTAGTCAGTCCGGGACGTTGTCGGAGAAGCCGAGGTCGCGCAGCGCGGACTTGATCTTCACCTGCGCCTCGTCCAGCGATTCGGCGCTCGGGTTCGGGTCGGCGCCGGAGATGTCGAAGTTGCCCATGTCGAAGGCCGGGAAGACGTGCACGTGCAGGTGCGGCACCTCCAGTCCGGCGATCAGCAGCCCGGCGCGCGGCGCGTCGAACGCCGCGCGCACGGCCTTGCCGACGGTCTGCGCGACGCCGCTGATCCGGGCGAAGACGTCGGCGTCGACGTCCTGCCACTGGTCGATCTCCTTGCGCGGCACCACGAGCACGTGGCCCTGGGTGACCGGCGCGATGGTCAGGAACCCGACGAACTCGTCGTCTTCCCAGACGAAGCGCCCGGGCAGGTCACCGGCGATGATCGCGCTGAATACGGAAGCCATGCCCGGCAGCGTAGTCAGACGCCGACGAAGTGCGACAGGACGCCCTGCACCTCGTAGATGTCGACCTGCCGGTTGAACTTCTTCTGCAGCGGCTCGGCCGCGCCGGAGATCCAGATGACCAGCTCGGCGTCGAGGTCGAAGGTGCCCGCGGTCTCCACCGCGAAGTGCGTGATCGAGCGGTACGGCACGCTGTGGTAGCTCACCTTGCGCCCGGAGAGCCCCTGTTTGTCGACCAGGATCAGCCTGCGGTTGGTGAAGAGCATGGCGTCGCGCACCAGGATGTAGGCCGAGTAGATCTGCTCTCCGTTGCCGAGCAGCCGCCCGTACTCCTGCTGCGCCCGTGCGGGATCCACGCTGCCCGCGTTGCCCATGATTCCGTCGATGAAGCCCATCGGATCTCCCCGTCCCGGTCCAGCGGCGGCGCGGTGGCGCCCCCTCTCCACTATGCCTGCGAGCAGGACACCTTCGTCCTCTACTCTGTTGCGCGTGCGCGCACTCGTCATCGGTTCCGGAGCCCGTGAACACGCCCTCGTCCTCGCCCTGCGCAGGGACCCGGCGGTGACGGCGGTCGTCGTCGCGCCGGGCAACGCGGGCATCGCCCAGCACGCCGAGCTGCGGCCGGTCGACCCGTCGTCCGGGGAGGCGGTGGCGGCGCTGGCCCGCGAGATCGACGCCGACCTGGTGGTGATCGGCCCCGAGGTGCCGCTGGTGCTCGGCGTCGCCGACGCGGTGCGGGCGGCCGGGATCGCCTGCTTCGGCCCGTCGGCCTCGGCCGCGCGGATCGAGGGGTCCAAGGCGTTCGCCAAGGACGTCATGGCCGCCGCGGGGGTGCGCACCGCGCACAGCGAGATCGTGGACACCCCCGCCGACCTGGACGCCGCGCTGGACCGCTTCGGCCCCACCTGGGTGGTCAAGGACGACGGGCTGGCCGCGGGCAAGGGCGTCGTGGTGACGCCGGACCGCTCGGCCGCCCGCGACCACGGCGCCGAGCTGCTGGAGCAGGGGCACCCGGTGCTGCTGGAGTCGTTCCTGGACGGGCCGGAGGTGTCGCTGTTCTGCCTGGTCGACGGGGAGACGGTGGTGCCGCTGCTGCCCGCGCAGGACCACAAGCGGGTCGGCGACGGCGACAGCGGCCCGAACACCGGAGGCATGGGCGCCTACACGCCGCTGCCCTGGTTGCCCGCCGGCGCGGTCGAGGAGATCGTGCGTGACGTGGTCGCGCCGGTCGCGGCCGAGCTGGTGCGCAGGGACGCGGCCTTCTCCGGGCTGCTCTACGCCGGGCTCGCCATGGGCGCGGCCGGGCCCGCCGTCGTCGAATTCAACTGCCGCTTCGGCGATCCGGAGACCCAGGCGGTGCTCGCGCTGCTGGAGAGCCCGCTCGGCGAGCTGCTGCACGCCACCGCCACCGGGCGGCTCGCGGAGCTGCCCGCGCCGCGCTGGGCCGACGGCGCCGCGGTGACCGTCGTGCTCGCCGCCGAGAACTACCCCGCGCACCCCCGGCTCGGCGACGTCGTCGCCGGGGCGGGCGAGACCGGCCCGGACGAGGCGACCGTGCTGCACGCCGGGACCGCGCTGCGCGACGGTGCGCTGGTCTCGGCGGGCGGCCGGGTGCTGAGCGTGGTCGGCACCGGCGCCGACCTGGCCGCCGCGCGGGAGCAGGCGTACGCGCGGATCAGCTCGATCAAGCTGCCGGGCAGCCACTACCGCACCGATATCGGGCTCGGCGCGGTGCAGAACCGGATCGCGCTCAGTTCAAGCTGAGGCCGCGGAGCGCGAACCAGCGCTGCGGGTCGACGTGCTGGCCGCCCTCGATCACCTCGAAGTGCAGGTGCGGGCCGGTGGAGTCGCCGCGGTTGCCGATGCGGGCGATCTGCATGCCCGCGGGCACCCGCTCGCCGACCGAGACGAAGAAGTCGTACATGTGGCCGTAGACGGAGATGGTGCCGTCGTCGTGCCTGATCCGCACCCACAGGCCGAAGCCCTGGGCCGGGCCCGCGTCGACGACGGTGCCGTTGGCGACCGCGTAGATCGGTGAGCCGATCGGGCCGGCGATGTCGATGCCCTGGTGCATGGTGCCCCAGCGGGAGCCGAAACCACTGGTGAACAGGCCGCGGGCGGGGAGGACTAGGCCGCCGGGGCCGGGGATCACCGAGCCGGGCGTGCTGCCGGGGACCGGGGCGATGCCGGTGGTGAGCCAGGGGACCGGTTCGCCCGCGGCGGCCGCGGCGGCCTCGGCGCGGGCGCGCTCCAGGGTGGCGCGGGCGGCTGCGGCCACGACGGCCTGCTCGCGCAGGCGTTCGCCGTTGGCGACGGCGTCGAGGAGGCGGCGGATCGACGGGGTCGAGGTCTGGACCTGCGGGGGGTAGGGGAAGGCGACGCGCTGGGCTTCGCCGGGGGCGAGGGGGCGGTTCACGATGGCGCCGTTGTTCGCGGTGTCGCCCGCGGCGAGGACGAGGAGCACCAGCAGACCCGCGATGAGGTAGCGGTGATCCTTGGCTCGGGTGAGCAGTTCGTCGCGGGTGGGGCGGCGCTGCCAGAGTTCGCGGGGGGTCGGGGCCTCGCGGAGGGTGGCGGCGGCGTCGTGCCGCAGGGTTTCCAGGGTGGACCAGCCGGCCCAGATGCCGGGGTCACGGGCGCGGAGCCCGGCGGGGCGGGTTGCCGTCGCAGGCACGCGCTCGGTGTCCGCCGCGGAATGGTTGCGCTCGGCGTCGTCGCCCTCGCCCGCGTTGGAGTCGCCCCCGCCCGCGTTGGAGTCGTGCGCGCCCGCACTGATCTCGTCGCGTTCGCCCGCGACGGACTCGCCGATCTCCGTCGCATCGTCGGCACTCGCGCTCGAGTTCGAATGCGGCTCGTCCGCGCTGGAGTCACGGGGGACGGCGCCCGGCGCCTCGCCGTTCTCCGCCGGACCCCCGGCCCCGTTCTCCGCCGGCTCCGGCGCAGCCGACTTCCCCCGCCGCCACCGGTTCCGCCAGTCCGGCGGGACGATCACGGTGCCCCCGGTGGCCCCGGCGCGGTCGAGGCGGGGGCGGCGCGCCTCATCGTCCATTGCGCCGACCATAACCCCGGCTACCCGCGGACGGGTGCTCTACCGTCGGACGGGTGTCCATGCAATCGCGCCGGTCGACCATCCCCCCTTTTTACGTCATGGACGTCTGGAAGGCCGCAGCCGCGCGCGCCCGCAGCCACGGTGACGTGCTGGTACTCGCCGCGGGGCAGCCCTCGACCCCCGCCCCGGCGCCGGTGCTGCGCGCCACCGGAGCGGCCCTCGGCACCGAGCTGCTCGGCTACACCGAGACCTTCGGCATCCTGCCGCTGCGCGAAGCCGTCGCCGAGCACCACACCGCCACCTACGGCTACCCTGTCGACCCGGACGACGTCGTGGTGACCACCGGCTCCTCCGGCGCCTTCACCCTGCTCTTCCTGGCCGCCTTCGACCCGGGCGACACGGTGGTGGTGGCCCGCCCCGGCTACCCCGCCTACCGCAACACCCTCACCGCGCTCGGCTGCCGGGTGCTCGAGCTCGACTGCGGCGAGCAGACCAGGTTCCAGCCGACGGTCGCCATGCTGGCGGCGCTGCCCGAGCCACCGGCCGGGCTGGTGGTCGCCAGCCCGGCCAACCCAACCGGAACCATGATCGACCCGGCCGAGCTGGCCGCGCTGGCCCGCTGGTGCGAGGCGAACGGCACCCTGCTGATCTCGGACGAGATCTACCACGGCATCACCTACTCCGACAGCATCGGCGGCACCTCGTCGGCCTGGGAGACCTCCAGGGAAGCGGTGGTGATCGGCTCGGTGTCGAAGTACTTCTCGATGACCGGCTGGCGGCTCGGCTGGATGCTCGCCCCCGCCGGGCTGCGCCCCGCGCTGCAGCGGCTGGCCTCGAACATGACGGTCTGCCCGCCCGCGATCTCGCAGTACGCGGCGGTGCACGCCTTCGGCACGGAGGCGAAGCAGGAGCTCGACGGCCACGTGCGGCGCTACGCCGTGAACCGGAGACTGCTGCTCGAGGGGTTGCCGAAGATCGGGATCACCGATCTGGCCCCGGCCGACGGCGCCTTCTACGCCTACGCCGACGTGGGGCACCACACCAGGGATTCGCTGGCCTGGTGCGCGGAGGTGCTCGCGCACACCGGCGTCGCGCTGGCGCCCGGACTCGATTTCGACACCGCGCGCGGGCACCGCACGGTTCGCTTCTCGTTTGCCGGGGCCACAGCCGACATCGAGGCGGCGCTGGCCCGGCTCGGCCCCTACCTGACGCGCTGAAACATCGTGTCTCAGTGGCTTTGTCCGAAGTAGCTGACTGGCAACAACTTTGCGCGGTACGGCACCGAAGGCGGCTCGAGTGGGTAAAAATCGGGTAACTGTGTTCTTCCTCTTTCGATTTCGCACGGATGTATTGATGACGACTGGCACGATGGCACGGTGATAATCGCGACGACCCCGAAAGGCGAACGGCGTCGCCAGGCTCTGGTTGCAGCCGCCGCAGACCTCCTGCTCGAAGGCGGTTTCGAGGCGGTGCGGCACCGATCGGTCGCAACCCGCGCCGACCTGCCACTGGCATCGACGACGTATTACTTCGAATCCCTCGAAGATCTGATCGCGCGCGCGGTCGAGTTCGCGGGCAACGCCGAAGTCGACGGCATGCGCAGGCGGGTCGGCGAGGTGAGCCACCGCCGCCGCGGCGCCGAGGCGACCGTCGACCTGGTGCTGGACCTGCTGATCGGCCCGGAGGGCACCGACGACGGCGCGCGCGGCAGGCTGATCGCCCGCTACGAGCGCTCGGTCGCCTCCGCCAGGCACCCCGAGCTACGCGGCGTCCAGCTCCGACTACGCCAGCAACTCGACGAGCTGCTCGCCGACGTGCTGCGCCGCTCCGACCGGGTGGTCAGGCAGGAGCAGCTGCGCAGGCTGGTCGCGGTGGTGGACGGCGCCGTGGTCGCCGCGCTCGGCGAGATGAACCCGGAGCCGCGCCGGGCGGCGCGCGGCGCCCTGCTCGAGGTGATCGACATCGTCGCCCCGCCGACGTCCCAGCAGCCCGATCGGCCGCGGTCACTAGACTGACCGGACGTGACCACTGCCGAGACCGCCCCCGCACCCGAGAACACCGCGCCCGGCCGGGTGCCCAACGTGCTCGCGACCCGCTACGCCGGGCCCGAGCTGGTGCGGCTGTGGTCGCCGGAGAACAAGATCGTGCTGGAGCGCAGGCTGTGGCTCGAGGTGCTGCGCGCGCAGTCCGAGCTCGGCGTCGACGTGCCCGCCGAGGTGGTCGCCGACTACGAGCGGGTCATCGATCAGGTCGACCTCGGCTCGATCGCCGCCCGCGAGCGCGTCACCAGGCACGACGTCAAGGCCAGGATCGAGGAGTTCAACGCCCTGGCCGGCCACGAGCACGTGCACAAGGGCATGACCAGCCGCGACCTCACCGAGAACGTGGAGCAGCTGCAGATCCGGCTCTCGCTGGAGCACGTGCACACGCACGGCGTCGCGGTCGCGGCCAGGCTGGCCGAGCGCGCCGCCGAGTACCGCGCCCTCGTCATGGCCGGGCGCTCGCACAATGTCGCCGCGCAGGCCACCACGCTCGGCAAGCGCTTCGCCTCGGCCGCCGACGAGCTGCTGATCGCGCTCACCCGGCTGCGTGAGCTCATCGACCGCTACCCGCTGCGCGGGATCAAGGGCCCGATGGGCACCGCGCAGGACATGCTCGACCTGCTCGGCGGCGACCCGGAGAAGCTGGCCCGGCTGGAGCGCCAGGTCGCCACGCACCTCGGCTTCGCCACCGTGCTGACCAGCGTCGGCCAGGTGTACCCGCGCTCGCTCGACCACGACGTGCTCTCCGCGCTGGTGCAGGTGGGCGCCGGGCCGTCGTCGTTCGCGCACACCGTGCGGCTGATGGCCGGGCACGAGCTGGTCACCGAGGGTTTCCAGCCCGGGCAGGTGGGCAGCTCGGCCATGCCGCACAAGATGAACACCCGCTCCTGTGAGCGGGTGAACGGCCTGCAGGTGGTGCTGCGTGGGTACGCCTCGATGGCCGCCGAGCTGGCGGGGGCGCAGTGGAACGAGGGCGACGTCTTCTGCTCGGTGGTGCGCCGGGTCGCGCTGCCGGACGCCTTCTTCGCCATCGACGGCATGATGGAGACCTTCCTGACCGTGCTCGCCGAGTTCGGCGCCTACCCGGCGGTGGTCGCCAGGGAACTCGACCGCTACCTGCCGTTCCTCGCCACCACCCGGATCCTGATGGCGGCGGTGCGCGCCGGGGTCGGGCGGGAGACCGCGCACGAGGCCATCAAGGAGCACGCGGTCGCGGTGGCGCTGGCCATGCGCGAGCAGGGGCGCGAGCCCGACCTGCTGGACCGGCTGGCCGCCGACGACCGGCTGCCGCTGGACCGCGCCGCGCTGGACGCCGCGCTCGCCGACAAGTCGGCCTTCGTCGGCGCCGCCGAGGCGCAGACCGGTGCGGTCGTCGCGGCGGTCGAGGAGCTGGTCGCGCGCTACCCGGACGCGGCCCGCTACACCCCCGCGCCGATCCTCTGAGCACGCCGTGAACCCGTACACGATCTTCGCCGACATCATCGCCGGGCGCGCCCCGGCCAGCGTGGTGTACGACGACCCCGACGTGCTCGCCTTCCTCGACATCCGCCCGGTCACCCCCGGCCACCTGCTGGTGGTGCCGAAGGTGGTCGCGCGCAACCTCGCCGAGCTAGATCCGGCGCTCGGCGGGAAACTGTTCCAGGTGGGGCAGCGGCTGGCGGCGGCGCTGCGGAGCAGCGAGGTCGGCTGCGACGGGGTCAACTTCTTCCTGGCCGACGGGGTGACCGCTGGCCAGGAGGTGTTCCACGTGCACCTGCACGTCATCCCGCGCACACCGGGCGACGGGTTCGGGCTGCGCGCGCGGGCGACCAGCCCGCCGCGCGCCGACCTGGACTACCTCGCCGGTTCCATCCGCGGGGCGCTCACCCGCGGGTAGCTCAGCGCGGCCTGCGGAAGACCCGGAGCACCGCGATCACCACCAGCGTGACGGCGAGCAGCGCGGCGCCGAGGATCACCGGCCCGGCCGGGGCGCCGAGCACCTCCGCCTGCTCGGTGCGGGTGATCCGCTCCCGGTAATCGGCGTCGGAGTCGGCATCGGCGAAGGTGAAGTCGCCGGTGATGCGGGCCGGCTCGGCGATCGAGACGGCCAGTTCGGTGAGGTAGTCGGTGCCACCGGCGGTGAGCTCGCGGAGCAGCGGGTCGTCGGTCTCGTCCAGCCGCCCGGCGAACTCGACCTCGGTGAACTGGTGCGCGGCATCCGGGTCGGCGCGGCGCACCCGGTGCTCGCCGAGCACGTAGAGCCGCACCGACTGCGGCAGCGTCGCCGCCGACGACATGCGCATGGGGTAGACCGGGGCGGAGGCGTCGAAGGTGAGCCGCACCGGGTCGAGCGCGCCGTCGAGCCCGTCCGCGCCGGTGAGCCGGATGGCGACGAACGACCACCCCTCCGCCAGGTACGGCGCGAGCGTCTCGACCACCTCGGGTCGCATGCGATAGCCGTTGTCGCGCAACCAATTCCGCACGCCGTCGAGGCCGCCGCCCGCCAGCGTGGTCGCCTCGAGCGGGCCGAGCGTCACCTGCTTCAGCACGGTCGGGCCGGTGCCGGGGGCGGCGCCCGAGCTCAGCCCGTCGAACTCGCCGGAGCCGAAGAATTCCCGCTCGGTGACGATCTCGGGCGCGGTGCGGCGCTCCAGCTCGGTGAAGGTGTCCGCGGAGCCCGCGCTCACCGTGGCGGGGGCCGGGGTCGGGATGACGAGGGCGGCGCGGTCGCCGTCGGCGCGCAGCGCGAGCCGCATGAGGATGGTCTGCCGCGCGCCGTCCCAGTGCACCAGCGCCACTTCGTCGTTCACCGTGGCGATCTCGCCGGTGCCCGCGACGGCGCCGCAGGCACAGGCCGCCGCCGGGACGGCGGCGCCGCCGGTCAGCGCGGCCACCGCGAGGAGCAGGGCTGCCAGCACACCGGCCGGACGGGGGGGTGCGGCGAGAGGCATGGAGCGAGCCTAATCATGGCGGCTTCGCGACAGTAGGGTGGTGCGCATGTCTGTCGAGAGTGTGCCGCCCCCCGTCGCGAAGACCGTGCCGACCGAGCGCGTGCAGCACGGCGATGTCGTGATCGACGAGTACGAGTGGCTCCGCGACAAGGACGACCCCGAGGTGATCGCCCACCTGGAGGCGGAGAACGCCTACACCGAGGCGAACACCGCGCACCTGGCCGAGCTGCGCACCGCCGTCTTCGAGGAGATCAAGGGCCGCACCCAGGAGACCGACCTCTCGGTCCCGACCCGGCTCGGGCAGTACTGGTACTACTCGCGCAGCTTCGAGGGCAAGCAGTACGGCGTGCACTGCCGCTGCCCGGTCGACCCGGCCGCCGCCGGGCTGGACGCCTGGACTCCGCCGGAGCTGGAGGTCGGCGCCGAGATTCCGGGCGAGCAGGTGCTGCTGGACAGCAACGTGCTGGCCGAGGGGCACGACTTCTTCGCGCTCGGCGCCTTCTCGGTGAGCAACGACGGCACCCTGCTCGCCTACTCCACCGACACCGTGGGCGACGAGCGCTACCTGCTGCGCTTCCTCGACCTGCGCACCGGCGAGCAGCTCGGCGACGAGATCCCCGGCACCGCGCCCGGCGCCACCTGGTCGCTGGACGGCACGCACATCTTCTACCAGACCGTGGACGACTCCTGGCGCCCCGACACCGTCTGGCGGCACCGGCTCGGCACCGCCGCCGCGGACGACGTCAAGGTGTTCCACGAGCCGGACGAGCGGTACTGGGTGAGCATCGGCACCACCCGCTCGGAGAAGTACCTGCTGATCTGGGTCGCCTCCAAGATCACCAGCGAGGGCTGGATGCTGGAGTCGGCCGACCCGGAGGGCGAGTTCCGGGTGATCCTGCCGCGCCGCGAGGGTGTCGAGTACGGCGTCGAGCACGCGGTGGTCGCGGGCGAGGACCGGTTCCTGGTCCTGCACAACGACGTGGTCGACGGGGTGAAGGCGGAGAACTTCGTGCTCGCCGAGGCGCCGGTCAGCGACCCCTCCGCGCTCACCCTGCTCATCGAGCACCGTGACGACGTCCGGCTGGAGGACGTCGACGCCTTCGCCGGCCACCTGGTGCTCGGCTACCGCCGCGAGGCGCTGAGCAGGCTCGCGGTCTGGCCGCTCACCCCCGACGGCTACGGCGAGCGCCGCGAACTCGAGTTCGACCTGCCGCTCTTCGCCGTCGGGCTCGGCGCCAACCCGGAGTGGGAGCAGCCGACGCTGCGCATCGGGCTCACCTCGTTCACCACCCCGACCCAGGTCTTCGACTACGCCCCCGACACCGGCGAGTTGCTGCTGCGCAAGGAGCAGCCGGTGCTCGGCGGGTACGACCCGGCGCGCTACGAGCAGCGCCGGGACTGGGCGGTCGCCGATGACGGAACCCGCATCCCGATCTCGCTGGTCTGGCGCAGGGACGCGGTGCAGCCGGGCACCGCGGCGCCGCTGCTGCTCTACGGCTACGGCTCCTACGAGGCCAGCATCGACCCCGGCTTCTCGGTCTCCCGGCTCTCGCTGCTCGACCGCGGCATGATCTTCGCGGTGGCGCACGTGCGCGGCGGCGGCGAGATGGGCCGGCTCTGGTACGAGAACGGCAAGACGTTGCGCAAGAAGAACACCTTCACCGACTTCGTCGCCGCGGCCCGCCACCTCATCGACACCGGCCGCACCAGCGCGGACCGGCTTGTCGCCGACGGCGGCAGCGCGGGCGGGCTGCTGGTCGGCGCGGTCGCCAACCTCGCGCCCGAACTCTTCGCGGGCATCCTCGCCAACGTGCCCTTCGTCGACCCGCTGACCTCGATCCTGGACCCCTCGCTCCCGCTCACGGTGATCGAGTGGGACGAGTGGGGCAACCCGCTCGCCGACCCCGAGGTCTACGCGTACATGAAGTCCTACTCGCCGTACGAGAACGTCGAGGCCAAGAACTACCCGGCGATCCTCGCCATCACCAGCCTGAACGACACCCGCGTGCTCTACGTGGAGCCGGCCAAGTGGGTCGCGCGGCTGCGCGCGGTCGCGACCGGCGACGCCCCGCTGCTGCTCAAGACCGAGATGAGCGCTGGGCACGGCGGGGTCAGCGGGCGCTACGAGAAGTGGAAGGAAGTCGCCTTCGAGTACGCCTGGGTGCTGGACACCGTCGGGCTGGGCAAGGTGGCGCCGTCATAGCGGAGCGCACCGGTATGTGACCGGTGTTGGTTTCGGCGTCATCCCGGCTGCACGCCGCGGACATGTCGTCCTGTCACCGTTGCGGGTATGACTGCCGAGCTGATCGTCTCCGTATCCGGCATCCGGGACACCACCCGGGACGCCGCGATCGAGTTCGCGGCCGAGATGGACGACCGCGGCGTCCCGCTGTCGCTGCTCGTCGCGCCGCGGCTCAAAGGCGGCTACAAGCTGACCGATGACCCGGCCACGCTGGCCTGGCTGCGCGGGCGGCGCGCCGGTGGCGATGCCATCGTGCTGCACGGCTACGACCAGGCGGCCACCAAGCGCAGGCGGGCCGAGTTCGGGGCGCTGCCCCGGCACGAGGCGCGGCTGCGGCTGATGGCGGCGGATCGGGTGATGGAGCGGGTGGGGCTGCGCACCCGGCTCTTCGCCGCGCCGCGCTGGGACGCCTCGGCGGGCGCCATGGAGGCGCTGCCCGATGTCGGGTTCCGGCTGGCGCTCGGGTTGACCTCGATCATCGACCTGGAGCGCAACAGCGCGCAGCGCACCCGCGTGTACGGCATCGGCGAGGGGTTCCGCACCGAGCCGTGGTGGTGCCGGGCGCTGGTCCTCGGCGCGGCGCGGACCGCCAAGCGCGGCGGGGTCGTGCGGCTCGCCGTCTCCGGCGCGCAGCTGGCCCGCTCCGGGCCGCGGCAGGCCGTGCTCGACGCCGTCGATCTCGCGCTCTACCACGGCGCCACCGGCCAGCCGTACCGCTGGGAGCCGTACTCCGCCGCGACACGCGCAGCCTGACCGACCGGGCGGTCCGTTTCGCGGCCTGTACGGAGACGCGGGGCATGCCGGGATCCCTCGGCGGCGGGGGAGTTGAACCTCGGGTCGGTGTTCGCAGCCGACATCCGGATACCGGACGCAGGTGTCCGGATCGTTCCGCGCTGACGTCCGGCAAATCGCTGGAACGACACCGGCAACCCGGGATCGCCGCGATTTCTATCGTTTCGGTCGGATCGGCCGCCTTCGCTCCGAATTCTATTCGTGGAATTCGGAGGACGCTGAAAAGAATTCCGCAGAATTTTCAGTCGAAAGCGTTTGCTTCCCGTCGATCGGTGTCATTCTGTCAGTGCGGTATCCAATCGCATCAAGACGACAGGAAGGAAAGCGCAATGCTGGAAGCTCTTCTCGAATTGATCACCACTCTGGTCTCGACCCTCAGCGCGAGCACCCCCGAGCTGCCGCTCTGATCCTCTAGCTGCGCCGACCAGCCGCCCCGCATCGGATATCACCGGTGCGGGGCGGCTCCGTCGTGCCGGGCAAGAATTGCGCCCCGCAATTGCGAATGCACGTGCATTTCGCATTTCGGATATTCTGTTGCGTTTTGCGAAGGTGTGCCCCGGAATCAGCCGGGGAACTCCCTGCTGTCCTCGTGCTCGATGAGCGAGAACTCCGTACCCTCCGGCCCCATTTCAGTCAACCTGCCGAAGTAGATCCCCCGCGCCTCCGGCGCGACCACCCCATAGTGGATCGGCACCGCGCTCCGCGGGCGAACCGCGCGCAGATAATCCACCGCCTCGCTGATCCGCATCCACGGCGCCGCCGCCGGGATCGCGAGCACGCCGACCGGGCTCGGCGGCACCCAGAGCGAATCGCCGGGGTGCACCAGCTGTGCGGGCTCCGCGGGGGTGCCGAGCTGGAAGACGGTGTTGTCGATCACCGGCAGCTCCGGGTGGATCACCGCGTGCCTGCCCCCGCCACCCGTCACGGTGACCCCGCCGACGGTGAGCACCTGCCCGGCGTGCACCGCCTCCCACGGCTCCGGCCGCAGCTCGGCGGTCTGTGGATCGGAGAGCAGCCGGGCGCCGGGATTGGCGTCGATCAGCGCGCCGATCCGGTCGCCGTCGATGTGGTCCGGGTGCTGGTGGGTGACGGCGATGGCGTCGAGCCCGGTGATGCCCTCGAACCCGTGCGCGAAGGTGCCCGGGTCGAACAGCACTGTCGTGCCGTGCAGCTCGACGAGGATGCAGGAGTGGCCGAAGTGAGCTATGCGCATGCGGCGATGCTAGCCGCCGGTGACCGGCGTGACCGGCTGTGATCTCGCACCCCCCGGCAGCAGCCCGCGCCCGCCGCCATTACGCTGTGCCGGTAACCCCCCGAACCTTCGCGAGGAGAAAACGCGTGGCACGAGTCGTGGTCGAGGTGATGCCGAAGGCCGAGATCCTGGATCCGCAGGGTCAGGCCATCGTCGGTGCGCTTCCCCGCCTGGGATTCGCCGGTGTGTCCGATGTGCGGCAGGGCAAGCGCTTCGAGCTCGATGTCGAGGACTCGGTGAGCGACGCCGAGCTCGAGCAGATCGCCGAATCGCTGCTCGCCAACACCGTCATCGAGGAGTGGAAGGTCGTCCGGCTGTCATGAGCGCGCGGATCGGGGTGATCACCTTTCCCGGCACGCTCGACGACGTCGACGCGGCCCGCGCGGTGCGGCTCTCCGGCGCCGAGGCGGTGCACCTGTGGCACGCCGACGCCGATCTCAAGCGGGTCGACGCGGTGATCGTGCCCGGCGGCTTCTCCTACGGCGACTACCTGCGGGCAGGTGCCATCGCCCGGTTCGCCCCGGTGATGGGTGAGGTGGTGCGCGCCGCGGGCCAGGGCCTGCCGGTACTCGGCATCTGCAACGGCTTCCAGGTGCTGTGCGAGGCCGGGCTGCTGCCCGGCGCGCTCACCCGCAACGACGGGCTGCACTTCGTCTGCCGCGACGAGTGGCTGACCGTGGAGTCCACCGCGACCGCCTGGACCACCCGGTTCGAGCAGGGCGCGCAGATCCTCGTCCCGCTCAAGTCCGGCGAGGGCCGCTTCCAGGCCTCGGCCGAGGTGCTCGACCAGCTGGAGGGCGAGGGCCGGGTGGTCTTCCGCTACTCCGGCGACAACCCGAACGGCTCGCAGCGCGGCATCGCCGGGATCTCCTCGGCGAACGGCCGGGTGGTCGGGCTGATGCCGCACCCGGAGCACGCCACCGAGGCGCTCACCGGCCCCAGCGACGACGGGCTCGGGCTCTTCCTCTCGGTCCTCGACTCGCTCGTGGCGGCCTGAGCCGCAACGACTTACCCGCACCCGGCCCGGATCGCGCTCCCGCGCGGTCCGGGCCGGTGTCGTTTCCGGTGCTCCGAGGTTCGTGCCGAATCCTCCCGCTGAAAATTGCATTTCGAGTATTGGAAGTCGAATTGAACTGGCACAGCCGACTTTTCGGACACCCGCGCGGTGTCCGGTGACCGGCCGACACCACTCGCTCACGCGAATTTTCCGCGTTCGGTAGTCTTCCCCTCGTTCCAATTCTCGAGGCAGTCAGGACAATTGTGGAAACCATGGTGGGCGGTAATTCCACGCTGCATGGCGCGTTGCGTTCCGCGGAGCGGAGTTGGGTGCGTCACCTGGACGACGCTTTGTACGCGCGACAGCTTTCCCCGGATCAGTGGTCGATGTTGTCGAATCTCTCCGTCGACGGCCGGACCACGATGAGCGAATTGGCGGCGAAGTCGCAGTTGCCGCCATCATCGGCGACTCGGCACGCCGATGCGCTGGCCGAACGCGGGTTGATCTTCCGCGTCGCGGCGGAGGACGACCGGCGGCGCATCCTGATCGGGCTCAGCAAGCTGGGCGCCGAGCTGGTCGCGGCGGTGCGCGCCGAGGAGTATCGGGCCGAGCAGCAACTCCGTTCCCGGATCGGGGCGCGGCGATATGCGGAACTGCTCCGATTGCTGGATCTGGTGGCGCAGACCGTCGGTTGATTCATCCGATGAAATTCGCGCGGCATTTCCGCCGGTAATTGTGGCGGGTGTGTGCGAATGGTGCGGATGTGATTCCACATCGTCAATAGGACTTGACGGTCCCGCACCTGGGCCGGAGTGGCGGCCGCGCGCTGCCTAGGATCGCGGGCATGCCCGTCGTCAGCACCACCGCCACCGCCACCGGCCTGTGCGCCTTCATCGACGCCTCGCCCTCCCCGTTCCACGTCTGCCACACCGTGCGCCGGGAACTTGAGGGATGCGGCTTCCGCGCGCTGCGCGAGGCCGAGCCGTGGCAGGCGGGCGAGCCGGGCCGGTACTACGTGATCCGGGGCGGCTCGCTGGTGGCCTGGAGCACCGAGGCGATCGCGCCCGGCGTCGGGTTCCGGGTGGTCGGCGCGCATACCGACAGCCCCAACCTGCGCGTCAAGCAGCACCCCGACCTGCTCTCGGCAGGCTGGCAGCTGGTCGGGCTCGAGCCGTACGGCGGGGCGTGGCTGAACTCCTGGCTCGACCGCGACCTCGGTATCTCCGGCAGGCTCACGCTGCGGGATCCCGACGGTGGCGGGGTGCGCGAGCAGCTGGTGCGGATCGACGAGCCCATCCTGCGGGTGCCGCAGCTCGCCATCCACCTCTCCGAGGAGCGGCGCGGGGTCACGCTCGACCCGCAGCGGCACGTCAACGGGGTCTGGGGCGTCGGCACCGAGCCCGCCTCGTTCCTCCGGTACGTGGCCGAGCAGGCCGGGGTGGTCGCAGGCGACGTGCTCGGCTGGGAGCTGATGACCCACGACCTCGCGCCGAGCACCCTGGTCGGCCGCGACCGCGACCTGGTGAGCGCGCCCCGGCTGGACAACCAGGCCACCTGCTACGCCGGGCTGGCCGCCTTCCTGGCCGCGCTGGCCGAGCCGGGCGCGGCGCTGCCGGTGCTCGCGCTCTTCGACCACGAGGAGGTCGGCAGCCAGTCCGAGCGCGGAGCGCAGTCGGACCTGCTCCCCGCGGTGCTGGAGCGGATCGTGCTCGCCGCGGGCGGCGGCCGCGCGGAGTACCTGGCGGCGCTGGCCGGCTCGCTGGTCGCCTCCGGCGACATGGCGCACGCCACGCACCCCAACTACCCGGACCGGCACGAGCCCGCGCACCGGATCGCGGTGAACGGCGGCCCGGTGCTCAAGGTCAACCAGAACCTGCGCTACGCCACCGACGCCGTCGGCACCGGCGCGTTCGCGCTGGCCTGTGCCGAGGCCGGGGTGGTACTGCAGCGCTACGTGCACCGCGCCGACCTGCCCTGCGGCTCCACCATCGGCCCGATCACCGCGGCCCGCACCGGCATCGGCACCGTCGACGTCGGCGCGCCGCAGCTCGCCATGCACTCGGCGCGCGAGTTCATGGGCGCGGCCGACGTGCCCGCCTACGCGGCCGCGCTCGCGGCCTTCCTCACCCCGGCCGCCCGACCCGCGACCACCCCGGCGACCAGCACCAGGAAGGTCACCCAGACGTAGCTGCTGCCGATGATCTGCTGCCACCAGGCCCACTCCAGCTCGCGATCCTCGGCGTGCGGAAGCAGCCACTGCGGGCCGATCAGGAAGAGCAGCGCGAGCGCGCCGGTGCCGACGAGCAGCGGCCGGGAGCGGTTGCCATCGGCGATGGCGACGCCGAGCAGCAGCAGTGCGGGGGCGGCCCAGACCCAGTGGTGCGACCAGGAGACCGGCGAGACCAGCAGCAGCGCGGCGGCGTTCACCAGCAGCGCGGAGACCGGGCGATCCGCGGCGAGCAGCCGGTGCATCCAGAGCGCGGCCAGCGCCACCGCGACCGCGCCGAGCCCGAGCCAGAGCGCGGTGGCGGCGCCGTCGGAGACGCCGAGCCGGAAGGCGAGCCCCTTCAGTGACTGGTTGCCCGCGAAGTAGGGCGGGCCGATCCGATCCGTGTTGGCCAGCGTCTCCGACCAGTACTGCACCGAGTCCGTCGGGAAGAACAGGAAGCCGACGCCGACCGCGGCGGCCGCCGAGACCACGAGCGTGCCCGCCGCCTTCCAGTCCCGGCGGAGCAGGAAGTAGAGCAGGTAGCCGGCCGGGATGAGCTTCACCGAGACCGCGATGCCGATCAGCATGCCGCGCGGCCAGAAGGTCTTCGGCGCCAGGCAGTCCAGCGCGACCGCGGCCATCAGCACCAGGTTGATCTGGCCGAAGCCGAAGGTCTGGCGCACCGGCTCCAGCATCTGGGCCAGCGCGACCGCGGCGATCACCGCGGTCAGCACGGTGACCCGGTCCAGCTCCGGCCGCAGCCGGATCAGCACCAGCCACAGGGTGATCGCGAGGCTGGCGATCGAGGTGACCAGCACCACGATCTCGGCGACCCCGAGCGGAACCAGCGCCAGCGGGGCGAAGAGCAGCGCGGCCAGCGGGGGATAGGTGAAGGGCAGCGCGATGTCGCCGATCGGCGGCATCGGGCCGTACAGCTCGCCGCCGTCCAGCCAGACCCGCGGGCCGTTGCGGTAGACCTGCAGGTCGATGTAGTGGTCCCACCAGTGCAGCAGCAGCGAGACGGTCGCCGATACCGCGAACAGGCCGATCGCGAGGAGCAGCAACCGTCGCTGCCGCCGTGCCGAATCGGCAACCCCCGATCGTTCGTTCACGCGGCACAGGGTAGCGGGTGCCGTCCCCCCGCCGGCCCACGGCTAAACTCGCAGGCGATTTCCCGCATCGCGAAAACCGGCCCGAAAGGACCCTGGTACTCCCGTGACTTCGCAGGTCGACACCGTCAGCGCAGCCGCAGCAACCCCGGACACCGCGCAGCCCTACACCGAACTCGGGCTCAAGGACGACGAGTACGCCCGCATCAGGGAGATCCTCGGCAGGCGCCCCACCGACGCCGAGCTGGCGATGTACTCGGTGATGTGGAGCGAGCACTGCTCGTACAAGTCCTCCAAGGTGCACCTGCGCTACTTCGGCCAGACCACCACCGACGAGATGCGCGCCTCCATGCTGGCAGGCATCGGCGAGAACGCGGGCGTTGTCGACATCGGCGACGGCTGGGCGGTCACCTTCAAGGTGGAGAGCCACAACCACCCCTCCTACGTGGAGCCCTACCAGGGCGCGGCCACCGGCGTCGGCGGCATCGTGCGCGACATCATGGCCATGGGCGCGCGCCCGATCGCGGTGATGGACCAGCTGCGCTTCGGCGCCGCCGACGCCGCCGACACCAGGCGCGTGGTGGACGGCGTCGTCCGCGGGGTCGGCGGCTACGGCAACTCGCTCGGGCTGCCGAATGTCGGCGGCGAGACCGTCTTCGACGCCTCGTACCAGGGCAATCCGCTGGTGAATGCGCTCTGCGCTGGCGTCATGCGGGTGGAGGACCTGCACCTCGCCTTCGCCTCCGGCGCCGGTAACAAGATCATTCTGTTCGGTGCGCGCACCGGGCTGGACGGCATCGGCGGCGTCTCGGTGCTCGCCTCGGACACCTTCTCCGGCGACGAGTCCGGCGGGGGTCGCAAGAAGCTGCCGAGCGTCCAGGTGGGCGATCCGTTCACCGAGAAGGTGCTCATCGAGTGCTGCCTGGAGCTGTACTCGGCGAAGCTGGTGGTCGGCATCCAGGATCTCGGCGGCGCCGGGCTGGCCTGCGCCACCTCCGAACTCGCAGCGGCAGGCGACGGCGGCATGCGGGTCGAGCTGGACCGGGTGCCGCTGCGCGCGGCCGACATGACCCCGGCCGAGGTGCTCTCCAGCGAGTCCCAGGAGCGCATGTGCGCGGTGGTGACCCCGGAGAACGTGGACGCCTTCCTCGACGTCTGCCGCAAG
Organism: Nocardia jiangsuensis; assembly: GCF_042650385.1. Lineage (NCBI taxonomy): Bacteria > Bacillati > Actinomycetota > Actinomycetes > Mycobacteriales > Nocardiaceae > Nocardia > Nocardia jiangsuensis. The sequence goes on from NZ_JBHSAX010000017.1 coordinate 177,923, forward strand.
TGGGATGTGCTGGCCACGGTGATCGGTGAGGTGACCGAGGGCGAGCGGCTCATCGTCACGTGGCACGGGGAGACCGTGGTCGACGTCCCGCCGCGCACCGTCGCGCACGACGGCCCGGTCTACGAGCGCCCGGTGCGCCGCCCGGATTACCAGGACGCGCTGATCGCCGACAGCACCGACCGGCTGGCCCGGCCGGGAACCCCCGACGAGCTGCGCGCCACCCTGCTGGCCATGCTGGCCAGCCCGCAGCTGTGCAGCCGCAGGTGGATCACCGAGCAGTACGACCGTTACGTGCGCGGCAACACCGTGCTCGCCGAGCACGCGGACGCGGGCGTCATCCGGATCGACGAGAACAGCGGCCGCGGCATCGCGCTCGCCACCGACGCCTCCGGCCGCTACACCAAGCTGGACCCGTACACCGGCGCGCAGCTGGCGCTGGCCGAGGCGTTCCGCAATGTTGCCGTCACCGGCGCCACTCCCAAGGCCGTCACCAACTGCCTGAACTTCGGTTCGCCCGAGGATCCCGGCGTCATGTGGCAGTTCCAGCAGGCGGTGCGCGGGCTCGCGGACGGCTGTGTGGCGCTCGGCATTCCGGTGACCGGCGGCAATGTCAGCTTCTACAACCAGACCGGGCAGGACGCCATCCTGCCGACCCCGGTGGTCGGCGTGCTCGGCGTCATCGACGACGTGCGCCGCCGCATCCCCACCGGCCTCGGCACCGAGCCGGGCGAGACGCTGATCCTGCTCGGCGATACCCGCGACGAGTTCGGCGGCTCGATCTGGTCGCAGGTGGCGCACGACCACCTCGGCGGCGTTCCCCCGCAGGTCGACTTCGCCCGCGAGCAGCTGCTGGCCGAGGTGCTCACCGCGGGCTCGCGGGACGGCATGATCAGCGCCGCGCACGACCTCTCCGAGGGCGGGCTGATCCAGACCGTCGTGGAGGCCGCGCTGGCGGGCGAGACCGGCTGCCGGGTGCTGCTGCCGGAGGGCGCCGACCCGTTCGTCACGCTCTTCTCCGAGTCCGCCGGCCGGGTGCTTGTCGCCGTGCCGCGCTCCGAGGAGACCAGGTTCAGCAAGATGTGCGAGGCCCGCGGGCTGCCCGCGGTGCGCATCGGCGTGGTCGACCAGGGCTCCGACTCGGTGGAGGTGCAGGGTCAGTTCACGGTGCCGCTCACCGAGCTGCGGGCCGCCTTCGAGGGCACCCTGCCCAAGCTCTTCGGCGCCATCGGCTGATCAGGCGGCCTTGAACGGGTCGTGCTCGGCGATCAGCTTCTCCAGCCGCGCCTCGTCCACCCGGACCCGCAGCGAATCCGATTCCTGCCGGTCACGGACCACCTTGGCGAGGGTGAAGGAGCTGGTCACCAGGAACAGCACGGACATCGCGAGAAAGCCGCGCTGCCACACGTCCAGCGGTAGGTAGAGGATGCCGACGCCCGCCCCGATCAAGCTGACGCCGAACGCGATCGAGGCCTGCGCCACGTAGGCCGCGGTCGTCTTCGACTGTGCGTTGGGAGTGCTCATGGACATCGAGTCTCCGACGCGGGCGGGCGCGGCGCCTGCGTGTGATTACTCGAGCGCCCCCGAGTAGTTGCCTGGCCCGCCGGTCCGGGGTGTGCACGGGCAGGCGCCGGAGCGCCGTGCCGCGCCGGGTGTGCCGGGCTGCCGCGAGCCGCCGCCGGGGGATGTCCGGACTGCCAGCCATACTGTTCCGGTGACGTCCGCCCAGCCCCCCGCCGCGTCGGCCCGCTGAGGCGCGTCGTGCCCGCACCCTCCCCGACGCTCACCAGGCTGCGCAGGCGGCTGCTGATCGTGGTGCGGCACATCGAGATCATCATCGATCTCAACTACGCCGGGCTGGTGGTGGCGACACTGTTCTTCGCGCTCTCGGTGACGCCGTCGCTGGTGCCGCGCGACTGGCTGTTCCAGGGGCTCGTCTCCGGGATCAACGCCGCGCTCGGGTACGGCGTCGGGTGCGTGCTGGAGTGGCTGTTCCGGCTGTGGGTGTGGCCGCGGGTGCGCGGGCGGGTGCCGGAGCCGCCGACCTGGGTGCGGTACGCGGTGAAGTCGGCGGTGCTCGTCACGGCGGCGCTCGGCGCGGGTTTCATGCTGGTGCAGTCGGCGCGGTGGCAGCGCGAGATCAGCGCGCTGATGGGCATGGAGGGCACGCCGACCCCGGCCTATCTGCGCACCGGGCTGCTCAGCGTCGCCGTCGGGGTGGCAGTGGTCGCCGTCTACCGGACGGTGCGCGCCTTCGTGACCGTGCTGGCCAGGGAGCTGAACCGCTGGGTCCGGGTGCCGCGCGAGCTCGCTCCGGCGGTCGGGCTGCTCGTCCTGGTGATCGCGGTGGTCACCGTGTTCAACGGCGTCGCGAGCCGGGCCTTCTTCGCGGTGGCGAACCAGGCGTTCAAGGTGCGCAACGACGACACCTCGGCCCATGCCTTCCAGCCGGTGCTGCCGGAGCGCTCGGGCAGCCCCGATTCGCTCGCCGAGTGGGACACGCTCGGCTTCGAGGGGCGCTGGTTCGTCTCGCACGGGCCGAGCCGGAGCCGGATCGCCGCCGTCACCGGGCGGCAGGCGGCGGAGCCGATCCGCGCCTACGTCGGGCTGGAGTCGCGCGACGGCGACCGCACCCAGGCCGAGCTGGCCGTCGCCGAGCTGGAGCGCACCGGCGCCTTCGACCGCAGGGTGCTCGTACTCATGACGACGACCGGCACCGGCTGGGTGAACTCGATGGCGGCCGGTGCCATCGAGTACATGTACGGCGGTGACAGCGCCATCGTCGCCACCCAGTACTCCTACCTGCCCAGCGTGCTCTCCTTCCTGGCCGACCGGAGCAAGGCGGCCGATGCGGGGCGCGAGCTGTTCGACGCGGTGTACGAGCGCTGGTCGGCGCTGCCGCCGCAGGCGCGGCCCAAGCTGCTGGTCTACGGCGAGAGCCTGGGGTCGCAGGGGTCGGAGGAGGCGTTCGACGGGCTGGCCGATCTGCGCGCGCAGGTGGACGGGGCGCTCTGGGTCGGGCCGCCGAACTCGAACCGGCTGTGGAAGCAGTTCGTCACCCGGCGCGATCCCGGGTCGCGGGAGGTGCAGCCGGTGTACGCGGACGGGCTCGTCGTCCGGTTCGCCGCCGAGCGGGCCGACCTGGCCAGGCCGGATGCGGAGTGGCGGACGCCGCGGATCGCGTACCTGCAACATGCCTCCGACCCGATCGTCTGGTGGTCGACGGACCTGATCTTCTCGCAGCCGGACTGGCTCTCCGAGCCGCGCGGCTCGGACGTCTCGTCGCAGATGCGCTGGTACCCCTTCGTCACCTTCTGGCAGGTCGCCGCGGATCTCACCAATGCGCAGGGGGTCAGCGACGGGCACGGCCACCGCTACGGTGACCTGGTGATCGACGGCTGGGCCGCCGTCGCCGCCCCGCCGGAGTGGAGCGCGGAGCTGGCCGAGAACGTCCGGATCCAGCTGGAGGCGGCCGAGGATTTCGAGCGGGCCACCAAGTGACGGGTTCGCGCGGAAGCACCGCGGGCGGGAGCGGTCCGCGGTGAGCGCGGCGCGGACCCTGCTCGCGGCAGCGACGCCGTTGCTGTGGCACAACGCGGTGCTGCCGCGGCTCGCGCTCGGTATCCGCGGGCGGACGGCCGCGAATGTCGCCTTCGCGACGGGTTACGCGCGGGTGTTCGCGGGGCGGCCGCGCTGGGGTGCGCGGGCCGGATGGCGCCTCGGGCTCGGCGCGGGCGGCGCCGTGCTCGCGGGCTACGGCGCGGCACTGGCCCTTCCACCCGCCCGGCGGGCACTGGCCGCGGCGCCTGACCGGTCACCCGGCGTCTCCGTCGCCGAGTGGATCGGCGTGCACATCCCGCTCGGCACCGTCTACACCGAGGAGCTGATCTTCCGCGGCACCCTCGACGACATCGCGGGCACCCCGCTCACCGCCCTCACCTTCGGCCTCTGGCACATCCGCCCGGCCCGCGCCGCGGGCGATGAGATCCTGCCGACCGTCGCCGCCACCACCGCGGCCGGACTCGTCTTCGGCGCGCTGCGCGGGCGGAGCGGCAGCGCGACCGCCCCCGCCCTGCTGCACTACGCCCTGAACGCGGGCGGCGCCCTGACCCCCCGGCTGGCCCGCTCGCGCGCGTTCTCCGCGCGCGGCACCGGCGCCGGGACCGTCGGCGACAGCCCGAGCTCCATCCCGCAGGCGTTCTCCGCGCGCGGCACCGGCGCCGGGTAACCTCGCGACGTGCCAGGACGCTCCACCGTCGACCCGAACGAACTCCGCGCCGCCACCGCCGCGGTGCGCGAGTGGCTGCTCGACGAGAGCATCCCGACCCCGCCCCGCGCCCAGCTCGGCGCCGCCGTCCGCGCCACCGCCCGCACGCTGGCCCAGGCAGCCCCCGGCCATTCGGTCGAGGTGCGGGTGCCGCCCTACGCCGCGGTGCAGTGCGTCGACGGCCCGCGGCACACCCGCGGCACCCCGCCGAACGTGGTCGAGACCGACCCGCGCACCTGGCTCCTGCTCGCCACCGGCCTGCTGACCTTCACGGCGGCCACGGAGAACGGCGCCGTCACCGCTTCCGGCAGCCGGGCGGCCGAGGTGGCGCACTGGCTGCCGGTCACCCGGCTGTAGCGGATTCCCGGTTCAGCACGTTCTTCCGGTGCAGCCCCCTGTGGTCGTAGAACCGGGTCACCACCGCGCCGAAGACCAGCCCGATGGCGAGCCCGAGGATGGTCATCCAGACCCCCCGGGTGAGCCCGGCCGGCCCGCTCGCGTCGAAGTACAGGATCGAGCGGATGGCGAGGAACACCTGGTGCATCGGCTCGAAGGTGGCCAGCCAGGCGAAGTACGGCGGCGTCGCCTCGATCGGCACCGTCCCGCCGGAGGAGGGCAGCCCGAGCACGACGAAGAGGATCAGGTTGGCGAGCAGCCCGGCCGAGCCGATCGCCGCCAGCATGGAGATGCCGGTGATGCCGACCGCCGCGATGGCGAGCCAGCTGTAGAGGAAGAGCGCGAGCCCGTGGCTCAGCGGCAGGTCGAGCAGGTGCGAGGTGAGCAGGAAGACCCCGGAGACGATGGCCGCGGCGACCGCCATCACGCCCCACTTGAGCAGCACGGTCCGGAACCGGGTGATCGGGGTCGGCGGATAGTGCACATACCAGGGCCCGTACTCGGTGGGCACGAAGCCGAGCTGGGCATCGACCATGGTGTGGATGACCATCGCGCCGACCACACCGGCGAGCAGCAGCAGCAGCGCGTAGAAGAAGGCGGTCAGCCCCTGGCCGGTGCCGTTCGGCAGCGGGTGGTACTGCTGCACCAGCACGTCGATCGGCTCGCGCAGCACCACCCGCGCGGCGCCGCTCAGCTCGGTCGCGGGCGCCCCCGGCGGGCTCGCCGCCAGCTGCGTGTTCACCTGGTCGGTCAGCTGCCGCCCGACCTGCTCGTTCACCCTGGCCAGCATCTCGTCGGCGATCCGGAGCACCACCTGGGTGCTGTAGGCGCCCGCGCGCGGGTTGGTCTCGACGGTCACGATGGGCCGCTGGATGTCGCCGGGCACCACGCTGCCGATGCCGAGGATGCCGAGCGACTTGCTGAAGTCGCTGGGGATGACGACGGCGCCGTAGACCTGCCCGGTCTGCAGCAGCCGTTCGGCCTCGCTGATCCCGACGACGTGCAGCTCGACCTTGTCGGTGGGGATCGCGGCGACGATGCCGTCGGTCACCTGCCTGCCGAAGTTCACCTGCTGCTGCCCGCCGCCGGTGTCGAGCACGTCGCCGAGGTCCTGGTTCACCAGGGCGATCGGGAAGTCGTGCAGGTTCTCCTCCGGGTCGGCGACGTAACCGAGGTACATCACGCCGAGCAGGGCCGTGAGCAACGTGAGTACCACCACAGGCGCGCCGGTCATCCTGGCCCAGCCGAGCAGGCTCCGCGGCGTGCTGCCCTCGGCCGCCGGAACCTGGACCGAATCGGCCGAATCGCCTGATCCGGCGGGGTCTTCCGGCTCACCTGGCTGGTCGGGCGTGGTCACCGCAGCACGGTATCAGGTGGAACCGGCGGTTCCGCGGTCATCGTGACCCGGAACGCTCCGCGCCGCCCGCCGCCGCCGGACCCCGGAGCGGCTGGCCGTAGACTGGCGGTCGCCCCCAGCCCGCCCGAACAGGGAGCGAACGGTGACCAACGCCGACTTTCCGGTCGACAGCGATCTATCCACCCCTAACCCGGTCGCGCCGCCGGCCGCCGCCCATGATCAGGACGAGAACGAGCCGCGCGAGGAGTGCGGCGTTTTCGGAGTCTGGGCGCCGAGCGAAGATGTCGCGAAGCTGAGCTACTACGGCCTCTACGCCCTGCAGCACCGCGGGCAGGAGGCGGCGGGAATCGCCGTCTCGGACGGTCAGCAGATCCTGGTCTTCAAGGATCTCGGCCTGGTCAGCCAGGTTTTCGACGAGCAGACGCTGGCGGCCATGCCGGGCCACGTCGCCATCGGGCACTGCCGGTACTCCACCACCGGCTCCACCACCTGGGAGAACGCGCAGCCGATCTTCCGCACCACCGCCGTCGGCTCCGGGCTCGCGCTCGGGCACAACGGCAACCTGGTCAATACCGCCGAGCTGAACGAGCGCGCCAGGGAGCAGGGGCTGCTCGGCCGCCGCCCGGCAGGCGACAGCAAGCCCGCTCCGATCGCCGCCACCTCCGACTCGGACGTGATGACGGCGCTGCTCGCGCACGCCGCCGCCGACTCCAGCATCGAGCAGGCCGCCATGGAGCTGCTGCCGACGCTGCGCGGCGCCTTCTGCCTGACCTTCATGGACGAGCACACGCTCTACGCCGCCCGCGACCCGCACGGCGTGCGCCCGCTGGTGCTCGGCAGGCTGGAGCGCGGCTGGGTGGTCGCCAGCGAGACCGCCGCGCTGGACATCGTCGGCGCTGCCTTCGTCCGCGAGATCGAGCCGGGCGAGCTGCTCGCCATCGACGCCGACGGCGTGCGCTCCATGCGCTTCGCCGCGCCGGAGCCGAAGGGCTGCGTCTTCGAGTACGTCTACCTGGCCAGGCCGGACTCCACCATCGCCGGCCGCTCGGTGCACTCCACCCGGGTCGACATCGGCCGCAGGCTGGCCAAGGAGCACCCGGTCGAGGCCGACTTGGTGATCCCGGTGCCGGAGTCGGGCACCCCGGCCGCGGTCGGCTACGCGCAGGGCTCGGGGGTGCCGTACGGCCAGGGGCTGATGAAGAACGCCTACGTCGGCCGCACCTTCATCCAGCCGAGCCAGACCATCCGCCAGCTCGGCATCCGGCTCAAGCTGAACCCGCTGCGCGAGGTGATCAGGGGCAAGCGGCTGATCGTGGTGGACGACTCCATCGTCCGCGGCAACACCCAGCGCGCGCTGATCCGCATGCTGCGCGAGTCGGGCGCGCTGGAGATCCACGTGCGGATCGCCTCGCCGCCGGTCAAGTGGCCGTGCTTCTACGGCATCGACTTCGCCTCTCGGGCCGAGCTCATCGCCAACGGCGCGGGGCTGCCGGACGGCGCCGACGGCTCCACCGACCCGGGCTCCGAGGTCTTCCGCGACATGGTCGAGGGGGTGCGCCGCTCGATCGGCGCCGACACCCTCGGCTACATCTCGCTGGACGGCATGATCGCCGCCACCGAGCAGCCGCGCAGCCGGCTCTGCAGCGCCTGTTTCGACGGCGACTACCCGATCCCGCTGCCGCACGAGGCCGCCATCGGCAAGAACCTGCTCGAGGGCATGCTGAGCGGAAGGCCGGAGGCCGCGCTGCTCCGGGAGAACGCGAACGCGAGCGCGCTGAGCAGGCCCTGACCGACCGGCCGTGCGGTCGGGGGTGACGAACCGGGGTGCGATACCGCTGCGTGTCCGTTATTCCGCTCCGGTAGCGTGAGCTGGCATCTATCCGCCGATTCGGTTTGGAGCTCTTCCCGAAAATGACTGAACAGACCCCCAGTGGTAACGGTGCTTCCTACGCCGCGGCCGGTGTGGACATCGAAGCCGGTGACCGCGCCGTCGAATTGTTCGGGCCATTGGCGAAGAAGGCGAGCCGCCCCGAGGTGCAGGGCGGCCTCGGTGGCTTCGCCGGGTTGTTCGCGCTGAAGGGCGGTTACCGGGAGCCGCTGCTCGCCGCCTCCACCGACGGCGTCGGCACCAAGCTGGCGGTCGCGCAGGCGCTGGACAAGCACGACACGGTCGGGCTGGATCTGGTCGCCATGGTCGTCGACGACCTGGTGGTCTGCGGCGCCGAACCGCTGTTCCTGCAGGATTACATCGCGGTCGGCAAGGTCGTCCCGGAGCGGGTCGCCGAGCTGGTCTCCGGCATCGCCGAGGGCTGCGTGAAGGCGGGCTGTGCGCTGCTCGGCGGCGAGACCGCCGAGCACCCCGGGTTGATGGACCCGGACGACTACGATCTCTCCGCGACCGGCGTCGGCGTGGTCGAGGCGGACGCCGTGCTCGGCCCGGAGCGGGTGCGCTCCGGCGACGTGGTGATCGCCATGGGCGCCTCCGGGCTGCACTCCAACGGCTACAGCCTAGCTCGCAAGGTGCTGCTCGAGATCGACCGGATGAGCCTCACCGGGCACGTCGAGGAGTTCGGCCGGACGCTCGGCGAGGAGTTGCTGGAGCCGACCCGGATCTACGCCAAGGACTGCCTCGCGCTGGTCGCCGAGACCGATGTGCGCACCTTCGCGCACGTCACCGGCGGCGGGCTGGCCGCCAACCTGGGCCGTGTGCTGCCGCAGGGCATGGTCGCCGAGCTGGATCGCGGCACCTGGAGCCCGGCGCCGGTCTTCAAGATGATCGCGCAGCGCGGCCGGGTCGAGCGGATCGAGATGGAGAAGACGTTCAACATGGGCGTCGGCATGGTCGCGGTGGTCGCCCCCGAGGACGTCGACCGCGCGCTGGCCGTGCTCACCGCGCGGCACATCGATTGCTGGACACTGGGTTCGGTCAGCCACAGCAAGGATGCCGACGCGCCGCGGGCGGTGCTGGTCGGCGAGCACCCGCGCTTCTAGATCCTGGCCGAATCGGTCCGAGCCGCATCGGTCGCAGAAATGGCGAGGCCCGCATCGTGAGATGCGGGCCATCGGCGCGAGCCACCGCAAGCTCGCTGTGACTGTGTCCGAACGCGGTCGAGGGGGAGGACCGTCGGCCTCCCCCTTCGCATACGTACGGTCAGCGGCGCCAGTCGTCGTAGTCGTCGTCGTCGCTGTTCCAGCGGGACGGGGACTCGTCGGCGTCGTGCCCATCGGGCAGCACGCCACCACCGTTGGGTCGGTGGTAGTGCAGATCGGTGCCGTTCGAGAGCTCTCGCTGAAGGCTCGTGAAGTCGGTTGACGGCGAGCTGTACTTCAGCTCGCGCGCGACCTTGGTCTGCTTTGCCTTAGCCCGGCCACGGCCCATGGCTGAACCCCCTCGCGTCAATGCGGGGCGGCCTGGGGTGTGTTGGCGGCCCCGTTCGAATTAATACTCTTCCTGACAGACACTTTAGCGTGTGTCAGGCCGCCGCGCTCCCACGAGTGGGCGAAGATTCCGGCGCCGCCCGCCGTTTGCCCCGCCGTCGCCGCGGGCGCGGAAGGCTACAGCACGCCGGGGACGGCGCGGATGACGCCGACCCTCGCACCGCCGCCGAGGATCGGCGGGGCTGCCAGTTCCGCGAGCCGGTCGGTCCACGGCACGCCCAGACGACGCAGAATCGCCAGCGTCAGCGGTATCCGCGCGCGCTCGGCGCCGTCATCGACCTTGTAGGCGAAGGCCCGCCCGTCCGGGAGCGCGCCCGCGTGCACGCCGTCCGCGCCGATCTTGCAGACCAGGCCGGGGGTCTCCGACATCAGGAGCAGGTCGGGGGCATCGGTGCCGGAAATCACTCGCGGATGGGCGCGAATCGCCTGCGCGACACGCCGCTCGGGGGTATGCGGGGCGGCGGTGACCAGGGTGGCGAAGGCGCGGGCCAGGTTCACCAGCGACACCGGGACGATCGGCAGCCCGCAGCCGTCGATGCCGAGGTCGGTCTCCGGCTCGCCGGTGACGTCGGCGATGGTCTCGACGACGGCCTGCTGCAGCGGGTGCGCGGGGTCGAGGTAACCCCTGGTCGGCCAGGCGTTGGCGGCACAGGTGGCGAGCATGGCCGCGTGTTTGCCGGAGCAGTTCATCAGGATCCGGCTCGGCTTCCCGCCCGCGGCGAGCAGCAGGGCCCGCGGCAGCTCGCCGAGCGGGAGGTCGGGCGGGCACTCCAGGTCGTTCTCCGTGCGGCCGTTCCGTTCCAGGAGGCGCCGGACCGCCGCCACCTGATCGGGCTCGCCGTAGTGGGAGGCTATGGCTATGGCCAGCTCCGCGTCGTCGGCCGGGGTGAAGCCGTTGCGGAGCAGGGCGAGGGCCTGCAGTGGTTTGTTGGTCGAGCGCGGGAAGATCGGGCCGTGCACTTCGCCGAGCTCCAACCGGATCTCGCCGTCCGCGCCGAGCAGCACCACCGACCCCCGGTGTACGCACTCGCGGAACCCGGACCGCACGACTTCGACCAGTTCGACACTCACGCGGCGCCCTCCCGCCGGATGAGCGACGGCCCGCCGTGGCCGCGCTCCGCTGACCCGCTCATCCCGCTGCCTCCCGCGCGTGCCGCCTGGTGTGCCGGTCGACCTGCATGCGGATGTCGTCCGAGGCGGTGGGCTCCAGTTCCAGCAGCCGGGTCAGCCGGTCCGGATCCGCGCCGGTGAAGACGTCGCGGACGGTGATGCCGTGCTCGGGGACGTACTCCACCAGCACCTCGTCGCCCGCGCCGACGGTGCCCGCTTCCAGCAGCCGGAAGTAGCACCCGGTGTCGCTGCGCAGCGCGAACCGCTTGACCCACTGCCGCTCGCCGGACCAGTGCTGGAAGGTCGCGCACGGCACCCGCGGCGCGCTCACCTCCAGCAGCGTGGTTCCGATCCGGAGCCGGGCGCCCAGCACCGCGTCCGAGAGCGGGAGCCCGTCGACCCGCAGGTTCTCGCCGAACCAGCCGTGCGGCAGCACCCGGCCCAGCTCCTGCTCCCAGCGGCGCGCGTCATCGTCGGCGTAGGCGTAGACCGCCTGGTTCAGCCCGCCGTGGTGCTCGGTGTTGCAGACGTGATCGCCGGCGAGCCCGAGCGGGCCGACCTCCACCCGCCCCTCGACCGGCCGCTTGTCGATGGCGCTGCGCCCGACCCGGCCGGGCACCTCCAGCTCCGCGTGCACCACGCAGACCGCGAGCACGCGGCCGGTGTCACCGCTGCGCATCAGCGCCCGCGCAGCCGGTCGACGGCGAGCCTGCCCGCCTGCGGACGGTCGTCCGTCGGCACCGAGTCGGGGTCGATCGCGGCCGCCGAGGTGCCTGCCACCAGCGCGGTGCCGGCCGGGACGGCCCGCTTCACCAGGGCGAGCGCGATCGGGCCGAGCTCGAAGTGGTCGACGACGGTGCCGAGCCTGCCCACCGCGCGGCCGTCGGCGGTGATGTCGGTGCCGGGCTCCGGGCGCTCGTCGGCGGAGCCGTCCAGGTGCAGCAGCACCAGGTTGCGCGGCGGCTTGCCCAGGTTGTGCACCCGGGCGACGGTCTCCTGGCCGCGGTAGCAGCCCTTGTCCAGGTGCACCGCGCCCGCATCGCCGCGATCGCCGATCCAGCGCGCCTCGTGCGGGATCGTGCGGTCGTCGGTGTCCAGGCCGAGCCGGGGGCGCAGCGACTCGACGCGCAACGCCTCGAAGGCCCACATGCCCGCCGGGGTGGCGCCCGCCGCGGTCAGCGCGGACCACCACTCGGTGAGCTTCGCGCGCGGGATCACCAGGTCGTAGGAGTGCTCGCCCGGCCACGGCATGCGGCGCAGGAAGCCGCCGCCCGGCAGCGGGACCGCGCGGTACACGGCGGGCAGCTCGGCGATGCCGAGCGCGCCGGTGAGCGTCTCCACCTCGGGGCCGAGCAGGGTGAGCACGGCGTGGTCGGCGGCGTCCCTCGGCTTCGCGTCGGCCCAGAAGACCATCTTGGTCAGGAAGCCGATCAGGTCGGGGCCGCGCTCGGCCTCGGTATCGATCCAGACGGTCTCGGCCAGTTCGGTGAGCACGAAGTGGTGCTGCACCCGGCCGTTCAGATCCAGATCCAGGTTCTCCGCCGACTCGCCGTCGGCCAGCCCGGCCACGTGCTGACTGGTGATGGTGTGCAGCCAGGTCAGCCGCTCTGCACCGGTGATGGTGCCGACGGCGCGATGCGAGCGATCCACGATCGCCACCCGCCGCGCCGCGGCGCGCTGCTCCGCGAACGGGTCGCCGTAGTGCCAGGCGACAGCGGCATCCGGCGAACCTGGGACCCCCGCGACAGCTCCGGGAGTACCGAGAAGAGGACTAGGCACAACCAGCACAAAACCACTGTACGTGGAAGTGGGTCGGAGGGTGGATCAGCCCGTCCGCAATACAGGACATGACAAGGAATGTCCTGCTGCTATCACGAAATCATCAAATACGTTGGCGACACGCGCCGATGGAACAATCAACTCGAGCGCACCGTAGGCATTACCTGCCCGAATTGCCTACGCTCCTACCCATGGCGGATCGAGTTCTTGTGACACTCGACGGCGCGGTCCACGATGCGGACGCGCCGTTGTTGTTTGCCGACGACATCGGTGTTCTGCGCGGCGACGGTGTCTTCGAAACGGTGCTGGTGCGGGACGGCAGCCCGTGTGCGATCGAGTTCCACCTGGGCAGGCTGCGCCGCTCCGCCCAGGCGCTCGAACTACCCGAGCTGGAGCTGAGCCGGTGGCGGGCGGCGGCCGAGATCGCGGCCAAGGAATGGGGCAGCGAGGAAGAGGGCGTGCTGCGGCTGGTGCTGACCCGCGGCCGGGAGAGCGAATTCGCCGAGGTGCCCGATTCGGTGACCTCGGGCGAGCTCGCCGCCGCCGTCCCGGCCCCGACCGCGTTCGTCACGGTCAGCCCGGTTCCCGCCCGGGTGGCGAAGGCCCGCGCCGATGGCATCAAGGTGGTGAGCCTGGTCCGCGGCATCTCCATCGATCTGGCCCAGGCCGCGCCCTGGCAGCTGCTCGGCGCCAAGACGCTCTCCTACGCCACCAATATGGCCGCGCTGCGCTTCGCGCACCGGCAGGGCGCCGACGACGTGATCTTTACCAGCACCGAGAACCGGGTGCTGGAGGGGCCGCGCTCGACCATCGTGATCGCGCGGGACAAGACGCTGCTCACCCCGCCCGCCAAGAACGGCGTGCTGCCCGGCGTCACCCAGCGGGCGCTGTTCAACGAGGCCCGCAAGGCAGGCTGGGAGGTCAAGTACGAGCCGCTCTGGACCGCCGACCTCTTCGTCTGCGACAGCATCTGGCTGCTCTCCAGCATCACCCTCGCGGCCAGGGTCGCCCAGCTGGACGGCATCCGGCTGATGGCCGCCGACAACGCCGACGAGATCATCGAGCTGGTCGACCGCGGGGTCGCGCGGGCGGGGGCCATCGGCGACTGGTGAACCCCGGCCCGGTGCCCGGAAAACCGGCGCCGATGGACCCGACCGGCCGCGCTACGTGACGCCGACAGCGATTCGCGTCACGATGATTGGTGCGTGGCGCTTCCGCACGTAGCCTTACTACAGAGTGTCGTAGACAAATCGGCTGGTAGGAGGTCACGGTGAGCGCGCTGGACGTGTCGCGATGGCAGTTCGGGATCACCACCGTCTATCACTTCCTCTTCGTGCCGCTCACCATCGGCCTCGCGCCGCTGGTCGCCGGGATGCAGACGGCGTGGGTGATCACCGGCAAAGAGCACTGGTACCGGCTCACCAAGTTCTTCGGGAAGCTCTTCCTGATCAACTTCGCGCTCGGCGTCGCCACCGGAATCGTGCAGGAATTCCAGTTCGGGATGAACTGGAGCGAGTATTCCCGCTTCGTCGGCGACGTGTTCGGCGCGCCGCTGGCGCTGGAGGGGCTGGTCGCCTTCTTCCTGGAGTCGACATTCCTCGGGCTCTGGATCTTCGGCTGGAGCAGGCTGCCGCGGCTGGTGCACCTGGCCACCATCTGGCTGGTGGCGATCGGCGTGAACGCCTCCGCCTTCTTCATCATCGCGGCCAACTCCTTCATGCAGCACCCGGTGGGCGCCAGGTACAACCCGGAGACCGGCCGCGCCGAGCTCACCAGCATCGTCGAGTTGCTCACCAACAACACCGCGCTGGCGGCCTTCCCGCACGTGGTGGCCGGTTCGTTCCTCACCGCGGGCACCTTCGTCGCCGGGATCGGCGGCTGGTGGATGGTGCGCAACGCGCGCGGCGGCGACCCGGCGAAGCTGGCGGAGGCGCGTGCCATGTGGCGCCCGGTCGCGCGGGCCTCGCTGGTGGTGGTCGCGCTCGCCGGGGTCGCGCTGATCTACACCGGTGACGTACAGGGCAAGCTCATGTTCCAGCAGCAGCCGATGAAGATGGCCTCCGCGGAGTCGCTGTGCCACACCGAAACCGACCCGGACTTCTCCGTGCTCACCGTCGGCACGCACAACAACTGCGACAGCGTGACGCACGTGCTCGAGGTGCCGTTCGTGCTGCCCTGGCTGGCCGAGGGGAGGTTCACCGACGTCACCCTGGACGGCGTCGTCGACCTGCAGCAGTCCTACGTCGACCAGTTCGGCCCCGGCGACTACCGGCCCAACCTCTTCGTCACCTACTGGGCGTTCCGCGCCATGATCGGGCTCGCGGGCGGGTCGGCGCTGCTCTGCGTGGTCGGGCTCTGGCTCACCCGCGGCGGGCGGGTGCCGCACCAGCGCTGGTTCGGCCTGCTCGGCATCGCCGCCATCCCGACGCCGTTCCTGGCCAACAGCGCGGGCTGGGTCTTCACCGAGATGGGCCGCCAGCCCTGGGTGGTCGTGCCGAACCCGACCGGCGACCCCAACCTGCGGCTGACCGTGCAGGAGGGCGTCTCGAACCACCCGGCGAGCACCGTCTGGATCTCGCTCGCGGTGTTCACCCTGCTCTACGGCGCGCTCGCGGTGGTCTGGTTCTACCTCATGCGGCGCTACGCGATGGCCGGGCCGGACCAGCCGCCGCCGCCGGACGAGTCCGCGCCCGATCAGGACGAACCCGTCCGCCAGCTGTCCTTCGCCTACTAGGAGCCGACGATGAATCTGCAGGAGTTCTGGTTCGTCCTGATCGGCGTGCTCTTCACCGGCTACTTCGTACTGGAGGGGTTCGACTTCGGCGTCGGCATGCTCATGCACCCGCTCGGCAGGCGCTCGGATACCAGGCGCCGGGTGGTGCTCAACACCATCGGCCCGGTCTGGGACGGCAACGAGGTCTGGCTGATCACCGCGGGCGGCGCGCTCTTCGCGGCCTTCCCGGAGTGGTACGCCAGCCTGTTCTCCGGGTTCTACTTCGCGCTGCTGCTGGTGCTGGTCGCGCTGATCCTGCGGATCTGCGCGATCGAGTACCGCGGCAAGATCGACGACCAGGTGTGGCGGCGGCGCTGCGATCTCGGCATCGCCTTCGGCTCCTGGGTGCCCGCGCTGGCCTGGGGCTGGGTCTTCGCGAACGTGGTGCGCGGCGTCCCGCTCGACGCCGACAAGCAGCTGGTCGGCTCGTTCCTGGACCTGCTGAGCCCGTACGCGCTGCTCGGCGCGCTCGCCACCGCCGTGCTCTTCGCGCTGCACGGCGCCACCTTCCTGGTGCTCAAGACCGGCGGCGAGGTGCGGGCCGACGCGCAGCGGGTGGTCAGGCTGCTGCTGGTGCCGGCGGCGCTGATCGTCGGCGGCTTCGGGCTCTGGACGCAGCTCGCCTACGGCGCGAGCTGGACCTGGATTCCGCTCGGGCTCGCGGTGCTCGGCCTGGTCGGCAGCGCCGCCGCGACCCTGGTGCAGCGGGACGGGATCGCCTTCACCGGCACCATGCTCGCCGTCGCGGCGGCGACCGCGCTGCTCTTCGGCTCGCTCTTCCCGGACGTACTGCCGTCCACGCTCGACCCGGCGTGGTCGCTCACCGTGCGGAACGCCTCCTCCACGCCGTACACGTTGAAGATCATGAGCTGGGCCGCGGTCGCGGTGACCCCGGTGGTGCTGCTCTACCAGGGGTGGACCTACTGGGTGTTCCGCAAGCGCATCACCGTCGACCAGATCCCGCCGCACATCGGGCTGCCGCGCCGCGCGCCGAGCGCATGAGCGGGTCAGGTCCGCAGGTGGGAGCGGGGCGTAGCGGCGGAGTGCCGCCCCTCGTGCGAAAGGCCGGGGCAGCGTGATGGCGCGGCGTGCGCCGATCGACCCGCGGCTGTGGCGGTATGCGCGGTCGGCTCGGCCGTATCTCGTTCTCACCGTTGTGTTCTCGGCGCTCACCACGGTGGCCGTCGTCGTCACGGCCGTCGCGCTGGCCCGGGTGCTGGCCGGGGTGATCACCGAACCGGCTGCCCGCGGCTTCGGTGCGTGGACGCCGGAGCTGCTCGCGCTCGTCGCCGCGCTCACCGGGCGGGCCGTGATCGCCTGGTGGCAGTCGCGGCTGGCGCACCGGGCCGGGGCGAGCGTGGTCGCCGAGCTGGAGCGGGCCGTGCTCGCCGCGGGCGCCGCGCTGCCGCCGCGCGAACTGGAGCGGCGGCGCACCGAGCTCGCCGTCGTGGTCGGCACCGGGCTCGGCGGGTTGCGCGGGTACCTCACCGGGTACCTGCCCGCGTTGCTGCTCGCCGTGTTCGTCCCGCCCATCGTGCTGGCGGTGATCGCGCTGCACGACCCGGTCTCCGGCGGGATCGTGCTGGTCACGCTGCCGCTCATCCCGATCTTCATGGTGCTCATCGGGCTGCTCACGCAGGGAAGGGCGGCGGCCACCCTCGCCGCCACCACCCGCCTCTCCGACCAGGTGCTCGACCTCTTCGCCGGCATGCCGACGCTGCGCGCGCTGGGCCGGGAGGGCGGCGACCGCAGCATGGCCGGGGTGGTGGCCGAGCTCGGCGAGTCGCTGCGGGTGCGGACCATGCGCACCCTGCGCATCGCCTTCCTCTCCTCGGCGGTGCTGGAGCTGCTCGCCACGCTGAGCGTCGCGCTGGTGGCTGTCTCGATCGGGCTGCGGCTGGTCTTCGGCGAGATGGGGCTGTACGCCGGGCTGGTCGCGCTGATCCTGGCGCCGGAGGTGTACCTGCCGCTGCGAACCGTGGGGGAGCGGTTCCACGCCGCACAGGACGGGATGGCGGCGGCTGATCGCGCCTTCGCGGTGCTCGGCCCGGAGCCGGGGGGTTCCGGCGGTGCGGCCGGTTCTCGCACGGCGGCGGCGGCGACCGTGCGGCGCGCGGAGCGCCCGGCGGCTCCGGCGCTGATCGAGCTGGAGCGGCTCTCCGTCGACGGCCGCTCCGGGGCGGCGCCGTTCGCGCTCTCGGCCGTGCTGCGGCCGGGTGCGGTGACGGTGCTGACCGGGCCCAACGGCTGCGGTAAGTCGACCGCGCTGCAGGTGATCCTCGGCCTCGCCGCACCCGGCTCCGGCCGGGTGACGGTGGACGGCACCGACGTGACCGCGCTCGACCCCGAGCAGTGGTGGGCCCGGCTGGCCTGGCTGCCGCAGCGGCCCGTGCTGGTGCCGGGCACTCTGCGAGAGAACGTGGAGCTGCTCGGCGCGCACCCGGTCGATCTCGACGCCGCCTGTGCCGCAACCGGTTTCGACCAGGTACTGGCCGAGCTTCCGAACGGCTGGGACACCGTCGTCGGCGTCGGCGGCGCCGGGCTCTCGCTCGGTCAGCGCCAGCGGCTCGCGCTGACCCGCGTGCTCTGCGCGGATCGGCCCGTCCTGCTGCTCGACGAGCCCACCGCCCACCTCGACGCCGCGAGCGAGGCCGCGGTCCTCGCCGCCATCCGCGAGCGGGCCGTCGCGGGGGCGACGGTCGTCGTGGTCGGGCACCGGGAGTCGGTGCTCGCAGCGGGCGATACCGTGGTCGAGGTGTCCGCGCGGGTCGCGGAGGTGGCTCCGTGAGTGCGGGTGCTGTCCGGCGGCTCCGCACCGACCTGCGCGACCTGCGCGACCTCCTCGCCTGGAACCCCTGGCGCCTCACCACCGCCATCACCTGGGGCGTGCTCGCCCTCGGCAGCGGCCTCGCCCTCGCCGCGCTCGCGGCCTGGCTCATCGCCAGGGCCTGGCAGATGCCGCCGGTGCTCGACCTCACCGTCGCGGTGGTCGCCGTGCGCGCGCTCGGCATCTCCCGCGGCCTGTGCCGCTATCTGGAGCGCCTCGCCACCCACGATGTCGCGCTGCGCGCGCAGAACACCGCGCGCACCGCCACCTACCGCACCCTGGCGGGCTCGCGGACCTGGCTGCGCCGCCGCGACCGTGCCGACGCCACCGTGCTGCGCCGCGGCGACCTGCTGGTGCGCATCGGCGCCGACATCGACGACCTCGGCGCCGTCGTGGTCCGCGCCGTCGTGCCGTGCGCGGTCGCGCTGGTGCTCTCGGCCGCCGCCGTCCTGCTGCTCGCCCTGCTCGCTCCGCTCGCCGCCCTCGTCCTCGCGGCGGCACTGCTGGTCTCCGCGCTGCTCGCGCCGTGGCTCGCCGCCACCGCGGCCGCCGACGCCGAGCGGGCGGTGCGCGCCGACCGCGCCGAGTTCACCGCCCGCGCCGTCACCGTGCTCGACCACGCGCCGGAACTCCGGGTCGCGGGCCGCCTCCCCGGGGCCATGGCCGCGGCCGCCGCCGCGAGCACCCGCGCCGTCGCCGCCGAGGACCGCGCCGCCTCCCGCAGCGCCTGGGCGGCTGCCGCGCTACCCGCGAGCATCGGCGTCAGCGTGCTCGGCGCCCTGCTCGTCGGGCTGGCGCTCTACGGCCCCACCGGCGGCACCCCCGCCGGGATGAGCCCCATGGCGCTCACCATGCTCGTCCTGGTCCCGCTCTCCGCCTTCGAAGCGGTGGCCGCGCTCCCCGCGGCCGCCCAGGCCCTCACCACCGGCCGCGCCGCGCTGCGCCGCCTCCGCGCGCTGGACCTGCCCGCCGACCCCGCCGACCTGCCCCGCCCCCGCGCGCTCGACCTGCCCGCCGACCCTGCCGCGCTGCGCCGCCCCCGCGCGCTCGACCTGCCCGCCGACCCCGCCGACCTGGGCCTCCCCGAACGCCCCCGCGACGCCAGGCGAATCGCCGTCATCGGCCCCAGCGGCGCGGGCAAGACCACCCTCCTCATGCACTGGGCCGGCCTCTTCGACACCCCCGAACCCGGCACCACCTTCTTCGCCGAGGACGCCCACCTCTTCGGCACCTCGATCCTGGAGAACCTCCGCGTCGCCCGGGGCGACATCACCGAACCCGAGGCCACCGATGCACTCCGCGCGGTCGGCCTCGGCGACTGGCTGACCACCCTCCCCGACGGCCTGCACACCGTCCTCACCGGCGGCGCCGCCGCGGTCTCCGGCGGCCAGCGCCGCCGACTCCTGCTGGCCCGCGCCCTGCTCGCTCCCGCCGAGATCCTGCTCCTCGACGAGCCCACCGAGCACCTCGAGGCCGGGGCGGGCGCAGCCCTGCTCCGCCGCCTGCTCGACCCGGACGACCCCCTTGTGCCCCCCGGCCGCACCGTCGTCGTGGTCACCCACCAGCTGCCGGACACCCACCGCGCGGACCTGGTCCTGCGCCTGTCCGCCCTCGGCGAAAATACGTTGCCGGTTTCCTGAACCGCTACTAGATTCGTCGGTACACGAGGAAGGAGGTGGTTCCCAGAATGCATAGTTCCAGGACACGTGAGGTGGCTGTCAGCTAGCGCCACCGCTGCGGGAATTCCCTACGCGTTGCGCGAGCGAATTCCAGGCAGTCACCCGGCCCCCGAGCCCCCGGCCAGTCCGTCCGGGAGCGGCACCGACCGAGTCGGCACCGCACAGCTCGGGGGTCGTCCCTTTTCAAGCCCGCCGTTAGGCTTGTGTCATGACCGTCGACCCGCTGCCCGACTGGGTGATCCCGCCCCCCGGCGGCTTCACCGTCGAGGACTTCGTGCGGCTCGACGGGTTGCCCCGGCACACCGAGCTCATCGACGGGAGTCTCATCTTCGTGAGCCCGCAGGAGAAGTGGCACAGCCGTGTCGTATCCCGATTCCTGCGGGAGCTCGATCGGCAGGCGCCGCCGCAGTGGCGCGCCGACCGGGAGATGGCGGTCGAGCTCGGCGCCAGGCAGATGCCGGAGCCGGACGTGATCGTCGTGAGCGCGGAGGCGTACGAGCGCGAGGCACCGTCCACCCACTACTTCGCCGCCGACGTCGCGCTCGCCGTGGAAGCGGTCTCACCCGACTCGGAGGAGCGCGATCGCGACACCAAGCCGGTCAAGTACGCCAGGGCGGGCATTCCGCACTACTGGCGCATCGAACGCCGCGGCTCCGACGCCGTCGCCCACCTCTACGAGATCGACCCGGCGACCGACCGCTACAGCCCCGCCGGAATCTTCCACGACCGCCTGCGCAGCTCCGTGCCGTTCCCGATCGATATCGATCTCACCGAGGTGGGCAGGCGAGGCTAGCCGACGTAGCGCTGGAGGCGGGCGGAGAGGCGGGGCTGGAGCGGGCCGTCGGCGACGACGCGCTCCTCGACGTAGGCCAGGTCCCCACCCTCGACGATGCCGTAGAGCCGCTTCGCGCCGCCGACCACGATGCCGGACTGGCTGCGGATCACCACGTCGGTGGCGAGCTCCCAGGACGACTGGGTGAGCGCGTGGCCGTAGAAGAGCTCGACGATGCCGTTGCTGTGCGTGAGCAGCAGCTCGATGACCTCGTCCTTGCCGTCGACGCCGACCCGCCAGAAGCCGGTCTCGCGCAGATCGGGGCCGCCGTAGGAGCCGTCGGTCTCGATGAACCAGGAGCGGGACTCCCAGGCGAGGTACTCCCCGCCGTCGTGCGAGACGACGATCTGCTGCCCGAACCGGTAATCCCCACGGCCCGGCTCGTTGCCCTCGCCCTCCCCGCGCCACACGCCGACCATCGGGAGCAGCGCCAGCATGGCCGGGTTGAGATCGGGGCCGAGGCGCAGGTTCGCGGTGTCGTCGGGCAAGGGGAGATCGGGCAGCGTCGGAATATTCCTGCCGCTGGTCGACTTGGCGCGCTCGACCGCACCGGCAACGGCGTCGTCGCCGCTGAGCCGGGCGCCGGGCGCCGCACCGTTCTCCGTGTCACTCGCTCGCTCGGCCGGATCCGGACCCTCGCTCGCGAGTTCGCTCATGACTCGGTGAACAACCGGTAGAAGACGTACAGGCCGAACCATCCGATCAGGATGGACACGGCCACCAGCAGAAGCTCGAAGAAGAGGACCACGGCCCGAGTCTATCGGCCCGGCCGCGAGCCTGCGCGGACGGCCCCTGACATGCGAACGGCCCCTCGGTTCCGCGGAACCGAGGGGCCGTCCGCACCTGTCACTTCGCGACGATCACGTCCACGTTGTGGATTCCGGCGCCCTCCGGCGCCACCTCGGCGGAGCCGTTGCCCGTCGAGGAGAGGGCGCGCAGCGTCCAGCTGCCCGGCGCCGCGAAGAAGCGGAAGTCGCCGGTGCCGGAGGCGACGACCTCGGCCGTGAAGTCACCGTTGCCGTCGAGCAGCCGCACGAAGGCGCCGCCGACCGGCTGGCCGTCCTCGGCGAGAACCCGGCCGGTGATGACCGTCTCCTTCTCGACGTCGACGCCGGCCGGGATGTCCTGTCCCTGGGTGGGTGCTGAGCACATGGTCGTCACGCTCCCAGCTCGATGGGGGCACCGATGAGCGAGCCGTACTCGGTCCAGCTGCCGTCGTAGTTCTTGACGTTCTGGTGGCCGAGCAGCTCCTGCAGCACGAACCAGGTGTGCGAGGAGCGCTCACCGATCCGGCAGTAGGCGATGGTCTCCTTCTCGCCGTCCAGGCCCGCCTCCTTGTAGAGCTCGGCGAGCTCGGCGTCGGAGCGGAAGGTGCCGTCCTCGTTGGCCGCCTTGCTCCACGGCACGTTGATGGCGCCGGGGATGTGGCCGGGGCGCTGGCTCTGCTCCTGCGGGAGGTGCGCGGGGGCCAGGATCTTGCCGGAGAACTCGTCGGGCGAGCGCACGTCGACCAGGTTCTTGGTGCCGATCGCGGCGATGACCTCGTCGCGGAAGGCGCGGATCGACAGGTCCGGCGCGGCGGCCTTGTACTGGGTGGCCGGGCGGTTCACCGCGTCGGTGGAGAGCGGACGACCGTCCAGCTCCCACTTCTTGCGGCCGCCGTCGATCAGCTTGACGTTGTTGTGGCCGTACAGCTTGAAGTACCAGTACGCGTAGGCCGCGAACCAGTTGTTGTTGCCGCCGTAGAGCACGACCTCGTCGTCGTTGCCGATGCCGCGCGCCGAGAGCAGGTCGGAGAACTGCTCCTGGTTCACGAAGTCGCGCCGGACCGGATCTTGCAGATCCGTCTTCCAGTCCAGCCGGACAGCGCCCGCGATGTGGCCGCCGTCGTAGGCGGAGGTGTCCTCGTCGACCTCGACGAAGACGACGCCGGGGGCGTTGAGGTTCTCTTCGGCCCAGTCCACGGAGACCAGGACATCGGAGCGAGCCATGTGCACTTTCCTTTCGACGAGACGTGCAGGGTCAGTTCGGTGCCGGGGTCCGGCGGAATCGGGCGACCAGGGGGTAGATCCGGCAGCCGAGGCAGATCCCGAACGCGGCGTTCAAGAACGCGGCGAACAGGGCGAAGCCGGTGAAGATCACACCGACGAGGGGGGAGCCGGCCAGAAAACCCAGCAGGCCGACGGCGCTGAAGACCAGGCCGAGCAATTGGGCGAACCGCAGCGGGGGCGTCGGCTCGGTCTCGGTGGGCGGCCCGACCCGCGGCGCCACCACCGCGCGGAAGATCCGGCCGTAGGGGCTGTCCTTCGGGCCGGCCGCAGCGCCGGCGGCGAACACGGCGGCCTGGACCGCCAGCACGATCGCCGCCGCGAGCGGGGAGGAGGCCGCCAGCACGAGGACCAGCACCAGCACGGCGGTGGTGACCCAGGCGGCGAAGCGGGGGCCGCGGACATCGACCACGTCGGCAGAGGTGCGGGTAGGGGTGCGGGTGGGGGTGGTTTCGGAAACCAAGAAAATCTCCTGCGCGTGAGTTTCTGCGGCGGATCGGGTTGGGATCGGGCCCGTTCACCGGGGGATCGGGGGATCTCGCACGCGGTGAACGCAGGTCGGCGTCAGGAACTCTGAGGGGGCCGACCGCTCAGCGGCACAGGCAGCAACAACCCCCGAGCCGACACAGATCGACCGTGCGGCGTCGGGTGAGCATCAGCTCGTGGTCGGATTGCACGGCGTCCAGTTTACCGGGTCCGTCAGGGGATTTGTCGGGAGACCCGGAATTCGTGGGTTTCCGACCAGGTCGGAGTTACTTCACGCGGTGAGCGGAACCAACGCGGAGCGCAGTGCGTCGGCCTTGGGGACCCCGGAGATGCGGAAGCGCTCCCTGCCCTCGGCATCGAAGACGAAGGTGGTCGGCAGCGAGAGCACGTTCAGCTCGCGGGCCAGCGCCGGCTCGGCGTCGATGTCGACCTCGATGTCCTGCGGGGCCTGCGGCGTCGCCGCCAGATCCTCGGTGACGCCTGCCACCACCCGGCGCACCGCCGCGCACGGCCCGCACCACTCGGCGGAGAAGTGCAGCACCGCGGGGCCGCCGCCGGTGACGCCGACCTCGGCGAGCAGCTCGGTGCGGCGGTCGGTCGCGGAGCCGGGGCCGGTCGCGGCCTTGGGGGCGGCGTCGCGCAGCTTGCCCTCGCGCGCCCGCAGCACGAGGCCGACCGCGGCGGCGGCGAGCAGGACCACAACCAGAACGACGATCTCGATCATGACGGCTTTCTCCGGAGACGAACGGGCGGCGGGAGCCGATCAGCGGCGCCCGATGCCGAGCCGATCCAGATCGATCGTCACGTTCTCGCCGCGGCCCTCCACCACGATCTGGCCACCGAGCGCGAACGCCTCGGTCGGCCGTACGCCGAAGGGCAGCTCCTCGGTGTCGATGGTACGGGTGAACCGCTCGAGCACCGCCGGACGTTCCGCCTCCGGGATCACGGCGGTCGGGGTGGCGTCGGCAGGCGTGCCCTTGTACATGCCGGTCGCCACGATCCGCACCTGATCGCCGTCGAGCAGCAGATCGGCCATCACGCTGACCTTCTCGGACTCGCCGTCGCCGAACGGAGCGGCCGTTCCGCCGGTCTGCTCGGGCAGCGTCCCGGTGAGCACGAGGGCACCCGCGGTGGTCATTCCCGACCCGCCGGAGCCGCCGCTGCCGTCCGACTTGTCCGCCGGCCTGGAGTGCACCTGCAGGTCCGGGATGCCGAAGAGCCTGCCGAGCTCGGTCGGCTCGATCCGCATCCTGGTCGAGACCCGCTCGACCGGGATGTTGCGCACCCGGCCGTCGGAGAGGTCGCCGAGCTCCAGGTGCACGCCGGTGAGCGTGGCCTCCAGTGCGATCTCGCCCGGCAGGTCCGGCCGCTTGGCGCTGGCTCTGATGTCCACCGTCTCGAACCGGCCGTCCAGCGCCTGGGCGAAGAACGGGAAGCCGTGGATGGTGACCTCCGGGTCGGCGCTCAGGTCGGCGCCGTCGCGGAGCGTGCGCGACACGCGGTACTCGGTGTAGGCGGCGACCCCGAAGTCGACGACCACCACCAGTCCCGCGAGTACCAGCAGCCCGATGATCAGCTTGCGCATGGCTCGACCCTAGTCGCGGCGGCTCGGTCGGCACCCGCTCCGGGGCCTCCGGGACGTGTGAACCCGGACTATCGGGACCGACGCGCTAATCTTTCTCCCG
Organism: Nocardia jiangsuensis; assembly: GCF_042650385.1. Classification (NCBI taxonomy): domain Bacteria; kingdom Bacillati; phylum Actinomycetota; class Actinomycetes; order Mycobacteriales; family Nocardiaceae; genus Nocardia; species Nocardia jiangsuensis. The sequence goes on from NZ_JBHSAX010000017.1 coordinate 202,597, forward strand.
GAATCACCTGTGATGATGCGACGTGGACCCGGCGATGCGGCCGACCGGTCCGCGCGCCACGAGATGGAGGAGGGCTTGTGGAGCTGCTCCTGCTGACCTCCGACCCCAACCCCGAGTCGGTGCTGCCCTCGCTCGCGTTGCTCGCGCACCACGTGCGCCCGGCGCCGACCGAGGTCTCTTCGCTGCTCGAGGCCGGGACCGCGGATGTCGCCCTGGTGGACGCGCGCACCGATCTGGCGGCGGCGCGCGGGCTGTGCAGGCTGCTCGGCAGCACCGGGTCGTCGGTGCCGGTCGTCGCCGTGCTCACCGAGGGCGGGCTGGTCGCGGTGAACGCCGACTGGGGCCTGGACGACATCCTGCTGCCCGGCACCGGCCCGGCCGAGCTCGACGCCAGGCTCCGGCTGCTGGTCGGCCGCAACGGCGGCGCCGCGAGCCCGGAGAACACCGGCAAGATCACCCTCGGCGAGCTGGTGATCGACGAGGGCACCTACACCGCGCGGCTGCGCGGCCGCCCGCTCGACCTCACCTACAAGGAATTCGAGCTGCTGAAGTACCTGGCCCAGCATGCGGGGCGGGTCTTCACCAGGGCCCAGCTGCTGCAGGAGGTCTGGGGCTACGACTTCTTCGGCGGCACCCGCACCGTCGACGTGCACGTGCGGCGGCTGCGCGCCAAGCTCGGCAGCGACTACGAGTCGCTGATCGGCACCGTGCGCAACGTCGGGTACAAGGCCGTCCGCCCGTCCCGCAGCGCGGCGAAGGGCGAGGCCGCCTTCCCCGAGGACGGCGAGCAGCCCGCCGGGGACGCCCCGCTCGCCCCGGTCAACAACGGCACCGCGCAGTGACCGGCCCCGGCTGGACCGACCGGCTGGACGAGCCGGCCGCCGCCGCCGTGCGCGCGCTGCTCGCCGCGGCCACCGCGGCGGACGACGTCGCGCCGGTCTCCGAGGCTGCCGTGCTCTCGCTGGCCGACCCCGGGGCCGGCGCGCGGCACCTGGTCTCGCTGCACGGCGGCGAAGCGGCGGGGTACGCCAATCTCGTTCCGGCGCACGGTGATCACCCGGCCATGGCCGAGGTCGCGGTCGCCCCGGCCGCGCGCGGCCACGGCATCGGATCCGCCCTGGTCACCCAGGTGCTGGCGGAGGGCGGCGCGGGCGCGCGGGTGTGGGCGCACGGCGACCTGCCCGCCGCGAAGGCGGTGGCCGGACGGCTCGGGCTGCGCACCGCGCGCGAGCTGTGGCAGATGCGCCGTCCGCTGGCTACGCCACAGCTACCCGAGCTGGTCGTTCCGGACGGTATCGTGCTGCGCACCTACCGCGGCCCCGGTGGCGCGGGTGCGGCCGACGACGCCGAACTGCTCCGGGTCAACAACGCCGCGTTCGACTGGCATCCCGAGCAGGGCGGCTGGACCGAGCGCGATATCGCGACGCGGCGCGCGGCCGACTGGTTCGACCCGGCCGGCCTCTTCGTCGCCACCGACGCCGCCGATCCGGAGCGGCTGCTCGGATTCCACTGGACCAAGGTGCACTCCGACGAGAGCCCTCCGGTCGGTGAGGTGTACGTGGTCGGGATCGACCCGGCGGCGCAGGGCAGGGGGCTCGGCAGGCTGCTGACCCTGGCCGGGCTGCACCACCTCCGCGCGCGCGGCCTGGGCGAGGTGCTGCTCTACACCGAGGCGGACAACACCGCCGCCGTCCGCACCTACACCCGGCTCGGCTTCGCGCCCGCGCACGTGGACGTCGCCTACGCCGCTCCGGTCACCTGACGGTCACCATGGCGACGCGCCAGTAAACGGACGGCAATCATACGGGGAGCCCCGGCGCCCGCGCCGGTGTGTTCATTTTCCGTTCACTCAGCCTGGTCCAACTGTCAACCGGGCGACCTTACTTTGTGTACGGGCGGCTCCGTGGCTGCCCTGGTGCGCAAGTTCCCCGCGAACGCCCCGCACCACACCACCCGCTCGGCCGGTGAGGGACCGGGCGTGTCGCACGTGATTCCGGAGGAATAGTGAAGTTCAAGCGCAGCAGCGCCCTTGTCGGTGTGCTGGCCGCAGGTGCCATGGCTCTTTCCGCCTGTGGCAGCGATGACAACACCACGTCCGAGAACACCGGTTCGACGGTCGACGTCGCCTGCGGTGGCAAGGAAGCCCTCAAGGCCAGCGGCTCCTCGGCGCAGAAGAACGCGATGGATCGCTTCGTCGCCGCCTACGAGGCCAACTGCGACGGCTCGACCCTGAACTACACCTCGAGTGGTTCCGGCGCCGGCGTCAACGAGTTCATCGGCGGCCAGACCGACTTCGGCGGCTCCGATTCGCCGCTGAGCGAGAGCAAGGGCGAGGTGGCCAAGGCCGCCGAGCGTTGCGGCGGCGCCCCGGCGTGGAACCTGCCCACCGTCTTCGGCCCGATCGCGGTCAGCTACAACATCGACGGCGTGACCGACCTGGCGCTGGACGGCGCCACCGCCGCCAAGGTCTTCAACGGCACCATCAAGACCTGGGACGCCCCGGAGATCAAGGCGCTGAACCCGGGCGCCACGCTGCCGTCGGCCCCGATCGCGGTCATCTTCCGCTCGGACGAGTCGGGCACCACCGACAACTTCCAGCTCTACCTGGACGCCGCCGCGAACGGCGCATGGGGCAAGGGCACCGGCAAGGCCTTCAACGGCGGCGTCGGCGAGGGTGCCAAGGGCAACGAGGGCGTCACCGCCGCGGTGAAGAACACCAAGAACGCCATCACCTACAACGAGTGGTCGTTCGCCAAGGCGCAGAACCTGTCCATCGCGCGGATCATCACCTCCGCCGGCCCGGAGCCGGTCGAGCTGACCAGCACCTCCGCGGGTAAGGCGATCGACAGCGTGAAGATCAAGGGCCAGGGCAACGACCTGGTGCTCGACGTCTCCTCGTTCTACAAGCCGACCACGGCGGGCGCGTACCCGATCATCCTGCCGACCTACGAGATCGTCTGCTCGAAGTACACCGACGGCGCGACCGCCACCGCGGTCAAGGCGTTCCTGACCTCGGCGGTCAACAACGGGCAGGACGGCCTGGACGCGAGCGGCTACGTGCCGATCCCCGACCAGTTCAAGACCCGCCTGACCACCGCCATCAACGCGATTTCCTGATCGAGTAGGCCATGACCGTGCACCCTGAGGTGTCCGCCGAGGGCTCGTCCACCGCGACGAGCCCGACAGCGGGCGGAGAATCATCGTCCATGACGAAGTCGCCGAGCAACGGGCCCGCTTCGGGCCGGACGACGAAGGTGTCGAGCCAGCGGATCGAGGTCCTGTTCCGGTCGCTGGCGACGGCGGCCGGTGCGACCATCGTGGCCGCTATCGCGCTGATCGCGCTGTTCCTCCTGATCCGCGCGGTGCCATCGGTCATGGCGAACAACGCCAACTTCTTCACCAGCACCGAGTTCAACACCTCGAACGCCGACGATCTGCGCTTCGGCATTCGCGACCTGTTCATGGTCACCGTGCTGAGCTCGATCTTCGCGCTGGTGATCGCGGTGCCGATCGGTATCGGCATCGCGCTGTTCCTCACCCAGTACGCGCCGAAGCAGGTGGCGCGCCCCTTCGCGACGCTGGTCGACCTGCTCGCGGCGGTGCCGTCCATCGTCTTCGGGCTCTGGGGCTTCCTGGTGCTGGCTCCGCAGATCGAGCCGGTGCAGACCTTCCTGAACGACAAGCTCGGGTGGTTCTTCCTCTTCTCGGACGGCAACGTCTCGCTGGCGGGCGGCGGCACGATCTTCACCGCGGGCGTCGTGCTCGCGGTGATGATCCTGCCGATCATCACCTCGGTCGCCCGCGAGGTCTTCAACCTCACCCCGCGGGCGCACATCGAGGCCGCCCAGGCGCTCGGCGCCACCAAGTGGGAGGTCGTGCGGATGACGGTGCTGCCGTACGGCCGCTCCGGCGTGATCGCCGGCTCCATGCTCGGCCTCGGCCGCGCGCTCGGTGAGACCATCGCCGTCCTCGTCGTGCTGCGCACGGCGTCGCAGGCGGGCAACTGGTCGCTGTTCGACGGCGGCTACACCTTCGCCTCCAAGATCGCCTCGGCGGCCTCGGAGTTCAGCGCGCCGCTGCCGACCGGTGCCTACATCGCGGCGGGCTTCGTGCTGTTCGCGCTGACCTTCGTCGTCAACGCGCTGGCGCGGGTCGCGTCCGGCGGAAGGGTGAACGGCTGATGACCACCACACTCGACAAGCCGATCAAGGCGCCCGCCTTCCGGGCGATCAGCACCGGCCGCAAGGTCAAGAACCACGTCGCCACCGTCGTCGTCGCGATCTGCTTCGTGATCGCGCTCATCCCGCTGGTCTGGGTGCTCGGCCTGGTCATCACCAGCGGCGTCGAGGCGGTGCTCAGCTCCGACTGGTGGCTGAACTCGCAGAAGGGCGTGCTGCCCGACCAGAGCCGCGGCGGCGTCTACCACGCGATCTACGGCACCATCGTGCAGACCCTGATCGCCGCCGTGATCGCGGTGCCGCTCGGCATCATGGCCGCGGTGTTCCTGGTCGAGTACGGCCGCGGCTGGCTCGCCAAGACCACCACCTTCATGGTCGACATCCTGGCAGGCGTTCCCTCGATCGTCGCCGCGCTGTTCATCTTCGCGCTGTGGATCGCCACCTTCGGCTTCCCGCAGAGCGCCTTCGCGGTCTCGCTCGCCCTGGTGCTGCTGATGCTGCCGGTGGTGGTGCGCAGCACCGAGGAGATGCTCAAGCTGGTGCCGGACGAGCTGCGCGAGGCCTCCTACGCCCTCGGCATCCCGAAGTGGAAGACGATCGTGCGGATCGTCATCCCCACCGCCCTGCCCGGCATGCTCAGCGGCATGCTGCTCGCGCTCGCCCGGGTCATGGGCGAGACCGCGCCGGTGCTGGTGCTGGTCGGCTACAGCAAGTCGATCAACACCGACGTGTTCGACGGCAACATGGCCTCCCTGCCGCTGCTCATCTACCAGGAGCTGGCGAACCCCGAGCCGGCCGGCCGGCTCCGGGTGTGGGGCGCGGCCCTGACGCTGATCCTGCTGATCGCGCTGCTCTACGCGGCGGCCGCGGTCGTGAACAAGCTGCTCACGCGGAACCGATAGAGGCGGAACGAAACAATGGCCAAGCGTATCGACGTCAAAGACCTGAACATCTTCTACGGCAAGTTCCACGCCGTCGCCGATGTCGCGCTCACGGTGCTGCCGCGCAGCGTCACCGCCTTCATCGGCCCCTCCGGCTGCGGCAAGTCGACCGTGCTCCGCTCGCTGAACCGCATGCACGAGGTCACCCCGAACGCCAGTGTCCAGGGTGCCGTGCTGCTCGACGGCGAGGACATCTACGGCTCCCAGGTGGACCCGGTCGGCGTGCGCCGCACCATCGGCATGGTGTTCCAGCGCCCGAACCCGTTCCCCACCATGTCCATCCGGGACAACGTGGTGGCCGGGCTGAAGCTGCAGGGCGTCCGCGGCAAGAAGGAGCTGGAGGAGGTGGCCGAGCAGTCGCTGCGCGGCGCCAACCTCTGGAACGAGGTCAAGGACCGGCTGGACAAGCCGGGCGGCGGCCTCTCCGGCGGTCAGCAGCAGCGGCTCTGCATCGCCCGCGCCATCGCCGTCTCGCCCGACGTGCTGCTCATGGACGAGCCCTGCTCGGCGCTCGACCCGATCTCCACCCTGGCGATCGAGGACCTGATCACGGAACTCAAGAAGGAGTTCACCATCGTGATCGTCACGCACAACATGCAGCAGGCCGCCCGGGTCAGCGACCAGACCGGCTTCTTCAACCTGGAGGCCCAGGGCAAGCCGGGCAAGCTGATCGAGATCGATGACACCGAGAAGATCTTCTCGAACCCGTCGAAGCGCGCCACCGAGGACTACATCTCCGGCCGCTTCGGCTGATCCGCACCGCGACGACAGAGGCCCGCGCCGCAGGCGCGGGCCTCTCGCGTGTCCGCTGCGGCCCGCCCGGCGCGAACGCCGGCCGAGCGGGGGTGGAGCTACTTCTCGTCGGTGCCCGCGGGGAGCTCGCCGGTGACCAGGAAGACGACGCGGCGGCCGATCTCCACGGCGTGGTCGGCGAAGCGCTCGTAGTAGCGGCCGAGCAGGGTGACGTCGACGGCGGCGGCGACGCCGTGCTTCCAGTCCCGATCCATGAGCAGGGTGAAGAGGTGGCGGTGCAGGTCGTCCATCGCCTCGTCCTCCTCGTTGAGTTCGAGGGCGCGCTCGGGATCGCGGGTCGCGAGCACCTCCTTGGCGCTGGCACCCATGCTGACCGCGATCCGGCCCATCTCGGCGAAGTAGCCGTTCACCGCCTCGGGCAGCGCGTGCCCGGGGTGCCTGCGCCTGGTCACCTTGGCGACGTGCTGGGCGAGCGCGCCCATCCGGTTCACGTCGTTCACGATCTGGATGGCGCTCACCACCTGGCGCAGGTCGCCGGCGACCGGGGCCTGCAGCGCGAGCAGCGCGAAGGCGCGCTCCTCGGCGTCGGTGATCATCTCGGCGATCCGGTCGTCCTGGGAGAGCACCTGCTCGGCCAGCCCGAGGTCGGCCTGCAGCAGCGACTGGGTGGCCCGCTCCATGGCGGCGCCCGCGAGCCCGGCCATCTCGCCGAGGAGATCGGCGAGGTCGGCCATTTGCTCGTTGTAGATGACACGCATGCGCAGAGACTAGTGTCCGCGACTTTCCGCGTCACCAACGACGGGTGAATGGCGGGTGATGCGCCCGGTCCGGGCGCATTCCCGGCAAACCGCTACTTGCAGGTGTCGTCGGCGGCGTTCATGTGCTCGAGGTCGGAGGGGAGCGCGATCGGCGCCGCGCTCGCCGGGGTGCCGAGCGGCACGCTCGGCAACGTGGTCCCGACCGGGGTCGGCGGCACCACCGTGCCTGCGAAGCTCTCGCCGAGCACCAGCTCGATGATGCTGCCCAGCTCGTCGGCGCGCTCCAGGCTGGCACCGGGGATCGAGCTGGCGACCGTCGCCGCCTCCGCCTCGTGCCCGGTGGCGTACCTGACCTTCGTGCTCGGCGAGGTCCCGCCGGAGTAGTTCGAGGTGGTGTAGATGCCGAAGCCCTGCGTGCTCAGCTTGGTGGCGGTGCGCTGCGCGGAGCCCTCCATCCCGGAGGCGTTCGACACCTGCACCGAGACGATGCCGGGATCGACGGCGGTGAGCTCGGTCGTCGGCTCGGCCGGTGCGGGCTCCGCCTCGGTGGTGATCTCCGGCGCCTTCTGCTCGCCGGGCAGCGGCTGGTCGTCGATGACCGCGCGGAACAGCGCCTTGATGTCGGTGTCGCGCGGGATCTCGTTGCCGTAGGAGGTGGTGCCTGCGGTCGGGATGGTCAGGAAGGTGACCGCGCCCGCGCTCATCTTCTGCAGCGAGCGGCCGAGCATGAGCAGATCCTGGCTGCGCACGTCGTCGACGAAGGTGTGGCTGGTGAAGGCGGAGACGAAGCCGTTCATCTTGCCCGGGTCGAGCAGCACCTTGCTGGAGAGCGCGCCGCGCAGCAGCGAGGCGAGGAACTTCTGCTGCCGGTTGATCCGGTCGTAGTCGCTGCGCTCCTCGCCGTAGACATGCCTGGCGCGGACGTAGTTCAGCGCGGTCTGGCCGCTGACGATCTGCTTGCCCGAGGTCTCCAGGATGGTGCCGAGGGTGTCGTCGATGATCGGCTTGGTGCTGCACACCTCGACGCCGCCGACCTGGTCGACCATGGCCTCGAAGCCGGCGAAGTCGATGCCGATGAAGCGGTTGATGCTGAGCCCGCTCATCTTGCGGACCACGTTCACCAGGCAGCGCGGGCCGCCGAGCGCGTAGACCGCGTTCAACTTGTCGCCCATGGCGGAGGGGAAGGTCTCCTGGGTGTAGGTGCCCTTGTCGTTGTCCCAGCCCTGGCACTGCGGGCGGGTGACGTCCAGGTCGCGCGGGAAGGAGACGACGACGACGCGGGAGCGGTTCTTGGGGATGTTGACCAGCATGACGGTGTCGGCGCGGGCGCCCTCGGCGTCCTCCAGGGTGCCCGCTCCGATGTCGCCGTTCACCCCGGCCCTGGTGTCGGTGCCGACGATCAGGAAGTTCTCGTCGCCGAGCTGCAGGTTCGAGTCGAGCACGTCCTCCGGGTTCTCGTCCAGGGCGTTGACCTGGGTGAAGCCGCTGTCGGTCGCGCGCAGGTAGCTCCAGCCGCCACCGGTGGTGAGCAGGGCGATCACCGCGACCGCGGCCACCGACGAGCGCAGCGCGAGGCGGCCCCGCCTGCTCTTGATGCCGGTGGCGCCCGCCTTGCGCGGACCGACCGAGCGCGGCTGCTCCGCGCTGCGCGCCTTCCGGCCGCGCGGGGTATCGCCGGTCTTGCCCGGCTCCGGCCCCGGCTCGACCGGGGGGATCTCCTCGGTGACGTCCTCGGCGGGTTCGTCGGCGACCGGGCCGCGCGGCTGCACCGGGGGCTTGCGGCCCTTCTCCGGACGCGGCCTTGCCGGGCCGGCGGCCGGTGCCTGCCGGTGCACCCGGGTGGAGTCGGCGGCGGGTTCGGGGGCAGGTTTCTCCGCCCGGCCGGGCGCCTGGCGTCCGGCCGGCCGGACGGGTTCCTCGCGGGCGGGCGTGGGGCGCTGCGGGGGCCGTCGGCGGGCTGATTCGTCCGGGCCGGGCGCTTGGCGTCCGGAAGCCGCCTGGCCGCCCGGCCGGGAACTCTCGTCGCGTCCCACCGCCGGGCGTCCCGCCCGAGTGGCCTCCGCGCGTCCCGCCGAACGCCCGGTCGGCCGCGGCCCCTCCGGCGCCTGTCCGGCAGCTCGGGGCGGATCCTCGTGGCTCGGAGCGCGCCGCCCGGGTGCGGGCCGCCCCGGATCGCTCGGCCGCCCCGGAGCCGGTGCGGCGCCGGCGATATCCCCCGCCACCGGCGAGCCACCCCTGCCGCGCGCGGGCGGCGGCTCCCGCCGCGGCGCACCCTGCCCGCTCGGCCTGCGCTGTTCGCCCTGCGAGTCCGGCCGCCGCCGGCGCGCGACCCGCTCACTGTCGACCTTCTGCACGAGGTCGTGCACGGTGAGCGGAGCCGACGCCGACTCGTCGCCGTCCTCCGAGTGCCTGGACCGGCGGGACGAGTGCGCGCCGTCCGCCTCGGGATCACTCCCGGCCGGGTACCGCTCCCATGGGGGGCGGCCCCCCGGACGTGGCGAACGCCCCTGCCGATCGTCAGCCACCTACGAACCTCGCTCTTCCCAAATCCCTGCTGCCGCATCAGGCCGTGTCGACCGGCGTGACCGATGCCGCAATGATAACGATTACGCCACGGCAAGCCACTTCTGCCGCACGCCAGCCATCAACCGCCACTGTGCATGACGTCCGCGGCGTGCGGAACCGCCGGGTCGTCGGGGTCGTCCAGCCAGCCGTGCGGCAGCGCGACCTTGCCCGGTGAACCCTGCCGCCCGCGCGGCCCCTCCGCATCCCGGGGGAAGGGGGCTTCCCGGTCCAGCTGCTCGACCAGCGCGGCGAGTTCGGACAGCCGGGAGACGGTCGCGAAGGCGCGCCGCAGCTCGGAGCCGACCGGGAACCCCATCAGGTACCAGGCCATGTGCTTGCGCAGATCGCGCATGGCCTTGTCCTCGCCGTCGTGGTCGGTGAGCAGCGCGCCGTGCCGGTACAGCACCGCGCCGACCCGGCCCAGGTTCGGCGGCTCCGGCATCGGCTCGCCGCGCAGCGCGGCGGCCAGCTCGGCGAAGAGCCACGGCCTGCCGAGGCAGCCGCGCCCGACCACGACGCCGTCGCAGCCGGTCTCGGCCATCATCCGCACCGCGTCGGCGGCGGAGAAGATGTCGCCGTTGCCGAGCACCGGGATGGTGGTCACGTGCTCCTTGAGCTTCGCGATGGCGGTCCAGTCCGCCTGCCCGGAGTAGCGCTGGGCCGCGGTCCGCGCGTGCAGCGCGACGGCCCGAGCGCCCTCGGCCTCGGCGATCCGGCCCGCGTCCAGGTAGGTGTGGTGCTCGTCGTCGATGCCGATCCGGAACTTCATGGTCACCGGAACGCCGTACGGCTCGGCGGCGCGCACCATGGCCTTGACGATCTCGGCGTAGAGCGAGCGCTTGTAGGGCAGCGCCGCGCCGCCGCCGAGCCTGGTCACCTTGGGCACCGGGCAGCCGAGGTTCATGTCGATGTGGTCGGCCCAGCCCTCGCCCGCCACGATCCGCACCGCCTCGGCCAGCGTCTTCGGGTCGACCCCGTAGAGCTGCATGGACCTGGGGTGCTCGTCGGCGTCGAAGGACATCATGTGCAGCGTCTTCTCGTTCCGCTCCACCACCGCCCGCGCGGTGATCATCTCGCAGACGTAGAGCGAGGTCGCGCTGCCGAACTCGCGGCAGAGCTTGCGGAACGCCAGGTTGGTGATGCCTGCCATCGGGGCCAGCACCACCGGCGGATCGACCGGGTAGGGGCCGATCCGCAGCGCGTTGCCCGTTGCTGCCGCGGTCGCGGCTTCCAGCGTCGTCACGGTTACCAGTGTCGCACCGCCGGGGGGCTGCCCCGCGGTGCCGGGGCATCCGGGGCGGGGAATATCACGAAAAGCGAACGCCGCCGCCCGGACGAATCCGGACGGCGGCGGTGACCCGAGCTCGGCGGCGTCAGCTGCCGGTGGTGGCCAGCTCGCGCTTCTTGGCCTCGCGGGCCAGCATGCGGTCGCGCTGCTCCTCGAACTTGATGACGTCGGCGCCCAGCTTCTCCAGGAACTTCCCGAGCCGCTCGCGCACCTCTTCACCGCGCGGGCTGAAATCGTCGCGCTCGAAGATCTGCCACTTCTTCAGCACCGGGTTGACCACGTCTTCGAGGTGCTGGCGCAGGTCGTAGATGCCGTGCTTGGCCATCAGCACGCCGTTGCGCCGGAAGTTGGGCATCCCCGCGCCCGGCATCTGGAAGTTCTCCAGGATCAGGGTGATCGCGTCCAGCGCCTGATCGGGGGAGAGGTCGAGCGCCGCGCCGCAGAGGTTGCGGTAGAAGATCATGTGCAGGTTCTCGTCGGCGGCGACGCGCTGCAGCATGCGGTCGGCGATCGGGTCGTCGCACACCTTGCCGGTGTTGCGGTGGCTGACCCGGGTGGCCAGCTCCTGGAAGGTCACGTAGGCGACCGAGTGCAGGAAGCCGGCGTCGGCCTCGGTGGGGGAGGCGAAGCCGTTGGTCATGTGGATCATCCGCGCCTCTTCGAGGGCGACGGGATCGACACCGCGGGTGACCACCAGGTAGTCCCGCATCACGATGCCGTGCCGGTTCTCCTCGGCGGTCCAGCGGCCGACCCAGGTGCCCCACGCGCCGTCCTGCGAGAAGTTCTCCGCGATCTCCCGGTGATAGGAGGGGAGATTGTCCTCGGTCAGCAGGTTGGTGATCATGGCCGCCTTGGCGACCTCGTTCAGCTGGGACTGCTCCGGCGCCCAGTCCACCCCGCCCATGGCGGCGAAGTTCCGGCCCTCGTCCCACGGCACGTAGTCGTGGGGGTGCCATTCCTTGGCCATGGAGATGTGCCGGTTGACGTTCTCTTCGGCAACCGGCTCCAACTCTGTCAGAAGCTCGAGTTGAGTCAGATCCCTTGCCATAGTGTCTTGTGCCCTTCTCAGTCGGTGCGTGCGGTCGTTCGGGTCGTTTTCCACGGTAGACCGAAGCCGATGCGGCCATACCTTACGGCACCGTAGGTGTGATGCGAAACGCATCTTCAGGTGCTGTCCGCTACTGTCCGGCCGCCCTGGCCAGGTCTGTGCGCCGCCCTGAACCAGGGGGCGATGACCCCGATTCTAAGGCTCGGGGGCGTTCCGTGGACTATCGTCCGGCCGGCCCAGTCGTTAGCTGGCCGTGGTCCGGGTTACACCGCGAGCGCTGGGCTCTCACCGGATCCGGCCGGCTGCGAGCCGGCGCCGGGAGCGCGGTGAGGTGGCGGTATCCGCTTGGCATCGGCGGATTCCGGTGCCGCCGGTAATCCGGTCGGGCCGCCGAATGGGTCCGCGATCCCGCTACTCGCGGGTAGCTTTTGCTGGCGCGGCGCTCGCCCGGCGGAGCCGGAGAGCTTCTGGCGGGATAAGGCAAATGTATAGAGGCGGCTGTGAATCCTGCTCGTGCCGCCGGGTGGGGGTCGGGTACTGTGTCCAGCCGAGCCCCTTTAGCTCAGTTGGTAGAGCTGGTGACTTTTAATCACTAGGTCGTAGGTTCGAGTCCTACAGGGGGCACCGCGCTCCACCAGGTCCCCCCGGTCGAGGATGGTCGACCGCTCCGCTTCGGTGGCCTCGGCGTGCTTGCCTCGAAATGATGGGTATCACATCTTCTCCGCGGTGGGAATCGCGCCGATATTCGCGGTTCTTCCGTTCGGCGCGCTCGGAACCGACCGCGCGCGAGGGGATTCCGCAGGTGGCGCTCGCCGCGCGGGTAACGCGGCGCCGGGCGGCGCCGATGGGCTCCGGGGATCCGCCGACCCGGCTTCGCCTCCGCTCCGGTTCATGATTATCATCGAAACATGTTGTCCAGCAAAGCCTTTGGATTTGCGGGGGGAGACAGCCGGGCGCACGGGGGCGCCCGGAACGGATCGGGGGCGCCGCCGCGGGGCCGGAAACCGGCCGGGCGGAGCTGTCGGGCCGGTGGCCCGGCGCCCGTTCCGTTCGGTCCGAAATAGCGGTGAGTTCGCCACCTATAACCGATTGCGGATGGTTTGCCGGAATGCGAATTCCGGCGATCGCGACGGCAGGCCCCTCGGTTTGGCACGTGCCGGATGCGGTTTCCGGGTACGGTGACGGCCAGATGAAATTCGGGAGAAACACCGCGCGCGAGCGGATCGTGATTGATTCGGGATGTGCTCGGCCCTCCCGGGCCGCGCCGCGATCGGGGCCCCCGATCGCGGTATCGCTGGAGTCGAACGCCGCAGGAGGAGGCCGATTCGAGACGAAGAACGCCCGGATGCGCACCCCCTGCGGCGCACCCGGGCAGAGGAACTATACCAGCTGGTGTGTTTCGAGTTTCACACCGAGTTTTCGTACCCAAAGTTTGTAATTGGGCGAAAACCCAGGTTGAAGTGTAAACAAGAGTCGTCATTATGCGCTGCCGGTTTCTTCCCAAGGGGGGTTAGCCAGCGGCGGCGAGTAAGCTTCGGAGGCGTTTCGAGCATGGCACGGCAGCAAGAGCGGGCCCGCCGGACACGTGCGGCGATCATCAGGTCCGCCGCCGTTGAATTCGGGAAGAGCGGCTACGCCGCGGCGTCGCTCAATCGGATACTGGAAGGGTCGCGGGCGACCAAGGGGGCGATGTACTTCCATTTCGACTCCAAGGAGGATCTGGCGCGCGCCGTCCTCGACGCGGCGATCGAGCGATATCGCGCGTCCGCCGAACGTTGGCTCACACGAACGGATCTCGGGCCGCTCGACGTTCTGCACGGGATGATCGACGAGATGGCGCTCCGGCTGCAGCACGACATCATCGTGCAGGCCGAGTACCGGCTCATCATCGAGCCCGACTTCTACCGCGACGTGCAGACCGGCGGCAGCCGGATCATCGGCCGCGCCACCAAGACGCTGGCGGTGCGTGCGATGGAGCAGGGGCAGCTGCGCGCGGACGCCGATCCGGACCGGTTCACCCGGACCCTGGCGGCCGCGCTGGCCGGCCAGCGGTACCTGATCGACGTCTTCGGCGGCGGGATCGATCTGCGCTCGCGGTTCCAGGAGGCACTGGAGGTGGTGATCGAGGCCATGGCCACCCAGGAGTGGGCGGAGAAGTTCCACAGCAATGGCTGGCAGGCATCGGCCCGGCTCGAAGAACTCGGATTGGGCGTCTGACCAGCCGGTTTGGGAATCCGGGGCGGTCTGTCATAAGCTATGCGAGCTCCCAGCGGACAACGTTGAAGCCGAGCCGGAGAGATCCGGAACGAGCCCCCTTCGTCTAGCGGCCTAGGACGCCGCCCTTTCAAGGCGGTAGCGCGGGTTCGAATCCCGTAGGGGGTACGGCCTTCGGGTCGTTGGTAGCAGAGCAAGGCCCTGTGGCGCAGTTGGTTAGCGCGCCGCCCTGTCACGGCGGAGGTCGCGGGTTCGAGTCCCGTCAGGGTCGCACACGAGTGCCGGAGAAATCCGGCATTTCGCGTATGGCAGCCGTTTCGCAGTTGCCTGCGGCCAGGTAGCTCAGTTGGTACGAGCGTCCGCCTGAAAAGCGGAAGGTCGCCGGTTCGATCCCGGCCCTGGCCACTCAGTCCCTCTGACCTCACGTAGGTCAGAGGGATTTCGCGTCTCCGGGCTCGGGTCCGTTGCCTTCGTAGTGCTCGCTTCCGGTGACGACACCGATCCACGACGGGTCCTCGCCCTGCCACTCGATCGTGAGCCGGCGGTGGGTGAACACCTCGGCGGTCTCGATGGCGGTGCGCTGAGCGAGGTCGGGGGGCAGTCGAGGGGTGCGGCACCGAGCCGCAGACGAGGCCGCCGGGTTCGATCTCGATCGCCAGCCGCCAGCGGGTGTCTCCCCGGGGCAGTAGCAGGGCTTTCGGTGCCGCGCGGCGTGGGTGCCTCGGCCGGCGGCCGCGTCCCATCGGCTGAGGCTATCGGGGCTCACGGCAGGATGGCGGAGGCTTTTCCCGCGGTGGCGCCGGGGAGCGGCTACCAGGGCGGCGGGGGCGTGGTGCAGGCTCGCGAAGAGGTTTGCGGTGGATCAGGCAGCCCCGTCGTGCGGCGGGCTGCGGTGTGGTGGTCACCGCCGACCGTGCCGAAGCAGATGCCGATGCCTCGAGCTACCGCTTCTTGCCGGGCGGCTCGGAGCAGTGCACCCGCGGGCGGCCCCAGGCGTTCTTGGCGTCCTGGGAGCGCCTGGTGTCCAGGATGGTGAGCCGCGACTTGCCGGTGATGTCCAGGTCGACCACGCGCGCCGGGTCCGGCATCGACATCTCGCCGGCGAATGCCTCCTGATCGTCGAGCTTGACGATGAACCGGCCGACACCGGCAGACGAGGGCGATTCGACGTCCTTGCCGATCGAGACCGTGAATCGGTCGCACTTACCGCTGATCGCCCAGGTGGCACGGTTCATGGGGTCGGACACGCTGGACCCGTAGTAGCCGACGATGCTGCTCGGGAACCTGGCGGTACCGATGCCGACGGTGTCGACGGCGTCGAAGCCGTTGTTCCAGGAAGCCGACTGGTACTCGATCAGGTCGTACCAGCCGTCGGTGGGTGGCGGATCCGTGCGAGTGGTCGACGTCGACGGCGAGCCGGAGGTGGTCGTGGTCGTGGTCGGCCGGGGCGTGCTGGTGACCGCCGGTGGGGTACTCGGGGGCGGTGTGGTGGCCGAAACGGGCGCCGCGATCGCCGGTTGATCGGAACCGGGCAGGAACCGCTCGACGAACGACACCGCGCCGTCCAGATTGCTCAGCACGACCACGGCGACGGCGATGACGCCGAAGACGGCCAGCCACAGCGGCTTCTTCTTGGTGAAATTCACGAACGCTCCAGTAGTCGACGCCAGCGGATGGCGGGGAGGTGGCTGTTGGGTTGCGCTGCGCCGGGATGACGGCTGCGAGATCGGAAGAATACACTCCGGATGACGCTCGCGCGGATCGGAATCCGTTTTCCCGGAACAAGATTGAGAATGGTCGGTATGTTCTTGGGGCGGCGTGTACTCGAGAAAAGGATGGCGCCGTGAGTGTGGACGACAGAGTGTCCGGTGACGATATCGATGAGGGCGACGTGCCCCGGGTGTTCGTCTCCTATGCGCACGACTCGGCGGCGCACAAGGAGCACGTGCTCCGGTTCTGCACCTTCCTGCATGCCGAGCTCGGTGCCGACGTGGCGCTTGACGTGTGGGAAGACACCCAGCGCAACGACTGGACGCTGTGGGCGACCGAGCAGCTGCAGAAGGCCGATTACGTTCTGGTGATCGCTTCGCCCGAGTACAAGCGCCGGGGTGAGGGTTCCGTTTCGCATGATGTGGGGCGAGGCGTTCAGTTTGAAACTCTAATCATTCGGAACGATCTCATGCGGGACATCAACAAGGAGCGGGAGCGCGTGCTTCCCGTGGTCCTGCCCGGTGGATCCAAGGAAGATTTTCCGGTCTACATGGCTCCGTATTCGACGACCTGCTACGAGATTTCAGAGATCAGCGAAAACGGAATGAAGAGATTGCTGGGGGCGTTCTCCGGGATCGCTGAGCATCCCAAACCGCAGCGCGGGACGTGGCGTGGGCCCGAGTACGTGCGGGGTGTGTTCGACCGCTTCGAGGAACGCCCGCGGCCGGGGCGGCTGCTCACCGAGGCGTTGCGACCCGCGACCTGCGGCCGCGATCTGCACTTCGGCGCTGCCGACCTGGGTGGCGAGCACTTCGGGAGCAGCATCGTGCACCACTGCGCCAACTTCTGCGGCGATCCGCGCAGCGCGGTGGATTTCATGCTGGGAAAGCGGTACCGGTCGTTCGAGGCCACGGTCGGCGTCCTGGACGATGCCGTCGATACCAGACAGGTCGGCTATTTCCAGGTCTTCGCGGACGGCGTCGCCGGCAAGCAGCTCCGCGTCGAGTACGGCAGTCCGGAGCAGCTCAGGCACGATGTGTCCGGGGTGCTCCGGCTCCGGCTCGTCGCCTACCGCGACGGCAAGGTCGTATCCCCGATGCTCGCCGGGGTGCAGATCGCCGGCGGTCGGGAAGTGCTGCTACCGGCGCTCGCCTGGGGCAACCCGGCGGTCTCCTGACGGGACGAGTGCCGGCCGCGCGGTGCTGTCGGCGAGCTCAGGACCGCGCGGCTGCCCCACTCGGACGAGCTGCGCGGCGGATTACTCGCGGACCATGCGGGCCGCCGCGTCACGCACCGTCTCGACGATCTGATCCAGGGTGAGCGGGCCGTCCGGCCGGTACCAGCGCCACACGCTGATGATCATGCCGAGCACCAGCCTGCCGAGGATGCGCGGATCGCCGTCGGCGAAGTCGCCCGCTTCGATGCCGCGCTGGATCAGATCGGTCCAGCGCGCCTCGATCTCCTGCACCAGGCCGCGCGAGCGCAGCCGTTCGGCCTCCTCCTTCACCGACTGCCGCGGCGCGGCCAGCAGGTCCAGGTGGTTCTGCAGGATGCGCCGCTGCAGCGCGTCACTGGGCGTGGCGGCCAACGCGGCGCCGACGGCGGCGCGCAGCGCGTCGGCCGGGTCGTCGATGCCGTCGGTGGCGGCGTCGAAGCGCTCGACCGTGTCGGCGAGCTCCAGCCGCATGATGGTGAGCAGGCAGTGCGCCTTGGACTCGAAGTAGTGGTAGAGCGCGGTCTGGCCGATGCCGACCTCGTCCGCGATCGACGCCCACTTGGTGTGGTCGTAGCCGACTCGGCCGAACTGATCGATCGCGGCCGCGAGAATGGTGCTCCGCTTCGATCGCGGGCTTTCGCGGCGCACGTCGGCAGGGATGGTCATCAGCGAGTGCCCCCAACGCTAGGTGATGAGCGAACAGCGTACCGCGCCTGAGGTGAACTCGTGTCAAAAAAGGGGGCTCGACGATATCCGCCGCGGTCCGTGTACGGAGCCCGCTCCGGTGGAATGCTGGAAGCATGGCTGAACGCTGGTACTACTGCTTGAAGCACAATCGGGCCGAGCGCGGGCGGCAGTGCTGGTTCCGGGACCGGATGGGCCCCTACCCGGACCAGGCGACGGCCGAGCGCGCGCTGGAAATCGCAAGGGCGCGAAACGAACAGGCCGACAGGTCCGACCGGAACTGGAGTGAGGGCGGCTGAACCCACCCCGCCGCCCGGCTTCCCCTCGCGCGGATCGAGTACCGTTTCCTCGGAATCAGGCGAACGCTCGCGGGTCCTTCATGCCCGCGGCGCGTGAACAGGTGAGCTGGGAGGGCGACCCTTGAGGGTTACCGTTGTTGTGCCGACCTACGACGAGCGGGATAATCTGCCGGTCGCGGTGGAGCGGCTGACGTCGCTGCCCGTCCCCGACCTGCACATCCTCGTCGTGGACGACAACTCGCCGGACGGCACCGGCGAGGTGGCCGACAAGCTCGCCGCCGAGCTGCCCGCCGTCGTCGGCGTGCTGCACCGCACCGAGAAGGACGGCCTCGGCCGGGCCTACATCGCGGGCATCACCCGCGCCCTCGACGAGGGCGCCGACGTGGTGATCCAGATGGACGCCGACCTCTCGCACCCGGCCGAGGTGATCCCGGCCATGCTGGAGAAGCTGCGCGACACCGACGCGGGCGTCGTCCTCGGCTCCCGCTACGTGCCGGGCGGCTCCACCGCCGAGGAGTGGAAGTGGTACCGCAAGGCGCTCTCCGCCTGGGCCAACTTCTACGTCAACGCCATTTTGCGGCTCGGCGTCAAGGACGCCACCGCGGGCTTCAAGGCGTGGAAGGCCGACACGCTGCGCGCCATCGAGGTCGGCTCGATCCGCAGCAACGGCTACTCGTTCCAGGTCGAGATGAACTACCGCACCGTCAAGCGCGGTTACACCATCGCCGAGGTGCCGATCCGCTTCGAGGAGCGCACCATCGGCGATTCCAAGATGAGCTTCGCGGTGCAGCTGGAGTCGGCGCTCATGCCGTGGAAGCTGCTCTTCAACCGCAAGGTCTGACGCCCGCGCCGGGTGGGCGCGGGCGCCGTACCTCGTGGTCAGGCCGCCTTGCCCTGCTCGGCCAGCTTGCGCCGCAGCCCCTCCAGCCCGATCACGATGGCGGGCACCAGCGTGACGTGCATGAGCGCGAGCGCGATGGTGGACGACAGGTCGAAGTCGGCGGCGATGGTCAGCCCGATGGTGAGGATGGCCAGCACCGACCCGACGATCTCGGCGACCCGCAGGATGCCGGGCCAGCGGTAGGCGAGCAGCACCGCGACGGTCAGCCCGACGAGCATCGGCGCCGCGGTGATGAAGACGATGCCGCTCGCGGGCACCTCGCCCACCTCGCCGTTGTTGGTGGCCTCGAAGTTCACCCCCGCTGCCTTGGCGATGGCCCAGATGATCAGGTTGGCGACGACGGCGGCGACGGTCGGGCCGAGTACCGCGACGGGGCGGCTCAGCGCGGGGACTCGGCTCGGTGTGGTGGAAGTGGTGGTCACGGTGGGGTCTCCCTCCCTCGGGCGCCGGAGCTGCTCCGGCTCTGCCCACTCATACTGAAACCTCAATAATCCTTCAGGTCAAGTCCTTTGTCCCGGCCAGTGCAGCAGGGTGTGCAGGTACTGCCTGCGCACCTGCTCGACCTTCTCGTCGAGCGCGGCCGGATCCCAGCCGGAGACGTCGATCGGCGGCAGGATCGCCACGTCCACGACGCCGGGCCTGGCGACCGCGGCGTTCCGGCGGCAGACCTCGCCCGCATTGCGGATCACGATCGGGATGACCGGGACCCCGGCCTGGATGGCGATGTGGAACGCGCCCTTCTTGAACGGGGCGAGCCGCGGCGTGTACGAGCGGGTGCCCTCCGGCGCGATCGCGATGGAGAGTCCATCGCCCAGCGTCCGCACCACGGGGGCGAGCGAGGCCTTCGCGCTGTCGGTGCTGGTGCGGTCGATGAAGGTGACCCCGACGAAGCGCATGAGCGGGCCGAAGATCGGATTCTTCGTGAGCTCCTGCTTGCCGACGCCGGTGACCCCGCCGTTCAGCACTCGCGGCACGATGAAGACGTCGTACTGGCTCTGGTGGTTGAAGAGGAAGACGGCGGGGCGCGGGGCGCGTGCGTGCTCGGCGCCGGTGACCCGCAGCCGGACCCCGGTCGTGGTGAGCACACCCCTGGTGGCGAAGGCGAGCAACCCGTCCGCCATCTTCCTGCGCTCGCCGGTGTAGCTGCGGGCGAGCACGCCGAGCAGCGCGCCGCCGAGCATGGCGGCGAAGCCGGCCGCGGTGCGCACGGCGTCCAGCAGGGTGGGCGGGCGCCGCGGCTGGAAGGCGGGCGCTGCCCAGCGCCGCTCGGCCGCGACCAGGGCGAGCCGGGAGTCCGGCGCCACCGCGACCGGGCGGCCGGCGAGCTCGAGCAGCGGGAGGTCGGCCAGGCTGTCGGCGTAGGCCCAGCTGTTCCCGAGCTGGATGCCGCGCGCTTCCGCGAAGGCTCGCGCGGCCTCGGCCTTGCCGGTGCGCCACAGCGGCTTGCCGTCGAGGTACCCGGTGAGCGCGCCGCCCTCGACGGCGAGTTCGGTGCAGAGCAGGTGCTCGATACCGAGCTCGTCGGCGACCGGGCGCACCTGGAAGCGGGTGAGCGAGCTGATCAGCACCACCGTGTGCCCGGCCTCGCGGTGCGCCTGCACCAGCAGCCACGCCTCCGGGAAGACCTGCTCGTAGAGCTCGGTGCGGAAGAGGGACCGGCCCGCGGCGGTGAGGTCGTCCTCGGTGCAGCCGGCCAGGGTGTGCTGGGCCGCCTGCAGGAACTGGCCGTACTCGCCGTCGGTGGTGCCGGTCCGGATGCTGTCCCGCAGGGTGTGCGCGGCGTCGTGCGGGCGGCGGCGTCCGGTGAGCTTCTGCAGCGGGCCCGGCCTGCGGAAGCCGTCCACCACGGTGCCGGCGAAGTCGAAGAAGGCACCCACCTGCGGCCCCTGCGGGCCGGTGCGGATCGCCTCCAGCAGCTCGTCCACCGAGCGGGCGGGCTCGGCAGCCGCGACGGAATCGTCCCTGGCTGCCTCGCTCATAGCCCGGCCTCCTGGGCGGGCGGCCCGGCGACGCCCATCGGCGTGGCTCCCATCCGCCGGACAGCCGACCGGTGGCGGTGACGAGAAGCGCTCATCGGCGGTCCAGGGAGGCGCGGTTGGACGGGTCGAGCGCTGCCGCCTGGCCGATCCGCGCGGCCAGGATGCGCAGCCGCGCGGCGAACTCCTCGCGCCGCACCGCCAGGTCGGCCCGCGCCTCCGGTCCGTCGGCCGGGGTGAGCAGCCCGCGATTGTCGGCGAGCTTCAGCGCGGTGCCGAAGAGCTCGGTCGAGACCGACTCCGGGCTGTGCAGCCGCTGCTGCAGCAGCATCTGCCTGCCCACCGCGACGCACTCCGCGACCAGATCCTTGCGATCCACCGCGACACCGGGATCGCGCGCGGCCAGCCGCTCGGCCACCACCAGCTGCGCGTCGAAGAAGGCACGCAGCACCCGGTGCGCCATCATGAAGCCGGACGAGGTGAGCCTGCCGAGCACCTCCCGGCCCCGGGTGCTCCGCGGCCTGCTGCGCCAGTCCGGGTCGACCAGCAGCATCTCCGCGGTGAGCTGGTCGGCGAACTCCTTGCGCTCCGGGAAGAAGAAGTCGAACTTGAGCTGGTCGCGCAGCAGGAACGCCTCGTCCCAGCCCGCGTTCAGCGGGTCCGGTTCCGCGGCGGGCTGCGGGTCGGCGTCCGCGGTGACCGCGGCCAGGATGCCGAGCTCCAGGATGGCGCGGTTGACGAACCAGTGCACCGCGCTGTTGCGGTAGAACGCCGCCTCCAGGTGCGCGCCGCTCTGGATCGAGTACACCGGCTCGAGCCCGCCCCTGAACACCGTGACCACCCTGGCCAGCGAGAGCTGCTCCAGCACGACGGCGAGGCTGGCCTCCTCGCGCAGCGCGCCGAGCTCGCCGCGCGGCAGGTCGCGCTCGACGATGTAGTCCAGCACCGGCGCCAGCAGCGCCCGCACCTCGCCGAGGGTGAGCGCCCGCTCCTGCACGCCGAGCAGCGCCAGCGTGGCCAGCGCGTTCACCGTGATCGGGGTGACGGCGTTGATGCCGACGGCCACCTCGAAGGCGAGCCGCTGCACCGCGCGCCGCTCCCGCTCCTCGCGCTCGGCGCGCGCCGGGTCGTCGGCGGCCGCGCTGCCGTTGGTGCTGTGCAGCGGGATGGTGACCGGCGGGTTGTGCAGCGGGTCGCCGTGCGCGCCGAGCCGGTCCCGCGCCGAGAGCGGCTCGCCGAAGCGCACGTAGACGTGCCCGGCCGAGTGCTGCTGGTTGCGGATGTAGCGGGCCAGCCAGCCGAGCCCCTCGGCCTTCTTCTTGCCGCCGACCTGCTCGGTGGCGATGGCGCCGAGCTCGTTCAGCCGCTCGTAGGTGATCGAGACCGGGACGAGCAGGACGTCCTCCACCCGGTCCGCGCGCACCGCGGCGGCCAGGTAGTTGAGCAGCCCGTACCGCGGCGGCCGGAGCTTGCCGGTGCGGGTGCGGCCGCCCTCGAAGTACCACTCCATGTTGAAGCGCTTGCTGAGCAGGTAGGCGAAGTACTCCTCGACCACCGCCTTGTACACCTCGTCGTCGCCGAAGCTGCGCCGGATGAAGACGGTTCCGGTGCGCCGCGCGATCGGCCCCATCGGCCAGAAGCTCAGGTTGGCGCCGCCGATCACGTGGTTGGGCGGGAAGTCGTTGCGGGCGAGCACGTCGCCGAGCACGAAGGCGTCCACGTAGGAGCGGTGCGATGGCAGGAAGACCAGCGGGTAGCGGCGGTTCAGGTCGCGCAGCCCGGCCAGCCCGGAATCGTCCGAGTCGACCTTCCAGGTCGAGGCGTGCACCGGCCGCATGGCCTGGGTGAACAGGTCGGAGACCAGCCTGCTCTGCGCCGCGACCAGCTCGTGCAGCCCCTTCTCCGCCCGCCGGTACACCTCGCGCGGGTCGGCGTCCTCGGCGTCGGCGATCGCCTCCAGCCTGCGCAGGAAGTCGGGCGAGTCCAGGATCTCCTCGGCCACCAGCTGCGGCACCTTGTACCGGTCGCCGATCACCGAGCGCTCGGCGCGCTCCAGCGCCACCACCGCCGCGCGCACCACCGCGCGGGCGAACGGCTCGGCCTGGCCGGTGCGGTGCAGCGCGGCGGCCTCCGGGTTGTTCAGCCGCAGCTCGCTCAGGTAGGCGGGCTGCCCGGTGAGCACCCGGTGCCGCTCCGGCGAGCGGCCGAGCAGCTTGCGCTGGACCAGCCGGTTCGGCTTGCGCGGGTTGGTGAGCAGCGCGAGGTCGGTGAAGGTCACCCGGCGCACGCCGTCGCGCTCGGGCGGCAGCCAGAGCACCCGCACCGGGACCACGAGCGGGTCGTCCCTGCGCCCGGCCAGCCGGGTGGCGATGGCGCCCGCGTCCAGGTCGATCTGGGTGACCGGCGCCGCGCTGCCCGACTCCGCGGCCAGGCCGCCCGCGGCGATCCACTCGCCGATCAGCTCGCGCTCCACCGCCGACGCCGAATCCACCAGCGCCACCACCGAGACCGGCGCCGGAGCCCCGCGCCCCGGCCGGGTGGCAGGCGCGGTGGTGGCACCGCCGGTGCTGCCGCTGTCCTCGATCATGCCGGTCCCTCCGCGTTGAACGACACTCCTATTCAAGCCCTCGGCGACGATCCGCGCAGGGAAGTCGGGCAGCGAGTCGAATCCGATTCGGGTGATAGGCGTGGGGGAGCGGTGTGCGTTGCAGCACAAGCGCGCATAAAGCCAGGTAATGCTAACCTTACCTCCCGTAGTTAGGTCAGCTTTACCTTTGGAGGATCGTTGTCGACAACGGACGAGCGCGTGCGCGCGGAGCTGGTAACCGATCCGGCGGCAGCGATGTCACGCCTCGCGGGGGCGGACCGCTTCGGCGAGTACGTGATCTACGAGCGCCAGGGTGAATGGGTGTTCGCCGCCGACCCCATGGGGGGGATCGAGCTCGACGTCGACGAACTACGGGTCTCCTGGCAGGGCGAGACGACGGCCGAGGCGTGGTCCGGCCGCCCGGCCGCCGTGCTCGACCAGGCGCTCGGCCGGCTGCCGCTCGGCGGCCGAAACGCCTACGGCTGGATCGGCTTCGAGTTCTGCGCCTGGGCGCTGGACGCCGTCGCGCACGTCCCGGCGCGAACCACGCTCGCGCACCTCATGGTCCCGCGCATCGAGGTGCGGATCGACGACACCGGACACGCCATCAGCGGCGCCACCCCCGACGAGGCCGAGGCGATCCTCGCGCTCATCGCCGAGGACGACGAGGCGCCCGCGGCCACCCCCGCCGAGATCCGGCTCGACCCCACCGGGTACCGCGACCGGGTCGCCGAGGCGGTCGGCGAGATCAACGCCGGGCGGTACCAGAAGGTGATCCTCTCCCGGAAGGTCGACCTGCCTTTCGTGGTCGACGTCCCCGCCACCTACCGGCTCGGCCGCGCCAACAACACCCCCGCGCGCTCCTTCCTGCTCCGCCTCGGGGGATTGGAGGCGGCGGGTTTCAGTCCGGAACTGGTAGTCGCCGTGGACGACGAGCGCGTCGTCACCACCGAGCCGCTGGCGGGCACCCGCGCCTTCGGCCGCGGCGCCGACATCGACGCCGCCACCAAGGCCGAGCTGCTCGCCGATCCCAAGGAGATCGTCGAGCACGCCATCTCCGTGCAGACCTCGTTCGCGGAGATCGCCGCGCTCGCCGAGCCGGGCACCGCCGCCGTCTCCGACTTCATGGCGGTGCGCGAGCGCGGGAGTGTGCAGCACCTGGCCTCCACCGTGCGCGGCACGCTCGCCGACGATCGGACCGCGTGGGACGCGCTCGAGGTGCTGTTTCCCTCGGTCACCGCCTCCGGCATCCCCAAGCGCGAGGGCGTCGACTCCGTCTTCCGGCTCGACCACGATCCGCGCGGGCTGTATTCCGGTGCGGTGGTGACTGTTTCCGGCACCGGCGCTTTGGAGGCGACGCTCGTTCTGCGTGCCGTCTATCAGACGACCGAGGGGGCCTGGTTGCGCGCCGGGGCGGGGATCGTCGGGCAGTCGCGGCCGGAGCGGGAGTTCGAGGAGACCTGCGAGAAGTTGAGCAGTGTCGCGCCGTATGTCGTGAAGGGGTAGGTCTTTTCGCACTTTTCGATGCCCGGTGGCCCTCGGTCGCCGGGCATCGGCCTTTGGCCGGTGGCAGGGCGTCCAGTTCCCCGGAAAGCAGCGAGACCCCCTGATCCACGGGTGTGGGGGGGTCCGCACCGAATGATGCTAGTACTTGTCGATCTTTCGGTGGCGAGCAAGGTCACCGGCGTTTCAGCGGCCATGGCACTGGAGGCTGCCCGTCGATCACCTCGGCGACCAGATCTGCCCAATGGGTGGCGAGGTAGCCGACGTCGAACCACGCGGCGTGCAGTTGCTCCGTGCTGGGCGGTGGCTCGGTCCGCAGCAGCTGCTCGGCGGTGACATGCGCGGCGGCCATGTCGTCGATGACGGTCGCGCACGTGGCGGCGGCGCCGGGCCGGGCGCCGGTGTGCTGGATGATCCATTCCGCGATCCGGTGACGTAGCGCGGTTCGACTGGCTTCGAAGACCGCGGCCCGGTCCGGGTAGAACTCGCGCACTCGGTGTATTGATGCCAGCATCCGGGCCCACTTCAACAGTGCGGTGTCGTGCCGGTGCGGTGGAGTCCGGAACGCCCTGGTGAGTTCGCGCCAGTGCGGCAGATCAGCGGTCATTCCAGCGGGGTGGACAGGCGGGCGAGCGCGGCGGCATAGGGCAGGCACCGCGCCGGGTCGTGGCCGGCGTGCCGGGTGAGCACGCTCGCGGCGTCCCAGCGTTGCAGTGCCGGAGGTGGCTCGGAACACCGGTAGGTGCGCGTCCCCTGGCGCTGGTCGTAGTAGCGCACGCTTTCGGCACCGTCCGGCTGGCTCACCAATGCTCTCCCCTCAGGTTCGCACCCGACGCCGAGACCGCCATCGGGCTGATTCGAGCGTCGCGTGGACGGTGGCGGCGAAACAGTGCCGAGTCGGCTCGAAAGGGGTAGCTTCGGCGCGTATCGGGAGGCGATCAGGGGGACGCGAACGATGGTCGAAGTCGAGTGGAATGCGGATGCCGTGGTCGCTCTGCGCGAGGCGATGCGGCGCAGCAGGGCGGAGTTCGCTCGCACGGTCGGCGTTTCGAAGCGAACCTTGGCGCTCTGGGAGAGCGGCACAACGACGTCGATGCACGCGGCGAGCCGTCGCCTGTTGGACAAGGTGCTCGCCGAGGCCGACGACAGCATCGTGAGCCGGTTCCACTGGAGTCTCCGGCAGCGGACCTCTCCAACGGCACCGAATCCGTCGGCACCCGTCGCCGACCCGGTCGCGGATTCGGCGAATCAGTCCGCCGCCTTGCTGAATTGGGCCGAAGCCAGTAACACCGGGCCGCTGACCATCGCGGGAATGCGTGACGAACTGCGCTCGGTGTCGCGGTCGTATCTGAGGGAGCCGACACAGCCCCTGTTCGATCGCAGCACCGTGGTGCGGGATCGCGCCGCCGAGTTGCTGAGTGGTCGGCAGCACCCGAGCCACACCGCACTGCTCTACGGGGTCGCGGGGTGGGCATTGACCCTGCTCGGCTGGATCACGATCGATCTCGGCAAGCCCGATACCGCCGACAAGCATCTGCGAGCGGCGTGGGCCTTCGCGGACAACGCCGACGACGACAACCTGCGCGCGTGGGTTCGCGCCTCCCAGCACACTTCGTCGTTCTGGCGCGAGGACTACCTGCTGGCCGCCGAGTACGCCCGAGACGGATTGCAGTACGCCACCGATGGCACGGCGGCACTGTTCCTGTCCAGCGCACTCGCGCTCGACCTGGCCTACGCCCGTGACGGGAGGGGTGCGGCCTCCGCGCGGGATCGCGCAGTCGACTTCGGAGCAGCGTCGGCCGAGAATCCGAGCCTGGATGTGCTCGCCGGGCCGTTCGCCTGCTCGGTCGAGCGTGCGGGCGGGCTGTGGGCGGATACGAGCCTCACCCAGGTAGACCCGGCCCGCTCGCTAGAGTTCGCGACCGCGGCCGTGCAGGGGTATGCACGGACTCCGGACGACCGCCGCAACGTCGGCTCCGAGCGCATGGTGCGGTGCCAGGAGATCAAGGCGCACGTGGCGCTCGGGAACCTCGACGTGGCACGAGACCAGCTCGAACACCTCGCCGGGGCAACACCGGCCGAGCACCGGATCGGACCGCTCGCGCAGCGGGTCGAGGAGATAGCGTGGA
This sequence comes from Nocardia jiangsuensis, assembly GCF_042650385.1. Lineage (NCBI taxonomy): Bacteria > Bacillati > Actinomycetota > Actinomycetes > Mycobacteriales > Nocardiaceae > Nocardia > Nocardia jiangsuensis. Next base: position 229,347 of record NZ_JBHSAX010000017.1, read on the forward strand.
TGGCGCGCGACGTCGCCGGCTCTGATGCGCGTGGTGTCCCGGAAATTGTTGACTGTGCTGTCGAATTTCGTCGGGCACCGCAAGCCGGGACGCTGCCGATGCTGTCGGGCGGGATGGGATGAGCAGGATGGCGATCGAGGAGACCTCGCACGACGAACACGCGGTCACCCGTGACCACTGGTGGTGGCGGCCGGGGTGGTCTATCGGGAAATCGTTCTACACCTGGCACATCACCTTTCGATCAGCGTCACCGGTCCGGGAGCTGAGTGACGTTTTCGCACCGACGCTCTCGGCGGTGCCGACCATGGAGCTCGTGAGCGCCGAAGGGTTGCACATCACCGTGCAGGGCATCGGGTTCACCGACGTAGTGCCGAGGTCCGATGTGGATCGGATCGTCGATGCCACCCGGCGCAACCTTGCCGAGCTGGCTCGATTCACCGTCACCATCGGCCCGCCGATCGTCGACAGCGAGACCATCCAACTCCCGATCGCTGATCCCGAACCGCTCCGAGCGGTCCGCGATCGACTGCAGACCGCCATCGCCGAGGTCTGGGGAGCGGCGAATGTTCCGGACCAGGGCTCTGCCTACCGGCCCCACCTCACGGTCAGCTACTCGACCGGTGTCGCACCGATCGAGGAACTACGCGGGAAACTCGAGGCCGACCAGTTCGACGGCTACACGATCACCGACATGGTCTCGGAGGTGTCACTCATCGAGTTGAACCGGGATCACGGCCGGTACGAGTGGCGTGAGGTCACCTCAGTGGCACTGCAATGAAGGGGAGCGGACCGGCATGGTGCGGATCGGCGTGACCGGTCACATGAACATCACCGACGACACCGCCACCGCGGTCTACACCGCTGTGCGCGCCCTGCTCGCTGAGCACGAGCCCGGCGAGCTGGTCGGCGTCAGCTGCATCGCGCGCGGTGCCGACAGCGTGTTCGCCCGCGCGGTGCTCGACTCCGGTGCACGGCTGGAAGTCGTTCTGCCGTCGCGGAACTACCGCGCCGCGAAGGTGAAGCCGGATCACGCCACCGAGTTCGACGACCTCGCCGGGCGCGCGAGCGCAGTCCGGGTGATGGACTTCGACGATGCGGGCCGGGAAGCGTACGAAGCCGCGAACGAGGCCGTTCTCGGCACTGTGGACCGGTTGGTCGCGGTCTGGGACGGTGACACCGGGCAGGTGGGCGGGACCGGCTCGGTTGTCGCGCTCGCTCGCGAGCGCGGAGTTCCGGTCGACGTGCTCTGGCCCGCGGGCGCCGCCCGCGCTTGATCACCCCTGCTCGCGCAGCACCTTCTTGTCGATCTTCCCGACCGCCGTCACCGGCAGCGTCTCCGCCTGCCGCAGCACATCGGGAAGCTTGTAGGTGGCGAGCCCCCGCCCGGTGAGAAACGTCTTGATCTCGGTGAGCGACGGCATCGCGCCGCTGACCACGAGGACCACGCCGACCTTCTCGCCGAGCACCGCGTCGGCCAGCCCGACGGCGGCGGCGTGCCGGACGCCCGGGTACGCGAGCAGATGCTCCTCGAGCTCGTCGCAGGAGACGTTCTCCCCACCGCGATTGATCACGTCCTTGATCCGCCCGGAGACGATCAGGTGCCCGCTCGGCAGCCGCCGCACCAGGTCACCGCTGCGGTAGAACCCGTCGGGGGTGAAGGCACGGGCGTTGTGCTCGGGGGCGCGGTAGTAGCCGTTGATGGTGTACGGCCCGCGGGTGAGCAGCTCGCCCTCGGACCCCGGCTCGACGTCCACGCCGTTCTCGTCCACGACGCGCAGTTCGTCGGCGGGGGACATGGGCCGCCCCTGGGTGGTGCAGATCAGCTCGGAGGAGTCGTCCAGCCGGGTGTAGTTGATCAGCCCCTCGGCCATGCCGAAGACCTGCTGCAGGGTGCAGCCGAGCGCGGGGGTGACCTCGCGGGCGTTCACGTCGGCGAGCCGGGCGCCGCCGACCTGGAGCAGCCGCAGCGAGCTCAGGTCGGCCTCCTCCCACTCCACCGCGGCGGTCCAGAGCTGGGCGAGCGGCGGTACCAGCGCGGTCACGGTGACCCGGTGCCGCTCGATCACGGCGAAGGCGCTCTCCGGGCTGGGGTCGGTGAGGAAGGTGAAGGCCGCGCCTACCGTGACGGCGCCGAGGATGCCGGGGCAGGCGAGTGGAAAATTGTGCGCGGCGGGCAGTGTCGCCAGGTAGACGTCGTCGGCGGTGAGCCGGGTGATCCCGGCGCTGGCTGCGGCGTTGTAGGCGTAGTCCTCGTGCGTGCGGGCGATCAGCTTGGGCAGGCCGGTGGTGCCGCCGGAGACCAGCATGAGCGCGATATCCGAGGGGTCGACAGCGGGCAACTCACCGGACGGCTCGCGCGGCACAGCGGACAGCGCCGTGAACTCGCCGGGGGAGCCGAGGACCAGTACGTGCCGCAGGGTCGGCACGGCGGGCCGCACCTCGGCGGCGAGCGCGCGGTAGTCGAAATCGCCGAGCTCGTCGGCGATCACGTACGCCACCGCCTCGGCGAGGTTCGCCAGGTGCTCGATCTCGGCGCGGCGGTGCGCGGGCAGCGTGAGCACCGGGATGATGCCCGCCCGCAGCAGCCCGAAGAGCACGGTCGCGAACTCGGGGACGTTCGGCAGCTGCACCACCACCCGGTCGCCGGGGGCGATGCCGAGCGCGAGCAGGCCGTGCGCCATCCGGTCCGCCGCCGCGTCCAGGTCGGCGTAGCTCCACGGGCCGGCGTCGGTCAGCACCGCGGGGGCGGCGGGCGCGCGGCGCGCGGCGTCGGTGAGCAGGTCGCCGATGGCGCGCCCGGCCCAATACCCCGCTGACCGGTACTCGGCGGCGGCCGCCGCCGGGAAGGGGACGTAACCGTCACGATGGGCGGACGTGGATGTCGAAGTCACGATTCCTCACAGCTGACGAGCGGGTATAGGTTAGGCAACCCTATCTCAGGCTGGAGGAACGGCCGGGGCGAACCGTAGACTCGCCCGCATGGGTCGTTGGGACACAGCGCAGATCGCCGACCAGACCGGCCGGACCTTCGTGGTCACCGGTGCCAACAGCGGGCTCGGGGCGGTCGCCGCCCGGGCTCTGACGAAGGCGGGAGCCACCGTCGTCCTGGCCTGCCGGGACGTGACCAAGGGGGAGAAGGTCGCCGCCGACCTGGGTGAGCGCGCGAGCGTGCGCAGACTCGACCTGGCCGATCTCGCCTCCGTGCGCGCCTTCGCCGCGGAGCTGGACACCCCCGTCGACGTGCTGATCAACAACGCCGGGGTGATGGCGGTGCCGCTGCGCCGCACCGCCGACGGCTTCGAAATGCAGATCGGCACCAACCACCTCGGCCACTTCGCGCTCACCGGCCTGCTGCTGCCGCGGATCACCGGCCGGGTGGTCACGGTCTCCAGCGGCGCGCACCGCGCGGGCAAGATCGACTTGGCCGACCTGAACTGGGAGCACCGCTCCTACCAGCGCTGGAGCGCCTACGGCCAGTCCAAGCTGGCGAACCTGCTGTTCAACCGGGAGCTGCAGCGCAGGCTCACCGCGGCGGGCTCGCCGGTGCTCGCCGTCGCCGCGCACCCCGGCTACGCCGCGACCGAACTCCAGTCGCACACCGAGACCTTCCTGGACGGCCTGATGTCGGTCGGCAACCGCATCTTCGCGCAGAGCGCCGAGATGGGCGCGCTGCCCGAGCTCTACGCCGCCACCGCCGCCGACGCGAAGCCGGGCGGCTACTACGGCCCGACCGGCTTCGGCGGCACCCGCGGCTACCCGGGACCGTCGGGCTCGACCGCCGCGGCCAAGGACGATGTGGTCGCCCGGCAGCTCTGGGAGCTCTCGGAGCAGCTCACCGGGGTTCCTGTCCTCTCGGCCTACTGAGCGCGCCGCTACCCCGCGCCGGACTCGGCAGGACTGCCGATCCGGACGCGCAGCGTGCCGTCGGGGTCGGCGAGCGCGTGGTACACCGGCACCGTCAGGTCGCTGCCGGTGCGCTCGGTGCCGGTGCAGAGGTCGTAGGTGTAGCCGTGCAGCGGGCACACGACGACCGCGTCGTCGACGAGCCCGTCCGCGAGCGGCCCGCCGCGGTGCGGGCACACCGCGCCGAGCGCCCGCAGGCTCCCGTCGCGCAGCCGGAACACCGCGACCTGCGCGCCGTCGACGGCGAACGCGCGGCCTTCGCCGATCGGGATGTCGTCGATCCTGCCCACGGTGAATTCGGTCATCGGATCGGCACCTGCGGCAGCTCGACCAGCGGCAGCGAGGTGCGGAACTGCCCCGGTGTGGCCGGGCTCCGGCCGTCCTGCCACGGATCCCGGTAGGCGTCGACGGACTTCTGCATGTTCGCGTCGAGCTGCTCGACGATGCCATCGGCGTCGTCGAGTACCACGGCGCGGATCCGCTCGATCCCGACCCGGGGAACCCACGCGTAGGTGCGCTCCAGCCAGCTCGCGTTCTCGCGGTAGTACTGCAGGAACCGGCCGGTCACGGTCATCACCTCGGCCGCGGAGTCGACGGTGGCGAGCAGGTCGCCCTTGCGCACATGGGCACCGGCCGCGCCGCCGACGTAGATCTCCCACCGGCCGTCGCCGATCGCGACCACCCCGAGATCCTTGCAGAGCGCCTCCGCGCAATTGCGCGGGCACCCGGTGACGGCCAGTTTCATCTTCGCCGGCGCGGCCAGCCCCTGGTAGCGCTCCTCGATCGCGATGCCGAGAGCGGTGGAGTCGCCGAGGCCGTAGCGGCAGAAGTCGGTGCCGACACAGGTTTTCACCGTGCGGAAGCTCTTGCCGTAGGCGTAGCCCGATGGCATGTCGAGGTCGGCCCAGACGGCCGGGAGATCCTCCTTCCGCACGCCGAGCAGGTCGATGCGTTGCCCGCCGGTCAGCTTGATCAGCGGGATCGCGTACTTGTCGGCGACGTCGGCGATCCGCCGGAGTTGCCCGGAATCGGTTACACCGCCCTTCATCTGGGGGACGACCGAGAAGGTGCCGTCGCGTTGGATATTGGCGTGCACGCGATCGTTGATGAAGCGGGCGTCGCGCTCGTCGACGAATTCGGTGCCCCACATCATGTTCAACAGGGAGGCCAGCGCCATCTTCGAGCCCGCGTCCTCCCTGCCGTCCGGGGCGAGTGCGGCGAACACCGATGACACCGAGTGCAGCCGCAGTTCCCGGATCTTCCGCATCAGTTCGGGCTTGTCGTAGGGGACGCCGGGCACGTACCAGGAGGCGGCGGGGTCCTCCTCGACCGCGCCGCCCGCGGCCCATTCGACGATCTGGGCCACCTGCTGCTTGCAGGAGCCGCAGCCCTTGCCCGCCCTGGTCGCGTTCATGACCCCGGCGACGGTCTGCACCCCGCCCGCCACGCAGCCGACCAGGGTGCCCTTGGTCACCCCGTTGCAGTTGCAGACCTGCGCGTCGTCCGCGAGTTCGGCGGCGCCGAGCTCGACATCGGGGGTGCCGAGGTCGAACATCAGCGCCACCCGCTCCTCGGGCAGCGGCAGCCCCCGATCGAAGGCCTGCATGAGGAACGACACCTTGCTGACATCGCCGAGCAGGGTGGCGCCGACCAGCTTGCCGTCCCGGATGATCACCGTCTTGTAGACCCCGTGCCTGGGCTCGGAGTACTGCACGAATTCGTCGTCCTCGTGTTGCGGCGCCTTGAGCCCCATCGCCGCGACGTCGACGCCGGCGACCTTGAGCTTCGTCGCGACTCGCGATCCGTGGTAGGCGGTCTGCTCGCCGTTCCCGGTGAGGTGGGTGGCGAGCACCGCCGCCTGCTCCCACAGCGGCGCGACCAGCCCGTACACCTGGCCGCGGTGCTGCGCGCACTCGCCGACGACATAGACGTCGTCGGCGTCGACGCTGCGCATGTGGTCGTCGACGACGATCGCGCGCTCGGTGGTCAGCCCGGCCCTGCGGGCGAGATCGACGTTGGGGCGGATGCCCGCGGAGATCACGAGCATGTCGCAGTCGAGCACGCCGCCGTCCGCGAACTCGACGCCGCGCAGGCGCCCGTCGTCGCCGATGCGGACGCGGACCGTCGACTTCTCGACGTGTACCCCGATGCCGATCCGTTCCAGGGATCGCCGCAGGATCTTTCCCGCGGTGCTGTCCAGCTGCGCGTCCATCAGCGTCGGCCGGGCGTGCACCACGTCGACGGCGAGCCCGCGGCTCTGCAGGCCGCGGGCGGCCTCGAGGCCGAGCAGCCCGCCGCCGACCACGACCGCCCTCGTCCGCTCGCCCGCGGCGGCGATCATCGCCGCGCAGTCCTCGATGGTGCGGAACCCGAAGACGCCGTCGGCCAGCGTGGTGTCGTCCGCCCAGAGTCCCTCCATCGGCGGGAAGAACGACCGGCTCCCGGTGGCGAGGACGAGTTTGTCGTACCGGATGCGGGTGCCGTCATCGGCCCAGACCAGCCGGGCGAAGGTATCGATCCGCACCACCCGGACCCCGGCGCGCAGGTCGATTCCGTTCGCGCCGTACCAGTCGAGGGGGTTCAGGTAGATCTCGTCGGTGCTGTCGCTCCCGGCCAGCACGTTGGACAGCAGGATCCGGTTGTAGTTGCCGTAGGGCTCGGCCCCGAAAACGGTGATGTCGAACAGGTTCGCACCGTCGCGAGCCAGGATTTCTTCGACCGCGCGGGCGCCCGCCATGCCGTTGCCGACGACGACGAGCCTGGCCTTGGTGGTCGCGGCGGCGCCGTTGCGGGCGGGGGCGGTGTCGTGCTCGAGGACTGTCATCGTCTTCTCCTCCTCGTCCCGGCCGGTCAGACTTCGACCAGGCCGAGATCGACGACGACCGTGCCGGTGCATCCCTCGGGCGCGGCGAGGAAGAGCTCGAGCACGGTATCGCCGAGCAGATCCTCGACCACCCGCAGCGCCACGTGGACGGCGTCCTTCGCGCCGATCGGGAAGTAGCGCATCGCGGCGCCGTCGCGCATGAGTACCACCGCGACCATCTCGTCGCTGGAATTGCCGCCGCGAAAGTACACCGGCTGGGTCGTCGCGCCCGCGGGCACGGTGTAGCGGAGCGCTGCGTCGAGGGGTACGGGCTGTTCGAGCCCCTTCCCGGTGAAGGTGTAGACGCCCTGCAGGAAACGGGGGGTGCTGCCATCGGTCATCGGCTCTGCTCCTTGTCGGGATTCGGCGAGGACGGCTGTGCGCGCTCGACGGCGACCGCGCACACCTTGAACGCCGGCATGCGCGAGTGCGGGTCGAGTACGGGATTGGTGAGCAGGTTGGCGCTGCCCCGGCCGCCCCAGTGGAAGGGAACGAACACCGTGTCGGGGCGGATCGCCCGGTCGATCCTGGCGGCCATCACCGCTTCGCCGCGCCGGGTCCGGAGCAGCACCGGATCGCCGTCGACGACTCCGATCCGGCGGGCGAGCTGCTCGTGCAGTTCCACGTGCGGTGCGGGCTCGGCCGCCGCGAGGGCGCCGACCCGGCGGGTCTGGGTGCCGGACTGGTACTGCTTCAGCAGCCTGCCGGTCGTCAGGTAGTACGGGAATCGGGTGTCCGGCGGCTCCGCCGCGTCGCCCTGTTCGGTGACGCAGAACCGCGCCCGGCGGTCCGGGGTCGGGAAATCCACCGTGAACATCCGGGGGGTGCCCGGATGCCGGACCGATGGGCAGGGCCAGAACACGCCGTCCCCGGCGCGGATCCGGGCGTAGCCGATTCCCGAGTAGTCGGCCTTGCCGCCCTGGCTCGCCCGCCCCAGCTCTTCGAAGACCGTCTCCGGATCGTCGGAGAATCCGGTCTTGCCGAGCCGGAGCGCGACGTCGCTGATCGCCTGGAGATCGGTCCGCACGCCCGGCGGCGGTGCGGTCGCGGCGCTGCGCAGCACGACCCGCCCCTCCAGGTTGGTCATCGTCCCGGTTTCCTCGGCCCACTGCGCGGCGGGCAGCACCACGTCGGCCAGCTCCGCGGTCTCGGACCGGAAGATGTCGGACACCACCAGGAAGTCCAGCCGCCGCAGCTGTTCCGCGACGTGGCCCGCGTTCGGCGCGGAGACCACCACGTTCGATCCGAGCACCCACATCGCCCGCACGCCGCCGGGGGTGGCGATCCGATCCAGCATCTCGTACGCGGAGAGGCCGGGAAGCGGCAGCTCGCCGGGATCGACGTTCCACACCGCGGCCACGTGGGCTCGTGCTGCCGGATCGTCGAGGCGGCGGTAGCCGGGTAGCTGGTCGGCCTTGAGGCCGTGCTCACGTCCACCCTGGCCGTTGCCCTGCCCGGTCACCGTCGCGAACCCCGAGTACGGCCGGCCGGGCAGGCCGAGCGCCAGCGCCAGGTTGATGAACGCCGACACCGTGTCGGTACCGGCCCGATGCTGCTCGGCGCCGCGCGCGGTCAAGATCATCGCGCGCCGCGCGGTGCCGAGTATCCGCACCGCCTCGACGAGAGCGCTCTCCGGGACGCCGGTGATCCGCTCCACCCGGTCCGGCCAGTACAGCCGGACCGCACGCCGGACCGCGTCGAAACCCGTGGTCCGTGCGGCGATGTACGCCTCGTCGATGAGGCCCTGCCGGACCGCTACGTGCAGCATCCCGTTCGCCAGCGCCAGATCGGTCCCCGGAACCGGTTGCAGGTGCAGATCCGCCTTGGCGGCGGTGGCCGTCCGGCGCGGATCGATCACCACGCGCCGCGCGCCGCGCTCGGAGGCGGCGTCGAAGAACTGCATGGCCGGGGGCAGGGTGTCGGCGGGGTTGCTGCCGACCAGCAGGATCGCATCGGTCTCGGCGATGTCGTCCAGGGGAAACGGCATACCCCGGTCGATTCCGAAAGCCCGTGACCCGGCGACCGCCGCGGAGGACATGCAGAAGCGTCCGTTGTAGTCGATCGCCGAACTGCCGAGCGCGACGCGCGCGAATTTGCCCAGCTGGTAGGCCTTCTCGTTGGTGAGCCCGCCGCCGCCGAAGCAGCCGACGGCGTCGCGGCCGTGCCGCCCCTGCGCCGCGCCGAACGCGCTGACCATTCTGCTCAGCGCCTCGTCCCAGGTGCCGGGCCGCAGCGGCAGATCCCGGTGGTCCCGGACCAGGGGCGTGGTCAATCGGTCGGGGTGCGACAGCAGCTCCGCGGAGGTCCAGCCCTTCGCGCAGAGCCCACCGCGGTTCGACGGGAAGTCGGACTGGGGTTCGACCTCGAACTTCCCCTCGCGCTGCCGCAGGACGATTCCGCATTGCAGGGAGCAGTACGGGCAGTGGGTCTCGGTCGTGGACGATTGCGTCATATCTCCACCCTCAGCAGCCGGCGACCGCGCTCGAACGCGCTCCGCGGCTACAGCGACGGTGTGGACCGAGTGCGCGGTCTCCCCACGCTAGCCAGCACGTATTTCCGTGTTGTTGCCGTGACGAGTCGCGGCGACGCACGCCGATGTCACACTCTCCGGGCCGGTGTCGTCCCCCTGGTACAGCCCGCCGGCGAACGGCGGGCGCACCGGAAGGAACCGCCATGAACGCTCGGATCGATCTCTTCGGCAACGCCGTCGCGGGCAGCTTCGTCAAGCGCCTCACCAATGCCTCGCGGGTCTTCGAGGACGCCGTGCCCGCCGCCACCCAGGAGCTGGTGAAGCTGCGCGCCAGCCAGATCAACGGCTGCGGCATGTGCACCGACATGCACTACAAGGACGCGATCGCCGCCGGCGAGGACCCGGTGCGGCTGAACCTGGTCGCCGCCTGGAAGGAGGCGACGCTCTTCACCGAGCCGGAGCGGGCCGCGCTCGCGCTCACCGAGGAGGCCACCCGGATCGCCGACGGCGGCGGTGTGAGCGAGGACACCTGGCAGCAGGTGCGCAAGCACTACGACGACGATCAAGCCGCCGGGCTGATCGCCTGCATCGCCACGATCAATGCCTGGAACAGGATCAATGTGATCGCGGGCACCCCGGCCGGGTCGTACGTGGCCGGCCAGTTCGGCTGACCGAGCTGTTACAGTTTCTTCCATGCAGCGCGATTACTGGTTTAGCAGGCCGGCCCCGGGTGGGCCGGCGTGCGTGGACCGCGCGCGCTGATTCTCCACCCCGAGCCGGTACCGACCGGCTCGACGGGGTTTCGCTTCGTGGGCCGGCCTGAGAAAGGAACCCACGAATGACTACCGCCGCCGATGTCGATGCCCGACATTCCGACCTCGACGACCAGCGCACCCTCGCGGTCAGCCCGCTGCGCTCGCCCGCCGAGGTCCGTCGCGTGCACCAGATCACCGACGAGCTCGCCGACACCGTCCGCCGCGGCCGCAGGGCCACGATCGACGTCCTGAACGGCACCGACGACCGTCTCATGGTGATCGTCGGGCCGTGCTCGGTGCACGACCCGGTCGCCGCGCTGGAGTACGCCCGCAAACTGGCCGCGAAGGCGGCCGAGCTGGACGACCGGCTGCACATCGTCATGCGCGTCTACTTCGAGAAGCCGCGGACCACGCTGGGCTGGAAGGGGCTGATCAACGATCCGCACCTGGACGGTTCGTTCGACGTCAACACCGGGCTCGGCATCGGCCGCAAGGTGCTGGTCGACATCACCGCGCTCGGGCTCCCGGTGGCGTGTGAGTTCCTCGACCCGATCACCCCGCAGTACATCGCGGACCTGGTCTCCTACGGCGCCATCGGCGCCCGCACCGCCGCCAGCCAGGTGCACCGGCAGCTGAGCAGTGCGCTCTCCATGCCGGTCGGCATCAAGAACGGCACCGACGGTGACGTGCAGGTCGCGGTGGACGGGGTGCGGGCCGCCGGGGCGAGCCACGTCTTCCCCGGGACCGATCTGGACGGGCGGGCCGCGCTCATCCGGACCACGGGGAACCCGGACTGCCACGTCATCCTGCGCGGTGGGAGCACCGGGACGAACTACGACGCGGCGTCGGTCGCCGAGGCGTGCATTCGGCTGGAGAAGGCGGGGTTGCCGCAGCGGATCGTCGTGGATGCGAGTCACGGCAACAGCAACAAGGATCACAATCGGCAGGTCGATGTGGTCGGGGATATCGCGCAGCGGCTCTCCGATGGTGAGCCGGGTGTCGTCGGGATGATGCTGGAGAGTTTCCTGGTTGCCGGGCGGCAGGATCTGGCGCTCGGGCATGCGGATCAGCTCACGTACGGGCAGTCCATCACCGATGCGTGCATCGACTGGGAGACCACGGCTGTGCAGCTCGATCGGCTCGCCGCCGCGGTCGCTTCGCGTCGCGAGCGCTGATTTCTCGGGTGCCGGGGTGTATCCGACACCCCGGCCCGGGGAGTCTCGGGACAAGCGGGTAGTTCCCGCGCAAGCCAGCCGCGAGGCGATGCGACAGGCGCTGTAGCGCGGTAGCTACTGTCGCATCGCCTGCGGCGGCTCGACTGGTTTGGCAGAGTGCCAGGAAGTAGGCAGTGTGCCGGAATCGGCGGGGTGCCGGGAATGGGCGGGATGCCGGAGTTGGCGGGGTGCCGGAATCGGCGGGGTGCCGGGAATTGGCGGGGTGCCGGGAATTGGCGGGGTGCCGGAATCGGCGGGGTGCCGAGAATCTGGCAGGGTGCCGGAGATTTGGCCGTGTGCCGGGAATTCGGGGGGCCGGGATTCGGCGGGCTGCCGCGAATTCAGGTTTCCTCGGGCCATCCGTCGGCGGGGCCGGGCGGATCGGTCGCCAAACGTCCGGCCAACCAGCAGTCCCGTCGAACTCCTCGCTGGACAGCCCCCAGCCTCTGTGTCCCCTCGAACCGAAAGCCATTGCGCCGCACCACGGCAGCCGAAGCCCGGTTTCCGGCATACGCCAACCACCCGATTCGAGCCAACCCGAAACCTTCGTCGGCGAAACCGAAATCGCACACCAGCGCGACCGCCCGCGACATGAGCCCACCCCCACGCTCCCCGGCCGCCAACCAGAATCCGATCTCGGCGGCTCCTTCCCCCTTGTCGTGCAACCCGATACTCCCCAGCATCGGCCCACCACCCGCACGCCGGACGGCCCAGACCGGCGACCGCCCCGCCCACCCCTTGCCGACGATCTCGGAGAGGTAGAACTCGGCATCACTCCGCCCGTAGGGGACGGGAATCGTCACCCACTCCGCGATCGCCGGATCCTGGCAGTGCGCGACGATGGTGCCGATATCCCCGACCCGCGGCCGGTCGAGCAGAACGGTGCCGTCCGAGAGATCCATACCGCATGGTGACACGCCCCGAGACAGCGGATCATCCGCTTTTCCGACCTGTCGGCGGGCCGAGTACCCGCGCTCCGTAGAATCGTGCGCGATGGTCGCTGCCTACCTTGCCGAACTCTTCGAGTCCCACCGCCCCCGCCTGCTCGGCATCGGCTACCGGCTCACCGGCAGTACCGGCACCGCCGAGGACGCGCTCCAGGAGTGCCTGCTCCGCCTGAACGGCGTCCACCAGTCCGAGATCGACGATTTCGGCGAGTGGCTCACCGCCACCGTCGCCGACATCTGCGCCGACCACCTCGTCTCCGGCCAGCGCCGCGCGCCCCACCGGCTCCCGGACCCCTTGGTCACCCCGCTGGTCCCGCGTGGCGGGGGCGAGTGGACGGCCATCGCCGGGGACCGGGCGAACCGCCTCGCCACCCTGGTCGCCCTCACCTCGCTGACCCCCGCGCAGCGCCTCGCCGCGGTCCTCCCCGAGCTGCCCGCCGAGCAGATCGCGACCTGGCTCGACCTGGACCCCGCCGCCGCCGAGCGGGCCGCCGCCATCGGCAGGGCCGCGGCCGCGGCACTTCCCGGCCCCGCCGCCGAACCCGACCACGAGGCCGCGGTCCGTCGCCTGCTCACCGCCCTGCGTGCCAGGGCGCGGGCAACGGTGCGCGAGGGCGGCGAATCGGAGTGCGGTGCGGAAGAAGTGGCGAGTCGACTGCATCCCGGCGCCCAGGGAATGACGGCGACGCCGACCGGCCCGGTGGTCATCGACGGCCCCGATCGGGTGGCCGCCCGGCTGCTCACGGTCGCCGCCGAACACGGCATCGGCTGCCCGGACGCCGACCCGGCCGACGGGTACGAATTCGTCTCGGTGAACGGCGAATTGGGGCTGCTGCTGCGCGGCCCCGAGCTGAATCGAGTACTGGCTTTCGCGGTGCGCGACGACGCCGTGTGGCGCGTCTTCGATCTCGCCGCCCCCGCGCCGAGCCACGGCTGGGGCTGACCCGGCCGGGGCGCCGCGCAGCACCCCGGCCGGAACCAGCTACGGCGTCGAGGAGCCCAGGAACCAGTCCGGGGTCGATGAGCCGAATCCACCGCTGCCGGTGGAGGATCCGGTGAACCAGTCACCGGTCGAGGAGCCGAGACCGACGATCAGATCGTGGGCTCCGGATCGGATGAGACCCAGTACTGATCCGGCGACCTCCGACGCGGCCGGTTGCAGTAGCAGGTCGAGGTACGAGGCCATACACGCCCCTTTCGAGATACCACCCGGCGGGTGGCTGTGAGGTAGAACACCGGGAGGCTAGCGCTCGCTCGGACACCGCACAACAGCCCAGCTAGAGGCGGTAGACAAAATGTGAAATATTAGCGTTCGCTATCACTCCGCAACGAAAATGCCCGGGATAGGCTTCCGGGATGACCGCCACCGTCGCCCGCCTCCGCCCCTTCGCGGCCACGATCTTCGCCGAGATGACCGAGCTGGCCGTCCGGCACGACGCGGTCAACCTGGGGCAGGGGTTCCCGGACAGCGACGGTCCGGCGGGGATGCTCGAGGTGGCCCGCGAGGCCATCGCGGGCGGGTTCAACCAGTACCCGCCCGGCCGCGGCGTCCCCGCGCTGCGCCGGGCCATCGCCGCCGAGCGGGCGAGCCGCACCGGCGCCGGGTACGACCCGGAGACCGAGGTGCTCGTCACCGTCGGTGCCACCGAGGCCATCGCCGCCACCCTGCTCGGACTGGTCGAGCCGGGCAGCGAGGTGGTGCTGATCGAGCCGTACTACGACTCCTACGCCGCCGCCGTCGCGTTGGCGGGCGCGCACCGCCGCACCGCGCGGCTGGTGCCCGACGGCGACGGCTTCGCGCTCGATCTGGACAGCCTGCGCCGCGCGATCACCCCGGCCACCCGGATGCTGGTGGTGAACTCGCCGCACAACCCCACCGGCGCCGTGCTGAGCCGCGCCGAGCTGGCCGTGCTCGCCGAGCTCGCCTGCGAACACGACCTGCTCGTGCTCGCCGACGAGGTGTACGAGCACCTGGTCTACGACGGCGGCGAGCACGTCAGCGTGGCCGCGCTGCCCGGGATGGCCGAGCGCACCGTTGTGGTCTCCAGCGCGGCCAAGACCTTCAGCGTCACCGGCTGGAAGATCGGCTGGGCGCTCGGCCCGCGCCCGCTGATCGACGGCGTGCTCGCGGCCAAGCAGTTCCTCACCTTCGTCGGCGGCGGGCCGTTCCAGCCCGCGGTGGCGCACGCGCTCGAGCACGAGCGCGGCTGGGCCGCCGAGCTGAACGCCACCCTCGCCGCTCGCCGGACGCGGCTCGCCGCCGCCCTCGCCGAGACCGGATTCGCCGTGCGGCGCAGTCGGGGAGGCTATTTCGTCTGTGCGGACGTCACCCCGTTCGGCACCGCCGACGGCCTCGCCTTCTGCCGCGAGCTGCCCGCGAAGCTCGGCGTCGCCGCGGTGCCGGTGCGCGTCTTCGCCGACGACGCCGCCGCCTGGAACCACCTCGTCCGGTTCACCTTCTGCAAACGCGACGAGACGCTGGACGAGGGGGTCCGGCGGCTGCGCGCGGGCGTCGGCGCGACTTCTCGATAACACTGACGCTCCCTGTCAGGGTTATCGGGGAGCCTTGCCGCATGACAACGACCAGGTTCTACACCGCCACCAGCCTCGACGGTTACATCGCCGACCCGGACAACAGCCTGGAGTGGCTCTTCGCCGTCCCCGGCGCGAGCACCGCTGAGGAGGACACAGCCGAGCTGGTCGCGAAGACCGGCGCGATGTGCATGGGGGCGACCACCTACGAGTGGATGCTCGCGCACGACGAGCCGGGGCAGTGGGAGCAAGGCTACGGCGAACGCCCGTGCTGGGTCTTCACGCACCGCGACCTGCCCGCGCTCCCCGGCGCGAACCTGCACTTCGTCGCCGACGATGTGCGCGCGGTGCACGCCGCCATGGTGGCGGCGGCCGGGGGACGGGACATCTGGGTGATCGGCGGCGGCGACCTCGCCGGTCAGTTCGCCGATGCCGGGCTGCTGGACGAGGTGGTGGCCGCGGTCGCGCCGGTCACGCTCGGCGGGGGCGCCCCGCTGCTGCCGCGCCGCCTGCTCAGTGACCGGCTCACGCTCACCGAAGTTCGGCAGATCGAGCAGTTCGCCATGCTCACCTACCGGGTGGGCTGACCCGTCAGGCGGGAACCGGCCGGGCCCGGTCGGTGGCGAGCAGCACCGCGATCGCACCGAGCATGGTCCCCATGACGTAGCGCTGCGCCCGCAGCCACAGCGGCCGCCCGGCCAGGAACCCGGCGATCCCGCCCGCGCCGAGCACGATCAGCCCGTTCACCGTCAGCGCGACCGCGATCTGCACCGCGCCGAGGGCCAGGCTCTGTGCCCACACCCCGCCCGCGCCCGGCTCGACGAACTGCGGGATCAGCGCCATGTACATGATCGCGATCTTCGGGTTGAGCAGGTTGGTCAGCAGCCCCATGGCGAACAGCCGGCGCGCCGGGTCGGCGGGCAGGGTGCTCGGCGCGAACACCGACACCCCGCCCGGCCGCACCGCCCGCCACGCCAGCCACAGCAGATACAGCGCCCCCGCCACCTTGATCCCCAGGTACAGCCCCGGGACCACCGCGAACACCGCCGTGATCCCCGCTGTCGCCGCCGCCAGGTACACCCCGAACCCGGCCGCAACCCCGCCCAGCGAGACCAGCCCCGCCGCCCGCCCCTGCGAGACGGTCCGCGACACCAGGTACATCATGTTCGGGCCGGGGGTCAGCACCATTCCGAGTGCCGCCAGCGCCACTCCCACCACCGCCGTCGTCGTCACCATGTCTCGATCGTGGTGCGGTCGTGCGGTGTTGTCGCGGGCCAGTGGGCGACCGCTGGACGGGTCTCACGCAGGTTGCAAGAAGACCTTGGTCGTATTGTCGGGATTCTGTGCACCGAAGAATCGGGACTCCGCGTCGACCACAGCCCCGTCGGCTAGGCCGCGGAAGAGCTCCGTGCTCGGCGTGGGAGCCACCGCCTGCCGTGGCTCGGCGCCGCGCAGGAAGACGTAGTAGGTATCCACGCCGGTGTCCGACCCCACCGGGCTCAATCCCTTCCAGCAGTACTCCGCCGGAAGCCCGATTGCCACGTTCATCGCGGGCAGCGTGGTCACCGAGGTCACCACCGCCATCCGATCCCAGCTGCCCGCTGCCCAACCCGCCGCCGCGGTCAGTTCTCGCAGCGAGTGCGTCCCCGGCATCTTCGCCGCCGCATCGACAGTTCGGCGCAACGCGGCATTCTCGCCCAGTGAGCCGCTCGTCGATTCGAGATCGAACGCGCCCGCTTCGCAGGTCGGCCGCTCGGCTGCGGGCTGGCCGGAGCAGGCCGTCGCCACCGCCGTGATGGCGGCGAGAAGCATGAGGCGTGGTCGCAAGGTCATCCGTTGGTTCCTTCGGGAAGCGGAATACTGAGCCGGGGAGCCTCGCCGGTGCGGTCGAGCGCGACCCGGTCACTCCACTCGATCTGACCGGTGCTGTCGAGCACGATGGCGTCACCGGCTCGGATCCGATCCATGATCAAGCTCTGGAGTTGCTCCGGCGTAGCGTCGGGGTTGTCGATCGCGACCTGCCTTCCGATCGAATTGTTGTAGAGATCCATGGCCTCGCGCGTCGGCGCGGCGGCACCGAGTTCTTCGTGTGCGGTGGCGTAGCGCTGGGTCCAGTCCTCGCCGTAGCGCTGGGTCATCAACGCGTTCCAGTACATGTGCCGGAAGGCGTCGCCGTGACCGTCGGATTGCCCTTTGTCCGGCAAGACTTCGCGCGCCGTCGACTCGGCCTGGGATTTGATGTCGAAGAAGTCGGAGATATCGCGGACCGCGAGCGGCCCGGAGGTACCGAGGCGGGAGGTCAGCATCGCGATCTCGGAGGGTGTCATCAGAATCGGTTGGAAATCCGGGCTCAGGGCTCGGATTCGTTCCAGCACGACGCCGGAGGGCCAGAGCGTCGCCGGCTCGTCCGACGGTGCGGTCTGGAAACGCTGCAGGATGTCCGAGAGTTCCGGATCGCTCGGCATCCGTGTGACGCCTGAGCTGACCTCCGCGGGCAGGTTCTCCAACTCCCGTTTGATCTTCTCGGCGCCCTCCAGATCGATCTGCTGTATCGCGGTGAGCGCCGTCCTGATCCGGCTGGCTAGGTACAGCTCGTAGGCCTCTTTCTCGGTAAGCCCGGGCAGCCCGAACTTCAGGAGGACCTCGGTATTCGACATGCGGGAATCGACCGCGCCGTCGTCCCGGACGAAGAGGTCGAACTCGGACGCCTCCGCCTCCGCCTTCACGGTGCGGAGCGTCTCGACGAAACCGGACATCTCTTCCAGTTGCGTGTAGATCTGCTGCTGGATCTCGGTGAAGACCTGGGCGGTGCGCCGGGCCTGATCGCGGTCCTGCGCGGAGCGGGTACGAACCGCCTCGGCTGTGTCGCCCTTGAAGTAGTCGTACGACGCATCGACCGCCGCGGCCGACTGCTGCGTCTCCTCGTCGAGCTTGTCCGCCGCGTCCGCGAAGGCTCGTGCCATGGCGATGGTCGTGCTCGGATTCCAGGACAGCGCCAGCGGGACCGTGATCGGCGTCGTGTAGCTGCCTCCGCTCATCGCGGCTGCGCCTGCTCCAGCTGGGCCGCGGACGCTTCCTCCTGCCGCATGAAGGCCGCCACCGCCTGTTCGGTCCGATCGGCGAAGTCACGAAGTCGCGTGACGTGGAACTGCACGACTTCGTCGAGTGCCGGTGCGAGCTGGTCGGTGACATCGGCGATTTGCGAGTGCTGCATGGTTTCGACCGCAACCAATCCGCGCGCCAGCGGAGTCACCGTCGCAGTCGCGTCCGCGTGCTGCCTGATCTTCGCGATGAGCGCGCGTGTTTCCTCGACCTTCAAATCGGGATCACCCATGAATGTCCCCCCTCGGGCATCTGCTGGGATGACGATACCGCCCCCGAAGCAACCTGCGGAGTTGCTGGGACAATGGAGAGCAACCGAGGCGAGGAGGGACTGTGACCGACGGTCCGCTGATTGTGCAGAGCGACAAAACGCTGCTGCTCGAGGTCGACCACGAGTCGGCAGGCGCGGCGCGGATGGCGATCGCGCCGTTCGCCGAGCTGGAGCGCGCGCCGGAGCACGTGCACACCTACCGCATCACCCCGCTGGCGCTGTGGAACGCGCGGGCGGCTGGGCACGATGCCGAGCAGGTGGTGGACGCGCTGGTGCGGTTCTCCCGGTACGCGGTGCCGCAGCCGCTGCTGGTGGACATCGTCGACACCATGGCCAGGTACGGGCGGCTGCAGCTGGTGAAGCACCCGGCGCACGGGCTGACGCTGCTGAGCAAGGATCGCGCGGTGCTGGCGGAGGTGCTGCGGCACAAGAAGCTGGCGCCGATGCTCGGCACGCGGATCGATGACGACACCGTGCAGGTGCATCCGTCCGAGCGCGGGCGGATCAAGCAGATGCTGCTGAAGATCGGCTGGCCGGCCGAGGACCTGGCCGGGTACGTGGACGGCGAGGCGCACCCGATCGAGCTGGACACCGCGACCAACGCCTGGCACCTGCGCGACTACCAGGAGATGGCGGCCGACTCGTTCTGGGCGGGCGGCTCCGGCGTCGTGGTACTGCCCTGCGGCGCGGGCAAGACCATGGTCGGCGCCGCGGCGATGGCGAAGGCGAAGGCGACGACGCTGATCCTGGTCACCAATACCGTCGCGGGCAGGCAGTGGCGCCGCGAGCTGCTGGCGCGCACCAGCCTCACCGAGGACGAGATCGGCGAGTACTCCGGCGAGCGCAAGGAGATCCGCCCGGTCACCATCGCGACCTACCAGGTGATCACCCGGCGCACCAAGGGCGAGTACCGGCACCTCGAGCTCTTCGACAGCAGGGACTGGGGGCTGGTGATCTACGACGAGGTGCACCTGCTGCCCGCGCCGGTGTTCCGGATGACGGCCGATCTGCAGTCCCGCCGCAGGCTCGGGCTGACCGCGACGCTGGTCCGCGAGGACGGCCGCGAGGGCGACGTCTTCTCGCTGATCGGCCCGAAGCGCTACGACGCGCCGTGGAAGGACATCGAGGCACAGGGCTGGATCGCGCCCGCCGACTGCGTCGAGGTGCGGGTGACGCTCACCGACGCCGAGCGGATGGCCTACGCCGTCGCCGAGCCGGAGGAGCGCTACAAGCTCTGCTCGACCGCGCACACCAAGGTCGCGGTGGTGCGCTCGATCCTGGCTCGGCACGCCGAATCCCAGTGCCTGGTGATCGGCGCCTACCTGGACCAGCTCGACGAGCTCGGCGCCGAGCTGAACGCGCCGGTCATCCAGGGCGCGACCAAGGTCAAGGAGCGCGAGGCGCTGTTCGACGCGTTCCGGCGCGGCGAGATCCCGGTGCTCGTGGTGAGCAAGGTCGCGAACTTCTCCGTCGACCTGCCGGAAGCCTCGGTGGCGGTGCAGGTCTCGGGTACCTTCGGGTCGAGGCAGGAGGAGGCACAGCGGCTCGGCAGGCTGCTGCGGCCCAAGAAGGACGGCGGGCAGGCGCACTTCTACTCGGTGGTCGCGCGCGACACGCTCGACGCCGAGTACGCCGCGCACCGCCAGCGTTTCCTGGCCGAACAGGGGTATGCCTACCGCATTACCGACGCGGACGACCTGCTCGGCCCGGCGATCGGCGACCAGAGCCAATAAGTGGAGGCGCGTCCTCCGATAGCTGTGCTAGGAATGACGACGTGCGACGCTTCGAATTCGCGGTGGACCACCGGCACGCGCACGCGGTGAACGAAGTCGCTGCCGAGCTACGCAGGCGGCGCCTGCTCGCCGCGGTCGGCGCCGTGCTCGCCGGTGCGGCGACGGCCTGGCTGGTGTGGCTGAACCACCCCTGGTCCTACCTGCTCGCGGTGGCCTTCGCGCTCGGCTTCGTGGTCGCCGTGTGGGTGGTGCTGTGGACCGGGCGGCTCGGCACCGTCGACCGGCTGTACGAGGGCGAGCTGGTGCCCGCGGTGGTCTCCGCGACGCTCACCACGGGGCTGGTGCTGCTCGCGCTGGTGAACGTCGCCGGGCCGGAGGCACCCGGCCCGCGGTACGCCCTGGTCACCCGCAAGGTGCGGGTGCTGCCGGGGCACCGCACCGCGGAGGGGGAGCGGGTGCCCGCCATCGCGGTCCGCACCGACGGCGCGCCACGCCAGGTGGGGCAGCGCTGGTCGATGGTGAGCGTCATGCCGATCGCCTGGGGCACCGAGGACGCCGCCGTGCTCGAGCGCGCCCGCGATGCCATCGGCGAGGCCGAGTGGCGGCTGCTCACCGACAACCTCGACCTGGCGGCCAAGGTGCGCAGCAGCGCCTTCAAGCGGCTGCTGCTCGATCCGCAGCAGCTGCCGGACGAGCTCGGCGCCTGAGCCGGAGATCGCTCGCCGCTCGCGCGGCCCGACCTGGACTGCCGCCATGACCCCGGCCGCCGCGCCGCGCTGGTTCGCGCGCTGAACCGCGTACGCTCGGCAACATCACGGCGGGTGGAGGAGGGGTATGCGGTCGATGGGCGCGGCACTGCTGGTGGCGATGCTGTGTGTGCTGGTCACGGCGGGGCCGGCGGTCGCACAGCCGGACCCGTTCGCCGGCGCCCCCGGCCTCGGTGACCCGTACTACCCGCTGGACGGCAACGGTGGCTACGACGCGGTGCACTACGAGGTCGAGCTCGGCTACGACCCGCCGAGCCGGGCGCTGGACGGCACCACCACCATCGACGCCACCGCCACCCAGCCGCTGCGCGCCTTCCACCTCGACTACACCGGGCCCCCGGTGCGCATGGTGACGGTGAACGGCCTGCCCGCCGCCTTCCGGAGCCAGGACGAGCAGGAACTGGTGGTCACCCCGCTGCTCCCGCTGCTGCCCGGGCTCCCGTTCCGGGTGATGGTTGACTACGGCGGCCCGATGCCGGACACCGAGGGCGAGGGCTGGACCTACGCGCCCGGCGGCGGCGCCTTCGCCGCGGGCGAGCCGCACTCGGCGCGCACCTGGTACCCGCTCAACGACACCCCGCTGGACAAGGCCACCTTCACCCTGCGCGCCACCGTCCCCGCCGAGTGGCAGGTGATGGGCAACGGCGTGCGCACCAGGGACGAGGTGATCGACGGGCAGCGCCACGTGGACTGGGAGAGCCGGCACCCCACCATCGGCTACCTGACCACCGTCGCCATCGACCGATTCGAGTTCCTGGAGCAGACCGCGTCGGACGGCACCCCGATCCTGAGCGGCTTCGCCCCGGGCGCGCTGCGCCACCGGGAGCTGGAGCAGCGGCTGCCGGAGATCCTCGACTTCTCCGCCGAGCTCTTCGGCCCGTACCCGTTCGAGGCGGTCGGCGGCATCTACCTCGACACCGAGCTGCCCTTCTCGCTGGAGACCCAGACCAGGCCGACCTACGCCGAGTGGGTCGACCTGAACACCGTCGTGCACGAGATCGCGCACCAGTGGTGGGGCGACTCGGTCTCCATCCGCTCCTGGGCCGACATCTGCCTGAACGAGTGCTTCGCCTCCTACACCGCCGACTACCTGTGGCCGGAGCGGGTCGACGGCACCGACGTGGACGCCGAGTACCGCGACACCGTGCAGCGGTTCAGGGACGAGCCGCGTTTCTGGCAGATCCCGCTCGGAAACCCCGGCGCCGGAGACGAATTCACCTCCGTCTACTACCGCGGGCCGCTGTTCCTGCACGCCCTGCGCCGCACCGTCGGCGACGAGGTCTTCTTCGGAGCACTGCGCGACTTCCCCTCCGCCTACGCCGGTGGCAACGCCTCGATGGCGGACTGGCGGACCTTCGTGCAGCGCCGCACGCAGCTCCCGCTGGACGGCTTCTTCGATGCCTGGCTCGGCGGTGAGACCCCGCCGCCGGACGAGTACCTCTTCCCCGGCGGCCTGCGCGGCTGACGCGGGCTATTCGCGCGCTATTCGTACCCCCCGCTGGCATGAGCACCGCAAACGAGTTCTCTTCGCTGATGGGAAGTGGCCGTGTCGTTCGCTGGTGGTCTGCGGAAGATGCTCTGGTATCAGGTGGGCGAGCGCCCCTCGGTGCACCTCGCGCACGAGGATCCGACGCAGGCGGGCAGTACCCCCGCGCTGACTCCGATCGCCGCGCCGCGCCCACCGGCGGGCCCGGCGCAGACCACGGTGACCTGCCGCCGATGCGGCAGGGCGCTCCGGGTGGAGATCGCGGGCGCCGCCGCGGCCCGGCGCCGGGTCGCCGTCTGGCAGGCGCTGATGTGGATTTCCAGCGTGGCACTGGCCGCCTTCGGCGATCGCGCACGAGGTGACCTCGGTGGACGAGGTGCTGTGCGGCGAGCGGGTGATGGCGCCGGGAACCACCTGCGCCGCCGACGCCGCCACCGCCGAGCTGAAGGTCGGAAAGCCCTATCGGGAGGTCGAACTCGAGCAGATCGCCAACCGGGCGAGCCTCTACCACGTCGCGGGTGCGTTCGTGCTGGTATGCGGGCTCGGGACGGCCGGGGTCGGTGGTTACCGGCTGCGGAAGATGGCGGGCTCGACCGTCGCTCCGCCCGCGCCCGTTCCGAGCGGGCCGCGGCGGGGTCAGGACGCGGTCATGCGCATCGGCCTGACCCTGGCCGAGTGCGGCACCGGCGCGGTGGTGCCCGTCACCGTCGACACCGCGGTGGCCCGCACGACCTGCGGCGGCACCGGCGGGGCCTGCGCGCCGTGCGCCGGTGACGGGCGCGTGCGCGCGCGGCGCACAGTGCAGGGCCGGATTCCGCCGGGAATCGCGGCCGGGCAGCGGATCCGGCTGGCCGGGCAGGGCGAGAAGGGGCCGGCGGGCGGCGATTTCGGTGACCTCTACCTGGAGGTGGCCGATGCGTCCGCATCCCGGTTTCACGCGGGACGGCGCCGATCTGCGCACCGGTTCCGGGCTGTCCACGGCGAATGCCGCGCACGGCGGCCCGATCACGGTGTCGACCCTGCTCGACGGGGAGGTGCCCGCGATCATCGCGCCGAATACCGCGCCGCGCATCGTGATCACGCTGGCCGGTCTCGGCATGCCGGTGCTCGGCACGGCGCAGCGCGGCAACCTGTACGTACGCCTGCACACCTACTCCTGAGCGGAGCTGTCCCGCGCCTTCGCCACCCGGCGGCGGGCCCGCTCGGCCTCGGTCTCGGCGGTGCGCAACGTCTCCCGCGCCGCCTTCTCGGCGGTGCGGGCGAAGCGGTGCCGCTCCTCGGCGGCGGCCAGCTCGCGGCGCAGCTCCGCGATGCGGGCGGCGTTGTCGCGCACTGTTTCCGCCGCGGCGGCCGCGGCCTCTTCGGCCGAATTCCGTTCGGATTCCGCGGTGCCGAGTTCCGCCTCGGCTTCGGCGATTCGCCGCTGTGCTGCCCGGTGCCGTTCGGCCGCTGCCTGCTGTTTCCGTGCCTTCCCGGAATCGCGCTGCGGGGCAGACTTTTTCGGGGCCGTTCTGCTCGGGGTGGCGACGACGGCGAGTTCCGGCGCCGCGGGGCCGAAGCCGTCGTAACTCGTGGCACTGGCGAGGGTGCCGAGGCGGACCTTTTCGGCCACCTCCGGATCGGCCAGTGCCGCGGTCAAGGAGTTGCCGACCTCCCGGAGCACCGCCTCGCCGACCGGTCTGCCCCGCTCGGCGGCGAGCTCGGCGGCCCGCCTGGCCAGGGCGTTCACCACCTGCCCGCGCTGCGCGGTGAGCGTGCGCAGCTGCACCCCGGCCAGCTCGCGCTGGGCCGTGCGCAGGGCATCGCCGAGTTCGAGCAGCGCGCTGACCTCATCCGATGCCGAACGCGCCAGCAGATTCACGGCCCACGCGGCCACCGTCGGCCTGCGCAGCGCACCGATCGCGGCCGCCAGCTCCCGATCGCCCGCCGCCTTGGCGGCGGCCACCCGCTCGGCCCTGGCTGCCACGAATTCGCCGGGGGCGAGATCGTACAGCTCGACGGCGACGTCGCTGAGGCTCATACTTCTCGAGCGTAACGACCGGATTCCCCGGCTCGACACGAATCACGAATTGCTCGACTGCTCGATCTGAGCTCTGCGGAAGGTATGCCCTGTGGAAACCCCTTACTCGTCCCTGGCCCTGCTCGGACAGCTTCTCCCGAACATTCTCCGCAGCAGCATGCTCGCGCTCTGGGCCCTGGGCTGACCGCGCCTCCACGTTCGATTTCCGGCCGGAGATGTCGTTAATGCGCGGCTCCGGGCCTGACGATAGTCTCACCGAGTTCGCGAACAGCGCGAACATTCGGTGAGAGAGGTCTATTCCGTGAAGTTCCCTGCGACGAGGCGGTCGGCACGTGTCGTGCTCGCACTCGTGTCGGCGGCCGTGGCCGCGGTTGCCGTTGTCGGCTGTTCGTTCATCGAGGAGGCGGGCAAGTCCGACACCGCCAAGGCGTCGGTCGGCGACTGCATCAACGTGATCGAGGGCTCGGCCGTCGACTCCAAGACGGAGCCGGTCGACTGCTCCTCGGAGAAGGCCGTCTACAAGGTCGTGCAGACCTACGACACCAAGACCGAGTGCGCGACCGACTACACCTCCTACGAGGAGACCCTCGGCGACAGCACCACGGCCTTCCTGTGCCTCGCACCGAACTTCAAGGAGGGCAGCTGCTACGTGGACAGCATGCTCACCGGGTACAAGCACGCGGACTGCACCTCCACCGAGGCCACCTTCAAGGTGGTCAAGCGGATCGACGGCCAGGTCGACGAGCTGCTGTGCGGTGAGGATGCCGACAAGTTCATCACCGTGAACGATCCGAAGGTGACCTTCTGCCTCGGTTCGCCCACGGCGGCCTGATCACTCCAGGAGTGCGACCGACGCGATCCGGTGCAGTGTGAACTGCCGGACCGCGCCGGTCACCGGGTCCAGCGCGTCGAGTTGACCGTTGCCGACCTTCAGGGGTTCGACCACCCGCTGGGTGGCGACGCCAGCGGCGTCGACGTACCCGATATTCACCGAACGCCGCACTCGCGCGGCCAGCTGCAGCAGCGCGAGGGTGGCGGCGGTGCTCGTTCTGGTGCCGTCGGTGCGCACCGAGCGCCCCGACCTGGCCCCGGCCGCGCGTTCCCCGGCCCTGAGCTCCGCCACCAGCTGTTCCAGCTGGTCGGTGCTTGGCGGGGTCGGGCGGTAGGCCTGCCTGCCGTTGCTCCGCGCCGGGATGCGCGCGCCGCGCCGGCGCAGGTCGAGCACCGCGCCCGCGGAATCCTCACCCGCGGGGGCGAAGCCGGCCGCGCGCAACCGCTCCAGCACCTCGCCGAGCGGAGCCTGCGCGATCGCCACCGTCGGGGCGATACCGCGCAGCGCCAGATCGGCCGCCACCGGTGCGGCGAGCACCTGCGCGAGCAGCGCCGGATCGTCGCTGCGCAGGAAG
This sequence comes from Nocardia jiangsuensis, assembly GCF_042650385.1. Taxonomy (NCBI): domain Bacteria; kingdom Bacillati; phylum Actinomycetota; class Actinomycetes; order Mycobacteriales; family Nocardiaceae; genus Nocardia; species Nocardia jiangsuensis. The sequence continues at coordinate 254,816 of NZ_JBHSAX010000017.1, forward strand.
GACTGCGCCATGCCCGCGCGCAGCCTGCCGTGCCTGCGCGCGACATCGTCGATGAGATAGGTGAGCGCCTGCGGCACCGGCGTGCGTGAGTGCGTGCCGAAGAGCGCGTGCAGCTCGGCCGCGGTCAGCCCGGCGTCCAGTGCGCGCCGCACCGACGCCTCGCCGACCCGGTAGACGGTGGCGGCGCCCGCCGACTCCACGTCCGCGGTGAGCGCGATGCGCTGCTCCAGCTCGGGCAGCAGCGGCCCCGGCGCGACCACCGTCAGGTCGGCCTGCACCAGCACGTGATCCACCGGTGCGGGCAGCGCGGCCGCCATCTCCGCCTCGGCGTCACCGTCGGCGCTGCCGTGCAGCAGCGCCCGGCCGGCGGAGGTGAGCGCGGCGCGGCCGACCACGCCGAGCGCGGCGGCCTCCGCCAGCGTGCGGGCCACCGCCTCCGGGCGGTACTGCCTGCGCCGCCGCGGCTCCCGCCAGGCCAGAATCCGGGAGATGTCGGCAGCCGGGATCGCGGTGCCCGGCGGGAACTCGGCGAGCAGCCCGAGGATCGCCCGCCGGTCGCGCACCGCGTGCGGGCTGCGCAGCTCGAGGGCGAGCGCGGGCAGCGGCTTGTCGGCGGCATCGCGACTGCCGATCAGCCACGGCATCCGGTCCAGCTCCAGCCAGGCCCTGGCGAGCCCGGCCCAGCGCCGGGCAGGCGGCGCCTCGCCCCAGCCGTCGGCCTGCGGGGTCGGGGCCCAGAAGTCGTCGGTGGCGTCGAGCTCCGGCGCCGGGTCGGGCAGCCCCTTCTCCAGCAGCTTGGCCGCGGCGAGCACCTCGACCAGCAGCCCGGCCCTCGGCTCGTCCACTCCCGCCTGCTTGCAGACCCGGCGCAGCTCGCGCACCCCCAGCCCGCCCGCCCGCAGCGCGGGGGCAGGCATCGCGCCGAGCGCGGCGAGCACCGCGGCCGCGTGCCGCAGGAACTCGCCCGCCTCGCCCGCTGCGGCGGCATTGGCCTCGGCCGGGGTGTACTCGGTGCGCGTCGGCACCGGCGGGACCAGCACGTGCGGCCGGGTGACGGCCTCGTTGCGGAGCAGCTGCCCGACGGTGAGCGGGATCTCGACGGTCTCGTCGTCCACCCGGTGCAGCAACCCGGCGGCGAGCAGCCGGGGCACGGGGCGGGCCGGGTCGGCGCCGGGGGCGGCGTCCCTGGTCCGCCCGCGCGGGCCGGTGCCTGCGAGCTTCTCCAGCAGGGCGCGCTCCGCCTCGCCGAGCCGGGCCAGCGCCGCGGTGACCTCGGGTTCGGTGAGCTCGTCCGGGATCTCGGTGGCGCTGCCGATCGGCCAGGGCAGCGCCTCGGCGGCGGCCGGGACCAGGTGCAGGTCCTCGCCCTCGTCCCGGACCAGGGCGCGGGCGGTGAGCCGGGCCAGCGCGGCGTCGACGGCGGCCGCGCCGACGCGGTCGCGCAGCCGCTCGCGCAGGGCGGTGCGGGTGAGCGGGGCGTGGTCGCCGGGGGCGCGCTCGGTGCCGTACCTGGCCAGCACCTCGACGATCGCGAACTCGAGGGTGTTCAGCTCCTCGGTGGCGCGCAGCACCGAGGCGCGTTGCTCCACCCGTGCGGCGAGCACCGTCATGGACGCGGGCAGCGGCACGGCCAGATCCGGGCGCAGCTCCAGCAGCCCGACCAGCGCGGCATCATCCCTGGCAGAGAGCCAGCCGGTGAGCGAGTCGATCGTGGACATCCGATTCAGCCTACGGGTGCGGCGATGAGGTGTCCCTACTCCGATGTCACGGAGAATCTGCCAGAATGGGACGCGTGGTGAACAAATCGAAGAAACCGTATGTCGACAACGGCTGGCCCAAGGTCGCCGACGGCGAGCACGCCGTGACCGAACTCGCCGCGGCCCGATCCGGCAACCTTTCGCCGTTCGGTGAGGACACCGAGTTCCCGCTCCCCGTCGACGATCTGCCCTATGTGCACCCGCACACGGTGATCAATCGCTGATCAGGTCCGGCCGCCGGGCACCCGGAAGCCGAACGAGAACGGGCCCCGCATCCGAGGATGCGGGGCCCGTGCACGTTTGCGGCTCAGGAGGGCAGCAAGCCCTTGTTCGCCTCGTAGAAGCCGACGAGCGCCGGGTCGAGCTGGGTGTTCTGCGCCTTCGCGGCGTTGAAGAGATCGAGCGCCTGCTGCGGGATCTGCACGCCCTGCGCCTGCACGACGGCCACCGCGCGGTCGACGGCGGTGAAGATCTCCTGGCTCGGGTCGGCCTGCGCCTGCTGCTGCGGCGCGGCCTGCTGGGCCCAGCCCGGGGACTCCGCCGGGGCCGAACGCTGACTCGGCGCACTGCTCAGCCCCAGCTTGGACGAGCAGGACGGCCAGGCGCCCCAGCCCTGCGAGGCGAGCACCCGCTCGGCCACCACGATCTGCTCTTCGCGCGAGGCATTGTGCGCGGACGCGGCGAACTCGCCGCCACCGTGCGACTTCCAGGTGCTCGGCGAGAACTGCAGCCCACCCTGGAAACCGTTGCCGGTGTTGATGCCCCAGTTGCCGCCCGCCTCACACGTCGCCAGGCGATCCCAGTCGGAATCCGGCGCGGCGCTGGCGTTACCCGCGAGGGCCACGCCCGCGCTGCTGATAACGGCGCCGGTCAGGGCCACCTTGGCAACGGTGCGCCCCGTGGAGGTCGGCTTGCGATGGCGTCCACTCATGTCCGGTGTCTTCCTCTCGTCCGCACCTGTGGGCCGGTGCCAGGCGAACTGCTCGAGTTCGTCGGTCCGATCACCTGCGAACTTCGCCCCTGAGCTTGGGTCGGCTGGTTTCCGTTCCCGCGGGGCGAAGCTCGGTGCGGCGGGTCCGGCACGGCCGGAATGTCTTCCGGCTGTGCGACAAACGGTACGACGGATCCCGGGAAAAATCACTATTTGGTAACCGCCGCGCGTCGGGGGTCTCGAACCCGCATCGCGGCCACGCTCACGCGTCCGCGCAGGTGATCGGCGGTAATAGGGACCCGCTCCCGATCGTCACCGCTTCGTTATCCCGCCGTTATGTGACGAGGATCACAACGCTTGGCGGGTAACGAAAAACGGACCGCCCCGGTTATCGCGCCCGGCGGCCGGAGCGGAGCGCGTAGATCAGCGCGAGCAGGAAGCCGAGCGGCGCCAGCATGGCGATCAGATAGAGCGGCAGCCCCGGCTCCGCGTCGCTGACGATCGGGGTGAGGAAGATCGCGATGATCGCCAGCAGCCCGACGCCGAAGAGCGCGAGCGCGACGTGCAGCAGTCGATCGCCCGGCCGGCGCGGGCTGGAAGGGGAGGTCACGCCGTCGACGGTAGAACTCGGGTGCTGGAGGCACCCGCACCGGGGTAGACTCGGCGCAACGGTCGCGTCCCACGGTTGTGGGGCGCGTATTTTTCGCACCGGGGCGTCCCCCGGTAATTCCGAACATGAACGGGTGAGCACAGTGCCGACCGGCAAGGTGAAGTGGTACGACGTCGAAAAGGGCTTCGGCTTCCTCTCGCAGGACGAGGGTGAGGACGTGTACGTCCGCTCGTCCGCGCTGCCCGACGGTATCGAAGGGCTCAAGCCCGGCCAGCGGGTCGAGTTCGGCATGGCCGCCGGTCGGCGCGGCCCGCAGGCGCTGAGCCTCAAGCTGCTGGAGTCACCGCCATCGGTGCGGCAGGGCCAGGAGCGCGCGGGCCGCGGCGAGCGGCGCGAGCCGGTCGCCCGCAGGCACACCCCGGACGAGCTGCACGGCATGGTCGAGGACATGATCACGCTGCTGGAGGCGACCGTGCAGCCGGACCTGCGCAAGGGCCGCTACCCGGATCGCAAGACCGCGCAGCGGATCTCCGAGGTCGTGCGCGCGGTGGCCCGCGAGCTCGACCACTGAGCCGGCCTCACTCCGCGGGCTGCCCGCCCTCGTCCGGCGCCGTGTTGATCGACCAGGCGGCGTGCGGCACGTAGAACTCCCTTCCGGTCTCGTCCCTGGCCAGGATCGGCAGCTGGATCTCGACCCCGACCAGCCGCAGGTTCGGCTCCGGCCGGGAATCCAGGGTGACCGCGAGCACCTCGTGGCCGAAGTCGTCGTGCGCCACCAGCCGGTCCACCTGTTCGCCGTCCGGGCGCTCGTAGATCAGCTGGGCCAGCCACGGCGCCTCGGCGATCTGCGGTGGCAGCGAGAGCTGCAGCGGGTAGCCGGCGGGCACGGCGAGGTCGACGGTCTCGCCGTAGCGGCAGTTCTCCATCGAGACCGAGCAGTAGAGGAACGGCGCGACGGTCACGGTGCGGCCGTGCGCGTACGCGGTGACCGCCGGATCCTTGCGCGGGGCGTCCCTGATCAGCAGGGCGAGCACCCCCGCGTAGGCGGTGACCGCCACCAGCAGGGCGACGGCGGAGATCGCGACGACGGTACGGGTTCTGGTCGACACCAGCGGGGTTCTCCTCAGCGAGTGGGCTGCGGGCCGGGATCGGCCCTGGTGGCGTGCGGTACTTCCTGCTCGGCGTGGTACGGCCGGTTGCCGCCGAGGCCGGGCAGCAGCGAGTGGCCGCGGTGGCTGAGCACGGTCTGGATCAGCCCGAGCATGAGCACGCCGGACACCACGGCGAAACCCTTCCACCAGTCGGTCGGCAGCAGCACACCGCCCGCCCCGCCGATCACCCAGCTCAGCTGCAGCACCGTCTCCGACCTGCCGAAACCGGAGGCGATGGACTCCGGCGGCAGGTCGTCCTGAATGGCGGCGTCGAGCGAGACCTTGGCCAGCGCGCTGGCGGCCGAGGCGATCAGCGCGGCGATCGCCGCACCGAGCAGGTTGTTCAGCAGGATGGCGAGCACCGCGACCACCGTGCACGCGGTGGCGCAGTAGACGACGATCAGCGCGGGCCTGCCCAGCTGGATCCGGGCGCCGGTGGCATTGCCGGTGAAGTTGCCGATCGCGGCGGCCGCGCCGACCGCGCCGAGCATGGCCGCCTGCCGGACCGGGCTCTCCCCGCTGCCCTTCGCCACGAACGCCACGTAGAAGGTCAGGAAGCCGGTGAGCACCCGGATGCCGCTGTTGCCCCAGAGCCCGGTGACCACCGAGCGGCCGAGCGGCTGCCTGCGCTTGCGCGCGGGGACGGTGGAGGCGGCGTCCGGCGCGAGCACCTCGGTGGTGGCGTCGGCGCCGTGGTAGCCGAGCGTCGCGGGCACCTCGCCCTCGGTGACCTCCACCCAGGACGGGATGCGCAGGCTCAGGTAGACGCCGGCGGCGGCGATCAGCGTGGCGAGCACCAGCGCGCCGTTCGAGCCGAAGATCGCCGCGGTGCCGCCCGCCACCGCGCCTGCCCCGAGCGTCCCGCCGACCAGGCCGAAGACCGTGAGCCGGGAATTGGTGCGGACCAGGTCGATCTCCGGTGGCAGCACCCGGGGCGTCACCGCGCTCTTCAGCACCGCGAACGACTTGCTGCCGATCAGCATGCAGAGCGCGAGCGGATAGAGCCCCCAGGTGTCGAACTCCAGGATGAGCAGCACCGCGATCACCGCGCGGAAGGCGAACGAGGTGGCGAGCGCGAGCCTGCGCCCGCGCTGCAGCCGGTCCAGCAGCGGGCCGATGAGCGGGGCGATCACCGCGAACGGGGCGATCGTGATGAGCAGGTAGAGCGCCACGTTGGTCTTGCTCTCCGCGGTGGCGCTGGCGAAGAACAGGGTGTTGGCCAGCGCGACCGCGATCGCCGCGTCCAGCGCGAAGTTCGCCATGGTGGCGTAGGTGAGCGCGGTCAGCCCGGACTCGTCGGCGCCGTTCGCCTTGGCCGCGCGCTGGAAGGTCGCGATGCCGCGCTCGGTGAGCTGACGGCCGCGCATGGCGGCGACCCGGGTCACGGTGAGTTTGCGCGGGGTCCGCTGCGGCTCGTGGCCGGGTGCTCGCTGCTCCGGCGGCGCGGCGTCGGTCTCGAACGGGATGGTGTTCGGGCGGGTCGCGCCGGGGCGGTCGACCCGCGGGCCGGTGCGCGGGGCGCGCTTGCGGATGAACGGGCGGGTGCGTGGCGCCGCGTCCACCCTGCGCCGCGGGGGCAGCGGGCCGCTCGGCGCCTGCTCGGCGTCGAGCCGGGGCAGCGGCCCGCGGGCGGTGTTCGGCGGGGGGTACCGGTCGAAGCCGGGGTGCCTCGGGTCGGTCTCGTCGTCGCCGTCCCAGCGACCGCGGTTGGCACCGGTGGGTTCGCGGGGAGTGGTCACGCCCTCAATTCTGGCGCATCCGCGCCGGTGGTGTTCACCGGCGGCTTGCTCACCGCTCCTGGACGAACCGGACCTCGAAGATCGACGGCCAGTATTTGCCGGTGATCAGGAAGCGATCGGTGCCAGGCAGGTGCGCGATGCCGTTCAGCACGTCGGCGGTCGCGCGCTGGGCGGCGGAGAGCAGCCCGGACCCGTCGATGGTGGCGAGCACCGCGCCGGAGCCGGGGTCGATGCGCAGGATCTCGTTCGTCGGCCAGTTGTTGGCGTACACCGAACCGTCGGGCGCGCAGTCGAGTTCGTTCAGCCGCGCCTCGTTGTGGCCGGTCAGCGTGGTGCTGCCGATGATGTCGAAGGTGGCCGGGTCGCGCAGGGTCAGGGTGTCGGAGCCGTTGCTCATGACCAGCGTCCCAGCCCTCGCGCAGAGCCCCCAGCCCTCGCCCTCGTAGCGCACCCGGCGGCGCTCGGCCAGGGTGCCGGGGTCGCGCTCGACGGCGACGCCGTCCTGCCAGGTGAGCTGCCACACGGAATCGTGCACGGTGGCGACCCCCTCGCCGAAGAGCGGGGCGGGGAGGTCGGCCCGCGCCAGCTCGGCGCCGGTGCCGAGGTCGGTCGCGCGGACCCAGGACTGCCCCGGTTTGCCGGTGCCCTCGTAGAGCACCGGCCCGGCCACATCGAGGCCCTGGGTGAAGGCGCCGGGGTCGTGCGGGCGGGTGCCGAGGACCTCGATCCGCCAGCGTGGCGTTTCCTCGCCCGCACCCCCACACGCGGCCATGGCGAGCAGAGCGAGCGCGAGCAGGGCAGCCGACGTACGCCGGTTGGGGTTCATGCGGCAAAATGTAGGCCGTGAGCGCAGTTTCTGTTACGGAGGCCGGCGTACGGCCCCTCCTGGCCGACGCCGTCGAGCTGGCTCGACGTGCGCTCGTGGAGCTGGAATCGTCCGGTGTCGGGCAGCACCTCGGCGTGAGTTCCGAGGACGAGGCCGCGGCGACGCACCGCTTCGAGGCCACCCTCCCCGGGTACCGGGGCTGGCAGTGGGCCGTCGTGGTGGCGGCGGCGCCCGGCGACGACCGGGTGACGGTGAGCGAGTCCGCCCTGCTGCCCGGCCCGGACGCGCTCGTCGCGCCGGACTTCGTGCCGTGGGACCAGCGGGTCCGCCCCGGCGACCTCGGGCCGGGTGATCTGCTGCCGGCCACCGAGAACGATCCGCGGCTGGTGCCCGGGTACGTGCTGAACGGCGATCCGGCCGTCGACGAGGTGGCCCGGGACATCGGGCTCGGGCGTCCGAGGGTGCTGAGCCCGGAGGGGCGCGAGGAGGCGGCCGAGCGCTGGTTCGGCGAGTTCGGGCCCGGCGCCGACATGGCCAAGGCGGCGCCGTCGACCTGCGGGCTCTGCGGGTTCTTCCTGCCGCTGGCCGGGGCCATGCGGGCCGCGTTCGGGGTCTGCGGGAATGCCATGGGGGCGGACGGGCGGGTCGTGCACACCGGGTACGGGTGCGGGGCGCACTCGGATATCGAGTTCCCCTCCGGTGGCGGCTCGGCGCGGTACGAGGCGTACGACGATGCCGCGGTCGAGATCGTGGCCATCGCGCCGCCGGTCGCCGCTCCGGTGGCCGAGGGCGAGTCGATCGCGGCCGACGGGTCCGCGGTGGCGCCCGCGCTGACGCCGGACGAGGCGGAACGGGCGGCCGAGCCGGGATCGTGGAGCTGACCGGGGACGACCCGTTCGGCACGGCGGCACTGCGCGCGGCGGTCATCGCGGCCTGGCGGGATTCGCCCACTCGGCTGCGGGAGGACGCCGCCGCGGAGGCCGATCTGGTGGTCGCGGGCTACCGCGACCGGCTGCTCACCGAGCTGGCGCAGAACGCGGCGGACGCCGCCGCCGCGGCAGGCGCCGACGGCGTGCTCACGGTGTGGCTGGACGGCCGCGCCCTGCACGTCGCGAATACCGGTGCGCCGCTCGACATCACCGGGGTCCGCGCGCTGACCGCGCTGCGGGCGTCGGACAAGGCGGACGAGAGCGTCGGCCGGTTCGGGGTCGGCTTCACCGCGGTGCGCGCGGTCGCCGACGAGATCGAGGTGCGCTCGCGCGCGGGCGGCGTGCGCTTCTCGCTCACCGAGACCCGTGCGGCCACCGCGGCCACCGCCCCCGAGCAGCTCGCCGAGCTGGCCGGGGTGCCCGTGCCGGTGCTGCGCCTGGCCTGGCCGCTCGATACCGCGCCCGCGGCCGGTGACACCGAGGTCGTGCTCACCCTGCGTGCGGATGTCGACCCCGCCGCGTTGCTCGCGGGATTCGCCGGCGAGGCGGCCGAGTTGCTGCTCGAACTGCCCGCGCTCGCTGTGCTGGAGATCGCCGGTGTCAGGTACGCCCGCACCGCGCGACCGGCCGGCCCTGGACTCACCGAGCTCACGATCACCGGCGGCGCCGAGCCCCGGCGCTGGTGGGAGTACCGCACCGCGCGCGGCCGCTGGCTGGTTCCGCTCCGGGACGGCCGCCCGCACCCCGCCGCGCCCGACGTGCTGCGCGCCCCCACCCGCTCCGACGAGGAGCTCTCGCTGCCCGCGCTGCTCATCGCCGACGTCCCCATGCAGCCGGACCGGCGCCGCCTGCTGCCCGGCGTCGCGCTCGCCGAGTACGCCGCGGGGTACGCCGATTTCGCGGCCGCGCTGCCGCCGCGTGACCGGCTGGTGCTGGTGCCCGAGCCCGGGTTCCCGCTCGGCGAGGCGGATGCCGTGCTCCGCGCGGCCGTCGTCCGCGAACTCCGCACGCGCCCGTGGCTGCCGGTGGTCGCCGTGCCCGACGAGTTCGCCGTCCCGGGCGAGGGCTCGGCCTCCGCCTACGCTCCGTCCCCGACGGAGTCGCGGGTCGTCGACCCGTGGGATCTCGCGGAGCCGGAACCGTCCGTCGCGACCGCACCGCCGAGCGGGGCCGCCGAGCCGGCGGCCCCGTGGCCGGGCACCCCGGTCCCCGCCGATTCAGCCGCCGATCGCGCTTGCGCGCAGCTCCCCTCGCGGACCCGCGTCCTTCCCGACCTCACCCCGGAACTCGCCGACCTCCTCGCCGGATTCGCCGGCCCGCTGGTGATCCCGGAACTCTCCGACACCGCCGCCGTGCGCGCCCTCGCCACGCTCGACGTCCCGCTGCTGACCCCGGCGCTGATCGCCGAGCACAGCTCCGGCCTGGAGCGCCCGGCGCGCTGGTGGCACCGGCTCTACGCCGCGCTGGAGCCCTACGTCACCGACCCGCGCACCGCGGAGGAGCTGGGCACGCTCGCGGTCCCGCTCGCCGACGGCAGGCTGGTGACCGGACCGCGCACCGTCGTGCTCGACGAGGAGCTCACCGTCGTCGTCCCGGTGCACTGGTCCCGGCTGGTGCACCCGGAGGCGGCGCACCCGCTGCTCACCCGGCTGGGCGCGCGCCAGGCCGACGCGCTCGACCTGCTCACCGACCCCGCCCTGCGCGCCGAGCTCGACGACGCCCCTGACGACGAGGACCTGGTCGACGCGGTGCTCCGGCTGGCCGAGCTGACCACGGTCCCGCTCCCGCGGTGGATCGGCCTGCTCGAGGTGCCGGACGAGACCGGCGAGGTGCGCCCCGCCGACGAACTCCTGCTCCCCGGCGCCCCCCTGCGCGACGTCCTGGTCGAGGACGCCCCGTTCGGCACGGTGGCCGCCGCGGTGGTCGAGGGGTACGGCGCGACCGCCCTGCGCGCGGTCGGCGTGAGCTGGGACTTCTCCGTCATCACCGAGCCCGACCCGACCGGCCCCGACCACGATCTGGACGACGAGGACATCTGGTGGGACGGGCTCGCGGACGACCCCCCGCTGCTCGCCGCCGTCCGCGACCTGGACCTGGTCGCCGACGACGCCTGGCCCCGCGCGCTCACCCTCCTGCTCGACGGCGAGCGCACCCGCCCGCTGCTCGCCGACCGCGCCGGCTACACCGCCTGGTGGCTGCGTACCAACGCGCGCTGGCGGGGCACCCCGCTCGGCCTGCACCGGCACCCCGCCGACCCCACCTTCGCCGGGCTGCTCCCGGCCTTCGACCCGCCGGAGCTCGCGGGCCGCCTCGACGCCCTGCGCCCGCTGCTCGCCGACCCCGCCACCCTCACCCCGGAACTCGCGAGCGCCCTGCTCGCCGCGCTGGCCGACCCGGAGCGCACCCCGCTGCCCGCCGTGATCGCGCAGACCCACCGCCTGCTCGCCGCCGCGGTGGCCGCGGAGACCATCGACATCGACGACGTCGAGCTGCCCGAGCGAGTGCGCGCGCTCTCCGGCGCGGTGCTGGAGCCCGGCGCGGCGCTCGTGCTCGACCTGCCCTGGTTCGGCTTCGCGCTCCCCGCCGACCGCATCGTGGCAGGCGACCCGGCGCAGGCCGAACCGCTGGCGAACCTGCTCGACCTGCCGCTCGCCTCCGCCGCCGTCACCGCCGATGTGCTCGGCTCCGGCCGCGAATCCGACTGGGCTGCCGAGCCCTTCGCCACCCTGGCGAGCAGCCTCTACGCCCTGCCCGCGCACACCGGCCCGCTGGTGCTGCACGACGGCGAGCTGCGGGTCCGGCTCACCGGCGCGATCGAGGCCGAGGCCGCGGTGCCCTGGTGGTACGACGGCACCACCACGCACCTGCGCGTCCCGGGCTGAGAAGCTCTACTCCGCTTTGCTCGCCACCAGTTCGGCCAGCAGGTCGAGCTGGGTGCGCGCGGCGGCGCTGTCGCCGTCGACCAGCCAGCGCAGCACGAGGCCGTCGATCAGGTTCAGGGTGAAGCGGCTGAGCGAGGTGACCGGGGTGGTCCAGCGGGTGCCGGTGGCCTCGCGGGCGTTCTCCAGCACCGCGCCGACGGTGGCGTCGTTGAAGGTGTACTGCTCGCGGGCGATGATCAGCTTGGCCGGGGTCTGCTCGCCCTCGCGCAGCGCGTAGGTGGTGGTTTCGTAGCTGAGCATCTGCCGCTCCGGCGTCGACTCCACGTTCTGCCACAGCAGCTCGAGCCCGGCCCTGACCAGTTCGCGCAGCGCCCCGGTGCCGGAGCCCGCCCCGTCCCAGATGGCGGCATTGGTGTCGATGGACTCGCGCAGCTCGGTGGAGAGCGCCTTGACCAGCTCGGTCATCAGCGCGTCCTTGTTCTCGAAGCAGTAGTGCACCACCCCGAGCGAGACCCCGGCGGCCTGCGCGACATCCCGCGTCGTCACCCCCGCCACGCCCTTCTTCTCGGCGAGACCGATGGCGGCCTCGATGAGATGGGCCCGTCGTTCTTCGACGCTCAATCGGGAGGACACACCGGCAAGCAAACCTGCCGCGGCGGTCCCAGTCAATTTCACCGCGCCGTCCGCACCCCCTGGACGGTTGTCCAGTTGTATGGTTCCCTCGCAGGACAGCGAAGGGAGACGTGGATGTCGGTGGCACGCAGGACCGTTCTGCACGGTGCGGCGGCGCTGCCCGTCGCCGGGCTGGCGGCGGGGGTGCTCGCCGGGCGGGTCCCGGCACGCGCCGAGCCGGGCGGATACCTGGTCGGCGCGGGCATCTCCGACATCACCGGCCCCGCCGCGGAGTGCGGCATGATGGGCTACTCCCAGCAGGAGCAGCAGACCGCAGGCATCCACCTGCGGCCGCGCGCCCGCGCCTTCGCGCTCGCGCACGGCGGGCGCCGGGTGGTCTTCGCGGTGGCCGAGAACGGCATGATCTTCCAGTCCGTGCACCGCGGCGTGCTGACCGAACTCGCGCGGCGCTTCGGCGACCTGTACACCGAGCAGAACGTCGTGCTCACCTCGACGCACTCGCACGCCACCTGCGGCGGGTCGAGCAACGACTACGCCTACAACCTCTCCGTCCTCGGTTTCCAGCAGCAGGTCTACGACGCCGAGGTGAACGGCATCGTCGAGGCGATCGCCGCCGCGCACGACGACCTCGCGCCGGGCACACTGGAATTCGGCCGCGCCGAGCTGCACGACGCCAGCGTGAACCGCTCCCGCGTCGCCTTCGAGCGCAACCCCGAACCCGACCGGGCCGAGTTCCCGGACGCCATCGACCCGGCGGTCACCGCGCTCGCGCTGGTCCGCGGCGGCAGGCGGATCGGGGTGATCACCTGGTTCGCCACGCACAACACCTCGATGACCAACAGCAACCGGCTGATCAGCTCGGACAACAAGGGCTACGCCGCCTACACCTTCGAGCACGACCGCAACGGCGTGCGCTACCTCGACGGCGCCCCCGATTTCGTCGCCGCCTTCGCGCAGACCAACGCGGGCGACATGTCGCCGAACCTGAACCTGCGCCCCGGTTCCGGCCCCACCGAGGACGAGTTCGACAACACCAGGATCCTCGGCGAGCGGCAGTACGCGGCCGCCGAGCGTGCGCTGGCCGCCGCCGAGCCGTTCGGCGGCACCGTCGACTCGCTGCTCTGCTACATCGATCTGGCCGACACCGCCGTCGACGGCCGCTTCACCCCGGACGGCCTGCCGCACCGCACCGCGCCCGCCGCGGTGGGGGTCTCGCTCTTCGCCGGCAGCGTGGAGGACGGGCCGGGGCTGCCCGGCGGGCCGGTGCCGGAGGGGGTGCGCAATCCGCTCGCCGACGCGCTCGGCGGCGCCGACACCCCGGTCCCGGCCTGGCTGGCCGACGCGCAGGCGCCCAAGCTGATCGCGGCTCCGCTCGGGCTGATGCCGCCGGTGCCGTGGGTGCCGAATGTGCTTCCGGTGCAGGTCGTCCGGCTCGGCGAGCTGTACCTGGCGGCGGCGGGCGCGGAGTTCACCATCGTCTCCGGGCTGCGGGTCAGGCGTACGGTGGCCGCCGCGCTCGGTGTCGACCCGGCGCGGGTGCTGCTGCAGGGCTACGCCAATGCCTACGCGCAGTACGTGGCGACGCCGGAGGAGTACGACGCGCAGCAGTACGAGGGCGGCTCGACGCTCTTCGGCCGCTACACGCTCTGCGCCTACCAGCAGGAATTCGACCGGGTGGCGCGGGCGCTCGCGGCGAGGCAGCCGGTCGGGCGCGGGCCTGCCCCGCGCGACGTCTCGAACCTGCAGCCCAATCTCCAGGTCGGTGCGGGGCCGGACCCGCTGCCCGCCGGACTCGCCTTCGGCGACGTGCTGGTGCAGCCCGCCCCCGGCTACCCGGCCGGGGCCAGGGCCGAGGTGGAGTTCGTCTCCGCGCACCCGAAGCACAATCCGCGCCGCAACGGCACCTTCCTCGAGGTGCAGCGGCTGGCCGCGGACGGCTCCTGGCGCCGGGTGGCCAACGAGGGGGAGTGGGAGGTGCGGTTCCACTGGCGGCGCGGGGGGTCCGGCGAGTCGGTGGCGCGGTTCCTCTGGGACATCCCGGCGGGTACCGGTGGGCGGTTCCGCTTCGTGCACTTCGCCGACGCACTCGCGCCGGACGGAACGATCCGGCCGTTCACCGGCAGGAGCGCCGAATTCGACGTCGGCTGATGAGCTTTCGACGGCCGATCCGCGCTCCGGGCCGACCTGGCCCGCGCCGGTAGCCGCCGGACACGGGCGTGGCGTCCGGCTACAGCCCGGTCTGGGCGCCCTTGTCCCCGCGCCGCGCGCCGCGCAGCTGGATCAGGTAGATCCCGAGCGCGAGCGCGCCGACCAGCAGCCCCATCAGGCAGAGCGGCCGCGCCTCGGCCCACCGCGCACCGCCCGACCACACCACGATCGTCGCGACCAGCCACAGCGCACTGCCGACGGCGAGCACCGGCCTCGGGTCGGTGAACCGCGGCGGGATGGCGGGTACCTGCTGAGTCACGCCTCAACAGTAGCGGTCCGGCGAAACCGGCAGCGGCCCCCGCCGGTCACGTATCGTTCACCACTGTGACAACGCCAACGGATGTCCGCGCCCTGGCCGGCGAGCTCTCGCTGGCGGTGGTCCGGCTGACGCGCCACCTGCGGGGCAGGCGTGCCGACTCGCAGATCTCGCTGACCCAGCTCTCCGCGATCGCCACCCTGCTGCGCGACGGCGCCATGACCCCGGGCGCGCTCGCCGCCAGGGAGCGGGTGCAGCCGCCGTCGATGACCAGGGTGATCGCCTCGCTCACCGAGCTCGGGCTGGTCGAGCGGAAGCCGCACCCCACCGACGGCAGGCAGATCATCGTCTCGCTCTCGCCCGCCGGGCAGGCGCTGCTCGCGGACGAGGCGAGCGCCCGCGAGGCGTGGATGACCGAGCAGCTCTCCGGCCTGGAGAGCGACGAGATCGACGTGCTGAACCGCGCCGTCGGCATCATGAAGAAGATCGTCGCCGAGAGCGACTAGCGGGCCGCCCCGAACGGCTGGTCGCTCTCCACGATGTCCCGGCCGAGCGGGAACAGCGAGAGCGGGATGAGCTTGAGATTGGCCCAGCCGAACGGGATTCCGATGATCGACACGAACAGCGGAATGCTGGTCAGCAGGTGCCCGAGCGCCAGCCACCAGCCCGCGACGAGGAACCAGATCACATTGCCGATCAGCGATCCGGCGCCCGCCCCCGGCTTCTCCACCGTGGTCCGCCCGAACGGCCACAGCACGTAGACCGCGATCCGCAGCGAGGCGACGCCGAACGGAATCGGCACCACCAGGAAGAAGAGCAGGAAGCAGAGCAGCGCCGCGGCCAGGTAGCCGAGTGCCAGCCAGAATCCGCTGAACACGAGCCACAGGATATTGAGCACCAGCTGAATCGGCTTCATGGCACCAGGATGCCAGAATCGGACATCGCGAGTCAGAATCCCCAGCCCAGCACGGCGTCCCGGGGCCAGGCGAAGGCCCGTTCCAGCGCGCGCAGCGCCCCGGGCGCACCCAGCAGCCTGCCCGCCGCCGCGAAGGCGCGGGCCGGATGGGCGCCCAGATAGATCGCGCCCAGTACGTCCAGCCCCATGGACAGCTCCGGCTCGGCCGTCGTCGGCGCGCACTCGGCCACCCCGCCGGAGATCCGCAGCGCGAAGGTGCCGCCCGCGTCCAGGAAGGGATCGTCGACCGCGACAACGGTTTCCAGGTCTGCGTCGTAGCGGCGGGCGGTGAGCGCGGCGGGCACGTCCATGATCCGCAGCCAGAGGGTGTCGTAGCTGCCCACCGTGCGCACCTGCCTCGGGTCGGTGAGCAGGTAGGGGAGCGGGTCGTCGGCCGGGAGCCCCGCGACCAGGTCGTGGCTGAGGTCGCGGCCGCAGAGCGCGCGCCAGAGCGCCGCGTGTGCCTCCGCCGTGAGCGTCCGCATCTCCTTGATCTCGATCGACTGGTCGCCGTGGTGCCGGTAGAGCGCGTAGCCGCCGGGGTGCAGGAAGGCGAAGAGGTCGCCGCCGCCACCGCGCATCCGCACCGGGTCGGCGAAGCGCAGCGCCCAGGCGGCGTCCGGCCGCTGCTGCGCGCCGGGGGTCACCCGGCGCCAGGCCTCGTAGATGCGGCGGAGCTCCGGCTCGGCCTCCGGCACCGACACCTGGCGCACGCCGCCGGGGTCGGGCGCGGTCGGCAGGAATCGGGCGAAGCGGCGGTCGAGCCGGATCCGGTTCTCCCGGGCCGACGGGCCGTAGCCGAAGCGGCCGTAGATGCCGCCCTCGCTGGCGGTGAGCGCGGCCAGCGGGACGCCTTCGGCCGCGATCTGCCGGTGCTGCTCCAGGCACAGGGCGCGGAGCACGCCGCGGCGCCGCTGCGGCGCGGCCACCGCCACCCCCGAGATGCCGATGGCCGGCAGCTCAGCGCCGGGGACGGTGATCGTCATCGGCCCGGAGTGCGTGTGCCCGACCACCCGGCCGTCGGCCTCGGCGACCAGCGCCCGGTCCACCGGGAAGAGCGCCCAGATGTGCTCCAGCTCGGCCGGGTCGAAGCGGGTGCCGAAGGCGGTCTCGATCAGCAGCCGGATCGCGGCCAGGTCGGCCTTCTCCGCCGGGCGGACGCGCGCTGCGGGGTGCGGGGTCATCCCCCGACCCTCGCACGCCGCGCCGGTGCGCGGCATCGGATTTTCGCCCGCCCCGCCGAGCGGGCAGGATGGTGCGGGTGGCCGAAGTGATCGACCTCGCGGACCCCGCCGACCCGAGGCTGGACGACTTCCGCGATCTCAAGGACGCCGACCGCCGCCCGGATCTGCCCGGCCGCAAGGGGCTGGTGATCGCGGAGGGCACCATCGTGGTGCGGCGCATGCTCGGCTCGCGGTTCGCGCCGAGCGCGCTGCTCGGCGTCGCCAGGCGCTTCGAGGAGCTGGCGGGTGACCTGGCCGGGGTCGACGTGCCCTGCTACCGCACCTCGGCCGAGGTGATGGCCGAGGTGGTCGGGTTCCACCTGAACCGCGGGGTGCTCGCGGTGGCGCGCAGGCCCGCCGTGTTCACCATGGCGGAGTTGCTCGACGGCGCGCACACCGTCGCGGTGCTGGAGGGCGTGAACGACCACGAGAACCTCGGCTCCATCTTCCGCAACGCGGCCGGGCTCGGTGCGGACGCGGTGCTCTTCGGCGATCGCTGCGCCGACCCGCTCTATCGGCGCTCGGTCCGGGTCTCCATGGGGCACGCGCTGCGGGTGCCGTTCGCACCGGTCCCCGAGTGGCCGCACGGGCTGGCCGAGCTGCGCCGCCGCGGCTTCCTGACCATCGCGCTCACCCCCGACCCGGCTGCGGCCAACCTCGCCACCGCCATGTCCGGGGAGCGGGTCGCGCTGCTGCTCGGCGCGGAGGGTCCGGGGCTCACGCCGGAGGCGCTGGCGGCCTGCGATGTCAGGGCCCGCATCCCCATGTCGGCCGGGACCGACTCGCTGAACGTCGCGACGGCCGCCGCCATGGCCTTCTACGAGCGGGTGCGGACCCGATGATCGAGCCGCCGCCCTACCGGCACCCGACCCCGTGGGCCGCTGGCGTCGCCGTCGGCGCCCTGGTCGGCGCGCTCACCGCGGTCGCCGTCTTCGCCTTCGGCGCCGCACTCGGCGCCGTGCACCCGCTCCTCGCCGTCGCGGTGAACCTGATCGCCGCCGGCGGCGCCGCGCCCACCGCCTGGCGCTGGCGCCACGCCCCGGTCACCCGCTGGGTGCTCGGCGGTGGCGCGGTCGGCGTCGTCCTCGGCTGGACAGCGCTCCTCATCGCCGCACTCGGCGGTTGACCCCGGTGCCGCACTCGGCGGTCGACCCCGCGCTCCGCTCGGCGGATCGACCGCGCTGCTCGCGTCCGCGCCCGGACTCGCGGCGCCGATTCAGCGGGGGTACTGCCCGCGCAGCCGGTCGAGAAGACCGCGCCCGCGCGGGCGGGCGGAGGCGACGGGCTTCGCGGGCGCCTCCCCGCGCGGGAAGAGCGTGAAACCGCAGACGGTGACGTCGGCCGAGGTCAAAGCACCTCCCGCGGGCGCGGAGCGGTAGTGGAACCCGAGCCACTCGTTGTTGGCGGCGTCGGCGAAGTCCGGCGGGTCGAAGGGGAGCGACTGCGGGTCGGGTAGCTCGCCCGCGCGCCAGCGCACCGGGTGCTCACCGGCCCAGTACGGCCGCTCCCAGACCAGCGGTAGCCCCTCGTCCTCCAGGATGTGCAGCCGGCTGGAGCTGAACGAGCGGCGGAACTCCCCGCGCTCCCAGTGCGCGAAGGCGCCCCAGCCGTGCGCGCTGTCGAACGACACCAGGTAGGTGTGTTCGGAGGCGAGCGGGCGGACCAGCAGCTCGGGCAGCGCGGTCGGCCGGATCAGCGCCGCCTGCGCGGCGCAGAGCACGGTGACCCCGGGCAGGCAGGCGATGAAGACCTCGTTCGCCGCCGGCCCCGCCGACCCGGCCAGCGTGTCGACCAGGTGCGGCACCACGTCGCAATCGGCGTAGAGCAGCCGGGCCAGCGCGAGCGCGGCGGCCCGGTCGGGTTCGTGCCCGGCGCGCAGCACCGCGAGCGGGTCGGTGGCGTCGATGTACCAGAGCGTCGACGCCTTCCCGGACGACGGTGGCTCCAGTGCGGCGGCTCGGCTCGGCTCGGCGACCCTCTTCAGCTCGGACACCCATCGATGGTGGCACGAAACGGACGTCCGAACCCCCGAGCAACTCCGATGCGCGCCGAAAGAGTTCCGCCCTGCGCTGGCGAAACGCGCGTGCGGCCGGGCTCAGTGGCCGGAGCTGCGCACTCCGAGCAACACGTCCTCCCAGGACGGCATGGGCGCCTTGCCGCGCTTGGTCCTGGCCGGCTTGGCGGGCGGCTTCGGCGCCTGCTTGGCCGCGGGCTCCGACTTCTCCTCCGGCGCAACCGGTTCCGCCGGCTCCCCGGTGACCTCCGGCTCCGCGACGGGCGCGGTGGCGGCCGGTGCCTGGCGGCGGGCGGGCGGCCTGCGCCGGGCCGGCTGCTGCGGCGCCTCGGCGGCCGGAGCCGCCTCGACCTCGGCGGGCTCCGGGGCGGGCGCCTCGGCTGTGATCTCGGCCTCGTCGACCCGGGCGGCGGGCCGCTGCTCCGGCTCCAGCTGCTCGACCGGCTCCTCGACCTCGGCGCGCTGCTCGAAGAACTCGGTGTCCCGCGCGGTGGCGGCGGGCTCCCGCTGCGCCGGTTCGTGCCGCGGCTCGGGGGCGGGCTCCGGCTCGGGCTCGCTGGGCAGGATGGAGGCGAGGCCGCGCAGCGCGCGGCCGAAGTCCGGATCGATGAGGTCGGAGGCCGGGTCGTCCAGCGGGGAGACCGAGCCGCCGTGCGCATCCGGCTGATACCGCCAATGCGCCGCGATCTCGGAGCGGCCGTTCTGCCACTGCAGCTGGGCGACCCAGAAGCCCTTCTCGTCCTTCCAGGCATCCCAGACGGCATGGTCGAGGGTGTGCCCGCGGGCGGTGAAGGCGGCGGTGACGATATCGATGAGGTTCTCGACGGCGGGGCCGTCGGCGCGCACCGGGTGCGCCTTCTGCGCGAGCTCGGCGGCCCGTGCCCGCTCCAGCAGCACCGGATAGGCGAAGCGATCGACCTTGCTCGCGGGCATGCCGGATTCGAGAGTGACCTGTTCGACGGAGGCACCGGCGCGGATACGGGCCTGGATATCGCGAGGACGCATGGAAGCTTCCATTTCGATCTCGATCTGGCCGAATCGTGCAAGGTCGCCGCGCGCAGCCGCCCGGAGTTTGTCGTCCGCGGGCAGCCGGAATTTCTGACCGGACTCGGTGTCGACGCAGACGATGTGGGTGGAGTCGGGCGTCACCCCGATCACTCGAAGTTCACGCACCGGTTACCTCCTCACCGCGTCGACTCGCGACACCGCCCACTTTCCGAAACAGTAGTGCACTCCCGGTGTTCTCGAGGACAGACACGCGGGGCGGAAACCTGGACGAAGATTCCCGCCCCCCGATAATCTGCTCAGTTCGCCGCACTCAGCCGAGCTGTTGAACAACCCAGTCGATGCTCTTCGTGAGCTGGGTGACGTCCTCCGGATCGATGGCGGGGAACATGCCGACGCGCAGCTGGTTGCGGCCGAGCTTGCGGTACGGCTCGGTGTCGACGATGCCATTGGCGCGCAGAATTTTCGCGACCTGCGCGGCGTCCACCGATTCGGCGAAATCGACGGTGCCGACCACCTGCGAGCGGTGCGCGGGATCGGTGACGAACGGGGTCGCGAATTCACTCGACTCGGCCCAGGAGTAGAGCCGCGAGGAGGAGTCGAGGGTGCGCTTGACGGCCCAGTCCAGGCCGCCGTTGCTGTTCAGCCATTCGATCTGATCGGCGAAGAGCAGCAGCGTGCCGACCGCGGGGGTGTTGTAGGTCTGGTCCTTGACGCTGTTGTCGATCGCGATCGGCAGCGAGAGGAATTCGGGGGTCCAGCGGCCGCTCTCCTTGATCTCGGAGACCCGCTGCAGCGCGGCCGGGCTCATCAGCGCGACCCAGAGCCCGCCGTCCGCGGCGAAGCACTTCTGCGGGGCGAAGTAGTAGACGTCGGCGTCCGCGGTGTTCACCGGGAGGCCGCCCGCGCCCGAGGTGGCGTCGATGGCGACCAGCGCGTGCTCGGAGCCCGCCGGGCGGCTGACCGGGATGGCGACACCGGTCGAGGTCTCGTTGTGCGCCCAGCCGATCAGGTCGGCCTCGGGGTCGGCGGTGGGCTCCGGCGCGCTGCCCGGCTCCGACTTCACCACGATCGGGTCGCCGATGAACGGGTTGCCCTTGGCGACCGCCGCGAATTTGCTGGAGAACTCGCCGTTGCTCAGGTGCAGCGAGCGCTCGCGGATCAGGCCGAAGGCGGCGGCGTCCCAGAAGGCGGTGGTGCCGCCGTTGCCGAGCACCACCTCGTACCCCTCCGGCAGGGCGAAGAGCTCGCGCAGGCCGGAGCGCACCCTGGCCACCACGTTCTTGACCGGCTGCTGCCGGTGCGAGGTTCCGAATACCGAACCGCCGACCTCGACCAGGTTGCGCAGCTGCTCGGGCCGCACCTTGGACGGACCGCATCCGAAGCGACCGTCGGCGGGTTTGAGATCGTCGGGAATAGTCGGGAACGCAGAGGTCATGGGCAACAGGGTAGACGGTGGTACCGCTGTGTCCGGAACCACACTCCGGCTAATCTGACCGCCATGACAGCGTGGTCGGCGAATTCGGGGTGGCGGGTGCGCGGGCGGCGTACGGGGGCGTTCGGGCTACCGGTGGGGCCGCTCCCGGAGGCGGCCCGCACCGAGCTGCGCCACCGCGGCGTGCGCGGCACCGCGACGGTGCTCGGGGTGCGGCCGCGGCGCGGCGAACCCGGCCACGTGTTCTGGGTGCGGGTGGCGATCGAGGGGGAGCAGAGCTACGAGGTGCGGATTCGCCAGTGGGTGTCCGACACCGACCTGCACTGGATGAGCCCGGGCGACGTGGTCGGCTGCCGGGTCGACCCCGGCGACCGGGAGCGGCTGGTGCTCTTCGTCCCCGACCCCGCCGAATCCGGGCGGGTCGGGCAGGCCAGGATCCTCTCCGACGGCCGCCGCGCCGAGGCGACGGTGCTCTCCGCGACCCCGGTCGCCGCCGACTACGCGGGCCGGGACGACCCGGTGCTCCGGCTCGATCTGGAGCTCATCGCCTGGGACGAGCCGAAGCCGTGGTGCGTCCGGCTGGTGACGCCGGTGCCGCTGGCCGCGATCGGCGCGGTCGACCTCGGGGCCCGGCTCCAGGTCGGCTTCTTCGAGGTCGACCGCGGCGCATCGGTCGCGGTGGACTGGGCGGCCTCGCTCGACGAGGGGTGAGGCCGCCGGCGGCTCAGCGGTGCTGGATGGTGCTCCAGCCGGGGACGTCGGCGGGCTGCCTCGGGTCGGGGCCGGTGTAGATGGCGGCCGGGCGCACCAGCTTGCCCAGCTGCTTCTGCTCCAGCACGTGCGCGCACCAGCCCGCGGTCCGGCCGCAGGTGAACATGGCCGGCATCATGTGCGCGGGCACCTCGGCGAAGTCCAGGATGACCGCGGCCCAGAATTCGACGTTGGTCTCGATGGCGCGGTCCGGGCGGCGCTCGCGCAGCTCGGCGAGCGCGGCCTGCTCCAGCGCGGCCGCCACCTCGTAGCGCGGGGCGGCGAGCCGCTGCGCGGTGGCGCGCAGCACGCGGGCGCGCGGGTCCTCGGCCCGGTACACCCGGTGGCCGAAGCCCATCAGCTTCTCCTTGCGGTCCAGGATGCCCTTGACCAGCGCCCGCGCGTCGCCGCTCCGCTCGACCTCCTCGATCATCGGGAGGACGCGGGCCGGAGCGCCGCCGTGCAGCGGCCCGGACATGGCGCCGATCGCGCCGGACAGCGCGGCGGCCACGTCGGCGCCGGTGGAGGCGATCACCCTGGCGGTGAAGGTGGAGGCGTTCATGCCGTGTTCGGCGGCGGAGACCCAGTAGGCGTCGATCGCCTCCGTGTGCTTCGGGTCCGGGTCGCCCTTCCAGCGGGTCATGAACCGCTCGGTGACGGTGGTGCACTGGTCGATCAGCTTCTGCGGCACCGCGGGCTGGTAGATCCCGCGCGCGGACTGCGCGACGTAGGAGAGCGCCATCACCGAGGCGCGCGCCAGGTTGTCCCGCGCGGTCTCGTCCTCGATGTCGAGCAGCGGCTGGTAGCCCCAGATCGGGGCGAGCATGGCCAGCCCCGCCTGCACGTCGACCCGGACGTCACCGGTGTGCACCGGGAGCGGGAACGGCTCGGCGGGCGGCAACCCGCGCCCGAACTCCCCGTCGACCAGCAGTGCCCACACGTCACCGAAGGTCACCCGGCCACCGACCAGGTCCTCGATGTCGACGCCGCGGTAGCGCAGCGCGCCGCCGTCCTTGTCCGGTTCCGCGATGTCGGTGGTGAAGGCGACGACGCCCTCGAGGCCACTCACGAAGTCGCTGGGTACCGCGGGGCTGGTAGTCATGGTGTGACTCTCCTTGCACTTCGGGTCGCAGGCCGGCGACGGGTGACGCGCCGAGCACAGACGGATCAGCAGCACCTTAGCCCCCGGCTACCGCGGAGTAACGTCTGACCCATGTCCGACCAGCAGAATGTCGACGAACTCGCCGCCATGCGAGTCGAATACGCCGCCTCCCAGGCCGACGGTGCCGGTGACCTGGACGAGACCTGGGTCGCCGACGGCTGGGCCCCGCTGCTCCGGCGCTGGATCGACGAGGCCCGCGCGGCCGGCGCGGTCGACCCCAACGCCATGGTGCTCGCCACCGTGCGCGCGGTGGACGGCACGCCGCGCCCGGTCGCCCGCACCGTGCTGTGCAAGGGGCTCTCCCCGGCGGGGATCGACTTCTATACCAACTACGAATCGGCGAAGGGCACGCAGCTCGCCGCGGTGCCGTTCGCCGCGGCGACCTTCCTCTGGCAGCCGGTGTCGCGGCAGGTGCACCTGCGCGGCCCGGTCGAGCGGGTGGCGCCGGAGGTCACCGATGCGTACTGGCGGTCCCGGCCGCGCGATTCCCGGCTCGGCGCCTGGGCCTCGGCGCAGTCGGAGCCGATCGCGTCGCGCGCCGAGCTGGATGCCAGGCTCGCCGAGGTCACCGCCCGCTTCGCCGACACCGAGGACGTCCCGCTCCCGCCGTTCTGGGGTGGCTTCCGGCTGCGCCCGGACGAGGTCGAGTTCTGGCAGGGCAGGCGGGGCAGGCTGCACAATCGGATCGTGGTCCGGCTCGGCGCGGAGCCGCAGGTCGCCCGGCTGCAACCGTAATCGTCCTACCTTTAAGCTCTGCTCGGTGAGACTGCTCGCCGACACCACTCCGCTGCGCACTCCGGCCTACCGGCGGCTCTGGAGTTCGAACGTGGTCACCGTGATCGGCGCGCAGCTCTCTGTCGTCGCCGTTCCGCAGCAGATCTTCGAGATCACCGGCAGCTCCGGCTACGTCGGGCTGGCCGGGCTCTTCGGGCTGGTCCCGCTGGTGGTGTTCGGGCTGTGGGGCGGTGCGCTGGCCGACGTCATGGATCGGCGGCTGCTGCTGCTGATCACCACCGCCGGTACCGGGCTGACCGCGCTCGCCTTCTGGGCGCAGGCCGCCGCCGGGCTTGGCAACGTCTGGGTGGTGCTGCTGCTCTTCGCGGTGCAGCAGGCCTTCTTCGCGGTCAACCAGCCGACCCGCAACGCCGCCATCTCCCGGCTGCTCCCGCCCGAGCAGATGGCCGCGGCCAGCTCGCTGAACATGACCGTCATGCAGACCGGCGCCATCGCGGGGCCGGTGCTGGCAGGCATGTTCATCCCGGTGGTCGGGCTCGCCACGCTCTATCTGATCGACGCCGTCGCGCTGCTCGCCACGCTCTGGGCGGTCTGGCGGCTGCCCGCCATCCCGCCGACCGGGGCGGTGCGCAGCGCCGGATTCCGCACGGTGCTCGAGGGTTTCGGCTACCTGGCGGGGCAGAAGGTGCTGCTCGCCTCGTTCGTCGTCGACATCATCGCCATGGTGTTCGGCATGCCGCGCGCGCTCTTCCCGCAGATCGCGCACGAGACCTTCGGCGATCCGGCCTCCGGCGGGGTCGCGCTCGGGCTGCTCTTCGCCGCGCTCTCCGCGGGCGCGGTGCTCGGCGGGGTCTTCTCCGGCTGGATACCGCGGATCCAGCGGCAGGGGCTCGCGGTGATCGTCTGCATCCTGCTGTGGGGCGTCGCCATGCTCGGCTTCGGGCTCGCCGTCGGGTTCGCCGGGCACGTGTTCGGGCTCGGCGTCTGGCTCTGGATCGCGCTCGGCTTCCTCGCCTTCGGCGGCGCGGTCGACATGGTCTCCGCCGCACTGCGCACCGCGATGTTGCTGACGGTGGCCACCGATGAGATGCGCGGGCGGCTGCAGGGGGTGTTCATCGTGGTCGTGGCCGGTGGGCCGCGGATCGGTGACGTTGCCCACGGTTTCGCCGCGGCCTCCCTGGGTACCGCTGTTGCGGCAGCGGGCGGCGGTGTTCTCGTCGTCCTCGCGACAGTGCTCGCCGCGGTCGCCTTCCCCGCCTTCCTCCGCTATCGGATCACCCGGTCCGCGCAGGTACCCGCCACGGGCTGAGCCGGAAACCCTCACGTGACGATCCGCGGATTGTGAGGTCGGGTGCCCGGGCACCCTCGTGCGCCGTTGTCGGCGGAGTGCGACTAGCGTCTAGGTGATCGCACCGACGTGCCGAGGCGCACTCCGATGCCGACGGTCCTAGCCTGAGAGGGATCCTGCCGTGCCCGTTGAGAACAACTCCAAGGTCGACAACGACGCCAAGCCGGTACTCGAGTACCCCGGCGGTCACTTCCCCATGACGGTCACCCCGGCCGCCGAGGGCAACGACGGCATCGATCTGGGAAAGCTGCTGGCCAGCACCGGGTATGTCACCTACGACCCCGGTTTCATGAACACCGCGCCGACCAAGTCGGCGATCACCTACATCGACGGCGCGGAGGGCATTCTGCGCTACCGCGGGTACCCGATCGAGCAGCTGGCCGAGACCTCGAACTTCATCGAGGTCAGCTACCTGCTCATCTACGGTGAGCTGCCGACGCAGGCCCAGCTGGACGACTTCACCGACAAGATCCGCAGGCACACCCTGCTGCACGAGGATCTCAAGCGCTTCTTCGACGGCTTCCCGCGCAACGCGCACCCGATGCCGGTGCTCTCCTCGGCGGTCAACGCGCTCTCGGCCTACTACCAGGACTCGCTGGACCCGCGCGACCCCGAGCAGGTCGAGCTCTCCACCATCCGGCTGCTGGCCAAGCTGCCCACCATCGCCGCGTACTCGTACAAGAAGTCCGTCGGCCAGCCGTTCCTCTACCCGGACAACTCGCTCTCGCTGGTCGAGAACTTCCTCCGGATGACCTTCGGCTTCCCGGCCGAGCCGTACGAGGTCGACCCCGAGGTCGCCGCCGCACTGGACATGCTGCTCATCCTGCACGCCGACCACGAGCAGAACTGCTCCACCTCGACGGTGCGGCTGGTCGGCTCCTCCGACGCCAACCTGTTCACCTCGGTCTCCGGCGGCATCAACGCGCTCTGGGGCCCGCTGCACGGCGGCGCCAACCAGGCCGTGCTGGAGATGCTGGACGGCATCAAGCAGTCCGGCGGCGACGTCAACGAGTTCATCCGCAAGGTCAAGAACAAGGAAGACGGCGTGAAGCTCATGGGCTTCGGGCACCGCGTCTACCGCAACTACGACCCGCGCGCCGCGCTCGCCAAGAAGCACGCCGACCGCATCCTGAGCAAGATCAGCGGCGGCGACGAGCTCTTCGACATCGCGCAGGCGCTGGAAGAGGCGGCGCTCACCGACGACTACTTCGTCGAGCGCAAGCTGTACCCGAACGTCGACTTCTACACCGGCGTCGTCTACAAGGCGATGGGCTTCCCGACCCGCATGTTCACCGTGCTCTTCGCCATGGGCAGGCTGCCGGGCTGGATCGCGCACTGGCGCGAGATGCACAGCGAGCCGCTGAAGATCGGCCGCCCGCGGCAGATCTACACCGGGTACGGCGCCCGCGACTACAACGACATCACCACCCGCTGACAACTATCGAAGGGGATAGCGAATGACCAAGCCGGAGATCGAATTCCAGGCCGGCCCTGCGCCCACCGAACTCGTGATCAAGGACATCATCGAGGGGTCCGGGCAGGAAGCTGTGCCCGGTGGGACCGTGGAAGTGCACTACGTCGGCGTCGAGTTCGATTCCGGTGAGGAGTTCGACTCCTCCTGGGGGCGTGGGGAGTCGATCACGTTTCCGCTGCGCGGGCTGATCCAGGGGTGGCAGGACGGGATTCCGGGGATGAAGGTCGGTGGGCGGCGGCAGCTGACCATTCCGCCGGAGCTGGCGTACGGCCGGGCCGGTGGCGGGCATCAGTTGTCCGGTAAGACGCTGGTCTTCGTGATCGATCTGCTGAACGCGAACTGAGTTCGCCCGGCAATGGGCCCGCCACCGAAGTGGCGGGCCCATTGCCGTTTCAGGGGGGTGGGAGTCAGTCGCGGATCACCTCGACGGGGTCGGTGAGGGCGAGGGCGATGGCGGATTGCTGGGCGGCGGCGCGCTGGGGGAGGGCCGCCACCGCGGCGCCGGTCTGGTCGTCGAGGTTGCCGACCACGGTGCGGAGCTGGGTGATTCCGGCGGTGAGCTGGGCGATGGCGTCGAGGAGCTGGGCGCCGCCCTGCTCGGCGAGGCGGGGGAGGTCCTCGGCCAGCTCGGCGCCCTGGCCCAGTTGCGCGCCGGCCTCGCGGAGCCGGGTGACGACGGTGCGGAGGAGGGTGCCGAGGTCGGTGTCGGGGTGCACCGCGCCGCCGACGAGCGCACCGAGGCCGGTGAGCTGGGTTCCGGCCTGGGCGGCGATGCCGCGCAGCCCCTCCAGCTTCGCGATGATCTCGGCCAGCGCGGGGTCGTCCGCGAAGGGGAGCGCCCGGAGCAGCGGGAGGACCTGGTCGAGCCCGGTGCCGACGGTGGTCGCGGTGTGCTCCACCTGCGCGATCGTGACGCCGGTGGCGTCCAGCGCACCGGCCAGCTGATCGGCCTGGGCCGCCGCTCCGTCGATCGTCTCGTCGAGCAGCGCGACGGCCGAGGTGAGCGATGCCGCACCGGTTTTCGCGAAGTCCAGGAATCCGAGCAACTGCTCCGCACCACCGCTGAACTGCTCGGCTCCGGTCGCCGCCGCGTTCACCCCGGCGTTGAGCAGCTGCGCGGTGAACTGCACCCCGGTCATCCGGCTGCGCGCGTTCGCGGTGGCGGCCAGCGCCGCGTCCACCCCGGCCGCGCCGATCCGGTGCGTCACCAGATCGACGGCGCCGTCCACGAATCCGGCGTCGGCGTCGGGGTGCGCGCGCACGTTCAGCGTGGCCCGGTGCGGTCGATCGGTGGCCAGCGTGCCCATGGCGTCGGTGAGATCGGCGGGCAGCGTGACCACCGCGGCGAACGCGCCCGCGTCCACCTCGCCCGGGGCGAGCGCGGTCCAGCTGTACCCGCCCCCGTCCTGCCCGAGCTGCTGCGCGATCTTCGCCCCGGTCGGCCCGGTATCGGCGTTCACCAGCGCGATCCCGGTCGGCGCGGAATCCGGTCCGGCGCAGGCGATGGCGGCGCCCGCCAGCAGGACACCGGTGAGCAGCAGGGGGAGGTGGGAGAGCTTCACGGACCCCGACCGTAGCCACCGAATCTGGCGGCACCGCGGGGAAACTCTGAGAGTTCAGTGAGGTTCGCGCGGCGGCAGGTCCAGCACCAGCCGCACTCCGCCCAGCGTGCCGTCGTCGAAATACGCGCGCCCGCGGTGCAATCGGGCCTGCTGGGCCACCAGCGCCAGCCCCAGCCCGGAGCCGCCCTTGCCCGCCGCGCTGCCCCGGAAGAAGCGGGCGAACACCTGCCCGCGCTCCGCCTCCGGCAGCCCGCTGCCGTTGTCGTCGACGGTGAGCACGATGTGCCCGTCCGCCCGCCGGTGCGCCGCCACCAGTGCCTCGGTGGCGCCACCGTGCCGCACCGAGTTGGCCAGCGCGTTGTCCACCGCCAGCCGGAGCCCGGCGGGCAGCCCGGTGGTGACCAGCTCGGCATCGGTCTCGATGCGGACCGTCAGCCCGGGGAAGTGCCGCATGGCATCGTGCGCGGCCTGGTCGCAGAGCTCGGCCACGTCGGTGGCGACGTGGTCGCGGTCCTGCACCAGGTCGCCGGTGGCCAGCCGCTCCAGCGCGGCCAGCGTGGTCTCCACCCTGGTCTGGCCGCGCTGCAGGTCGGCCAGGATCTCCGCGCGCTGCGCCTCGTCCAGGTCGAGGGTGCGCAGCACCTCCAGGTCGGTGCGCATGGCGGTGAGCGGGGTGCGCAGCTCGTGCGCGGCGACGGCGGCGAAATCGCGCGCCGTCTCCAGCGCGGCGGCGGTCTCGGCCTGCGCCCGGTCCACCCGCTCCAGCATGGTGTTCACCGCCTCGGCCAGCTTCTCCGCCTCGTGCACCCCGGCCGCTGCCACCGGGTGCGCGGCATCCGGGTCGGGGAAGGCGCTGCGGGCGCTGACCTGCCGGGTGAGCCGGGTGATCGGCCGGACCGCCGCTCCGGCGAGCAGCCAGCCGAGCGCCGCCGCCGCCGCGATGGCCAGCAGTGCGCCGCCGAGCACCCAGCGCTGTTGCTGCGCGGTCAGCTCGGCGGCGTCGGCGGCCGGGATGCCGATCGAGACCACCCGGCCGCTCGGCTGGCTGGACGAGGTGGTCAGCACCCGGTAGGGCACCCCGCCGAGCTCCTCGGTGCGCGAGCCGAGCGGTAGCTCCGGCAGTTGCGGCGGGCTGGCCGCGGTGACGCTGCCGCCGTCCCGCACGGTCACCGAGAGATCGGCGCCGAGCCCGATCAGCCCGAGGAAGTTCACCGCCACCACCGGCTCGATCAGGATGATCCGGGAGGCGATGCCGAGCTGCTGATCGATCTGCTGCAGGTTGTTGCGCTCGATGGCGCGCAGGCTGATCAGGCTGATCAGGGTCACCACCACGATCGCGCCCGCGGCGGCCGAGCCTGCCACCCGGGTGCGCAGCGAGAAGGAGCGGCTCACCGGGGCGGGCGCAGCACGAAGCCGACGCCGCGAATGGTGTGCAGCAGCCGCGGCGTGCCGTCGGCCTCCAGCTTGCGGCGCAGGTAGCCGACGAAGACGTCGACCACGTTGGTGTCGGCCACGAAGTCGTAGCCCCACACCAGCTCCAGCAGCCGCTCCCGGCTCAGCACCACGCCGGTGTTCCTGGCCAGGGTGGAGAGCAGCTCGAACTCCCGCTTGGTCAGCTCGACCTCCTCGCCGTGCAGCAGCGCGCGGTACCCCGCGACATCCACCTCCAGCGGCCCGATCGTGATCGCGCCCGGCGCGGAGGGGACCACCGGGTCGGTGCGGCGGCGCAGCAGCGCGCGGATCCTGGCCACCAGCTCGGCCAGCACGAACGGCTTGACCAGGTAGTCGTCGGCGCCGGATTCCAGGCCGGAGATCCGGTCGTCCACCGAGGCGCGGGCGCTCAGCACGCAGATCGGTACCTCGTTGCCCATCGCCCGCAGCGCCGTCACCACCCCCGCGCCGTCCAGCACCGGCATGTTCATATCCAGCACGATGGCGTCCGGGGTGTGCTCGCTCACGCTGCGCAGCGCCACCGCGCCGTCCCTGGCTACCAGGACCTGGAAGCCGGAGAGGCGGAGGCCGCGCTCCACCGAGGCGAGCACATCTTCGTCGTCGTCCACCACGAGCACGGTCGGGGAGGTCATGGGTCCATTCTCCACGGACAGCAGAACGGCCGGGTCCACGTGGACCCGGCCGCCGCTGTCTGTCAGTACTGCTCGCAGGTGTCGGCCACGCGCTGGAGGACGCCGGCCAGCTGCTGGGTGCGGGGGTCGTTCTGCGCCTGCTGGGCGGCCTCCGGGTTCTCCTGGATGGCGCGCTGCAGTTCGGCGCGGCGCTGCTCGACGGGGACGTCGAAGCGCTCGGCCAGCTCGGCCTTCTGTGCCGGGTAGGAGTCGATCAGGGCGGCGAGTTCCGGGGCCTGGTCGTGCAGCGCGGCGTCCACCTGGGCGAAGCTGCAGTCGGAGCGCAGCAGCGGCTCGGCCAGCTGATCCAGCGGAGCCGCCGAGGCGACGCCCGACGAGAACAGCACGCCGACGGCGGCGATACCGCTCGCGGCGAGGGTGGCGACGATGGGGCGACTGCGGAATGACGTCATGTGTAGCTCCAGATCATCGGGGGTGCGCCGCCCTCGCGAGCGGCGATCACCCGAAGGGTATTGCCGTGAACTGGCATGCCCATGAAGCGTCTCTGAGGAAACTGTGAGGACGAAAAGTCGCGAGATCGTAAAGTTGGCGCTACGCGCCCGTGGGCCGGGTGAGCCGCACCCGGTCCTCGAACGCGGTGAGCACCGCCGGGTCCTCGATGGTGGCAGGCATCTCCACCTCCGCACCGGCGGTGATCTGCCGGATCGTGCGCCGCAGGATCTTCCCGGACCTGGTCTTGGGCAGCGCCGTCACCACGACCACGTCGTGCAGCGCGGCGATGGCCCCGATCTGCTCGCGCACCCGCGCGATCAGCTCGGCCTTCAGCTCCTCCGGCGCCACCTCGACCCCGGCCTTGAGCACCACGTAGGCCAGCGGCCGGTGCCCCTTGAGCTCGTCCGGCACCCCGACCACCGCGCACTCCGCCACCGCCGCGTGCCCGGCCACCGCGGCCTCGATGCTGCCCGCGGAGAGCCGGTGCCCGGCCATGTTGATGACGTCGTCGCTGCGGCCGAGCACGAACAGGTAGCCGTCCTCGTCGAAGTAGCCGGAGTCGCCGGTCAGGTAGTGCCCGGGGAAGGCGGCGGTGTAGCTGCGGTCGAAGCGCTCGTCGTCGTTCCACAGCCCGGTCAGCGTGCCGGGCGGCAGCGGGAGACCGATGACGATATTGCCCTCGGTGCCCGCGGCCACCGGATTGCCCTCGGCGTCCAGTACCCGGATCCGGAAGCCGGGCACCGGCACACTGGCCGACCCCGGCTTGATCGGCAGCTGCTGCAGCCCGAGCGGGTTGGCGCAGATCGGCCACCCGGTCTCGGTCTGCCACCAGTGGTCGACCACCGGGCACTCCGGATGCTCGGCGAGCAGCACGTCGGCGGCCCATTCATAGGTGGCCGGGTCCAGTCGCTCCCCGGCGCAGAAGAGCGCCCGCAGCCCGGAGAGGTCGGCGCGGTGCGCCAGCGCGGCGTCCGGGTCGGCGCGGCGGATGGCCCGCAGCGCGGTCGGCGCGGTGAACAGCACCCGCACCTTCTGCTCCTGCACGATCCGCCAGAAGACCCCGGCGTCCGGCGTGCCGACCGGCTTGCCCTCGTACATCAGCGTGGTCGCGCCGACCAGCAGCGGGGCATAGACGATGTAGGAGTGGCCGACAACCCAGCCCACGTCCGAAGCCGCCCACATGACCTGCCCGGGACCGACGTCATAGATATTGCGCATGGACCAGGTGAGCGCGACGGCGTGCCCGCCGTTGTCCCGCACCACGCCCTTCGGCTTGCCGGTGGTGCCCGAGGTGTAGAGGACATAGAGCGGATCGCTCGCCGCGACCGGCACCGGATCGGCGGCGGGCGCGTCGCGCACCGTCTCCGCCCAGTCCAGCCAGCGCCCGCCCGACTCGGCGAAATCCCTGGCCGGCCCCCACTGCGGCCGCTGCTTGACGATCACGGTGGCCTTCGACCCGGCCAGCTCCAGCGCTTGCTGCACGATCGGCAGGTAGTCGATGTTCCGGCTCGGCTCCAGCCCGCCGGAGGCGGTGAGGATCAGCACCGGCTCGGCGTCGGAGATCCGCGCCGCCAGCTCCGGCGCCGCGAAGCCGCCGAACACCACCGAGTGCACCGCGCCGATCCGGGCGCAGGCGAGCATGGCGACCACGGCTTCCGGGATCATCGGCAGATAGATCACGACACGATCGCCCGCTCGCACGCCGAGCCCGGTCATGGCGCCGGCGAAGCGCGCCACCCGGTCGAGCAACTCGGAGAAGGTGAGCGTGCCGGTGACCAGCTCGCCGGGCTTGGCCATCGAGGAGACGTGGATCAAGGCGGGTAGATCGCCGCGGCCGGCCGCGATGTGCCGGTCGAGGGCGTTGACCGAGGTGTTCATCGTGGCGTCCGGGAACCACTCGGCCACCGGCCGGTGCGCGGGCTCGACGATCTTGCCGGGCGGGACCTCCCACTCGACGTGCTCGGCGGCCGCCGCCCAGAACTCCGCGGGATCCACCAGGCTGGTCTGGTAGACCGGCCGATATTCGTGTTCGGTGCTCACCGGTGCTCCCTCGTTCGCCAGTCCTGCGATGTCTACTCGGTGACCTTCCGCTCGGCTGCACCCGCCTCGATAGATCAGCACGATTGTGGCAGACTTCACGCGACGCCCGGACGGGTGCCGCGACCTCCGGTTTTGCCAGAAACAGGCGATACCGAGCCGGTATCCGCAGACGGCGTCACCCGAGACGTTATTGATCCGTTAGAATCCGATGTCACTTGTTTGGGCCGTCGCAGACGCAAATTCTCGGCCAGCCGCACCTCTGGGCCAGCTCCACTTGTCGAGCCAAGCACGCGATTGTGGAAGTTCGCTGGTGGTGCGTGGCGGAGGCCAGTTTGGAAAGTGAGTGGGAAATGCGTGACGCCGCTAGGTCCGGCAAGAAGCGCTGGGCGCTCGGCAACTGGGACCTGCGCTGGAAGGTCACGGCCGTGCTCGCCGTGCCGCTGGCGGTCGCGGTCGGTCTCGGCGTTTCGAGGATCACCTCGGAGTTCACGGAGGCCAACCGGCTCGCCCAGGTCGCCGAGAACGTCACCGCGATCCCGGCCGTCACCGGCCTGAGCGCGAACGTCGCGACCGTCGTCGGTTCCCAGATGGTGTCGCTGATGCCCGGCTCGTCGGTGGTCACCGACCAGAACCTGACCGACCTGGACAAGGCGATCGGCGAGGCCGAGGGCGCCGCCGGCCGCCTGGACGGCGTGACCGGCGCCCGCGCGGCGCTGGACAGCATGATCAATGACGCCAAGGCGGTGCAGACCCAGGGCAAGTCCCCGACGCTGCAGTACTCGGACGGCCTCGGTGTCATCGACCGGGTCCGCAACAACAGCATCCGGATCGTGGAATCGGCCGTCGGCCAGGTCAGCGACCCCGGCGTCGACCAGGCCAAGCTGCGGCTGGTCGACTCGCTCAACACCCGCGCCACCCTGGTCTCCGAGCTGGCCGGCTTCGCCGAGGTGCTGCGCGACCGGGACGCGGGCGTGCAGTCCTTCCTCACCGGCGCCGCCGCCGAGCGGCAGCTGCTGAACGTGCTCGCCAACCGATTCCCCGCGGGCGACACCTCCATCGCCGACCTGCGCGCCGGCATCGACACCCGCACCGAGCTGCTCACCGGCCCCGCCGCGACCGCGGGCCAGATACCCATCGGCGAACTCAAGAACTCGCTCACCGGCAGCCTCGACGTCTACGAGCGGGTGGTCGCCAAGGCGACCCGCGACATCGACACCGCGATGAACAACCTGGCCTCCACCGCCAACCGGGACGCCTTCACCTACACCGGCGTCGTGATCGCGACCATCCTCGCCGCGCTGCTGCTCGCCGTCTTCGTCGCGCGCTCGATGATCGTGCCGCTGCACCGGCTCCGGCTGGCCGCGCTGCGGGTCGCCGAGAGCGACCTGCCGCACGAGGTCGCCCAGCTGCGCACCGGCGCCGCCCCCGAGGACGTGCCGCTGGAGCCGATGCCGATCCGCAGCTCCGAGGAGATCGGCCAGCTGGCCCGCGCGGTCGACGACATCCACGGCCAGGCGCTGCGCCTGGCGAGCGACCAGGCGCAGATGCGCTCCCAGGTCAACGACATGTTCGAGACCCTGGCCCGGCGCTCCAAGTCGCTCGTCGACCACCAGCTCAGCCTGATCGAGGCGATGGAGTACGACGAGAAGGACCCGCGGCTGCTGGAGAACCTCTTCCGGCTCGACCACCTCGCCGCCCGCATGCGCCGCAACGGCGACAACCTGCTCATCCTGGCAGGCACCAAGCAGCGCAGGGCCAAGTCGGCCCCGGTCGAGATCGCCGACGTGCTGCGCGCCGCCATCTCCGAGGTGGAGGATTACGAGCGGGTCAAGCTCGGCGCCACCCCGCGCGGTTCGCTCAAGGAACCCGCCGCCTCCGACCTGGCCCACCTCTTCGCCGAGCTGCTGGACAACGCGCTGCGCGCCTCACCGCCGGAGACCGACGTCAAGTTCACCTTCGCGCAGGCGCACGACCAGGGGCTGCTGATCGAGGTCGCGGACCGCGGCATCGGCATGCCGCCGCCGGAGATGGCCGAGATCAACCGCAGGCTGGAGAAGACCGCAGAGCCGGGGCCGGACACCGCGCGGCACATGGGCCTCTTCGTGGTCGGCAGGCTGGCCGAGCGGCACGGTCTCACCGTGCGGCTCCGCCCCACCTTCGACACCGCGCGCGATCCGGGCGTCACCGTGACCGTGCACGTCCCGGTCGGGCTGATCGTCTCCGGCCAGGCCGGTGTGGCCAAGGCCGCGCCGGTCGTGCCCTCGCCCGGCCAGCCGCAGCGCCCGCAGCAGGCCGCCGCCGCGGCGCCTGCCCCGGCGGCGCCGATGCAGACCCGTTCCATCCAGCGGACAACGGGAGGAAACGTCATGGTGACCGTTGATCCCGGGGTCAGCGGACCGATCTCCGCCGGCGCGGGTGGCGGCACCGGTGCGTCGCCCGCCGCGGCGGGCGCGGGTGGCGGGCTGCCGCAGCGGCAGCCGGGCACTGCCATGGCTTCGGCGAGCGGGCAGCCGGGCGGGGCGAGCCTGCGTTCCTCCTCCGAGGCCGCGCAAGCCGCGCAGGCCGCGCCCGCTGCGGGGTCGGGGAACACCCCGCAGCTGGGCAAGCTGGCGGCGGCGAATCTGCCGAAGCGCACGGTCGGCGGGGCGGTGCCGCCGCGTCAGCCGGGTACCCCGCAGCCCGCGCCGGGCGGTACCCCGCCGCGCGCGCCCGGGCAGAACGGGACCGGTGGATTGCCGCAGCGGCAGCCGGGCGCCAACGGTGCGCCCGCGGCCGCGGGTGGCGGGCTGCCACAGCGGCAGCCGGGGGTCAACGGTGCTCCCGCCGGGGAGCGGCCCGGTGATTCGGCGCCGCCGTCCGGGCCGGTGAATCTGGCGGGTGCGCCGGCCGAGCCGCGGACCGAACGTCCGGGCGGGCTGCCGCAGCGGCAGCCGGGTGCCTCCGGCGCTCCGCGGCCCGCGCCGGGGATCTCCCATCCTGGCACCGGGGCCATTCCACAGCGTCGTCCCGGCGCCGAGCCGCCGCGCGAGCCCGCCTCCGGGCTGCCGCAGCGGGAGCCGCGGGAGACGCCGCTGCCCTCGCGTGAGGTGCCGCTGGCGTCGCGGGAGACCGGGTTGCCGCAGCGGCAGCCAGGTACCGATCGCGGTTCGCTTCCGCAGCGGGACGGGCTCGCCGGGCGCGAGACCGGGCTTCCGCAGCGCGGTGAGCCGGGGTCGTCCCGCGAGGGCGGTCTGCCGCAGCGGGGTGCACCCGGTCTGCCCCAGCGGGGCGAGAACGGGGTGCCCGGCCGTGAGGGCGGGCTGCCGCAGCGAGACGGTCTCGTCGGCCGGGATACCGGCCTTCCGCAGCGCGAGCCGGGGCTCCCGCAGCGCGGGGAGAACGGTCTGCCGTCCCGTGACGGTGGGCTGCCCCAGCGGAGCGAGAACGGACTGCCGCCGCGCGATGGCGGGCTTCCGCAGCGCGGTGAGAACGGCTTGCCCCAGCGGGGCGACGGTGGTCTCCCGCCGCGTGACGGCGGGCTTCCGCAGCGCGGGGAGAACGGCCTGTCCCAGCGGGGCGAGAACGGCCTGCCGCAGCGCGGTGAGGGTGGTCTCCCGCAGCGCGACGGCGGCCTGCCGCAGCGGGGTGAGAACGGCCTGCCGCAGCGGGGTGAGAACGGCCTGCCGCAGCGGGGTGAGAACGGCCTGCCGCAGCGCGGCGAGAACGGCCTGCCGCAGCGCGATGGTGGGCTTCCGCAGCGCGGTGAGAACGGCTTGCCGCAGCGCGGCGAGGGTGGTCTCCCGCAACGCGACGGCGGCCTGCCCCAGCGTGGCGACAATGGCCTGCCGCAGCGGGACGGCGGTCTTCCGCAGCGCGGGGAGAACGGCGTGCCGCAGCGGGGCGAGAACGGCCTGCCGCAGCGCGACGGCGGCCTCCCGCAGCGGGGCGAAAGCAGCCTCCCGCAGCGCGGCGAGGCCGGCCACCCGCAGCGCGGGGAGAACGGCCTGCCGGGCCTGCCGCAGCGGGGCGAGAACGGCCTGCCGACCCGGCAACCGGGCGCGCAGACCCCGCCCGGCCTCCCACGGCGCAATCCCGGCGCCATGGTCGCCCCGCACGAGCCTCCGCCGCCGAGCGTCGCGCTCCCGCGCCGCGCTCCGGCCGAGCCGGCATCCGGCGCCCAGCCGGAGGTCGGCGCGGAGACCGGGCGGCACAGCAGGGCCAACCCGCAGCGCACCGCCTCGTTCTTCCAGAGCAGGCTGCAGCCCGCCCCGGAGGGCGGCGTCGCGTCCGGCGGTTCGCCGATCTTCGCCGAGATGATGTCGGCGTGGCTGTCCGATCCCGACCCGGACCGGTCCGAGGTCGCCGCCGCGTTCGAGTCGCCGGGCGACGAGGGCTGGCTGGCCGCCCGCCGGGCCAGCGAGGCCCAGGCCGAGAACCGCACCGCCGCCGGCCTGCCGCAGCGCAATCCGGGTGTCCGGCTCGTCCCCGGCGCCGTGAGCGGCGCGGTCGACCGGACGCCGCCGCGCGATCCCGAAACGATCAGGTCCAGCTTGAGTCGTCACCAGCAGGGCGTCCGGGATGGCCGCGCCATGAGAGCAATGAACCTAACCGGAGATAAAGGAGACCTATGAACCCCGATCTAGGTGGTACGAACCGTCAGCTCGATTGGCTGGTTTCGAACTTCGCCAACGAGGTTCCCGGCGTGGCCCACGCAGTCCTGGTCTCCGCTGACGGCCTACTCATGGCCGCGAGTGCGCAACTGCCCGTCGACCGGGCCGAACAGCTCTCCGCGGTCACCGCAGGCCTGGCCAGTCTCTCGGTCGGTGTGTCGAATCTGTTCGAAGGCGGTACGGTACTGCAATCCGTCGTCGAGATGGAGCATGGCTACCTCCTGCTGATGGCCGTGGGCGACGGGTCGTACCTCGCGGTACTGACCAATACGTCCTGCGACATCGGCCAGGTCGGATACGAAATGGCCTTGTTGGTGGAGCGTGTGGGCCAGACGGTGCAGGCCACCCCACGCGTCACGATGGGTTCCTGATGGTGGGATGGACATAGACGATCACCGCATGGGAGGCGCCGAGCCCAGTCTCGTTCGCCCGTACTCGCTGACCGCGGGCCGCACGAGGCCTGCGGTCGAGTTGGCGTTGGAGGCGCTCGTCGCTTCTCATCCGGTCGCCCTGGAGCGGCAGTTCGAACTGTCCAACATCGAAACGTCCATCGTGGAGTTGTGCAGAGAATCGCCGTCCGTCGCCGAGGTCGCGGCGCGGCTCGGGATACCGATCGGCGTAGCCCGGGTCCTCGTGGCAGACCTCATCGAAGCGGGCCATGTCCGCGTCTCGGCGACTTTGAAAGACGATTCCAGCGACGATGAGCGTCGCGAGCTGATCGAAAGGGTTCTCAGTGGACTCCGGCGTATTTGATTCGACGGCGCAGGTCGACACCCGCACCAGCAAGCCGACGTCGGCGAAGATCGTCGTGGCGGGGGGTTTCGGCGTCGGCAAGACCACCATGGTCGGCGCCGTCTCCGAGATCGTCCCGCTCCGTACCGAGGCGCTGGTGACCAATGCCAGCACCGGAATCGACAATCTGACCGGCATCCCGATGAAGTCCACCACCACCGTGGCCATGGACTTCGGCCGGATCAGCCTCGCCGACGACCTGGTCCTCTACCTGTTCGGCACGCCGGGGCAGTACCGCTTCTGGTTCATGTGGGACGACCTGATCCGCGGCGCCATCGGCGCCGTGGTGCTGGTCGACACCCGCAGGCTGGAGGACAGCTTCGCGGCGGTCGACTACTTCGAGGCGCGCAACCTGCCGTTCCTGGTGGCGCTCAACGAGTTCGACGACTCGCCGCGGTACCCGCTGGAGGACATCAGGCAGGCGCTCGCGGTCCCCGCCGACGTGCC
Source organism: Nocardia jiangsuensis (assembly GCF_042650385.1). Classification (NCBI taxonomy): domain Bacteria; kingdom Bacillati; phylum Actinomycetota; class Actinomycetes; order Mycobacteriales; family Nocardiaceae; genus Nocardia; species Nocardia jiangsuensis. The sequence goes on from NZ_JBHSAX010000017.1 coordinate 292,905, forward strand.
GATCATGTCGATCGACGCGCGGCGGCGGGAGCCGGCCAAGCAGGCGCTGGTCTCGCTCACCGAGTACGCGCTGCGCAAGGTGATGCAGGGCTACTGAGCGCAGCCGCGTGGGCACGTCCGCACGAGAACTCATCGATCGGCTGCTCGACCCGGGTACCTTCGCGAGCTGGGACCGGCCACCGGTACCGGTGGCCGAATCGCGCTCGTATCGAACGGAACTGGCGAAGGCCGCCGCGGCAGCGGGCACCGACGAGTCGGTGCTCACCGGTGAAGGGCTGCTGCGGGGCCGCCGGGTCGCGGTGATCGCGTGCGAGTTCGGCTTCCTGGCCGGCTCGATCGGGGTCGCCGCTGCGGAGCGGATCACGGTGGCGATCGAGCGCGCCACCGCACTCGGGCTGCCCCTCGTCGCTTCGCCGACCTCGGGCGGCACCCGCATGCAGGAGGGCACCGTCGCCTTCGTGCAGATGGTGAAGATCGCCGGTGCGGTGGCCGCGCACAAGGCCGCCGGTCACCCGTACCTGGTCTACCTGCGCAACCCCACCATGGGCGGGGTCTTCGCCTCGTGGGGTTCGCTCGGGCACATGACCTTCGCCGAGCCGGGCGCGCTGATCGGCTTCCTCGGGCCGCGGGTCTACGCGGCGCTGTACGGCGAGCCGTTCCCGGACGACGTGCAGACGGCGGAGAATCTGTACCGCCGCGGCGTGATCGACGGGGTCGTCGGGCTCACGGTCTTCCGGCGGATCGCCTACCGCGCGCTGAGCGTGCTCAGCGGGGTGGTGGTCCCGGACCGTACCGCCGGTGCAGCCGACCGGTTCGCCCCCGCACCCGCGGCCGAGAGTGCCGCTCCGGCCTGGGAGTCCGTGCTCGTCTCGCGCAAGCCGGACCGGCCGGGGCTGCGCGACCTGCTGCGCCACGTCACGCACCGGGTGCCGCTGAGCGGCACCGGGCAGGGTGAGCACGACCGCACCGTCGTGCACGCGCTGGCCCGGTTCCGCGGGCGGCCGTGCATCGTCTTCGGCCACGACCGGGCGAGTTACCGCCTCGAGCAGGCCGCGCTCAGCGACGCCGACGCCGGAGCCGCGCTCCGCGACGCCGAGGGTCCGGTCCCGATGCACGAGGCGATGGGTCCGGCGGCGCTTCGCGAAGCTCGGCGCAGCATGGCGCTGGCTCGGGAGCTCGGGCTTCCGCTGGTGCTGGTCATCGACACCGCGGGCGCGGCGCTCTCGAAGGAGGCCGAGGAACGGGGCCTGGCCCCGGAGATCGCGCGCTGCATCGCCGACCTCGTCACGCTGCCGACCCCGACCCTGTCGGTGCTGCTCGGCCAGGGCGCGGGCGGCGGTGCGCTGGCCCTGCTCCCCGCCGACCGGGTGCTCGCCGCGACGCACGCCTGGCTCGCCCCGCTGCCGCCGGAGGGGGCGAGCGCGATCGTGCACCGGGACACCGCGCACGCGCCCGGACTCGCCGCCGCGCAGCGCATCGGCGCCGCCGATCTGCTCGCCGACGGCGTTGTCGACCGGATCGTGCCGGAGCTGCCCGACGCCGCCGCCGAGCCGGTGGCCTTCGCCCGGCGGACCGTCGCGGTGATCGCCGACGAGCTCGCCCGGCTCGCCGCCGAACCGAGCGGTGACCGCGCCCCCGCCAGGTACCGCCGCTACCGAACGCTCGGATTGCCCGGCTAGGTGGGCCAACACACCGAAACCGTCGTTGACGCCGCTCCCAACCTTTCCTACGGTCGGTTGTGTGACTTTCCGAAGCGACAAGAGCGCCGTACCGACGATCGTCCTGCCCGACGGGAACGTGATCCCGCAACTCGGCTTCGGAGTGTTCCAGGTGCCGGCCGACGAGGCGGCCGGTGTCGTCACCAAGGCACTCGAGGTGGGCTACCGGAGCATCGACACCGCCGCCATCTACGGCAACGAGGAGGGCACCGGCCGGGCCATCCGCGAGTTCGGGCTGCCCCGCGACGAGGTGTATGTGACCACCAAGCTCTGGAATTCCGAGCAGGGCTACGACTCCACGCTGCGCGCCTTCGACGAGAGCCTGAAGCGGCTCGGCCTGGACTATCTCGACCTCTACCTGGTGCACTGGCCGGTGCCGAAGGCCGACCGCTACGTCGACACCTTCAAGGCCTTCCAGGCGCTCAAGGCCGACGGCCGGGTGCGTTCGATCGGCGTCTCCAACTTCACCCCCGCGCACCTGGAGCGGATCATCGCCGAGACCGGTGAGATCCCCGCGGTCAACCAGGTCGAGCTGCACCCGCGCTTCATCCAGGCGCCGCTGCGCTCGTTCCACCAGTCCCATGCCATCGCCACCGAGGCGTGGAGCCCGCTGGGCCAGGGGCAGGTGCTGGACGACCCGGTGATCGCCTCGATCGCCAGGCAGGTCGGGCGCACCCCGGCCCAGGTCGTCATCCGCTGGCACCTGCAGCTCGGCAATATCGTCATCCCCAAGTCGGTGACGCCGGAGCGCATCGAGTCCAACTTCGACGTCTTCGGCTTCGAGCTCACGAACGAGCAGGTCGAGGCGATCAGCGGCCTGAACGCCGACACCCGCATCGGCGGCGACCCGGAGACCCTGACCGCCGGACTGGACTAACCCCGCCTGCCGATCCCCAGGTATTCCGTGAGTTCGGCGGCGGCGGCGCGGCCCGCCCGGTTCGCCCCGACCGTGCTCGCCGACGGCCCGTAGCCGATCAGGTGGATGCGCGGGTCGGCGGCGACCCGGGTGGCCAACCGGCCGTCCATGGTGATGCCGCCGCCGGGCCCGCGCAGCCGCAGCGGGGCGAGGTGGTCGATGGCACTGCGGAAGCCGGTGGCCCAGAGGATCACGTCGGCGCGCTGCGCGCGGCCGTCGGCCCAGCGCACGCCGTCCGGCTCGATGGCGCTGAACATGGGGTTCCAGTCGAGCACGCCGCGGGCGCGGGCGGCGCGCAGCCGGTCGTCGAGCGGCAGGCCGGTGACCGAGACGACCGAGCCGGGGGGAAGGCCGCGGCGCACCCGGTCCTCCACCCTGGCGACGGCGGCGCGGCCGTCCTCGGCGGTGAACGGGGTCTCCCGGAAGCGCGGCGCGGTGCGCGAGACCCAGGTGGTCGTGGTGACCCGGGAGATCTCGTCCAGCAGCTGCACCGCGGAGATGCCCGCGCCGACCAAGACGACGTGCTGTCCGGCGAACTCGTCCGGGGTGCGGTAGTCGTGCGTGTGCAACTGCCTGCCGCGGAAGGTCGCGGCGCCGGGGTAGTGCGGGACGAACGGGTGCTCCCAGGTGCCGGTTGCGTTCATCAGCCCGCGCACCCGCAGCGTTCCGGCGGTGTCGGTCTCCACGGCGAGCTCGGGGGCACGGTCGCAGACCACCGAAACCGTGACCGGGCGGCGCACCCGCAGGTCGAAGCGCTGCTCGTAGCGCTCGTAGTAGCGGGGGACGGCGGTGGCGGCGGGCACGCTGTCGGAGCCGGGCGGCAAGGTCTCGGCGAACTCCATGCCCGGCAGGTCGTGCACCCGGTTCACGGTGCTCAGCGTGAGCGTGGGCCAGCGGAACTGCCAGGCGCCGCCGGGGCCGGGCGCGTGGTCGACGACGAGGAAGTCGTGCTCCGGGCGCAGGCCGCGGCGGCGCAGATGGTAGGCCGCGGAGAGCCCGGCCTGGCCGGCTCCGAGCACAAGGATGTCGTAGTCGGTCGGCACGGCAGCGATGCTATCCGCCGTCGCGGCGTGATCCGGCTCGCGTGCCGGGGTGGCCGGTGATTGCTGTGGCAGAGTTGGAACAGCAGGAAGTGGTCGGTATTCAGCCGGGGAGGACGCATGCTCGGAGTCAACCGCGACGGTGACGTCGTCGGTATCGAACTACAGCGCGAGGATCGCCGGAACGCGCTCAACACCGAACTGGTGATCGCGCTGCGCGAGGCGGTGCTCGCCGCGGTCGCCGACGACGCGCGCGCCATCGTCATCTCCGGCCGCGGCAAGGTCTTCAGCGCGGGCGCCGACCTCTCCGGCATCTACTCGGAGAACTTCCTGGACGAGCTGCTGGCGATGCTGCACACCATCGAGGCCGCGCCGGTGCCGGTGATCAGCGCGATCCACGGCGCCGCCTACGGCGCCGCGGTGCAGCTGGCGGTCGCCTCCGACCTGCGGGTGGTCGACCCGGAGGCCTACATCGCGATCCCGGCGGCCAGGCTCGGCGTCAGCGTCGACCGGTGGACAGCGCACCGGCTGGCCTCACTGATCGGCGGCGGCCCGGCCCGCACCGTGCTGCTCGGCGCCGAGCAGATCTCCGCCGCCGACGCCTACACCTTCGGCTTCGCCAACAAGATCGGCACCGTCGCCGACGCGCACACCTGGGCGAAATCCATCGCCGCGCTCGCCCCGCTCTCGCTCCGGCACCTCAAGCTGGTGCTCAACGACGACGGGACGAGGCAGCCGGAGAGCGCGCAGCAGCGCGCCGCGCTCGCCGCCGCGTGGAGCAGCGAGGATGCCGCCGAGGCCCGACTGGCGCGCGAGCAGAAGCGCGCCCCGAGATTCGAGGGACGCTGATGAAGATCCGTACCGCCGCCGCCCTCGGGGCGGCCGCCGCCGGGCTGACCTGGGTGGCACGGGCGGCCTGGGGGCTGCCGTCGGCGCTCGGCGCCGGGGCCACCGCCATCCAGCCCATCGCCACCGGCGCGATCGGCTACCGCGACCGCCGCTTCCACAACACCGAGCCGAGCTCGGCGATCGACCCGCAGGACGGCGGCTCGCTGCTGGTCTCGGCGCTCTCCAGCCGCGCGGCCGGGCGGCCGCGCGGCCGGGTGCCCCTGGTCGAGCCGGAGCTGCCGCGCGACGCCGCCGAGCTCGCCGTCACCTGGTTCGGCCACGCGACCGCGCTGGTCGAGGTGGACGGCTACCGGGTCCTCGCCGACCCGGTGTGGAGCAACCGGGTGTCGCCGTCCGAGCTGGTCGGTCCGGCCCGGCTGCACCCGGTGCCCGGTGCGCTGGACGCGCTGCCCGCGCTGGACGCGGTGCTCATCTCGCACGACCACTACGACCACCTGGACAAGCCGACGGTGCTCGGCCTGGTCCGCACCCAGGTCGCGCCGTTCGTCGTCCCGCTCGGCATCGGCGCGCACCTGCGGCGCTGGGGCGTGCCGGAGCACCGGATCGTCGAGCTGGACTGGGGCGGGGAGGTGACGCTGCCCGGCGCGGCGGGCGGCCTCACCCTGACCTGCTCCGAGGCCAGGCACTTCTCCGGCCGCGGGCTGGTGCGCAACACGACGCTGTGGGCCTCCTGGTCGATCGTCGGGCCGTCCCGCCGGGTCTACTTCGGCGGCGACACCGGCTACACCGCGGCCTTCGCGCAGGCGGGCGCGGCCACCGGCCCGTTCGACCTCACCCTGCTCCCGGTCGGCGCCTACGACGTGCGCTGGCGGGACATCCACATGAATCCGGAGGAAGCCGTGCACGCGCACGCCGACCTCAACCGCGGCGACGCCGGGCACGGGCTGCTGGTGCCGATCCACTGGGCCACCTTCAACCTGGCGTTCCACCCGTGGTCCGAGCCGGTTCGCCGGCTGGTTGCCGCGGCCGAGCAGGCGGGAACGCCGATCGCGATTCCGCGCCCGGGCCAGCGGCTGGATCTCGCAAGCCCGGCGGTGGTGGATTCATGGTGGGAGAATGTGGATAGATCAGGCATCAGACCGGAGGAGCAGCGATGAGTTTCGCAGACAATCTCAAGGGCCTCGTCAGCAAGGGTAAGGACGCGGCGGCCAAGAACTCCGACAAGATCAACCAGGCCGTCGACAAGGCGGGCGACTTCGTCGATCACAAGACCAAGGGCAAGTACCGCAGCCAGATCGTCAAGGGCAAGGAAGCCGCCAAGAAGGTGGTTCCGCCGCAGCAGCCGCCCGGCGGCCCGCGGCCCTGACCACCCTCCGAGGTGGCCCGCCGTGAGTTCGGTGGGGTCCCGGTCGAGCTGAGCAACCTGGACAAGGTGCTCTATCCGGAGACCGGCACCACCAAGGGCGAGGTCATCGCCTACTACGCGGCCGTGGCGCCGGCGATGCTCCCGCACATCGCCGGCCGCCCGGTGACGAGGAAGCGCTGGCCGAACGGCATCGGCAGCCCGTCCTTCTTCGAGAAGAACCTGGCCGCGCACGCCCCCGCGTGGCTGGATCGCCGCACCCTGAAGCACTCCGACCGCTCGGTCACCTACCCGCTGGTGGACTCCGAGGCGGGGCTGGCCTGGCTCGGCCAGCAGGCGTCGCTGGAGGTGCACGTGCCGCAGTGGCGCTTCGACGGCGACGAGCGGGGGCCCGCGACCCGCCTCGTCTTCGACCTCGACCCCGGCCCCGGCGCCGGGCTCGCCGAGTGCGCGCGGGTCGCCTGCCTGGTCCGCGAGCTGATCTCCGACATCGGGCTGCGGAGCTACCCGGTCACCAGCGGCAGCAAGGGGATGCACCTCTACGTGCCGCTGGAGCGGCCGGTGGGTTCGGCGGGGGCCTCCACCGTCGCCAAGCAGGTCGCCACCAATCTGGAGCGGCTGCACCCGGAGCTGGTGACCGCCACCATGGCCAAGTCCGCCCGGCCGGGAAAGGTCTTCCTGGACTGGAGCCAGAACAACGCCGCCAAGACGACGATCGCCCCCTATTCGCTGCGCGGCCGCGCCGAGCCGAACGCCGCCGCGCCGCGCTCGTGGGCCGAGATCGAGGACGCGGCGACGCTGCGGCACCTGCGCTTCGACGAGGTGCTCGCCCGCTACCTGGCCGACGGGGATCTGCTCGACGGCCTGGACGAGATCGGCCCCGACGCGCTGGCCAGGTACCGCGCGATGCGCGACCCGGCCCGCACCCCCGAGCCGGTGCCCGCCGCCCGCCCGGCGCCGGGGCCAGGCAACCGCTACGTGGTGCAGGAGCACCACGCGCGCAGGCTGCACTGGGACGTCCGGCTGGAGCGTGACGGCGTGCTGGTCTCCTGGGCGGTGCCGAAGGGGCCGCCCACCTCGACCGAGCAGAACCGGCTCGCCGTGCACACCGAGGACCACCCGCTGGAGTACCTGACCTTCCACGGCACCATCCCGAAGGGCGAGTACGGCGGCGGCGAGATGACGATCTGGGACTCCGGCACCTACGAGACCGAGAAGTGGCGCGACGACGAGGTGATCGTCCGGTTCAGCGGCGAGCGGCTGACCGGCCGCTACGCGCTCATCCGGACCAGGGGGAACCAGTGGCTCATGCACCTCATGCGCGAGCAGCCGGCGGGCGCCGACCTGCCGCGCGGGCTCGCGCCGATGCTCGCCACCTCCGGTGAGGTCGCCGAGATCGACGGCCCCGACTGGCATTTCGAGACCAAGTGGGACGGCTTCCGGATCATCCTGGAGTTCGACGGCGAGCGGATCACGCTGCGCAGCAGGCGCGGGAGCACGGTGAACGACCGCTACCCCGGAATCGCCGCGCTGGCGGGCGATCTCGCCGGGCACCGGGTGGTGCTGGACGGCGAGGCGGTGGTCTTCGACGAGCACGGCAGCGCCAATCTCGCGCTGATGCGGGCGGATCCGGTCGCCGCCGTCTTCATCGCCTTCGACCTGCTCTTCCTGGACGGCACCTCGCTGCTGCGCAAGCGCTGGACCGACCGGCGGCGGGTGCTGGAGGCGCTGGCCGAGACGGTGCCCGGGCTGCGGGTGCCGCCGCTGCTCGACGGCCCCGGCGCCGCGGCCGTCGAGCACAGCCGGGAGCGCGGGTTCGAGGGGGTGCTCGCCAAGCGCGGCGATTCGGTGTATTTGCCCGGAAAGCGCGGGCACGCCTGGGTGAAGCAGCGCAACTGGCGAACGCAGCGGGTCGTGGTCGGCGGCTGGCGGCGCAGCGAGGCGCGCAGCTTCAAGTCGCTGCTGGTCGGGATACCGCACGACGGCGGGCTCTACTATGCGGGCCGGGTCGGCACCGGCTTCGACGAGAACGACCTTACCGACCTCGCGAAACGGCTGAAAGGGCGGGAGCGCCGCACCCCGCCGTTCGACAACGCGCTCACCGCTGACGAGCGCAGGGAGGCGGTGTGGGTGGAGCCGGAGATCAGCGGCACCGTCCGCTTCATGGAGTGGACGGAGGCGGGCAGGCTCTGGCACCCGGCCTGGCTCGGCGCGGACTGAATCGGGTTGCTCTCGGTACGCTGTCGGGCACGGTTGTCTCGATGCGAGGAGCGCACGATGGATTTCAAGAACCTGGCCGACCGGGCGCTGGATCTGGCCCGGCAGAACTCCGACAAGGTCGACGACGTCATCGACAAGGCCGGTGATCTGGTGGACGACCGGACCGGAGGCAAGTATGCGGACAAGGTCGATTCGGCGCAGGACGCGGCGAAGAAGGCTGTGCGCAAGGAGCATTGAACGTCCACCCACGACGAAGCCGGCACCGCGTGCGGTGCCGGCTTCGTCGGGTAGTCGGTCAGTTCGTGGCGTGGACGTCGGCGAACGGGGTGGTGCCGGGCGGGGCGTTGAGCGTGTTGAGCAGCTCCATGCCCGCCACGATCAGCGTCGGGCCGCCCGCGACGATGGTGCCGATGAGGCCGCCGATGGCCGCGCCCGCGGTCACGGTCGCGATGCCCGCCGGACCACCGGCAAATCCGAGGAGGCCGACCAGCGCGCCGAGGGCGGTGCCGATGAAGCCGCCGATCGCGGTGGCGATGCCGAAGTGCCCGAGGAACGCGTTCTGCGCCCGCATGTTCTCCATCGGCGAGGCCACCGGGAGCGCCTGCACCGGCCGCGCGGCCGCCTCGTTCTTCACCGGGGTCAGCTCGAGCACCCGGCTGTCGGCGCTGACGGCGTGCGGCAGGGGGTACTCCTTGGCGTCCTGCCGGAACGTGAGCGGCAGCGTGACCAGCACGGCGCCGGTCGCGTCCTTGATCTCGACGGCCTCTCCGGTGACCGCGAAGGTGCCGTTCGTCAGACCGGTGACGACCTTCCCGTCCACCATCTTCACCTCGTACCCGACGTCCGGCGTCGGGGTGTCGGCGTACGCGACGCCGGCCCCGACCGTGACGACGGTGAGCAGCGGCGCGACGACCGCAGCGATTTTGCGCAGAATCATTCCAGGGTCCCATCTCCAGCACGTATGAGTGGCGCGCACAACCGCACGACGGATACCTATCCCCCCGGAGTGCGGAATGGAGCCACGAATCAAGCCTGTTTACAGCTACTCCTGAGCGCCACCGTACCCCGGGTTATGGCTCTCGGCATACCGAATCAGCGGGTATGTTTCTGCCCCCATGGCGAGCGTCGTGGCCCATAGCCGTGACCTATAGTCGCACGCCGGGTGCTATGCGCAGGTGATACGGGTTGCGGTCGGCGTGTCGCGGGAACTCGGGGCCGATTGTGAAAGGCAAACTGTTCGCAATTCGCGCGCAGGTGGGAAAAAGCGGACCGAATAGTCGGTGGACCGGGGGCACGATATGTTCTACAGAGCTCGTACGGCGATGGCACAGGGGACATCGCGTCGGTCAGCCGGGAGGGGATCATGGTTCGGATCACGGACTTCATGGGGCGGGTCGGGGAGTTCCTGCCGGGGAACGACCGGGTCGGGGAGGCGCTCGGCCGGAAGGTCGGGCAGGTCTTCGACTCCACCGTCGACACCTCGGACGCGCAGCGGGATGCGCAGGACGAGGGGAATCGGTCGCGGGATCGGATCTACTCGGAGAACGCGGGGCTGAGCTCCGGGTTCACCGGTGAGTTCGCGCCGCAGGTGCTCGGGCCGGGGGTGATGGAGAACTTCCTCGGGATGTCGCACGAGGAGATCATGGCGTTCGTGCAGTCGATGCGGCCGGGGGAGATGTACGAGAGCGTGAGCTCGTGGCGGCAGCTGGCGGAGGACACCGCCGCCGCGGCGGAGGCATTCCGGGCCACTATCGTCGGCCAGGTCGACGAGGGGTGGACGGGGCTGGCCGCGGAGGCCGCCAAGCTGAAGGTGACGGAGTACGTGACCAGGACCGATCACCTGAAGCAGGCCGCGATGCTGGTCGCGAACAAGGTGGAGGAGGCGTATACCGGCTTCAACCAGGTGGTGGCGCAGATGCCGCATCCGCCGGAGAAGCCGGGGTCGATCGCGTCGGCGGTCGTCAGCGCTGTTCCCGTCGTCGGCTCGAGTGCGAGCGCGGCCATGTCGATGGCGTACGAGGGGCGGTCGGAGAACGCGCAGAATCGGGCGCGCGAGGTGATGGACACCGTCTACAAGCCGGTGGCGACACAGTCGGATACGAATGTGCCGCGGATTCCGGGGCCCGCGGTGCCGGGTGCGCCGGAGCAGTCCGGTGGTGGTGGGCTGCCGCCGGGGACGCCGAGCGGTACCGGGACGCCGTCCACCGGCACTCCGGGCAGCCCGTCGGAGACCGGCGACCCGGATCAGCAGGGTACCGATGGCACCGATCCCGGCGCCGATCCGTCGACCACGGACGACCCCGGTACCAGCACCGATACCGAGGACGAGAGCACCTCGACCGACACCGGCCGCGATACCGACGACAACTCGACGGATCAGCCGACCAGCCAGTCGCCGAACTCGACGGTTCCGGCCGGCACGGTGCCGTCGAGTACGACGCCGACCGCCACCGATCCGACCCGCACCGGCACCCCGTCCAGCCCGTCGACCCCGGGCTCGCCCGGCACGCCGACGGCGACTCCGGCGCCGGGGCGCAGCATCCCCGGCACCGTCGTGCCGGACCAGGCCGCGGCAGCCGCGGCGGCGCGGACGGCGAACCAGGCCGGGAACCGGAGCGGCATGATGGGGATGCCGATGTCCGGTGCCCGCGGCAAGGGCGACGACGACCAGGAGCACCAGGCACCCGACTACCTGCGCCGGGTGCAGGAGGAGCTGCTTCCGCAGGATCAGAAGACGGTGCCGCCGGTGATCGGGGGCGACTGATGCCGCCGAATGCCTGGCGGCTCAGCGCGCTGGAGTTCCATGTGGCGTGGCGGGCCATGGACCGCGACCGGCTGCCCTTTCCGCTCACGCTGACAAGCACCGCCGCCACCGAATTCGAGTTCGAGCAGCAGCGGGCCGCCGCCGCGGGGGCGCTCTACGAGCGGCTGCGGGCGGACGACACCATGTTCCGCGCGCTGCACGCGCTGGTCGAGCCGCTGGTGCGGGTGGAGCTGCTCGGGCACCTGCCGGGGGAGCGGCGGCTGCGGATGAGCGCGGGGATCGACAACGATCTCGGCGCGCTCGCCACGCAGGAGGAGGACGGTTCCATCGTGCTCGCCCTGCGGCCGCACGCGCACGTGGTGCGGCGGGTGCTCGCGGTGCTGCCGGAGTGTGCGCCGGGAACCGGGCCCGGATTCCGGGCGCACCCGGAGGAGCTGCGGGCGGACGGGAACGGGCTGCGCGGCCGTTCGCACGCGCTGACCCCGCGCGAGCAGGCGGTTCGCCTGCTGGAGGGGCCGCACCGCTGCTACACCGAGATCCGGGTCGATATCGGGCCCGCGCTGGACGGGTGGCAGGAGGGCGGCGAGGTGCTGCAGGTCGTCGATCGCGAGGACGGGCGGTACCTCGTCACCCGGACGCACGTGGTGGAGGCGGTCTCCGGGACGCCGGAGCGGCTGGCCGCCGAGCTCGGGGCGCGGGTCGAGGTGGCGCTGGAGAAGGCACGGGAGCCATTGCGCCGCTGAGCGGCGATGTCGGGTTCCGCTCGGCAGCGCGAGTGCCACCGGCCCCCGGGCCGCGCGAGACCGGCGATGTCCCGCTTCACAGCGCGAGCGTCAGCCCCACCGAGCCCGCGCAGACCGCGACGACGATCGCGATGGCGATGGCGTCCGCCCGGCCGGGGGCGCTGGGGTGCGCGGTCAGCATGCCGGTCCCGCCGCGTGCGGTGATCGCCTCGCCGAGTTCGGCGGCGCGGCGGGTGGCGACCGCCATGGCGGCGGTGAGGATGTCGACCAGCGGGTTGTCGTCGGCGCGCGGGACCACCCCGGTGCGCGGCCGGAGTTTGCGGGCGGCGCGCAGCACCCTGATCTCCTCCAGCAGCAGCGGCAGGCTGCGCAGGGTGAGCGCGACCACGACGGCCCACTCGTCCACCGGCAGCCGCAGGCGGCGCAGCGGCTTGCCGAGCCGGGCCAGCGCGGGCGCGATCTCGCCCATCGGGGTGGTCCAGGCGATCAGGAACGACGCCGCGAGCAGAATCATGCCGAAGGCGAAGATCTGCAGGAAGCCGAGCACCGCGCGGGTGCCGATCGGCAGGTTGAGCAGAGCGCCGGCCAGCACCAGGCCCCAGAACCACCACGGCAGCCGGGGCAGTGTTGTCAGCGGCAGCCGGGCGACCACCCCGATCAGCACCAGGAACGCCGCGAGCGCGCCGAGCACCGGCCAGGACGGCAGCACCATGAGCAGCAGGCTGATCAGGAACGCGGCGACCATCTTGGTCCCGGCCCAGAGCCGGTGCACCGGGCTGTCGCCGGGCACCCGGCGGAACAACACCAGGCTCATCGCTGCCCTCCGTCCAGGCCGAGCGCGGTGCCCGGCCGGAACCGCGGCGCGGGCTCCGGCACCGGGTCGTGCGCGGTCTCCGGGATGCGCCCCTGCTCGAGGTGCACGGTGCGGTCGCAGACGGCGGCCATGTCGTCCACGTCGTGCGAGATGACGATGAGCGTGTGCCCGGCGTCGCGCAGCCGGGCGAGCAGCTCGACGATGTCGGCGCGGCCCTGCGGGTCCAGCCCGGCGAGCGGCTCGTCCAGCACCACAACCTGCGGCCCGCTCGCCACGATCGCGGCGAGCACCACCCGCTTGGCCTGGCCGCCGCTGAGCTCTTCGATCGAGCGCGCGGCCATCGCCCGGTCCAGCCCGACGGCGTCCAGCGCCTGCCCGACCGCGCCGGAACCGGTGGCCCGGCCGCCCCAGTCCGCGATCTCCTCGCCGACCCGCTGCCGCTGCAGCTGCAGCCGGGAGTGCTGGAAGGCCAGCGCCACCCGCCCGATCTGCTTGCTCACCGGTTTGCCCGCGAGGTCGCAGCGGCCCGCGCTCGGCTCGACCAGCCCGGCCATGATCCAGGCCAGCGTCGACTTGCCCGACCCGTTGCCGCCGACGACGAGCAGCGCCTCACCGCGGCGCACGGTCAGGTCGATGCCGTGCAGCGCGGGCGCCTCCCACGGGGTGCCGCGGTTGTAGGTGTGCCGCACGTCGCGCAGCTCGAGCACCGGCCGGCCCATGGGCGCGCTGCGCCGGTCGTCGGCGGGCCGGCGCCAGCTCGGCAGGTGCTCGACGGTGCGGCCGTCGGCCAGGTGCACCACCCGGTCGGCGGCCGCGGCGTCGGCCTCGTGGTGGGTCACCAGCACCACGGCCATCGGGTGCCGCTTCGGCAGCCCGCCGAGCAGCGCGACGAGTTCGCGCCTGCCCTGCGGGTCGATCATCGAGGTGGCCTCGTCGGCGATGAGCAGCGCGGGCCGCCTGGCCAGCGCCGCGGCCACCGCGAGCCGCTGCTGCTGGCCGCCGGAGAGCGCGGCGGTCTCCCGCTCGCCGAACCCGGCCAGCCCGACCTCGGTGAGCAGCGCGTCCACGTCGACCTCGGCGGCGCGCTCGGCGGAGAGCCCCCAGACCACGTCGTCGGCGACGAGCACGCCGAGCGTCTGGCTCTCCGGCCGCTGCAGCACCAGCGCGGTGCCGCCGAGGTGCCCGAGCCCGGCCGAGCCGGGCCGGGAGACCGCGCCCGCCGTCGGCGGCCTGCCCGCGAGCAGCCTGGTCAGCGTGGACTTGCCGGAGCCGTTGTGCCCGACGACGGCGACGAACTCGCCCTCCGCCACGGTGAGGTCGATGCCGTGCAGCGCGTCGGCGGTGGCGCCGGGGTAGCGGTAGGCGACGCCGTGCAGCGTGACCGGCAGCGGCGCGATCGGGCGGTCGTCCGGCGGGGCGTCCAGGCGATCCCGGCTCGGCAGCCAGGCCAGCCGTTCCAGCACCTCGCCGAGCACGTACCAGGAGAGCGCGGCGGCGGCCAGCATGCCCGCGAGCACGCTGACGCCGATGAACAGCCACCACCAGCGCAGCACCAGGTCGGCGCCGTCGGCGATCCACCGGCCGACCGCCTCGGACCAGGGCTGCCGCGCGGTGAGGTTCGCCAGCCCGCGGCTGGTGTTGCGGATGGTGTCGAAGAAGAGCTCGCGCAGCGGCGCGAAGAGAAAGAGCATGCCGACCGAGAACGCCGCCCAGACCACCCCGGTGAGCGTGGCGAGGCCGAGCACGGTGAACAGCCCGCCGCCGCGGCGCTTGACGATGCCGATGATGCCGCCGAGCGTCGCCGTCGCGGCCAGCCCGACGGCGGGCGCGACGCCTGCCGCGACGAAGGTCACCAGCGCGGCGGCCACCGAGGCGGTGGCGAGCGCGCGCAGCCGGTAGCGGTGCGCGATCATGCCGAGCGGCACCGCGGCCACCATCTGCAGCGCGGCCGCGAACGGCACCACCGCGCCGACGGTGATCAACCCGACCGTCATGCCGCCGAGTACCGCCCCCGTTGCCAGCTCGATGGGGCGCAGCGGGCCGTGCGCCGCGGCGGTGGCGCTCGGGGACAGTTCGTTCACGGGACAAGTCTGCCAGCCACGTAGGTCTTGCATCCATGCGCATGTACGCATATTTTTGACCGGTGGGACACGATCACGCACACGGACCAGGGCTCGCACACGCGGAGAGCGCCTCCGCGAAGTACGTCGTGCGGCTCGCGCTCGCACTCGGCATCGGGCTGGTGGTCATGCTGGCCGAGGGCGCCGTCGCGATCGCCACCGGCTCGCTGGCGCTGCTCTCCGATGCCGCGCACGTCTTCACCGACGTGCTCGGCATCGGCATGGCGCTGACCGCGATCCTCTTCGCCAAGCGGAGCAGGCCGACCCTCAGCCGCACCTTCGGCTACTACCGGGCCGAGGTCTTCGCCTCGCTGACGAACGCGCTGCTGCTCTTCTGCGTCGCGGGTTACGTGCTCTACGAGGCGATCTCGCGGATCGGCGAGCCGCCGGACGTGCCCGCGGTGCCGGTGCTCGTGGTCGGCTCGATCGGCTTGGTCGCCAATGTCGCCGCCTTCCTGCTGCTGCGCTCGGGCGCGGAGGAGAGCCTCGCGGTGCGCGGCGCCTACCTGGAGGTGCTGGCCGATCTGCTCGGCTCGGTCGGCGTGCTGATCTCCGCGATCGTCACGCTGACCACGGGGTGGCGCTACGCGGACATGATCGTCGGCGTCGCGATCGGGCTCTGGGTGCTGCCCCGCACGTACCTGCTGGCCAAGCGGTCGCTGCGGATCCTCTTCCAGCACAGCCCGGAGGAGCTGGACGTCGCCGAGGTCGCCGCGGCGCTCGCCGGGCTGGACGGCGTGGCCGACGTGCACGACCTGCACGTCTGGACGCTCACCTCCGGCATGGAGGTGGCCTCCGCGCACATCACGACCGCGGCCGGGTACTCCGGCGACGATGTGCTCCGGGCCGCGCAGCACGTGCTCGCCGAGCGGTTCCGGATCGAGCACGCGACGCTGCAGGTGGAGAGCACGGACAGCGCGAAGCGGTGCACCGAGCTGTCCTGGTGAGCACCGATCCGGCCATCCCGCGGACCGGAGCGGGGTCGCCCGGACATAATGTGCGGCGTGGGGCGGGTACTCGATCCGGGCGTCCGCGACTGGAATTTTCCGCGCGGGGTGGCGAGCGTAGCGCTGATGGCAGGCTACGCCGCGGAGCACGGCGTGCCCGCGGCCCGGATTCTGGCGGGGACGCGGCTCACCCCGGCTCTGGTCCGTGACCCGGACGCGCAGATCGACGCGCGCACCGAGCTCGCCGTGGTGCGCAATCTGGTGCGCGCCTTCGACGATCACCCCGCGCTCGGGGTGCGGGTGGGGTCGCGCTACCGGATCACCACCTTCGGCATCTTCGGCTTCGCCTGCGTCAGCAGCCCGACGCTCGGCGAGGCGATCGAGCTCGCGCTGCGCTACCTGGAGCTCTCCTTCACCTTCTGTATCCCGGTGGCGCACTGGAGCAGCGGCGAGTTCGTCGCGGTGGTCCACGACGAGGCGGTCCCCGCCGACGTGCGGCGCTTCCTGGTCGAGCGGGACGTCGCCGCCATGCACCGCATGATGAGCGACCTGATCGGCCGCCCGCTCCCGCTCACCAGGGCCGAATTCCACTATCCCGCGCCGCGGGATCCGGCGCCGCTGCGCGCCGTCACCGGAATCGACCCCACCTTCGGCCGCCCGGAGAACCTCTTCGCCGTCGACCCGCGCGTCCTGGACCAGCCGCTCCCGCTGGCCGACCCGAACACCTGGGCCATGTGCCTGAACCAGTGCCGCGACCTGGTGCACCGCCGCAGGGCGCGCACCGGGATCGCCGCCGAGGTCAGGGCGCGGTTGGTTCCCGGCGACGCCGTCGGCTTCACCGCGCCGCCCGGGATCGACGCCGTGGCGCGGGACCTGGCCATGAGCACCCGCACGCTGCGGCGCAAGCTCGACGCCGCGGGCACGAGCTACCGCGCGCTGCTCGACGAGGTGCGTCGGGCGCTCGCGGAGGAGATGCTCACCGCGACCCCGCTGTCGGTGAGCGACGTGGCGATCCGGCTCGGCTATGCCGAATCCTCCACGTTCATCCACGCTTTCAAGCGCTGGACCGGGCTGACGCCCGCCGTGTACCGACGGGTTCGGCCCGGCTCCGCCGGGCGTGTTCGCGGCCCCCGGTAGTCGCGAACGGGGCTCGTCGGACTCGCCCCTGTGCGATCACGCCCCTTCGCCGCGGCCGCGGCGGCTGCCGGTGTAGGCGATCTCGCGGATCCGGCCGATCGCCTTCGGCACCATGACCACGTTCTGCGGGGCGTTCAGCATCGGGTCGAAGTAGTCGGTGCGCTGCTCGGCGGGCTCGGCGAGGCGCAGCGCGAGGGTGGCGATGTGCTGCCTGGGCACCCCGAGGCCGGAGGCGTAGAGCCGGAAGGTGGCCAGGTTGTCGCGCAGGTGCTCGGCGAGGTCGGCGATGGAGGCCGAGCTCGGCTGGCCCGGGTCGGGCTCGGCGAAGATCCAGATCGGGTTGGACCCGCCGAACCGGTACGGCACCAGGCTGCCGTACCGGGCGCTGCCCCAGCCGCGGGTCAGCGTCACCAGCAGCCGCCCGACCAGGCTCTCGCCGGTGGTGGCGAGCGCGAAGTCCCACGGCTTGTCGTCGTGGTCGAGTACCCGGAAGGCGAGGCCGAGGATGTCCGGCCAGCCGCTCGGGGTGCCGGTGCCCTTGGAGAGCCGGGCGATCACCGCGCGCTCGCCGGAGCCGAAGAGCGCCTCGAACTCGGGCTCGGCGTGCAGCCTGCCCGCCAGGTCCAGGCCGTCCGGGTGGAAGACCCGGGCGTGCCGCAGCCGGGCGCCGATGGCGAAGGCGCCGCGCAGCGCGGCCGCCGGGATCTCCGCCACCTTGGCGACCGGGGCGGGGGAGGTGAGAGTGGGCAGCGTGAGGCTGGGCATGCTCGGCCCTTTCCATCGGTTCGGGGAGCGTCGTCGCTGATTCCTCCCCCGATTGCCCCGCGCCCGGAGCGGTAAACGGCGCGGATCAGTCCGGCTGCACGCTGACCCGGCCGCCCGCCGGGACCGTCCGGAAGTGCGTGACCAGGCGATATGACCCGTCTTGCGCGCGATCGACGACGTGCAGCGCATAGCCGGGGTCGGGGGCGTAGTCCATCACGTGGTTCGGGGCGTCCAGTTCCCACTCCCCGCGCAGCACCGAGGCCGTGCTCGGGCCGATCACCAGCGGCTTGCCCGCGAACTGCGCCGCGATCGGGGAGTGCGCGTGGCCGGTGAGCACCCCCGCGATCCGGGCGCTGCCCGCCACGACGGCGGCCAGCGGCGCCGGGTCCGCGAGCGGCGTCGAGTCGACGATGGGGCTGTGCACCCGGACCGGCGGGTGGTGCAGCGCCAGCAGGACCGGGCCGTCGCCGTCGGCGAGGGTGGCGCGCAGCCAGGCGTAGGTGTCGGCGCTCAGCCGGCCGCCCGGCTGGCCGGGGACGCTGGAGTCGAGCAGGACGATGGTCAGCTCACCGACCCGGTGCACCTGGTTCAGCTCGTCGTCGGAGGGACGGGTGCCGAGCAGGTCGGCGCGGAGCGCGGCGCGGTCGTCGTGGTTGCCAGGGGCGAGGAAGAGCGGGAGATCGGTGCGCAGCGCCTGTGCGGCCTGGGCGTACTGCTCCGGCTTGCCCGCGTCGGTGATGTCACCGGTGTGCACGACGGCCGCGGGCGGCTGCCTGAGCTCGGCCAGGTGGGCGAGGACCCGCGCCGCCCGTTCGGCATTGCGGGCGCCGAGATCGAAGTGGGTGTCGCTGACCTGGGCCACCAGGATCATCGGCGTATCGCCTTCCGCGGAAGACCGCATCGTTGCGTCGGGAGCCGCCCGGAGACCGGGCTCTTCCAGGCTAGAACAGGGGGTGATCCGGGACCACGGTGAGGTGGGACACGGTGGGTGAGGAAGTGGTCGGGGTCACGTGTCACCGGTTACCCGGTCATGCGGTCTGCGTTGCCTCGGCAGCGCGAAGTACCTGGTCCGAGTGCGCGCCGGGGAGACTTGCCCAGAAGTCGGCGCCCGGGTCGGCGGTGAGGTCGAGGGGGGCGGGCTCGTGGTCGAGGTGCAGTTTCCACGAGTGCAGGGCGGTGCGCGGCTCCGTTCCGCCGCGGTCGAAGAGCGGGTCGCCGACCAGGGCGTGGCCGATCCAGGCCAGGTGCACGCGGATCTGGTGCCGCCTGCCGGTGATCGGGCGGATCGCGAGCACGGCCCGCTCGCCCGCCCGGTGCACGGTGCGGAACTGCGTCGTCGACGGGTAGTTCCTGCCGGGCAGTAGATCGCCGTCCGCCACGGACCAGCGGTCGTCGATGCGCCGGATCGCCTCGCGCGGCGCCGCGATCCGCACCCGGTTCTTCCGGCCGACGCCGAGCGGCAGTTCGATGACCCCGTGGTCGGGCAGATCGGCACCGGTGACCACCGCGAGATACGACTTGACCGCCGTGCGCGCCGCGAACTGCTTGGTGAGCGGCCCGTGCGCGGCCAGCTCCCTGGCCAGCAGGACGAGCCCGGAGGTCACCTTGTCGATGCGGTGCACCGGGTAGAGCGTCTCGCCCGCTGCCTGGGCCAGCTCGACCAGGTCGGTGTCGTGCCGCTCCCCGGTCACCGAGATCCCGGCGGGCTTGTTCAACGCCAGCACCGCGTCGTCCTCGAAGAGCAGGCACGCGCGCCGCAGGGTCGCCCAGTCGGTATCCATCCGGACGAGCTTAGGATCAGCGCCGTTCGCGGGTGCGCAGCACGTGCGGGCGCAGCCGGTTGAAGCCGCGCACCCGCACGCTGCGCAGGTGCCGGATCGAGAACTGCGGCTCGTCGGCCAGCGCGCTCGCCGTCGCGTCGTCGATCAGCACCGTGCCCGGCCGCGCCACGCCGGTGAGCCGCGCCGCGATGTTCACGACCGAGCCGTAGAGATCGCCGAAGCGCTGCAGCGCGGGCCCGTAGGCGACCGCGACCCGCAGCTCCGGCGTGCCGCCGACCATCATGGTCGACTCCTGGACGGCCAGCGCGATCTTCGCCGCCTGCAGCGGCGTCTCCGCCGCGAACATGACCTCGTCGCCCACGTTCTTGATCACCCAGCCGCCGTTCTGCGTGATCGCGGCCGTCGTCGTCGATTCGAACGCCTCCAGCAGCATGCCGAGCTCGTCCGGGTGCAGGTGCCTGGTGAGCCGCGTGTAGCCGACCATGTCGGCGAAGCCGACCGCCAGCGTCCGGGTGCTGTCCTCGCTCCCGTTCCCGTCCAGCGACCGGGTGATCGCCGCCGCGAGATGCCGCCGCCACGCGTACCTCTGCAACTCCTCGAACTGCGCCACCGCCGATTCCGTTGCCGCACGGATACTTCCGGCCGACCCGTCCGAACGCTCCAGGATCTCCGACGCCACCAGCTCGGCCTGCCACTCGGCGAGCCGCGCCATGCTCTGCCCGAGCGTGCGCGCCGCCGCCGCGGCCGCCCGCGAATCGGTCTCCTCGAACACCGCGAGGCCGCGGAACCCGCGCACCGCGGCGACATCGGCATCGGTGTACTCCACCGCGTCGTCCGCCCCCGCCGGGAAGCCGAGCGCGCTCCACAGCCGCCGCGTCGTCTCCGGCTCGACCCCGGCCAGCTCCGCGACCCTCGTGCGGTCGTACCGCCGCTCGCCGTCGAGCAGGTACGTCTCGATGATCGCCCGGGCCTGCTCGGAATTCTCGGTGGAGACCATGGGGGTAACCCTACGGTGCCGGGCGGTCGGTCCGGGAGGGCTCGTGAGAGGTCACTGTCCGGCCCACCAGTGCTCGAGTTCCTCGTCCTGCCAGATATCGGGCGAGGGCCGGTAGCCGTCCGGGAGCGGGAACTCGGTGGCCTTCGTCCGGACGGCGATCTCCCTGATCGCGGCGGTGTCCGGGTCGTCGCGCGGGTCGAGCGGGGTGAAGATGTCGTACCCGAGCACGTGCCAGACCGCGATCAGCTCGATGTCCTTCTGGTTCTCCGCCGCGAGCGCCACATCGCGCACCACCCGCGCCAGCCCCAGTCGCTCGACCGGCCGCGCATCCGGCACCATCCGCCGCCAGAGTTCGGTGCCCGCATCGCAGTACAGGTACGGCGGGTCCAGGTAACCCTGCTCCAGCCAGTCGGAGTCGCTGTCGCTGTCCGACAGCGCCGTGAACTCCTCGATTGCGTCCAGCGCTTCGCCGAGCTGTGCGCGATCCGGGTGCTCGCTCACCGAAAATCGGTGCGTGTGCCCGTGTTCCAGCAGGATCTCCATCAACCGGAAGTGCGTGAACTTGCAGTCGTACCCCGACTGGAAGTCGTAGAGCGCGACGAAATGATCCCGCCACCCCCGCTCCCCGGTGGCATGGAGCGCGCGAACGGACCCCTCGACCAGGTCTTCGATCAGATGCATCGACACGCCCGAATTGTGCCGGAGCCCGCCACCCCCGGTCGCGGCGGCGGGCTCGCCGCGGGTTACGCCTGGATGACCTCGACCCGCGTCAGCGCGTTGAACGAGTCGCACGCCGCCCACGACTGGTTCTGCCCGTACTGGATCGGCCCGTACTTCCAATAGGTGAACGGCACCGGCCAGGCCACACAGGTCAGCTTCACCTGATGCCAGGTCGGCAGCTCACACATGGCCATTCCGCCGGTGTTGAAGATGTTGTAGACGCGGCAGTTCGCCTGCCACACCGGCACATCCGCCTGGGCAACGCCGCTCCCGGCGAGCACGGCGGCGCCGGTAGCGGTGGCGACGACGGCACTCGCGGCGAGCCGCTTCACAGAAAGCATGGTCGAACCTCCTGAGTTGATGTTGTCTGGAAGATCGCTGGCAGTTCCCAAATGTTACTCAGACAGGTGCTGAACGCTGTGCATTACAGATTGCCGATCATGCGCTGACGGCGATCAGAGGGCGGGAGCGACGCCCATCGCGGCGTGGTCGGTGACCGGCCGGGGCTGCGGGCCGGCGCCGGTCGGCTCGGGCGCGGCGACCGGAACGGCCTGGATCACGACGACCGAGCCGTTCGTCCCGCACACGTACACGGTCCCGAACATCTCGAACGGGTACGGGTCGAGCCGGATGACGCGCTCGTCCAGCACCAGATCGCGTTCGGCCGGCGACCACAGCGCGGGGTCGTAGACGACGCGCCAGATCGGCCCAGCCCGCAATTGCAGCGCGGTGATCAGATCGGGGAGCTCGGTTGCGAGATCGGTTGATTCGGGCCACCAGGTCGCGTCGAGGTAGCTGCTCGGATCGGGGTGGAGCTGCAGGTGTGGGGCACGTGGCGTCATCGGACGCTCCTGTACCGGCCGGAGGGCCGGCGGGTGAATCCGGGGGCGGCGCGACCTCTGCTGGTAGCGCGCGAATTGCCAGGCCGAATACCCTCGAGCCTACACGCGAGTAGGCTTGTGCCGGTCGGGAGAATTCGACCGGGAGCACCGCTGTTCCCGTCGTCACTCGGCCGACGAAGCAGGGATCCCTTCTCGCGGGTCCCGGTCAGGAGCGTCATGACGACGCCACAGCTCGAATCCATCTCCGCACGGCACGCCACCCGGCTCGCGCTCCACCCCGCTCCGAGACCCGCGGTGCGCTCGGCGCCGGTGCGCCCACCCCGCCCCGGGCTGGTCGACGGCGCCTGGTGGCCGCGCACGCTCGACCTCGTCGCCGAGCTGCGCGCCCTCGCGCCCTGCCTCGTCGAACGCCTCGGCGCGGTGGAGCGGGTCACCTACGACCTGGCTGCCTGGCAGCCCGCACCGAAGCGGATGCTGCTCGACGGGCGGTCGGTGCGCCTGGACGGGTACGGGTACGGACCGGCCAGGGGCACCCTCGGAGTGCTCGGCGTCGACCGCCGCCGCGTTCTGCTGCTGGTCATCCCCGTCGATGCCGCCCCGGCGATCGCAGGCTCCCTGCTGAGCACGGCCGGTGCGCCGCCCGGGCGCGAGTACACCGGAGCCGAACTCACCGCCGCCGGCCTCGCGGGTGGTCTCGCGCGGGAACAGGCCGCGACAGCGACCGCCCGCTGGGACGGCGAGGGCGGCCGCGGCGCGGCCGGAGCGCGGGCATGGACCGGGGGGTGAGGATGACGCCGCCGCCGCACGGTGGTGCGACCGAGCACGGGCTCGGCCGCGCGCGGGCCGACGCGGACGGCAGGCAACCCTTCGCGGCCCCGACCCGCACCCCGCGATTACGGCTCCGCGACCGGGACGACCCGTCCGAGCGCGTCGACGGCGCCTGGTGGCCGCGGACCGGAAACCTCACCAGCGAGCTGCACGACCTGATCGCCGTGCTCACGCCGCGGCTCGGCCCGACTCTGCGCGTCGCCTTCGACTGGAACGCGCTGAGCCTCTCCCAGCGGAGTATCGACGCGCCGGACGGGATCGAGGTCGACGGCCCGCTTCCGGACCAACCGGCCGGAGTCATGTACGTATTCGGCTCCGACGAGCAGCGGCTGCGGCTGCTGGTGATCGATCCCGCGACCGAGGCCGAGCGCGCCACCGCGCGGCTGAACAGCGCCTCCGGCGCATCGCCATCCGCAAGACCGGCCGCGCAGCGCGGCTGAGCGAACCCGACCCGAGGAGTTCCCCATGCGAGATCCCGGCACCTCCGAGCGCGACAACGACAACTTCGCCCCCGATCGGTCCCGAACAACGAGAAGCCATGCGGGAGAGGGAATTCAGGACGGATTCAACATCCCGGGCATCATCCTGTGGGCGCTCGGAATCGTTGCGCTCGGCGGGAGCCTGACCGCCGCGGCCTACGGATTCAACGGGTGGGCGATCATCGCCGCGATCCTGTGCGCGATCGGGATACTCGGCGGCTCGGCGTGGCTGCTGCTCGAGCATCGCCGGATCAAGGCGCGCGAGGGGCTCGCCCTCGCCGATCCGATGGGCCACTGACCCCGGCTGCTCGATCCCCACCGTCACCGATCACCGGTCGTACAGCGGGCAGTGGCTCACCGGCGGAGCCGAACCATTCCAGCCCATCGCACTCGTCGGGCTCCCTGTGAGCAGCAGGTGCTCGACCAGAACGCGAGCGCGGCTCCCGGACGGATGCCGTGGACCCCCCTGGTCAGTCCGTGACCACCCGAGTGCCACCGGCGAAGCTGTCGTGCCAGCCCTGTTTCGTCGAACTCGCACTCACCGTGACGGCGATCGCGATGGCCGAGCCGAACCACAGGAGCCCGCCGATCCACGGGATCAGGTTCAACAGCATGTACGCGTTGCGCTTGGCCGACTCCACGACGCTGGGCTTCGCGGCTCCGGCGGCGCCGTAGACGTGCAACCCCAGGATCTTCTTGCCCGGGGTCGAGCCGGTGGCGACTTCGAATCCCACGAAGTAGAGGAACCCGAATCCCGCGCCGGGCAGGATCGAGGCCCATCCCGGCAGTCCGGTCGTCCTGCCCAGCAGCCAGAACAGGATGCCGCCCACGATCGCGGCAATGATCCAGTCGATGAACCTGGCAGCGGCGCGGCGCCCGATTCCGGCCGGCGCCGCTGTTGCCGGCCCGAGGTTCTGCTCGTGCCCACCTGCGCTCATCGCTTCCTCCTCATGTCCTCGGCGGTCAGAGGGTCACACCGAAGTCGCTGGCGATACCGGTGAGCCCGGTCGCGTAGCCCTGGCCGACGGCGCGGAACTTCCACTCGGCGCCGTTGCGGTAGAGCTCACCGAAGACCATGGCGGTCTCGGTGGAGGCGTCCTCGGACAGGTCGTAGCGAGCCAGCTCCTCGCCGTTGTCGCGGTTCAGCACGCGGATGTAGGCGTTGCGGACCTGGCCGAAGGACTGCTGGCGGGTCTCGGCGTCGTAGACCGAGACCGGGAAGACGATGCTGTCGATGGTCGGCGGGGTACTCACCAGGTCGACGTTGATGACCTCGTCGTCGCCCTCGCCCGCACCGGTGCGGTTGTCGCCGGCGTGCTCGATGGCGCCCTCGGGCGACTTCAGGTTGTTGAAGAAGACGAAGTGCCCGTTGGAGACCACCTTCTTGTCCGCGCCGAGCGCGATGGCGCTGGCATCGAGGTCGAAGTCGGTGCCGGTGGTGCTGCGCAGATCCCAGCCGAGACCGACGGACACCTTGGCCAGGCCGGGCGCCGCTTTGCTCAGCGAGACGTTGCCACCCTTGGACAGACTGACACCCATAACGATCTCTCCTATCGATCACTGTGACGGCCGAGGTTCGGCACGCCGTGCACCCGCAGAGTCCGAGGATCACGGCTCGATCCAAAGTTGTTCCGAGACAGTTCATGTCGCCCTCTGCGAGCGCATCAGAACACTAGCACGTACCACTGTACGGTTCACGCGTTCGACGCTGTCGGCTCATCGCCGGCCTCGGCCGAGCCGAGCCGGGATCACCGGACGTCGGCGGCGCTGGGAAGCAGGCGCTGCAACACGTCGGTGATGGTGACCAGCCCGACCAGGTGCCCGGTACCGGGCTGGGTGACCACAGCCAGGTGGTTGTGGGCTTCGCGCATCGTCCGCAGGGCTTCATAGACCGGCACGGCGGTGGACATGGTCAGCACGGGCCGCATCAGATCCTCGGCCCTGGTGCCCGGCGCAGCGGTGAGGCTGTCGCGCACGTGGACCATGCCGTGAATCGCGTTCCCCTCTCGGATCAGCAGCCGCAGGTGGCCGGTTGCCCGGGAGGTCTGCTGGATCGTGCCAGGATCGGCGTCGGGGGTGACGGCGCTGGGTGCGGGGTTGGGCCGGACGATATCGGCGATGGTGAGGCTTTCCAGTTCCAGCGCGCTGGTGAGATTGCCGTGGTAGCGCTCGTCGAGGGTTCCGACGGTGGCGGAGTGCTCCACGAGGTGCCGCAGGGCGTCCGGGTCTTGCCCGGCTTCGACCTCGTCGACCGCGGTGACCCCGACCTTGCGCAGGCACCGGTTCGCCATCTGGTTCAACGCGGTCAGCAGGGGCCGGGTCAGCCACATGAACCCCCGCATCGGGATCGCCAGCATGGTCGCCGACTTCTCCGGATGCGCGATCGCCCACGACTTCGGCGCCATCTCCCCCACCACCAGGTGCAGGAACGTCACGATGATCAGCGCCAGCCCGAATCCCGCGACATCGGCGAACCACAGTGGAGCACCGAGGTTTTCGAACCAGGGAGTCAACCAGTGGTGCACGGCGGGTTTGGTGATCGCACCCAGGGCGAGGGTGCACACGGTGATGCCGAGCTGGGAGCCGGCCAACAGCACCGACAGCTCCGAGGCGCTGCGCAGCGCCGCGCGTGCGGCACGGCTCTCCGGAGCGGCGTCCTCGAGCCGGTGCCGGCGAGCGGCGATGAGCGCGAACTCCACGGCGACGAAGAACGCGCTGGACGCGATCAACAGAATGGTGATCGCGGTGACGGTCAAGGGATTACTCATCGGCGCTCGCCTCCGGCTCCAACGCGAACGGTCACGAACACCGACGACGGCACATGGTGGCCGAGCGCCCGGACCCGCGCGACCAGGGTGCGGGTGCCGGGGGGCTGCCCGTCGGCGTACTCGGCGCCGTTGCGCGGCAACGGGATCGCCACCTCGTCGCCGACATCGGGCAGGCCACCGAATTCCGCGATGACGAGACCGGCGAGGGTTTCGTGGTCCCCTTCCGGCAGGGTGAGCTCCAGCCGGCGTTCGACCTCGTCGAGGTGCACGTCGCCGGCGATCAGCCAGCCCTCGCCCTCGGCGAGGATCTCGATCCCGGTACCGGGGTCGTGCTCGTCGGCGATCTCGCCGACGAGCTCCTCGGCGATGTCTTCGACGGTGACGATTCCGGCGAACCCGCCGTATTCGTCGACCACCAGTGCCATCTCCTCCTCGGCCGCGCCCAATCGGGCGACGACCTCGGGCAGCGCCAGCGACTCGGGCACCAGCACCGCGGGCCGCATCCGCTCGCCTGCGGTGCCGGTGGGTGGGCCATCGAGCAGGTCGTGCAGATGGACGACCCCCCGGAGGTCGTCACTGGACTCGCCCACGACGGGGTAGCGGGTGTGGCCGGAGCCCATGCGTCCCAGCACCTCGGAGACCGGATCGTCGATATGGACGGTGCCGACCCGCGAGCGGGGAATCATGGCGTGCTCGGCGGTAGCGGAGGGGAAATCCAGGATGCGGTCCAGCAGCGTCGACAATTCGCGCGGCAGCTCCCCGGCGTCGCGGGAGGCGGCGACGATGTGTTCGAGGTCGCGGGGGGTGGCCGAGTGTTCGACATCGTGCACCGGTTCGATCCGCAACGCTCGCAGCAGCAGGTTGGAGGACTGGTCGAACAGCCAGATCAGCCAGCCGAACAACTTCAGATACAGCGTGGTGGACATCGCCAGCCACCGCGCCACCGGTTCCGGCCGGGCAATAGCGAGATTCTTGGGGAACAGTTCACCGAAGAGCATCTGCACGATGGTCGAGAACACGATCGCCAGCACCGTGCCGACAGCGACGCCGACCGCGGTCGGAATACCGACGCCGCCGAGCAGCGCGCCCAGCGAGCGGCCGATCAACGGTTCGGCGACGTATCCCACCAGCAGCCCGGTGACGGTGATACCGAGCTGTGCGCCCGAGAGCATGAACGAGGTGCGCCGCGTGACGGCCAGGGCGCGACCGGCAGCTGTATCGCCTGCTTCCGCGCGAGCCTTCAGCCGTGACCGGTCGACGGCCATATACGCGAATTCCTGCGCGACGAAGTAGCCGGTCAAGGCGGTGATCAGCAGGACAACGACGATGCCGAGCAGCAAGCTCGCGACGGTCAGCACACGCTCACCTCGGCACCGGCTCGCGAAGGAAGGTCCTCAGGGGGCGGGCAGCAGCACAAGATACGGTCATTTGCTGCCGGCTCCCCACCTCAAACCCCACCCGTATGCGCGGTCGAGGTCGGCTTGGTTGCCGGTGACGTATTCGACTTCGCGCTGCACCGTCATGCTCTGGCCGGTATTGGCCAGCAACGCGATCGCGCAGATCCGCGCACCGCTGACCGCCGAATCCAAGTGGACCTCGATCTGGGGACCCGAAGTCGGATACATCGTCACGACCCCGTCCACGGCAGCCCAATTCGCTGCGCCTTCGTAGATCATCGCGAAGATCAGGATCCGCCGAAACGCCTCGGAGCGCTCGAGGTTGATGTGCAGATTCTCGCCACCGGTCGCTGCTCCGGTGCGGTCGTCGGCGTCCAATGCGATGAAGGGCGGCTCGTTCAATCGTCCGAAGCTGTTGCCCAGGGCCTGAATCACGCCTTTGGATCCGTCGGCGAGCTCGTAGAGGCACCCCAGATCCAGATCGATCCCCCCACCCGTGCCCGCCAGTTTCGCCAGGAAGCCGGTTTTGCGCGGTGCTCCGCTCGTCCAGTTCAGGTTCACCCGCATCGCGCCCTGGTGATCGCCCGACTTGGTGAGGGTGACCGCCCGCTCGGTCTTGGTGAGTGTCAGCTTCTGCAGGCTCACACCCGAGGTGCTGCCGGTATCCCGGGATTGCGGAGCGGACGGCTTCTTGTTGTAGTCGATACCCATCGTGGTACTCCTTCGTCGCTGTCCTGGACTTCGGATATTGACGCCGTAGCCGCGGGTGATACCGGCCGGACCCGCCGCATACCCCTGGCCGACGGCCCGGAACTTCCGCTCCGCGCTGCGGTATTGCTCACCGAAGACCATCGCGGTCTCGGCGGAGGCGTCCTCGGCCGGGGTCGAAGCGCGCCGGCTCCGCGCCGTTGGCTCAACCGCGCCTGAACCGAGCGAGACGGGAGAAATCGGCACGGCAATCGGACATACCGGACGGTAGCACGTTTCACTGTATGGTTTCCGCGCGGTGCCGGACCGCCTGTCACAGTGTGCGTACCGCCGGTTCGCGGAACGAAACCGTCGGTGTGGGGAAGCCGTGGCCGCCGCATTTGGTTCGATGGAGCGTGGCTGCGTCCTCGCGTCGTGGAGATCGCCACGGCCGCCGAAAGCCCCGTGTCCGACGTCGTCCTGAGCAGGCAGTGCGGTCGCTGGCTACGAACGGGTGAGCAGGGACCGCGCGACAGCGCGCATTGGTGACGGTAGCACGTGCCGCTGTATGGTATGGCTCTGCCGCGGAAGGGGGCCATGATGACCGAAACACTGCTCAAGATCGGGGAACTGGCCGCCCGCGCCGAGGTCAGCGCACGCACGGTCGACTACTACACCACCATGGGGTTGCTCGCCCCGGCGCAGCGCAGCGCCGGTAACTATCGGCTCTACAACCCCGCCGATGTCGAGCGAATCCACCTCATCCAGCGCCTGGAAGCCCAGGGCATCCCGCTGGGCGAAATCGCCACCGCGCTCACCGCCGGCCCCCACGACATGAACGAACTTCTCGCACGCCTCGATGACGACCTGAAGAACCTCGCATCCGTCACCGAGACCGCGCCCGCCGAAGTCCACGGACTCCTCAATATCATCGCCACCCGCGTGCACTCGCTGATCGCGGTCGCCATGCAGATCCCCCCGGACCTGCCGATCCTCTGAGTGCGGTCGCAGCGCCTGTGCATGCCGAGCGGTAGCTGGGCCCCGGGGACCGGCTTCGGTTTCGGACCCGCGCCGGTCGGCGTGGTGGTTGTCGAGCCGCTACCTCGGCCTCGACGTCCTCGCCCGCACACGCGGCCGCTGCGGGCGCACCGCCGGCAGTCTCACGGGGCGCGTCGGTGCTGGCATTGCAGCGGATGCTCGGCCACGACAAGCCGAGTACCACCCTCGACTTCTGTGCGGACCTTTCGATGACGTATCGGCACGGCTCGATTCGGCGCGATCGGGTTTCGCTACTACGTACCCACTGCGTACCGAGCGGGGTGCGGTGGGGAGCGGCTCAGATCAACAGAAGGTCTGACCTGCGGTGATGTGTGTGCCCTCGGCAGGATACACAGAACATGGGTAACTGAGAAGCGCCTGGTCATCGCGGGTTCGTATTCGATCTGACTCGGGTGGTTCGGGCTGTGCGGACCGATTCTCGGTCCCTGCTTCGATGTGCTCAGGGTGGGGCACGTCGAACGGAGCTGCTGCGAATATCGGGCGAGTGGCTGGAAATAGAAGCCGACTACCTGCTGTCGGCGGGCAATTCAGCGGACCTCGGTGTGTGATCGGTGACGACAACGAAAGCACGCATCGCACCTAGATTCAACTCCATTCCAGGCCACTCCCATACTCGAGGGATGTTATATGCGCGAGCCTCTCGTTCGGTGCAGATGTGGACGAACAGATCCTGGTAGTGCTGGCCCTAGGTTTCCGCGGCGAAGCGCACGGACTCGATGATGGCCGCCGAGTCAGGCAAACCGGCGCAGCCGTAGGAGTTAAGAGCTTCGAACTGCGAATCAACGCGGGGTTGCCATCGAAGCCGGGGGTCACGGTCAGGAAACTGCGGGGTCGGTTTCGAGCCGGTGCCAGGCTCCGGGGCGTTGGCGAGCGAGGCGGGCGGCGTACGGTCCTGGTCTCGGTCATTGCTCTCAACGCAGCATCCGCCACCCCTCGACGCTCCCCTTCCTCTCCCAATCCTTCGGTGCAGATGACCCCTACCGCTTCAGCCCGGCAGGATCAGCACCGAGATCTCTTCGCTACTCATGCAGGGCGTGGGCGGTCGACATCGACGAGTCACGCGTCCCGATTCTTTCGAATGAGGTCGGCCAGCTGCCGCCGACGCCGCCTTCTCCAGTAGGAAACCCACCACCACCGGCCGGTGAGCCAGTGCTCGAAAACGCTGGGGGCCGGCAAGGGCTCACTGTCGGCATCGGGCTTCCACCTGGCATCGTGGCCGAAGACGATATCTCGTGCCCAGTATTCCGCAGACCTGTGAAAGACTATGTGGTCTTGGGGCAGATCCATGCCAACGAATTTAAGGTTCACTCGGGTGACAGCCTCTCTTTCTGAAATTCCGAGGTCACCGGTCATGTATTCAATGACTTCCGAGAAAAATCGGATGCCTTCCTCGTCGGTATCGAATGAGAAATAATCCATCATGTCGCCTTTCATAGCGCTACCACCCCTTCACGATTCTGCGGCTCAGTAGATCGACCGCATGCTGTGAATGCCAGCTTGTCTGTTGCTCCGTGCCCACCGGAGCCTCCCCTCTTCGAAAACTCCGGAGATTGCTGAGAACGGGCCCTTCGACAACATCGAAGTCGTGCATACGAGCGTCGGCAGGTGATCTCATGTAGGAGACGAAGGCACTCCAATCACTCGTGTCCGCGAAGGTCCTGCGGGTCAAGTTCTCGAACTCGCTGGAACGCACTTCGAACTTCACGATTTCCGGCGCCTCTCTCGACCTGTTGGCAGCGACCTGCGCCCACTTCGCGGCCGTCTCTAGGTCTCTCGAAGTATAGAATCCAGGACCGAAATCAGTAGCCCCGGTACCACCATCGATGATTCTGATTCCCTCGCGCCTGATGCTATCTGCGCCGGCCTGTGTGGTTCCGTGATAGAAGGTGTGTACTTCGTCGCCGGGCGCAACGGATGAACGTCGCTCGCCAGCCGAAGCGCTTCCCGAGAAAAAGCGTCGGAAGCTGAACCGACGGGAGGCGGGTACCGCGTCGCCTTCTGCCGAATGTGGTGCGGCACTCGACCGAACCCTCTCAGAACGAAGGGGCCGCTCACGCAGAACGACCGCGAAGCGGTGGTCGGCAGTGGAATCACCCACAGTGCGACCCGCGGCCACCAGTTGCCGCTCGGAGGTCCCACTTGTGATCCCGACAGTTCGTCCGGATCTGGCGAGGGTGTAGGTACCGTCGCTCAGTTGGCGAGGGTCGAATGCGGTGGCGCCTTCGATCGCCCTGCTCGGTGCCTGCGCCTGCGCCAGCAGCGGTAGATCGGCCGATGTAACCGCGCGCGTGCCACTACGCATGACGTCGAAGGTGATGATTCCGCTGTTGGGTATCACCGTTGACGTGGCAGAGGTGAAGGGGGTGCCACCAGCAGGCAGGCGTGTCGCCCCCGCGCGCGATAGCTCGGCGGTGGTCAGGCGTTGAGGACTGGATGCGATCGTCTCCGTCCCGAGTGCTGCAATGGTTCCCGGCCGGTGGGTGGCGGCAGCGGCGGCCTCCGCGGCCGCTCGCCTGGCTGCGGTCGCGCCGACGCGGGCAGGTGCACCGACCTCGGGAAACAGAAATGTTGTCGCCGCGAGCAGCGCTTCAGCAGTGCCGGGCGCCTTGTCCATGTATTCCTGCGCACCGTGCATGCGGGTCTGTCCGGAGGCGCTGAACGGATCGGCGGTGATTCCCCAGAAGGCTCCGCCGTAGGTGTGCTGAAACCAGCTGCCCACGGTGCCCGCGGAGTCGACGACGATATCGACGGGAAGAGCCGCCGCGTTGCTTACTGCGCTGTTCGCTCGTGCCTGCTGTTGGGCGGCAGCTGCTCGCGCGGCGGGGTCGAGGGGGTTGGCCGCAGCGTGCAATCCGGTGCTGAAGTCGAAGATTTGGGCGAAGTCCGAGCCCCAGGAGCGAAGGCTGCTTCCGACACCGACCACCCCGTCGACAGCCTTCTCCACGATGTCGCGGCGATCGCGAGGCCCGCGGTATTCCTTGATGGTCAGGTCCGGAGCGAAGGTGATCTCGGTGCCGTCGCGCAGCCGGCGGGTGATCGACACCAGACGGCCGAGGTCGTCGTAGACGCGCTCGTCGGTGTAGGCCTCGTTGTCGCTGTTGCCGAGGAAGGAGTCGAAGACTACGCCGCGATGGTCGCGGTAGTAGATGTGTGTACCTTCGCCGGTCGTTTCGGTCCGGCCTTCGACCGGACGGCCGAGCAGGTCCTTGCCGACGTCCCAGCGATCACCCAGGTCATCGATGCGCCAGCCTTCGCCGTTGCTGTCGAGCTGCCCGATGAAGCTGCTGGTGATGCCACCCTTGCCATCCGGGACGGCCCTGGAGATGGTGACGTTGTCGTACTGGTCGACATGGTGGTTGTCATAGAGCCCGTACCGGTTCGGGTAGGCGATGTCGACGGCGATGATATTTCCGGCGGCATCGAGGGTGGGCGTCTGAATTCCCTGGTAGTCCGCGGTAGTCAGGTACGACCGGTCCGGTCGCCAAGTGGTCGGGGTACCAGCGTCGTAGTCGTTGCCGGCCATGCCCGAATCCGCGGACGGCTTGTAGCCGTAGAACGCGGTTCCATCGGCATTGAGGTTCCAGCGCTGCCATCCGCCGTTCTCCCCCGCGGCCACGCGTGAATGGGTGAAGCCGCCCTTTCCGTCGGGAATGGCCTGATCCACCGAGCGATTTCCGTTGCCGAACGGGATTCTGTTGTGCACCGTCCGTCCGTCGGGCAGGACGGTGTCCCACTCGTCGCCTTCTTTCCTGCCTGCGGTGTCCGGTAGACCGAAGGGGTCTGGCTCTCGCGTCGGCGGTGCCTGCTGCACCGCCGACGGTGCGGGCGCCGATGGCGGGGTAGGCGGCGAGACCGGTGCCGGGGTGGGCGGAGCACTCACCGGCGGTGGTGGCTGCGGCGCACTTCCCTGCCCGGGCGATGATTGTGGACCGCCGTGTTCGTCGAGCATCGGGCGGTGTGGAACCGAGCCTGGACTGCCCGGAATCGAGCCGGGCCCCTCGGGTTTCATATCCGCCACGGCAATCGATTGCAGCGCCGGTGCGCCTGTGGCGCCCGCGATCACTCGCTGCCCGGCTGCGAGCAGATCCCGTTGTGACAGACACCTTTCCAAGCGGCGAGCTGCACTGGCTACGGTCATCCCGTGAAAATCGTGCACCCGCTCCCCGGGCTCGGGCCCAGCATCACCGCCCGACGATCCCGCGAGCCCGTTATCGAACATCGTCGACAACGCCGCAGCACGCTCTGCGACCCAATCCGGCCGGTAAGGCGCCCGGAGAACAGAATTCGACATCATCAGATTCCTCACTTACAGCCGTCGCGACCGGTCCGGTGCACGACTGAACGGCGGAGATTGCTGCCCCAGAGAAAGCAGCACTACGCGGGCAGAAAGCCTCGAGTGCTGGAAGGTCGGGAATCGGCTGGATCCAGATAGCAAAGAAGCCTCGGACCCGAGATCTGGGTCGAGGCTTCGGCATGGTTATAGCAGCACCAATAGTGTCACCTAACGTGGACCCGCTGTCAACATCTGATACTCACGGGTGCACGGAGAAGAGTCGGAGTCCGACCACAACGATCTCCTGAGGGTCGTAGCAGACATCCGGATGCCGATCCCGCAGGCGCGGTTCAAAGGCAATAGGCCGAGGGGTGCAGTGGTGGTGGCCGGTCCCCGATAACGCGACCACCCGGGAGTAGAGCCCGGGTAGTTGTCGGTTGTCAGTCGATCCCGCAGGCCACCGGGTGGTGGGTGTGGGTGCAGACCGCAGCGTACTCGGCCGGTGTCCGGTAGCCCAGCGCCGAGTGTCGGTGAACCGTCACGGGTTGGGGACCGGCTTCGTTTTCAGACCCGCGCCGGTCGGCGTGGTGGTTGTTGAGCGTAGTAGGCGGTCTCGTACTCGGCCGGGGTCAGGTAGTCCAGGCGTGAGTGCAGGCGGGCGTTGTTGTACCAGTCGCACCACTCCATGAGCGCGAACTCGACCTCGGTGAGAGTCTCGAGCGGGCCGTGCCGGTTGATCACCTCGGTCTTGAACAGGCCGATGATCGACTCCGCCAGAGCGTTGTCATATGCGTCACCGACCGACCCGACCGACGCCGACAGCCCGTGCAGGGCAAGCGATTCGGTGAATCTCAGCGAGACGTACTGGGTGGGTTCAACCGGTCGTTGCAACACCGGGTTGTGGGAGTGAGCGTAGCTGTTCGTCGAACACCTCGGCGGGAGTCTTCCACCCGAGACTCTTGCGGGGCCGGTTGTTGAGCGCGAGAGCGACTGCTTCGAGGTCTTGCGCGGACCATCGTGAGAGGTCTGTGCCCTTCGGAAAGTATTGCCGGAGAGGCCCGTTAGTGTTCTCGTTCGTCGGCCGCTGCCAGGGCGAGTGAGGGTCGGCGAAGAACACCTTCGTGCCCGTGGCGAGCGCGAAGTGGGCGTGCGCGGAGAGTTCTTTGCCGCGATCCCAGGTCAGTGTCTTGCGGAGCTGTTCGGGAAGCTTCGCCATTGCTGCGATGAGTGCGGCGTTCATGGCGATCGCGCCGTAGCCGCCCAGTGCGGGACCGTTCTTCACGTAAGCCATCGCACCCCATCCCTGCAGCCGGGGCAGGTGCACCAGCAGAGTCGAGCGACTCTTGCGTTCGACGATCGTGCCGATCGCGGACCGGCCCGTGCCGATGATCAAGTCCCACTCCCAATGCCCGGGAACGGCACGGTCCGCGGCCTCGGCTGGACGCTCGCAGAACACCACGTCGGCGGTGACGTGTCCTTGTGGTCTGTTCTGTGTTCGAGCCCGCGGTGCCCGCAGCGCACGACCGGTTCGCAGGCATGTGACGAGTTCGCGTGCGAGCCCGCCACGTCCCTGGATGAACAGCGACTGGTAGATCGCCTCGTGGCTGATGCGCATGGACTCATCATCGGGGAAGTCGATCCTCATGCGATGCGAGATCTGCTCCGGGCTCCACGCCATCGCCCACCGCCGGTCCTGCCGATGCGGTTTGTTCAGCCCTTTCCACTCCGGCGGCTGCGGCCCGGCGACGATGCTGCCGTCCGGCCGGCGGATGTTGCCGGCGAGGCGTTGCTGGACGTATTCACGCAGCCTGTCGTTGGTCGCGAGCCTCGCTGTCTTGGGGCGCTTGGCCGCCTGCTGAGCCTTCCACTGGGCCACCAGCGCCCGGTATTGCGGCTTCCCACCGCGCGTGGTTGCGTTACGGCGCAGTTCACGCGAAATCGTGCCCGGGTCGCGACCGATCCGGCGCGCGATCTCACGCACGCCGACCTGCCCGGCGACCAGCAGCGCGATTTCCTCACGCTCCTCGAAGGACAGGTAGCGACCCGACGGCTCGACCAGTGAGATCGGCGGCATGCCGCCGCCATGGCGAAACCAACGAGCCCCGACCGGAACAGACACACCCACCGTCAACGCCGCCTCGGCCGAGTTGATGCCCGTCGCGATCACACGCCAGAACTGCCGCTGCACAGCCCGCGAGGGCTCAGGCCGCCCGGGCGAACGCATCGCCGGCCGCAACGCCCGATCTGCACGCCACTGCCGTCCAGCCCCCTCGGGAACCCCGCTCGTCTTCGCAGCCCAGTCCCTCGTCGCCACTGCCCAACACCTCCACAGTCGAGGTGTTGCGACGACCAGTTGAATCCGCCTCGACCAGTACGCCAACCTGCTGCAACACCGAAAACTGCTGGTCGTCGGTTGATCCCGGTTCCGTGACGGACTGGTCGGGCCGACGGTGGGTGTTGTCAGGCTTCGGCAGCGGCGCGATAGGCGTCGGCGACTTCAGTTGGGATGCGGCCCCGTGTCGGTAGATTCGTGGGCGGCACCGCAGCGCATCTGCCGCTGCTCGGCCCGACCGCCGTCGCCTGACGAGAAGCTGTGGGGTGCCTCTGCGATATCAGCCGGTCGAGCCGGCAGCAGCAATGCCGGGCGCGAAGGGCCCGCCTTTGTGACCGGCACCCCACAGGAGTCGCTCGGTGTAGTAGCGTGCGGACGTGGGCGAGAATTCTCCCGAATCCGACGATCGTTCCCGCGTTCGTGCGGTGCTGGAGCAAATCTCATCATCGGAGACCCGGGGTACCGCCTTCACAGTGGCAGCAGATATCGAGCGATTCCTTGCTGCGGACTGGCCCGAGCGCGCCGAGTTGCTCCGCACCGACGGTGAGCTACTCGACCCCGTGGTCGTGCGGATATTGCGCGACCGGAATCTCGCCGCAGCCCTGTTCGTCGAGCGTGCGGTCGTGGCCGGCGTGCGGACGGCCGTGTTGGAGAGCGGGATTCTGATCGAGCTGGAGGCGGCGGTCGCGTCGCGCTCGCCGCAACGGCTGCGGGATGTCCCCGTGCGCTTCGCCGAGGAGGCGCGCGCAGGCACGGGGAGTGGGCTTTGCCGCTCCTGACGCGGGCGCTGAGTGCGT
The DNA here is from genome assembly GCF_042650385.1 of Nocardia jiangsuensis. Taxonomy (NCBI): domain Bacteria; kingdom Bacillati; phylum Actinomycetota; class Actinomycetes; order Mycobacteriales; family Nocardiaceae; genus Nocardia; species Nocardia jiangsuensis. The sequence continues at coordinate 329,261 of NZ_JBHSAX010000017.1, forward strand.
CGGCAAAGTTGCCCGCCGATCCGGAACTACGCGCGGCGTTGCTGTTCATCGAGGCAACGAGGGCGGGCGTGGACGAGGAGCGGGCCCGCGTGGTGTCTGGAGTGGTAGCGCATCGACCTGACCACGATCGCGGAGCAACTCGACCGGTTCGAGGGGGACTTCGGGCCGATGGCAGCGGCAGCCGAGGCGGCCGAGCACTGTGCCGCCCTTTCGGCCGCGCAACGGAGACCCCGGTGAACGACCTCACCGGGCTGTTCGGGGTGGCGCGTGATCGGGGTGTTGGAGCCGCGGCCGAAGACTATCGCCTGCTCGTGCGTGCACGGGAATACACAGACTCCGTGCTGTTGGAGCCGGACACCTACGACGACATCGCCGAACTGCTGGCTGACGTCCTCGTCGGCTTCGATGACGAGGACGTGGCATGGCTGTTGCGGCCCGCGCTGGCGCTGGGCCGGCGCGCGCTGCCCGAGGTGCCCGATACGCACTCGTGCCGCGCTGAGCTCGCCTCGCTGGTAAGTGCGGCGATCGCGGATTCGGTGCAGCGCGGGGATCTTCCAGCCGATCACCTCGACGAGGCGCTAGAGCTGGCGGGAATCGGTACGGTTGTGCGGTGCCGACGACGAATTCCGCGCGCGTTACGAGTCGAATCTCGGGTACCCGATCGGGCTGGCCGTGGAGACTGGTGTGCTGGCCGCCGGAGCCTGGCTGGAGCGGTGCAGTGGCTGGAACTCGCGCTGGCCCGGACAGCGCCCAGTGATGCGGCCCGGCCGTGGCGGCTCGCCAGGCTCAGCAGTCATATCGGTGAAGCGGTTCGGATCCCGTCCTGGCAGCATGCGCAATTGACGGTACCTTCTATGTATGTACGACGAGCCAAGGAATAGATTCGTTACGCTTCCCTTCACCGTCGTGCGCAAGGGATATGCCCAGGACGAGGTCCGCAAATACTTCGAGCGCTTCGATGCAGAACTCCGAGTCACAGCAACCGACCGCGACGCTGCGGCAGCGCAGGCCCGAAACCTCGCCGGTCAGCTCGAAAATGTGCGAGCCGAGAACGACGAGCTTCGGCGCCAGGTTGAGCGACTCGCAGTATCGCCCACCACCGCAGAAGACGCGAGTGACCGAATCTCTCGCGTGCTGCGCGTAGCTGCGGACGAAGCGTCCGAGATCCGCGCGCTGGCGCAGGCCGAGGCGGACCGCCTCGACAAGGAGGCCAAGGCCAAGCGTAAGGCCGCCCAGCAGGACTTCGAGGTCACCATGAGCGATCGGCGCATCAAGCTGATTCGTGCCATGGAGGAGCTCGAGGCCATGAGCCGCGCCGAGGCCGCCCAGCGGATTAAGGACGCGACCGCCGAGGCCGACCGTCTGATCAGCTCCGCCACCCAGATCTCCGAGCGCAAGACCGCACACGCTTCGGAACTGGCCGGGGAGGTTTCCTCGATGGATGCGATCAGCGTCGGCAGTCAGGGTTCTCGTACGCTGCTCCCGGCTTCCGAAAATTTGTAGCTGACAAACTGGCGCGCGCCTGCCCCGCCATGCCTGGTCCCTCAAGTCACATTTCGTTGGACGCCCTCGCGGCACGACTGGGCCGGCCCAGGACGATGCTCTTGTTGATCGCGGCCTTGGCGACTTGCTTCTTGATGATCGGGTTCGATTCAACGGCGTAGTCGGCAATGACTTGCTCGTAGACATTCACCTCCATCGCGAAGCAACTCAACGCATCCAATGCGATGCCTTTATTGACCAGTGCCTTGACGACTTGCTCCTTGACGGGCAGGTTCGGGTCATTGGTGTAGTCGGCAACGACCTGGTCGTAGGTGGCGATCGCTTCTTCGTAACGTCCCAGCTCAGCTTGTCGAAAGCCCATGTTGACTGCGGCCTTAGCGACAAGCTCCTTGATAGTCGGCGACAGTTCGTTGCGGTAACCGGCGACGACCTGCCCGTATGCGGTGATCGCGTCCTCGGATCGGCCCAGACTGCTCAGCACGACGCCTTTGCTGAACAAGGTGGAGGCGACTCTCTCCCGTAGTGCCGGAGTCAGGTCGACACTGTAGGAAGTGATGACTTGCTCGTAGACGTCCAACTCCTCCGACACGCGGGCCAGTCGACCGAGTGTAACGGCTTTGTTGACGAGCGCCTTCGCCACCTGCTCTTTGATGCCGGGATCGGAACTCTCGCCGTAGTCCGTGGCGACCTGTTCGTAGATTTCCAACTCCTCCGATACACGACTCAAACCGTCAAGTACGACGCCTTTGTTGACTAGCGCCTTGACAACTTGCTCCCTGATGGCTGGGTCTGGATCATCGACATAAGCCCTGACGACCTGTTCGCTAACACCGATCGCTTCCTCGGATCGACCCAGTTCAGCCAACCGAAAACCTCTGTTAACCATTGTTTTCGCGACATGTCTCTTGATGTCCGGGTCTGGGTTGTCGGCGTAGTCGGAGATGAGCTGTTCGTAGATCGCGATCGCCTCGGCGGATCGCCCCATCGTTCCCAGAACCACCCCTTTGCTGAATCGTGCCTGGGCATCCTCTCGCAGTCGGGGCGAGGCTGAATAAGCGCCGTAGTGTATGGCGCTGAAAACCTCGTGCGATTGAACGGCGGTAGTTGCAGGATTGGGGAACAGTGGCACCCCTGCGAGGTCACCGTCACGTTGGTCGGGTGCATGGACTTCAGGCTTCGGCGCGTCCCGTTCAGCGGAGTTCTCCAAGTGCTGATGGATGAGTTCACCGATGCGGCGCACGCTCATCGGACCTGGCAAGTGCGGGTCTCCATGATGAAGTACATCCAGCAGAGCACGACCGAACAGCGTTGTGGTGTCAGGCTCGGCTAACCGCGCCGGGTTGCGCTTGCTAGCAGCGCACAACAGCGCAACACCTCGCGTGCTGCGGCTCACTTCGAGTGCTTCTTCGACCTTGACGTGGGTCAGCTGTTCCAGATCACTTTGGAAATCTTTGAACGCGACACCTGCGAAACACGCATCCAGGACTATGACGCGCGCGCTTTCCGGCACCGTTACTCGCAGCATCGACCCCACACTGGCGACCCGGAGGCTGGTTTCGGCAGTGATCGGTTCACGGGTATCACGGATCAGCAGGGAGTATGCGCGATCATCGCCGAAAAACGCGCCGTGCCCGACGTAGTAAAACAGCACCAGCACGCCAGAACCGCGGGCGGCGTTGGCCTGGCGAGTGTGGTGGATGAGGAATGCGTGGATATGTTCTAGATGCTCAGCGGCGCTAGCGGTGCTGTCGAACAACCACAGCATGTTGTCCTGTGGCAATGCCAACCCGTCGACACTGTGCAGGTAAGCGCGGAGTCTGGTGGCGGTGTTGGCGAAGGCCGAAGCTGCAGTGAAACGTTCCGCCAGGCGCGGCCACTCACTGGCGCCGCAGATCACGGCAACGGTATTTGCAGCACTGTGCCGCGCCGGTGTCATCGTGCTCGGGTCAGTCGGTGAGGAACTCGTGGATCAGACGCTCGCTTCGCGCCGTGACCGGTCCGGTAAGAGTAATCTCGCGTTTGCGCCCCTCGGTGTCAGTGCGGCGCAACACCAGCCGGGCATCATATCTGCGGGCCAGCCATTTGGTCAGCTCCCGCGCCACAACGACCACACTTGGGGTACTGAGCGCGATCAGCAGTGTCGCACCGAAGTCCTGGGTCAGCGCGTTGTCGCGGACCCGCGTCGCCGACACTTCGGAGGCGTCGGTGGTCAGGCTGTCCTGCAAGTCGGCACATTGGTCGTCGGCAACCGACAAGTCCACGTCGGCGAAAGAGCATTCGATGGCTATCTCGGACACGGCATGTACCTTCTCCCTGCTCAGCGACACCCGCGCAATCGGCGATTGTTTGTCGCCCTCACCCCGCGCACCCAACGCTAGCAATATTCGCAACGGAGCGCTCTGGTGTAACGAAATCCGGCGATCGTGGCCCGGGCCCGCGCCCAGGACGCGGTGATCGCCTCTGCCAGCTCGGTGTGTTCTGCGCCTACACCAGCCCCCAACTCGGCGCTTCGGCGTGGGGCTTCTTTCAGGAAGGCAAGCATGTGACTACCGGCCGAAATCAAGTACTGTCCGTTGTCGGTGACATCAGTCGTGCGAGCAGTCGAGCACGGCGTATGCGGGCTTGTGCGAGCAGCCCGGGGTCAGCAAGCAAGTGTTGCCTATTTATGTGCTCCAAGAGGTGGACGGCTTCACTCGCTGCTGCCAGCCCGTCACTCACCTGGGAAGCGGCGCCTCCTTCAGAGACCGCGGCCAGAATCGAAAGAGACTGCGCGAGGTGAAGTTGGTGGGCGGCAGGGTCGGCCTCGGCCAGGGCCCGGAAAATGGTCACTGCTTGATGGGCGGGTTCGACGGCCTCCTGCCAATGCCCGGCCTCACCCAATTCAACAGCAAGAACACGCAGGGTGCTGGCGAGGTTAAATTGGTGACGGACGGGGTCGGCCTCGGTTAGGGCCCGGAAGAGGCGGACGGCGTGCTCGGCCGGAGTGATTGCTTCCCGCCGATGCCCGGCCTCACCCAGCCGAATGGCTAGGTTGCCTAGCGCGTGGGCGAGGTCGGGCTGGTAGGTGGTGGAGTCGGCCTCGTCCAAGGCCCGGAAGATGGCGACTGCCTGACGGGCGGGTTCAATTGCTTCCCTTTCGAGCCCGGCTTCACCCAGTCGTATGGCGAGACTAACCAGAGTTCTGGCGAGGCTGGGCTGGTAAGTGGTGGGGTCTGTTTCGGCCAGCACCCTGTACAGGGTGGTGGCCTGACGGGCGGGTTCAACGGCCTCCCGCTGATACCCGGCGTTACCCAGCCGGATGGCGAGAGTGTCCAAAGCACTGGCGAGGCCGGGCTGGTAGGTGGTGGGGTCTACCTCGGCCAAGGCCCGGAAGAGGATAGCGGCTTCACCAGCGGGTTCGACCGCCTCCCGCCAATGCCCGGCCTCACCCAGCCAGTTTGCGAGATTGTTCAGAGCCCTGGCGAGGTCGGGCTGGTAGGTGGTGGGGTCGACCTCGGTCAGGGCCCTGTAGAGAATGGCAGCTTCACGGGCGGGCTCGACGGCCTCCCGCCGAAACCCGGCCTGACCCAGCAGGTTTGCGAGAGTGGCCAAAGCGTTGGCGAGGTCGGGCTGGTAGGTGGTGGGGTCGACCTCGGTCAGGGCCCTGTAGAGAATGGCAGCTTCACGGGCAGGCTCGACGGCCTCCCGCCGAAACCCGGCCCGACTCAGCCAGTTGGCAAGATTGTTCAGAGCACCGGCAAGGTGTGGCTGGTGGCGTATGGGGTCGGTCTCGGCTAAGGCACGGAAGAGGATGGCGGCTTCACGGGCAGGCTCGACGGCCTCCCGCCGAAACCCGGCCTGACTCAGCGAGTTGGCAAGATTGTTCAGAGCACCGGCGAGCTCGGTCCGATGGGTGCCTATGCCGGCCTTGATCAGGTTTTGGTAGATGGTGACGGCTTCACGGGCAGGTTCGACGGCGTCCCGCCAATGCCCGGCTTGATCCAGCCGGACGGCGAAGGTGCCTAGAGCACCGGCAAGGTGCGGTTGGTGGAGGATGGGGTCGGCTTCGGCCAGAACCCGGAAGAGTCGGACGGCGTGCTGGGCCGGAGCGACTGCCGCTTGGCGACGGTTCCCATGGTGGAGGTAATGGGAGTAGCGGAGGTAGAGATCAGCTTGCTCAGCGGAGTCAGTGGTGTTGGCGATACGTTCAGGGAGCAGAGCGGTTTCCAGGGCGGGTTGGGCGGGGTGGCCGATCAGGTGCTGGTACAGGGTGCTCAGAGTGGCGGTAGTGATGTCTGAAAGTTGGGCGAGCCGTATCAAGGTGGCGGGGTCGGCGGCCAAGGCCAGGAGAGGGTCGGCACCGAGAATCGGATTGATGACGTTGGTGGTTATGTGAGGCCAGCGGGCGGCGGTCTCGATCAGCGTGGCCAGGATCGCGACGGCCCAGTCGGAGGGCGGTTCATCCGGACGATGGCTGAGAGCGCGGCGGATGGCGGCGGGGCCCCAATCATCGACAGGCAGATTCGAGGAGAGGTTCGGCCGGCCGGGGGTGGTAAGTGCGATGAAGTCTTCCCCAAGGGCATCGGGTTGCAAAGGTGTAAGCACGTGGGCGTGGTTGAGGTAGCAGCGGGCGTGGTCGTCGAGCAGGGTGTCGGCGGTGTTGTCGGTGGTGGCGAGACCGGTAGTTATCAGCAGTTCCCGTGCGCGGTCACGGGGGAGTCCTCGGGTGAGGGTGGCCAGCAGTACTAGTCGCTGCAGGACGTGGGGTGGGGTGTTCAGTCCGGCGGAATGGCGTTTGGTCCATTCGGTGACTTCGCTGTCGAGCAGGTACACCGAGAGCGCATAGGGGGCGGGTGTGTCGATGGGTCGGCGGGCGTGTGCTGTTTCCAGGGCGGCCATATGGATCGCGAGTACCGACCCGTACCGAGGGCCGCTTAGATTCAGGAGAGCGCGGTATTCGGCAGGGTCTCGTCGTCGGACCTGTGGAGGCGGGGGCGGGTGCAGGGCGTCGCGGAAAGCGGTGAACGCGTCGTCGAAGATTTGAGTGCGGTCTAGCCGCAGGGGCGCCAGGGCGGTAGCGGTTTCGGGTACACCGGCGTTGCGCAGCGTAGTCGCTAGTGTTGGCCACCACGGCGCGGTCGTGCGGGCGAGGATGAGCAGTCGGATCCGCAATTCCGGCTGGTCGCCGGTCAGGGCTTGCACGTTGACCATCAAGGCATCCAGCGCAGCGGGCTGCCAGCGATGGGCGTCATCGATGACCAGGAGCAGCCCTTGGCCGCTGGTATCGATCACTGCGGTGCTGTCAGTGCCGTCAACCGCCGGGACGGCCTGCTGGGTTGCCCACCCCTGGGTGACTGCGATGCGGTGAAAATGGTCGGCCAAGCGGGTCTTACCGTGCCCGCCGTCGGCATGGATCATCCACACCGCCAACGGAGACGGCGTAGGCAGCCACTGAAGGAACTGCTCGATTTCGACGTTGCGGCCAGCGAAAGGCGCCACCGCGTAGCGGGGCAGCAACACCAATGCGGGCTGAGCGCGAGCAGCTTCTCGGGAAAGCGCCTCGGCCGGGGCGAAAGAGGTGCACCAGTACAGGTAGCGGCGCTGCGCGAGATCGAGGCGGACATCACCAGCGACGTCACTGATCGACAGCACATGCCCAGCTACAGCACTGTTGGTGACCGCGACCCGACCGGATGGTTGCCGGGGACGTCGACTGAACAGTCCCATCAGCCGAGGTCGGCGCTACCGCCGACATCCCTGACCGTGCGGACCGAGCCCCCGACCGTCGATTGGATAATCGTGTGCCCGTCCCGGCTGCCGTTCCTGCTGGTCGGAGTCGTCCCTGCGGGTGGTGCGGGCGAAGGTGGCGGAGCGGTAGGCGGAGTGGGACGTAGGACGAGATTGCCCCTCACGCCGTGAATGGACTCGACGTTGCCGCCGACTGTCGATCCGGTGATCATGTGGCCAATTTGCTGCAGAGGCTGCTTGCGTGCGATCACTAATCCCGCGATCGACAACCCCACTCCAGCGAGGCCGACGAACAAGCTCAACACACTCGCCAGCTGATCACCACGCTCAAGCCCCAACCAGACGAACAATCCCACCCCAGCGCCCACCCCAGCAACACCGAAAGCGATTAGCACCCATCCCCACGCTTTCCCTGACATGCCCTCATTATTGCCGAAAGAGCGATCCGCACAGTCCCATGAACGACCGACAGCAGCCTCTGCGTAGACCTGAAGATCCGTCGACACCTCCACTGTGCTACTGACGATGGCCGGTGACAGTGTGGGCTTGGGTCTTCTGCAGCAGCCTCTCATAGGGCGTCTGTCCGGCGAGGCCACCGTGGGGGCGGTGGTAGTTGTAGTAGTCCTCCCATTCCTTGAGCTTGTCGTTGAACAGGCCGGTGTCGTCGATGACGACACCGTCGAGGAGGCGATAGAACTCCTCGGTGTCGATGCGGTGCGAGCGCTCCACCTTGCCGTTGAGGCGCGGAGTTGCCGGCTTGATGTAGGTGTGGCCGATACCCTGGTCGATCACGTGCCAGTGGAAGGCCGATTGGAACTCCGCGCCGTTGTCGGTCTGGATCTTCTCGACCTTGAACGGCAGCCGCGAGATGACGTAGTCCAGGAACTGGATGGCGGTCTTCTGGTCCGATCGAGGGTAGATTCGCAGCACCCGCAGCCGGGTGCAGTCGTCGATGGCGGTGTATTGGTAGAAGCGTTTGCGCCGCCCGGCCGCGGTGGTGATCGGCTCGATGAACTTCACGTCGACCTGCACATGGTGGCCGGGACGCTGCTTCTCGTAACGCTTCCATCGCTGCTTGTGGCGCTTGTAGCGCTGCGAGGCCGGCAGTCGATTCATGCTCAGCCGCTTGAGGATTCGCCACACCGTCGACTGGCTGATCGTCACATCGTGGTAGCGCTGCAGATACATCGCGATCTTCATCGGACCGAAGTGGTAGTGCTGGCGCAGGTGAATGATTTTCGTGACGACCTCGGGTTCGGTCACGGTCGGGCAGTGGTGCGGAGCGCTGGAGCGGTCTTTGAGCCCGTCGAGCCCCTCGTCCTCGTAGCGGCGCTTCCACCGGTAGAAGATGTTGCGGCTGATGCCGTAGTAGCGGCACGTCGCGGCGACGTTGCCGCTGACCTCCTCGGCGTGGCGAAGCACGGCCAGGCGCCGGTTCGCACGCCGGATCAGGTCTTTCTGGGACTGCTGCATGGGTTGGTGACATCTGATCTGTGGTGCCGTGGGGCACTGCTGGAAGGATGGACACCGTGCCCAAGCCCTATCCCAAGGAGTTCCGCGACGATGTCGTGCGGGTCGCTCGCAATCGAGAGCCCGGCCAGCTGCTCAAGCAGATCGCGGCCGATTTCGGGATCAGCGAGTCGTGCCTGGCCAGCTGGATGAAGACCGCTGACGTCGAGGACGGCATCTCGCCCGGGACCACCGCCGCTGAGAACGCTGAGCTGCGGGAAGCGCGGAAACGGATCCGGTTGCTCGAGCAGGAGAACGAAGTCCTGCGACGGGCGGCGGCGTATCTGTCGCAGGCGAACCTGCCGGGAAAATGATCTACCCGCTCGTCCGCGAGATGGCCGCTGACGGGATCGCTGTCGCGGTGACGTGCCGGGTCCTGAAGATCGCGCGCCAACCGTACTATCGGTGGCTGGCCGAGCCGGTCACCGCCGCTGATCTCGGGCGGGCGTATCGGGCGAATGCCTTGTTCGATGCTCACCGCGACGATCCCGAGTTCGGATATCGGTTCCTGGCCGACGAAGCGTCGGCCGCGGGTGAGCCGATGGCGGCGCGAACAGCGTGGCGGATCTGCTCGGCGAACAAGTGGTGGAGCAATTTCGGCAAGAAACGCGGCAGCAAACACGGCCGGTCGGGCCCGCCCGTGCACGACGATCTCGTCGCACGCAAATTCACCGCGGACGCTCCGAATCGGTTGTGGCTCATCGACATCACGGAACATCCGACCGGGGAAGGGACGCTCTACGTCTGCGCGGTCAAGGACGTGTTCTCGAACCGGATCGTGGGCTATTCGATCGACTCACGAATGAAGGCCCGCCTCGCCGTTGATGCCCTGGCCTCGGCCGCGGCCAGGCGCAGCACAGCCGGAGACGAGGTCGCCGGCTGCATCGTGCACAGCGACAGGGGGTCGCAATTCCGGGCCCGGAAATTCGTCCGCGCCGTGAATGCTCACGCGATGGCCGGGTCGATGGGCCGGGTCGGTGCCTGCGGGGACAACGCCGCGATGGAATCGTTCTTCGCCCTGCTGCAGAAGAACGTCCTCGACCGACGGTCATGGAGCACTCGCAGTGAGCTTCGGATTGCGATCGTGACCTGGATCGAACGCACCTACCACCGTCGTCGGCGCCAAGCCCGGCTCGGCAGATTGACCCCGATCGAGTACGAAGCAATCATGACCCAGGCAGCCACTCAGGCCGCCTGACCGAACCTGTCACCAACCCGTGCGGCAGTCCCGCTCGTCTGCGGCCGGGGTAGCGGAATCGTCTGGGCTGCTGCGGGATCAAGGGCTACAGTCGGGTCCACAGTTCATCGGTCAGGATCTCTTCACGCACCCCGACATCATCGATGCCGTTGCCGGACAGCGGAAGACGGCACGCCAGCTCATTCTGAACTGATCAGTTAGAGCTAGACCGAAACAGACTTCGTCCCCGGTCCGGGCCCCAAGACGTTCCAATCACCGCTATCGGTAGCTATCGCGACTGGAACTCGGCAGGGGAGCGGGAGACGGGCCAGTCCACGCCTCGTTGTCGGGGAAGGGCACATCCAGCCGTCTTGACGGCCCACTCAAAGCGAGTAAATAGCTCACTCTTCCTGACCTGCGGCAACGGTGGCTGGCGTACGTGTGCTCGCAATTGTGACCCGATTGGAACCGTTCCACGTGTCCCGCTGGTGCCCTCGGCAGGATTCGAACCTGCGACACCGGCTTTAGGAGAGCCGTGCTCTATCCCCTGAGCTACGAGGGCGGGGCCGGTGCCGCTGAGCGGTCCGGGTAGGCGGCAGTCTACCGGGTGGGGGTGCCGGGAGCCGCATCGTGGGTGGGGTCAGTAGGGCGGGTCGAGGCCGCCCGGGTCGTAGGCGCCGCCTTCGTAGCCGCCGAGGTCTTCGTAGCCGCGGGGGCCGTGCGGGCGGTGGCCGTTGCGGGTTGCGCCGTGGTACTCGACGCCGTTGTTGCCGGGGGCGGGGTGGTCGGCGGTGATGCCGTAGCCGTTGGCGCGGTACTGGGGGTCGTCGTAGGGGAGGTCTCGGTGGGCGGGGTCGGGGCCGTCGGCGCGGGTTCCGCGGTGGTCGGGCGTTGAATCTTGCGGTGAGGGTGCGGCTTCGGGAGCGCTGGGCGGGATGGGATCGGCAGGCGGGCCGGGGGCCGGAGGTGTCGGGCCGGCGGCTCGGCCGGGGGTCGGCGGCGCAGTGTCGAGGGGACGGCTGAAGGGTGGTGTGGGGCTGCGGCCGGGAGGTGGTGGTGCGGGGGTCGGGCGCCGGCCGGGTTCGGAGTGGGCAGGGGTGGCCGGCTCTTTGCGGTCGAGGCCGATTCCCGCTCCGGGACGGGGAGGTTCCGGGGCGTCGTCGGAGAAGAGTGCGGTGAAGAGGGCGTCGGAGCCGGGGGGCCAGGCGCCGTTGGCGAGGGCGGGGCGCCACCACTGCTCGGAGTACCAGCCGGCCGGGACGAGGCGGTCGGCGATTCTGCCGCCGGGGTGGTGGTGCGGGGTGGCGGGAGAAGGGTCGGGGGAGAGGTCGATCCGGTGGCCCTGGAAGGTGCGGGTTCGTGCTTCGGAGAGCTCGCCCGCTTCGGCTTGGGCGGGGAGGGGGGTGAGTTCGGGGCCGGGGTCCATGCGCATGGCTACCCGGGCGGCGCGGATGTAGAAGAGACCTTCGCGGGCGGTGAGTTCGGCTTGCTCGGTGTCGGCGCGGGCGAGGAGGAAGCCGGCTACGCGGCGGCGGTCGGCGGCGGCCTCCAGCGCCTGGCGGGCGGCTTCGGTGCGCGGGGTGTGCACGTCGAGTGCCTGGTTGAGCTGGGTGAGGGTGTGGTGGGCGGGGGACAGGGGGCCGGGGGTGTGCTCCGGGGTGAATCCGGTGCGTGGGGCAGGGCCGGGGCGGAGGGGGGCCGAACGGTCGGAGGATCCCGGACGCGCCGCAGTCGGATCGTCGGCGCGATGCCCCGGGGTATCGGCGAGGAGGCCTGGTTCGTGGGCGGAAGAGCTCGGATCGCCGGCGTGCGGCCCTGACTCGTCGGCGGAAAGCTCCGGATCGCCCCCGGGGGAATCACCCCGCCCGACCCCCCGCTCCCGCAACAGATACAACCCGAGCACGGCGACGATCAGCACAGCGAGCAGCACCCACAGCATCGCGCACCTCCTGGTCGGAACCGGTGCGGCTAAGATTACTGGAGAATTGCTACGTGGGTGCAGAACCGTAACTACGAGGACTTTGTGTATTCGCTGTAGTCGGCGGGGTCGAACCGGCGGGTGCGCCAGCGGTAGAGGACGGTGGCCCCGGGCCAGTTGTTGGTGATCCGCCCGGCGGCATTGCGGTACCAGCTGGTGCAGAAGTTCCAGGGGGTGTCCTTCAGGCGGCGCTGGAGGTAGTCGTCCCAGTCCTGCTCGGTCTCGACCCTGGCGGCGACGGCGGTGCCGGGGCGCTCGGCCAGGTGCCGGACCACCTGGCGGATGTAGCGCGCCTGGGATTCGAGCATGTAGATCACCGAGCCGGCGCCGATATTGGTGTTGGGGCCGTACATCATGAACAGGTTGGGGAAGTGCGGGACGGAGAGGCCGAGGAAGGCCCGCGCGCCCTCGGTGCCCCAGACGTCGGCGAGTTTGCGGCCGCCGGTTCCGGAGATGGTGATCGGCGCCAGGAACTCGGTGCCCTTGAAGCCGGTGCCGTAGACGATCACGTCGACCTCGTGCTCGACGCCGTCGGCGGTGCGGATGCCCGCGGGCGTGATCTCGGTGATGGCGGTGGTCTCGACGGTGACGTTCGGCCTCGCGAGGGCGGGGAAGTATTCGTTGGAGAAGAGGCCGCGTTTGCAGCCCGCGGCGTAGTCGGGAGTGAGCTTGGCGAGCAGCTCGGGGTCGGTGACCTGCGTCTTCCGGTGCCGGTCGGCGAGCGCGACGACGGGGGCCTTGATGGCGGGCAGATCGGTGAGGCCGAGGGCGAGGAACTCGAAGAGGGCCCAGATGGCGAAGCGCTCGGCCAGCCGGGTGGGGGGCAGGTACTTGAACAGGGCGTGGTGCACGGCGCTGTACTCGACGTCGGGCTTGGGCAGCACCCAGGCGGCCGAGCGCTGGAAGAGCGTGAGGTGCGCGGCCTCGGGGGCGATCCGCGGAATGTACTGCACGGCACTGGCTCCGGTGCCGATGCAGGCGATCCGCTTGCCCGTGAGCTCGACGGAGTGGTCCCACTCGGCGGAGTGGAAGGCGGCGCCGGTGAAGGTGTCGATGCCGGGGATGTTCGGCAGCGCGGGCCGGGAGAGCTGGCCGACGGCGGGGATCAGCACGTCCGCCTCCAGGCGGTCGCCCGCGGCGGTGCGGACGGTCCAGCGGGTGGTGCGTTCGTCGTACTCGGCGTCGGTCACCTCGGTGCCGAACCGGATGAAGCGCGCCAGGTCGTGCTTCTCCGCGATCCCGCGCATGTACCCGTGGATGTCGCGCTGCTCCGAGAAGCGGCGCGGCCAGTCGGTTTTCGGCTCGAAGGACCACGAGTAGAGCGGGGACGGCACGTCGCAGGCCGCGCCGGGGTAGGTGTTCTCCCGCCACACGCCGCCGAGGTCGGCCGCGCGCTCCAGGATGGTGAAGTTCTCCAGTCCGTTGCGGCGCAGCTCCAGGGCGAGACCGAGGCCGGCGAAGCCGGCGCCGATGACGATGATCGACGGCGATGTCATTCCTCCAGCGTAGGCGGCGAAGCCGCAGGTCCGAAGAGAACGCCGGACAGTGAATCGAGATTTTCGGCCATATCGAGGTCTTGCGTAGCGAGGTCCCCGCGAAGATTCTGCATGTGCATTTGTTCACGCACTCGGCCACCGTTCGGGGGGAAGAAACGGCAGGTCAGGAGATTTCGTGCTTTTTGCTTCCGGTCCGGTTCATCTCGATCAGGTCGCCCTCCGGCCAACAAGTGGCCGTCGTGGTGGCTGCCGGGTTACAACGGAACACGGCTCGACGGCCGGATCGGAAGTCGGCGGCGCGCAGGGGGTGTCGCCGGCCGCCGGTCCGGCTTGCCACCCTCCTCGGATCCGAGGGCGGCTGCCCTCAGCATCGGTACGGCCGTGTTGTTCTCACCGGTCGTCACATCAACCGCCTACCCTTCGGTAGCATCGCCGGTGTGATCTGGCTCATGCCCGAAAACCGCTGGTAGCGGCTGGGCGCGGGCCCCGAGAAGGGAGTCTTTCCAATGTTGAGCACCATGCAGGACGAGCCGTTGTCACTGGCGACGTTGCTGCGGTACGCGTCGACCTTCCTCGGGGATTCGACCGTCTCCACCTGGACCGGCTCCGGCGTGCGGAGCCTGACCTACCGCGAGCTCGGCGCCGAATCGGCCCGGCTGGCGAACGCGCTGCGCGGGCTCGGTGTCGACGTCGGCGACCGGGTCGGCACCTTCATGTGGAACAACAACGAGCACATGGTCGCCTACATCGCGGTGCCGGCCATGGGGGCGGTGCTGCACGCGCTGAACATCCGGCTCTTCCCCGACCAGCTGGTCTACGTGGCGAACCACGCCGAGGACCAGGTCGTCATCGTGGACGGCACGCTGCTGCCGATGTTCGCCCAGTACCTGCCGAACCTGAAGACGGTGCGGCACGTGATCGTCGCCAACGGCGACGCCGCCGCGCTGGAGGCGCCCGCGGGCGTGCAGGTGCACTCCTACACCGAGCTCCTCGCGGCCCAGCCCGACACCTACGACTTCCCGGTGATCGACGAGCGCTCCGCCGCCGCCATGTGTTACACCTCCGGCACCACCGGTGACCCGAAGGGCGTCGTCTACTCGCACCGCTCGAACTGGCTGCACGCCATGCAGGTACTCAGCCCGGCCAGCATGAACTTCTCCGAGCGCGACTACGTGCTCGCGATCGTCCCGCTCTTCCACGCCAATGCCTGGGGGCTGCCCTACGCGGCGCTCATGTCCGGCGCGAATGTGCTGATGCCGGACCGCTTCCTGCAGCCGGGGCCGCTGCTGGAGATGATGGCCGACCAGCAGCCGACCTTCGCGGCCGCGGTACCGACCATCTGGGGCGGCGTGCTCGCCGGGCTGGCCGCCAAGCCGCAGGACATCAGCCACCTGCGCTCGGTCGTCGTCGGCGGCTCCGCGGTGCCGCCCGCCATGATGAAGGCCTTCGAGGAGCAGCACGGCGTGAAGATCGTGCACGCCTGGGGGATGACCGAGACCTCGCCGCTCGGCAGCGTCGCACAGCCGCCCGCGCGGGTGACCGGCGAGGAGGAGTGGGCCTACCGGATCAGCCAGGGCCGCTTCCCGGCCGCGGTGCAGGCGCGGCTGGTGGACGATGCCGGCGCCGTCGTCGCCAACGACGGCAAGTCGCTCGGCGAGCTCGAGGTGCGCGGGCCGTGGATCACCGGCTCCTACTACGACCCGGACGGCGCCGAGATCGACCCGGACAAGTTCGACGACGGCTGGCTGCGCACCGGCGATGTCGGCATCATCAGCCCGAACGGCTACCTCACGCTGGTGGACCGGGCCAAGGACGTGATCAAGTCGGGCGGCGAGTGGATCTCATCGGTCGACCTGGAGAACGCCGTGATGGCGCACCCGGCGGTGGCCGAGGCCGCGGTGATCGGGGTGCCGGACGAGAAGTGGGACGAGCGGCCGCTGGTCGCCATCGTGCTCGCCGACGGCGCGCGGGCCGAGCCGGACGAGCTGCGCGACTACCTCGCGGACAAGTTCGCCAAGTGGCAGCTGCCGGAGCGCTGGACCTTCATCCCCGAGGTGCCGAAGACCAGCGTCGGCAAGTTCGACAAGAAGCGGCTGCGGGCGCAGTACGCCGACGGTGACCTGGAGGTCAGCACGCTGAGCTGAGCTCGTCACCACTCCAGCATGGGCAGCGGCGAGGTCGGATGGGTGCGCAGCCGCTGCCCGGCCAGGGTCACCAGGCGGCGGTGGAAGCCGGCGTCCGGGTAGCGGCGGGCGAGTGCGCGGTAGCCGCGGCGGCGCACGCCGAAGCGGCCGAGCAGCGCGAGTTCGACGTCGACGGCGTCGGCCCGGCGGAAGATCTCCACCGGGTCGTCGGCCGCACCGGCGTGCCGGAGCTTGTGGTGGTGCTCGATCATGGCGGTGACCGTCGGGATCAGCTCCGCCGCATCGGTTTCGCGCAGGTGCGCTTCGGCGAGCGCGATCGACGGCGGCAGGTAGTCGAAGGTGCCCGCCGACCAGATGCCGAGGTCGTGGAAGACGGCGGCGACCCGGAACTCGGTGCGGTCGCTCGGGCGCGGGACGCCGGGCGGGGCGACGAGGTCGCACAGTTCGAGTACGCGCAGCACGTGGTGCGTGTAACCGGTCTCGTCCGCGCCCATGGCGGCGGTCAACGGCGCGAGCAGGGCGCCGATGTCGGCGGCGAGCGCGTCGCCGGGCGAGGTGCTGTCGGTGCCGCTCATGCGCGGAGAATACGCGCGGTTTCGCGGGGATCGCATGTCGAGCGGGCGGCGCGTGCTCCTCCGCCACGCGGGCTCGGCGTGGCGACGGAGTCGCGCGCGGTCGCCTCTGCCCCGCGCGCGGGACGGTTCAGCGCGCCGGGAATCGGCGGGCGAGGGTGCGCTCGAGGGCGTTCTTCGCGTCGGCGGCGAGCTGCCCGGTGAGTTCGCCCGCGGGGAGTTCGGGTGCGAGCGAATGGGTTTGGCCTGCCCAGAGGTTCACGGCGTCGGGGTTGCCTTCGGCCCTGGCGGCGGCGCGGAGGCCTGCGGTGGCGTGGTGGATCTCCGGGTAGGCGACGGGGGCCGCGGCGCCGAACTCGTCCATGAAGGCATTGCGGATGCCGCGTGCCCTGCGCCCGGTGAAGGCGCGGGTGAGCGCGGTCGGCGCGGCCCCGCCGATCGCGGCGCGATGGACCGGATTGGTCCCCGCCTCCGGGGAGCGCAGGTAGGCGGTGCCGATCTGCGCGGCGGCCGCGCCCGCGGCGAGCGCCGCCGCGATGCCTGCGCCGGTGGTGAGCCCGCCGGTGGCCACCAGCGGCACCTCGACCGCGGCGGAGACCAGCTGCAGCAGCGCGAGCAGGGAAAGCGGATCGCCGGCGTCGTCGGCGATGTCGTCCCGGAAGACGGCGCGGTGGCCGCCCGCCTCCGACCCCTGCACGACCAGCACATCCGCCCCGGCGCCGACGGCGTGCTCGGCCTCGCCCACCGAGGTGACGGTCACCCACACCTCGCTCCCGGCCCCGTGCAGCCGCGCGATCTCGGCGGGCGACGGACAGCCGAAGGTCACCGTGACCACGGGCACCGGCGCGGCGACGAGCAGATCGAGCTTGGCGGCCCAGTCGTCGGTGTCGTGCCGCGCCGCCCCCACCTCGAAGCGGGCCCCGAGCGCCGCCAGGTACCCGGCGTACTTCTCCGGCGCGGTGGCAGGCCCCGGTGCGAAGAGATTGACCCCGAACAAGCCGGAGGTCAGCTCCCTGACCGCGGCGATCCGGGACCCGATCTGTTCGGCGCTCAGATACCCCGCGGCCAGGAGCCCGAGCCCGCCCGCATCGGTCACCGCACCGGTGAGCTCCGGCGTGGACGGCCCGCCCGCCATCGGAGCGAGCACCACGGGAAGCCTGATCTGGTCGAGGATCACGCCTCCATTCTCGCCCATGACCAGCGCTGATCGACATTCGAGGCCAGGGCGGGAATCCGAAGGTTGCGGAATGGTCACGACAGGGTAGAGTTCCCATCACGACGGATGCCGAAACGTTATCCGAACAGGTTTCGCCGGGCGCCCGTTCCTCTGTCGGTTCGAACGCAAGGACGAGCTTTGTCGCAGCACCGGGTTGGCCCCGATTCGATCACCGTCATGGACCTCATCGGCGCTGCCGAGTTCAGCAGGCCGACCCGGCATCGGGCCGAGATCTCCACGGTCGACCGCGTGAAGAACGCCGCGGGTGTCGCGGTCGCCGCGGGCGCCCTGATCGGCACCGCGGGCCAGATCGCCCCCGCGCTCGCCTACGCCGCGCCGCTGCTCCCCACGCACGACGACAACACCGCGTCCGAGCCGATCGCCTTCAAGAGCATCGCCGAGGCGCCGCTCGCCGAGCAGCTCGCCGCCGCGGTGCAGCCGGTGGCCCAGCCCGCCCCGGCGCCGCAGCCGGTGGCGCAGGCCGCCCCGGTCGCGCAGCCGGTGGCCGCGCCGTTCGGCATCAACAACCTGCCGCCGGAGCTCGCCGCCCCGCTGGCCCAGGTCGAGGACATGCTCAAGGGCGTCACCCAGCAGGTGGCCCCGGCGCAGGCGGTCCGCCCGGTGGCCGGTGCGGTCAGCTCCGGCTTCGGCACCCGCTGGGGCGCCTTCCACTACGGCGTCGACTTCGCCGACGCGATCGGCGCGCCGATCCACTCGGTCAGCAACGGCACCGTGATCGAGGCCGGGCCCGCCTCCGGCTTCGGGCTCTGGGTCCGGGTGCTGCAGGACGACGGCACCACCGCGGTCTACGGCCACGTCAACGAGATGCTGGTGCACGAGGGGCAGCGGGTGAACGCGGGCGACGTGATCGCCACCGTCGGCAACCGCGGCCAGTCCACCGGCCCGCACCTGCACCTGGAGATCTGGGATCAGGGCGGCAACAAGACCGACCCCATCGCCTACCTGGCCGCCAAGGGTGTGCCACTGCACTGGGGCCCGTCCGCGCACTGAGCGCGATCTGCGGCGCGACGGTTCGCGTCAGCGGGGCCCACGCGTGGCAGTTCGCGCCGATCTCCCCCGCACCGCGGGGACAATCGCCGCGTCGGGGCTCTGCGCCGCACCCCGTCGGCGCCACTGCCCTGGGGCTCACCGCACTCGGGCTCGCCGCCGCTGGGGCGAGCGAACCGCCGGGCGGCGGTACCCAGCTCGGCGGAACGCCGTGCGGCGGTGCCCGGCTCGACGGGACGCCGCGCGGCCGAACTACCGCCGCGCCGATCCCGCAGGAGCCGCCCGGGGTGACGCGCAGCCCGGCGGGCGCGGCGGGCCGGATCGGCCCCCGGTGACCTCGGTCACCCTCGGGCAACGGGCCGGGCCGCGCCCCCGATAACCCCCGGTCCGCCCGAGCAGCCCCGAGCTGGGTCAGTGCACCATGCCTTGCTTATATGATTGCCAGGCTGTGCCGACCGGGACGAGCACCTTTTCCCGGGGCTTTCCGGCGGACCCGTCGAAGTGTGGCAACGCTCGAAGTGAGAGGTGAGATCAGTCGAATGGATGGTGTCCGTCGTTCTGCTCGGGGCAATCGCCGACGGCGTCCGGGGAGCCCGCTGTTCGGCCAGTTGCTCACCGCGGCGGTGGAGTCCGCCGCCGACTCGGTGGCCATCCGCTACAACCCCACCGGCGACCCGGCCGACCAGCGCGAGCTGACCTACCAGCAGCTGGACCAGGCCTCCTCCCGGCTGGCACGGGAGCTGATCGCCCGCGGCATCGGCCCCGGTGACGTGGTGGCCGTTGGCATCGCGCGCAGCGCCGACTCGGTGCTCGCGGTGTGGTCGATCGCCAAGACCGGGGCGGCCTACGTCCCGGTCGACCCGGCCTACCCGGCCGAGCGGATCGGGCACATCGTCGCCGACTCGGGCTCGGTGCTCGGGCTCACCACCGCCGCGCACCGGGGCGCGCTCGGCGACGGCGTCGAGTGGCTGGTGCTGGACGACCCGGCCCAGGCCGAGCGGATCGCCGCGCGCCCGGGGCACCCCGTCTCCTACACCGATCGGGTGCGCCAGCTGGACGAGCGGCACCCGGCCTACGTCATCTACACGTCGGGCTCCACCGGCAAGCCGAAGGGCGTCGTCGTCACGCACGCCGGGCTGAACGGGCTGGTCGCGGCCGAGCGCGAGCACTACGGGGTCACCGGCGAAGCGCGGGTGCTGCACGTCTGCTCGCCCAACTTCGACGTCTCGGTGCTGGAGCTGCTGCTCGCCTTCACGGCGGGCGCGACCCTGGTCATCGCGCCGCCCGCGGTCTTCGGTGGCTTCGAGCTGGCCGACCTGCTGCGCCGCGAGCGGGTCACGCACATGCTGATCACCCCGGGCGCGCTCGAGTCGGTGGACCCCGACGGCCTGGATGAGCTGCGCACCGTCGTGGTGGCCGGTGACAAGTTCGGCCCGGAACTGGTAGGACGCTGGGCCACCGGCGAGCGCGCCTTCTACAACGGCTACGGCCCCACCGAGGCCACCATCCTGGCGACGAGCACCCCGCCGATGGATCCGGCGCAGCCGGTGACCATCGGCGCCGCCATTCCCGGCGTCGGTGCCTTCGTGCTCGACCACCGGCTGCGGCCGGTTCCCGCCGGGGTGGTCGGCGAGCTGTACCTGACCGGGCCCGCGCTGGCCCAGGGCTACCTGAACCGGCCGGGGCTAACCGCCGAGCGCTTCGTGGCCAGCCCGTTCGGCGCCGACTCCGGCAACCCGGGACTGCGGCTCTACCGCACCGGCGACCTGGTGCGGCGCGGCGAGACCGACGGCCAGGACGGCGGGATCATCGAGTACCTTGGCCGCTCCGACTTCCAGGTGAAGGTGCGCGGCTTCCGCATCGAGCTCGGCGAGATCGACAACGCGCTCACCGCGCACCCGGACATCGACTTCGCGGCCACGCTCGGCCGCACGCTGCCATCCGGCGCGACGGCGCTGGTCTCCTACGTGCTGCCGCGCGCGGGCGCCGCGCTGGACGTCCCGGCGCTGGACGCGCACCTCGCCGAGACGCTGCCCGGCTACATGATCCCGGCCGCCATCATGGCGCTGGAGAGCATCCCGCTCACGCCCGTCGGCAAGCTGGACCGGGCCGCGCTGCCCGAGCCGGTCTTCGCGGCCCGGGAGTTCCGCGCGCCATCGACCCCGGTCGAGGAGATCGTGGCCGAGGTCTTCGAGGCGCTGCTGCTGCCGGGCGCGCCGGACGAGGGCCGGGTCGGCGCGGACGACGACTTCTTCGAGCTCGGCGGCAACTCGCTGCTCGCCGCGCAGGCCGCGGCCCGGATCGGCACCGCGCTCGGCGCGCGGGTGCCGGTGCAGCTGCTCTTCGAGGCGACGACGGTGGCGGCGCTGGCCGAGCGGGTCGAGCACCACGCGGGCTCGGCGGTCGGCGAGGAGCTGACGGCCGGTGAGCGCCCGGACCGGGTGCCGCTCTCCTACGCGCAGCAGCGCATGTGGTTCCTGAACCGCTTCGACCCGGAGTCGGCGGTGAACAACATCCCGGTGGCGGTGCGGCTCACCGGCGCGCTCGACGTCGCGGCGCTGCGCACCGCCGTCACCGACCTGGTGACCAGGCACGAGGTGCTGCGCACGGTCTACCCGGAGGTCGACGGCGAGGGGTACCAGCTGGTGCTCCCGGTGCACGACCCGCGCGCCGTCCCGCTCTTCGAGCCGGAGCCGGCCGCCGAGGCCGCGGTGCCCGGGCTGGTCGTGGCCACCGTGACCGGCGGCTTCGACGTCACCGAGGCGCCGCCGCTGCGGCTGCGGCTGCTCCGGCTGAGCGAGACCGAGCACGTGCTGATCTGCGTGGTGCACCACATCGCGGGCGACGGCTTCTCCATGGGCCCGCTGACCCGCGACCTGATGACCGCCTACGTGCGCCGCCGGGACGGTGACACACCGGACTGGGCGCCGCTCGCCGTGCAGTACGCCGACTTCGCGCTCTGGCAGCGCAGGGTGCTCGGCACCGAGGAGCAGCCGGACTCGCTGCTCGCCCAGCAGATCGCGTACTGGCGGGAGACGCTGGCCGGGCTGCCGGAGCAGCTGGAGCTGCCCGCCGACCGGCCGCGCCCGCCCGCGGCGTCGAACCGCGGGGCGGTGCTCCGCTTCGAGATCGACGCGCACACGCACGCCGGGCTCACCGCGCTCGCGCACCGCGGCAACGCGACGCTCTTCATGGTGGTGCACGCCGCGCTCGCGGTGCTGCTCGGCAGGCTCTCCGGTACCTCGGACGTCGCCGTCGGCACCCCGACCGCGGGCCGCGGCGACGCCGCGCTGGACGACGTGATCGGCATGTTCGTCAACACCCTGGTGCTGCGCACCGAGCTCGACCCCGCGGCGTCCTTCGCCGACCTGCTCGCCGAGGTCAGGGCGAAGGACGTGGCCGCATTCGGCCACGCCGACGTCCCGTTCGAGCGGCTGGTGGAGCTGCTCGACCCGGTGCGTTCGCCCGCGCGGCACCCGCTCTTCCAGGTCATGCTGACCTTCCAGAACCTGGCCCGCACCGAGCTGGAGCTGCCCGAGCTGACCGTCGGCGGGCTCGACCTCGCGGTGCCGCTCGCCAAGTTCGACCTGCAGTTCGCGCTCGCCGAGCACATCGACCGGAAGGGCACCGCGCACGGCATCGCGGCCGAGATCACCTACGCCGCCGACCTCTTCGACGAGGCGACGATCCGGCGGGTGGCCGAGCGCTTCCAGCGGGTGCTCGCCGCCGTCGCGGCCGACCCGCGGGTCCAGGTCGGCGCCATCGAGCTGCTCGACGCCGACGAGCGGAAGGCCGTGCTCACCGGCTGGAACGCCACCGAGCACGAGCTGCCCGCCGACGAGACGCTGGTCTCGCTCTTCCAGGCCCGCGCCGCCGCCACCCCGGACGCCGTCGCGCTGGTCGGCGCCGACGGTGAACAGCTCACCTACGCGCAGTTCGCCGCGCGGGTGCACCGGCTGGCCCGGGTGCTCACCGCCGAGGGCGTTGAGCCGGATTCGCTGGTCGCGCTCGCGATCCGGCGTTCGGTGGAGCTGGTCGTCGCCATGTACGCGGTGCTAGAGGCCGGTGCCGGGTACGTCCCGCTCGACCCGGATCAGCCCGCCGACCGGATCGACTACGTGCTGGCGACCGCCCGCCCGGCCATGGTGCTCACCACCGCGCGCGACGAGTTCCACACCGACGCCGCGCCGGTCACCGTGCTGGACGCGCTCGACCTCACCGGCACCGCCGACACCCCGCTCACCGAGCCGGAGCGCGGCGGCCCGGTGCGCGCGGGCTCGATCGCCTACGTCATCTTCACCTCGGGCTCCACCGGCAAGCCGAAGGGCGTCGCGGTGAGCCACCGCGCCATCGTGAACCGGCTGCTCTGGATGCAGGACGAATACCGGCTCACCGCCGACGACGCGGTGCTGCAGAAGACCCCGGCCACCTTCGACGTCTCGGTGTGGGAGTTCTTCTGGCCGCTGCAGGCGGGCGCGCGGCTGGTCGTCGCCACCCCGGACGGCCACCGCGACCCGGTGTACCTGGCGGAGACCATCGCCGCGCGGGGGATCACCACGGCGCACTTCGTGCCGTCCATGCTGGCGGTCTTCGTCGCCACGCTGGACGAGGCGGCAGGCGTCGCGGGCAGGCACGCGGGGCTGCGCCTGGTCTTCGCCTCCGGCGAGGCGCTGCCCGCGCCGACCGCGGCCAGGCTGCGCGAGCTGACCGGGGCGCGGCTGCACAACCTGTACGGCCCGACCGAGGCCGCGGTCGACGTCACCCACCACGAGGTCGTCGCGGCCGACACGGTGAGCGTGCCGATCGGCCGCCCGGTCTGGAACACCAGCCTGTACGTGCTCGACTCCCGGCTGCGGCCGGTGCCGCCCGGCGTGCCGGGGGAACTGTACCTGGCCGGTCGGCAGCTGGCGCTCGGCTACCTGGGCCGCTCCGACCTCACCGCGGACCGCTTCGTGGCCGACCCGCATCGCGCGGACGGCAGCCGCATGTACCGCACCGGCGACCTGGTGCGCTGGAACTCCGGCGGCGAGGTGGAGTACCTGGGCCGCACCGACTTCCAGGTCAAGCTGCGCGGGCTGCGGATCGAGCTGGGCGAGATCGAGGCGGCGCTGCTCGAGCAGCCGGGCATCGACCGCTCGGTGGTCGTGCTGCGCAGGGACACCCCGGCGGGCGAGGCGCTCGTCGGGTACGTGGTGCCGGCCGCGGGCGCGCCCGTCGAGCCGGAGGCCGTGCGCACCGCGCTCGGCGCGCAGCTGCCCGGGTACATGGTGCCCGCGGCGGTGGTGGTGCTCGACGAGTTCCCGCTGAACGCCAGCGGCAAGCTGGACCGCAGGGCGCTGCCCGCGCCGGTCTTCGTCGGCGCGACCGGGTTCCGCACCCCGCGCACCCCGATCGAGCAGACCGTCGCCGAGGTCTACGCGAGCCTGCTCGGCGGCGGCGACGTCGGGCTGGACGACGACTTCTTCGCGCTCGGCGGCAACTCGCTGCTCGCCACCAGGGTGGTGGCCCGGGTGAACGAGGCGCTGCGCACCGATCTCTCGGTGCGCACCCTCTTCGAGGCGCCGACGGTCGCCGCGCTGGCCGGGCGGATCGTGCCCGGCGCCCGCACCGGCGGGCGCCCGGCGCTGGTTGCGGCGCCCCGCCCGGAGCGGATTCCGCTCTCGCCCGCGCAGCAGCGCATGTGGGTGCTGAACCGTTTCGACCCGGAGTCCGGCGTCTACAACATCCCGTTCGCGCTGCGGCTCACCGGCACGCTCGACCTGCCCGCGCTGGAGCGCTCGGTCTTCGACGTGCTGGAGCGGCACGAAGCGCTGCGCACCCGCTTCCCGGTGGCGGGCCAGGAGCAGCAGCCGGTGCAGGAGATCCTGTCGCCCGCGGCCGCGCTGCCCGGCGGGCTGCCGGTGGAACAGCCCGGCGACCTCATGGGCCGGGTGGTCGAGCTGATGTCGGCCGGGTTCGACGTCACCGCGGCGCCGCCGGTGCGGATCGCGCTGCTGGAGGGCGACGCGCCCGGCGAGTACCTGCTTGTCGTCGTGGTGCACCACATCTCCGGCGACGGCGCGTCGCTGGCCCCGCTGGCCCGCGACCTGATGACGGCGTACCTGGCCCGGATCGCGGGCGACGGCCCGAACTGGGCGCCGCTGCCGGTGCAGTACGCCGACTACGCGCTCTGGCAGCGCGCGGTGATCGGCACCGACGACGACCAGGCGAGCCTCGCCGCGCAGCAGCTCGGGTACTGGAAGCAGAACCTGGCCGGGCTCACCGGCGCGCTGGAGCTGCCGCAGGATCGGCCGCGCCCCGCGCTGCCGTCGATGCGCGGCGCGGCGACCACCTTCACGCTCTCCGCCGAGGTGCACGCCGGCCTGGCCCGGATCGCGCGCGAGCACAATGCCTCGCTCTTCATGGTGGTGCACGCGGCGCTCGCGGTGCTGCTCGCCCGGCTCTCCGGCAACCGCGACATCGCCGTCGGCACCCCGATCGAGGGCCGCGGCGAGCGCGCGCTCGACGACCTCGTCGGCATGTTCGTCAACACCCTGACGCTGCGCACCGCGGTCGACGCGGGCAGCACCTTCGACGCGCTGCTCGAGCAGGCGCGGGAGGTCGACCTGGCCGCCTTCGCCAACGCCGACCTGCCCTTCGAGCGGATCGTCGAGGTGCTGCTGCCCGGCCGCAGCGCCGCCTTCCACCCGCTCTTCCAGGTGGTGCTCGCCTTCCAGAACACCGAGCAGGCCACCCTCGACCTGCCGGGGCTGCAGGTATCGGCGCTGGACGCCGGGGCCGCGCAGGCCAAGTTCGACCTGCAGCTGAGCGTCTCGCCGACGCACGCCGCGGACGGCGCCCCCGGCGAGCTGGTCGCGCAGTTCACCTACGCCACCGACCTCTTCGACGAGGCCACCGTCGCCGGGTTCGGCCGCAGGCTGGAGCGGGTGTGCCTGGCGGTCGCCGCGGACTCGCAGGTGGTCGTCGGCGATATCGACATTCTGGACGAGGCCGAGCGGGACCGCGCGCTGGCCGCGCCGGAGCCGGAGACGGTGGCCGCGAGCACCAGGGGCACCGCGCTCACCCAGGCGCTCTCGCTCGCGGTGGAGGACGACCCGGAGGGGCCCGCGGTGGTCTCCGGCGAGGACGCCGTCACCTACCAGGTGCTGGATGCCAGGTCGTCGCAGCTGGCCAGGGTGCTGATCGGGCGCGGCTGCGGGCCTGGCGTCGGGGTCGCGGTCCGGCTGGAGCGCGGGGTGGAGCAGGCGGTCGCGCTCTGGGCGGTGCTCAAGGCAGGCGCCGCGGTGGTGCCGGTCGGCACCGGCGAGGCGGTGCTCCCGGCCGGTGCGGACATCAAGGTCGGGCTGGTGCTCGGCGCCGCGCCCGGGTCGGCGGAGAGCCTGGAGTGGATCGCGCTGGACGACCCGGCGGTGCGCGCCGAGATCGGCAGCGAGTCGGCCCGCCCGGTCACCTACGCCATCCGGACCAGGGCGCTGCGCGGTGGCGACCCGGTGTTCCTCGGCCCGGTGCCGACGGCGGCGGCCGACACCAACGGCGGAACCAGGTCGGTGAGTTACGACGGGCTGGCCGCGATCGTGGACCGGCTGCGCGCCCGCACCGAGCTGACCTTCGAATCGCGGACCTTCCAGCACGGGCGCCCCGAGGCGTTCGCCGCGGTGGTCGAGGTGACCGCGGCCGGGCTGGCCGGGGCCGCGCTGGTGGTGCCGGAGCACGGCCTCGGGGCCGACCCGGCGGCGGCGCTGGCCGACGAGTGGGTGACGCACCTGCTCACCGACCGCACCGGTTTCGACCGGATCGACAGCGCTCCGCTCGCCGACCTGCAGGCCGTCGTCCTCGATGAGGGTTCGGTCACCGATCCCGGGCGCTGGGCCGACGTTCCCGCGGTGCTCGGCATGCATGATCTCGCCGGTGGCACGGCGCCGTCGAGTAGATGAGTCTCCCCATGGCCCCGGTGCTCCGATGACCCGCCCCACCCGCACCCGCCCGACCCGGACGAGGGGCCCGCGCACGGTCACGCTGCCGCAGCTGCTGGCGACCGCGGTCGAGGCGAACCCGGAGGGCGCGGCGCTGGTCTTCGCGGCGGCGGAGGCGAGCGGCGCGCCGGTGGGCTACGCCGAGCTGGACGCGCGCTCCAGCCGGCTGGCCCGGCTGCTGATCGAGCGCGGCATCGGCCCGGAGGACCTGGTCGCGGTGGGGCTGCGGCGCTCGGTGGAGTCGGTGCTCGCGGTCTGGGCGGTCGCCAAGACCGGGGCGGGCTTCGTCCCGGTCGACCCGAACTACCCGGCCGACCGGGTGCGGCACATGCTCACCGACTCCGGCGCGGCGCTCGGCCTGACCGTCGCCTCGGCGCGCGCCGCGCTGCCGGACGACACCGAGTGGCTCGTCCTCGACGACCCGGCCACCCTCGCCGAGCTGGAGAACCGGCCGCCGGACGCGGTGACCCAGGCCGACCGGGTGCGCCCGGTCCGCGCCGAGCACCCCGCCTACGTCATCTACACCTCGGGCTCCACCGGGCTGCCGAAGGGCGTCGTGGTGACCCAGGCCGGGCTTGCCGGGTTCTGCGCCGAGCAGCGCGAGCGGTACGGGGTGGACGCCGCCGCTCGCACGCTGCACTTCGCGTCGCCCTCGTTCGACGCCTCGGTGCTGGAGCTGCTGCTCGCGCTCGGCGGCGGCGCGACCATGGTGGTGGTCTCGCCCGAGGTCTTCGGCGGCACCGAGCTGGCCGACGTGCTGCGCCGCGAGCGGGTCACGCACGCCTTCGTCACGCCCGCCGCGCTCGCCTCGGTCGATCCGGCCGGGCTGGACGCGCTGCGCGTGGTGGTGACCGGCGGCGAGGCCTGCCCGCCGGATCTCGTGCGGCGCTGGGTGACACCGCTGCCGGACGGTACGCGCCGCCGGTTCCACAATGCCTACGGCCCCACCGAGGCCACCGTCGCCACCAATATCAGCGCCCCCATGCTGCCCGGCGAGCCGGTGACGATCGGCGCGCCGATCCGCGGGATCGCGGCGCACGTGCTCGACGCCAGGCTCCTGCCGGTGCCGGACCGGGTGGCGGGCGAGCTCTACGTGGCGGGCCAGGCGCTGGCCCGCGGCTACCACGGCAAACCCGGCCTCACGGCGGGCCGCTTCGTCGCCGACCCGCTCGGCGCGCCCGGCTCCCGGCTCTACCGCACCGGCGACGTGGTCCGCGGCGCCGCCGACGGCGAGCTGGAGTATCTGGGCCGCAACGACTTCCAGGTGAAGATCCGCGGCTTCCGGATCGAGCTCGGCGAGATCGACGCGGTGCTCACCGAGCAGCGAGGCGTCGATTTCGCCGCCACCGTCGGGCACGAGCTGGACAGCGGCGCGACCGTTCTCGTCTCCTACGTGCACGGCGACGCGGTGGATACCGCCGTGCTGGCGAGCGCGGCCGGGCAGCGGCTGCCCGCGCACATGGTGCCCGCGGCGATCGTGCTGCTCGACGCGATCCCGCTCACCCCCGGCGGCAAGCTGGACCGGAAGGCGCTGCCCGCCCCGGTCTTCGCCGCGCGGGAGTTCCGCGCGCCATCCGGCAGGCTGGAGGAGCTGGTCGCCGGGGTCTACGCGGAGCTGCTGCGCGCCACCGAGATCGGCGCCGACGACGACTTCTTCGAGCTGGGCGGCAACTCGCTGATCGCCACCCAGGTGATCGCCAGGCTGAACGACGCGCTGGAGACCAGGATTCCGGTGCCGACGCTGTTCGAGGCGCCGACCGTGGCCGGGCTGGCGCTGCGGCTGGTCGAGTTCACCGAGAACCCGGTGCGGCTGGCGCTCACCGGCGGGCCGCGCCCGGACCGGATCCCGCTCTCCCCGGCGCAGCGGCGCATGTGGTTCCTGAACCGCTTCGACCCGGAGTCCACCGCCTACAACATCCCGATCGCGGTGCGGTTCCGCGGCGACCTGGATGTGACGGCGCTGCGCGCCGCCGTCGCCGATCTGGCCGCGCGGCACGAGGTGCTGCGCACCCTCTACCCGCAGACCGAGGACGGCCCGGTGCAGGTGGTGCTCCCGGTGGCGCAGTCGGTGCCCGAGGTGGAGTACCGCACGGTGGCCCCCGAGCGGCTACCCGACGCCGTCGCCGAGGTGATCGGCACGCTCTTCGACGTCACCGCCGAGGTGCCGGTGCGGGTGGCGCTGCTCGCGGTGCGGCGCGCCGACGGGCTGCCGCCGGAGGAGCACGCGCTGGCCATGGTGGTGCACCACATCACCGCCGACGGCTCCTCGGTCGGCCCGCTGACCCGCGACCTGATGACCGCCTACGTGGCGCGGGCGGGCGGCACCGCTCCGGACTGGGCGCCGCTGCCGGTGCAGTACGCCGACTACAGCCTGTGGCAGCAGGAGCTGCTCGGCAGCGAGCGCGACCCGGACTCGGTGGCGGCCAGGCAGATCGCCTTCTGGCAGGACGAGCTGGCCGGGCTGCCCGACCAGCTCGAGCTGCCCGCCGACCGGCCGCGCCCGGCCGTGCAGTCCTACGCGGGCGGCATGGTCGAGGTGCGGATCGACGCCGAGACGCACCGCGCGCTCGGCGAGCTGGCCAGGGCGAACGGCGCCACGCTCTTCATGGTCGTGCACACCGCGCTCGCGGTCTGGGCCGGGCGGCTCTCCGGCGCGAACGACGTCGCCATCGGCACGCCGATCGCGGGCCGGGACGAGCTGGCGCTGGAGCAGCTCATCGGCATGTTCGTGAACACCCTGGTGTTCCGGACCAGGCTGGAGCTCGGCGCGCCCTTCAGCGACCTGCTGAAGCGGCAGCGCGACACCGACATCCAGGTCTTCGCGCACGCCGACGTGCCCTTCGAGCGGCTGGTCGAGGTGCTCAACCCGGAGCGCTCCACCGCGCGGCACCCGCTCTTCCAGCTCGGGCTCTCCTTCCAGAACCTGGCCCCCACCACGCTGGAGCTGCCCGGGCTCGCCGTCTCCGCGGTCGATTTCGAGACCGCCATCTCGCAGTTCGACCTGCACTGGATGATCGGCGACGCCTACGACTCCGACGGCGCGCCCGCCGGGATCGGCGGCGTCGTCACCTACGCCACCGCGCTCTTCGACGAGTTCACCGTGCGCGGCTTCGTCGACCGGTTCCTGCGGGTGCTGCGCGCGGTCGCGCAGGCGCCGGAGACGCCGGTCGGCGACCTGCCGCTGCTCCAGCAGCACGAGCGCGACCGGCTGCTGCTCGCCCGCAACGCCACCGCGCACCCGGTGGACCCGGCGGCCACGCTGGTCTCGCTGTTCGACGCCACCGTCGCGGAGCACCCGGCCGGCACCGCGCTGATCGGGCCAGCGGGCAGCACGCTCGACTACGCCGCGCTCGGCGCCAGGGTGAACCGGCTGGCCAGGCACCTGATCTCGCTCGGGGTCGGGCCGGAAGCCAGGGTGGCGCTGGCGCTGCCGCGCTCGGTGGAGCTGGTCGTCGCCATGTACGCGGTCGCGGTGGCGGGCGGCGCCTACGTGCCGCTCGACCCCGCGCAGCCCGCGCAGCGCACCGGCCACATCCTGAGCACGGCGGCCCCGATCTGCGTCCTCACCGACCTGGCCACCGGCTTCAGCACCCCCGACGCCCCGGTGCTCGTCCTGGACGACCTGCGCCTCGACGGCTACGACGACGGCCAGGTTCGCGACGCCGAGCGGCTCGCGCCGCTGCACCCGGCGAACACCGCCTACGTCATCTTCACCTCCGGCTCCACCGGCAGGCCGAAGGGCGTCGCGGTGCCGCACGGCGCCATCGTCAACCAGTTGCTCTGGAAGCGCGCGGAGTTCCGGCTCGGCGCCGAGGACGCGGTGCTGCTCAAGACCGCGGCCACCTTCGACCTCTCGGTGTGGGAGTTCTGGTCGGCGGTGGTGTGCGGCGGCTCGCTGGTGATCGCGGACGCCGACGGCCACCGCGACCCCGGCTACCTGAACGAGCTCATGGCAAGGGAGAAGGTGACCACGCTGCACGCGGTCCCCTCCATGCTGGACGCACTGCTCACCGAGGCCGACGGCAGCCTGCCCGCCTCGCTGCTCCGGGTGCTCGCCATCGGCGAGGCGCTGCCGGCGGCGGTGGCGCAGCGGTTCCGCCGGGCGAACCCGGCCGAGCTGTTCAACCTGTACGGCCCGACCGAGGCCGCGGTCTCGATCACCGCGCACCGGGTGACCGGCGCCGACCAGCACACCGTCTCGATCGGCGACCCGGAGTGGAACTGCCAGGTCTACGTGCTGGACC
Source organism: Nocardia jiangsuensis (assembly GCF_042650385.1). Taxonomy (NCBI): domain Bacteria; kingdom Bacillati; phylum Actinomycetota; class Actinomycetes; order Mycobacteriales; family Nocardiaceae; genus Nocardia; species Nocardia jiangsuensis. Next base: position 359,808 of record NZ_JBHSAX010000017.1, read on the forward strand.
CGCGGCTCAACCCGGTGCCGATGGGCGTGGCGGGCGAGCTGTACCTGGCAGGCGCGCAGCTGGCCCGCGGCTACTTCGGCAGGCCGGAGCTGACCGCCGACCGCTTCGTCGCCAACCCGTTCCGGGCTGGCGACCGGATGTACCGCACCGGCGACCTGGCCGCCTGGAACCCGCTCGGCGAGCTGGAGTACCGCGGCCGCACCGACTTCCAGGTGAAGGTGCGCGGCTTCCGGATCGAGCTCGGCGAGATCGAGGCCGCGCTGCTGGAGCAGCCGGACGTGGCGCAGGTGGCCGTGCTGGCCAGGCCGGGGCCGGACGGCACCGGCGAGCGGCTGGTCGCCTACCTGGCCGGGAAGGCCCCCGACGTCGAGCGGGTGCGCACGGCGCTCGCCGCCCGTCTGCCGAGCTACATGGTCCCCGCCGCCTTCGTGCTGCTCGACGCGCTGCCGCTGACCGTGAACGGCAAGCTCGATCGCGCCGCGCTGCCCGAGCCGCAGGCCGAGCAGGCCGTCTTCCGCGCGCCGGAGGGCCATGCCGAGCTGGTGCTGGCCGAGGTCTTCACCGAGCTCCTCGGGGTCGAGCGGGTCGGCGCCGACGACGACTTCTTCGCGCTCGGCGGCGACTCCATCGCCTCCATCCAGGTGGTGGCGAGGGCCCGCACCCGCGGCGTGACGATCAGCCCGCGCGAGGTGTTCGAGCACCGGACCGTCGCCGCGCTCGCCGCCGCCGCGACCGCCGAGCCGCCGGACGACGGCCTGCTCCCGCTCACCCCGGACGGGCTGCGGCTGCTCGCCGATGCGCCCGCCGGGATCGAGCTGCGCGCCATCGAACTCGACGTCCCGGTCGGCACCGCCACCGACCGGGTCTGGGCCGCCGCCGACGGCGTGCTGGCCAGGCACCCCATGCTCTCCGCGCGGCTGGTCCGCACCGAGGAGGGCGAGCCGGCCTTCGAGCTGGTGCCGCCGGCCGGCCGGGCCGAGGCGTACTGGCTGTTGGACGCGGCCGAGGTGGAGCCCGGCGAGTACGACCAGGTGGTCGAGGCCGTCGCCGCGCAGCTGGATCCGGCCGCCGGGGCCAATGTCCGGTTCGTGCTGATCACCCCCGCGCAGCCGGACCAGGGCGGCACGCTGCTCGTGGTGGCCAACGGCCTGGTGATCGATGACGCCGCCTGGCGGATCGTGGTGGACGAGCTGAGCGCGGTGTGGTCCGGCGGGCACGCCGCGCCCGCGGTCACCGGCACCGGGGCGAGCGGGCTGGTCCGCGCGCTCGCCGCCCGCGCCGCCGATCCGGCGACCCTGGCCGAGCTGGAGTGGTGGCGCGCCGCCGTCCCGCGCGGCGGCCGCCTGTACCCCGGCGACCTGCGCATCCGCGGCAGGCTCTCGGCCCGGATCACCAGGGAGGCCGCGGGCGCGGTCGCCACCGTCGCCGACGCCTACCACGCCACCGTCGACGAGGTGCTGCTCACCGCGCTGGCGCTGGCCCTCGCCGACCCCACCGCGCCGGAGCAGATCGGCACCGTCGTCCGGCTCACCGCCGACGCGCGGACCGGCGACCCCGCCGACTTCAGCGGCTCCGGCACCGCCGCCGCGGATTTCGTCGCCGCCTTCACCACCACCTACCCGCTCGCGCTGCGGCTGACCGGGATCGACTTCGCCGAGGTGCTCGACGGCGGCCCGGCCGCCGGCGTCGCGCTGGGCCGGGTCAAGGAGATGTGCCGGGCGGTGCCTGCGGGCGGCGTCGGGTTCGGGCTGCTCCGGCACGCCAACCCGGCCACCGCGGGCGAGATCGCCCGGCTGGACCGCGGCCTGCTCGGGCTGCGCTACCGCGACCTGCGACCGGCCCGGGTGCGGGTCGACTCCCCGGTCGACGACCTGGTCCTCGACCTCACCGTCGACGCCACCCCGGACGGCCTGGTCGCCCGGTTCGACTACGCCGCCGCCGTGCTCGACCTGCCCGACGTGCAGACCTTCGCCGAGCGCTGGGTGCGCGCGCTCGGCGGGCTCGCCGAGCACGGCAGGCACCCGGAGGCGGGCGGCCACACCCCGTCCGACTTCCCGCTCGTCCCGCTGGCCCAGCGCGATGTCGACCAGCTCACCAAGGGCTACCCGGAGCTGGCCGACGTCTGGCCGGTGACGCCGCTGCAGTCCGGCATGCTCTTCCACGCGCTGCTCGCCGCCGGTTCGGTGGATGCCTACACCATGCAGTTCGGGCTGCACCTGACCGGGCCGGTGGACGCCACCCGGCTGCGCGCCGCCGCCGAGCTGGTGCTGATCCGCTACCCGAACCTGCGGGTCGCCTTCGCCGAGGACGGTGCGGGCGACCCGGTGCAGGTGGTGCTGGACGCGGTCCGGCTGCCCTGGCGCTTCGTCGACCTCGGGCACCTGGCCGACGGCCCGGCGAACGCCGCGCGGGCGCGGGTGGTCGCCAACGACCTGGCCACCCCGTTCGACATGCACGAGGCGCCGATGCTGCGCTTCACCCTGATCCGCACCGCCGCCGAGCGGCACCAGCTGCTGGTGACCGCGCACCACATCCTGGTGGACGGCTGGTCGATGCCGCTGCTGCTTCGCGACCTGCTCACGGTGTACGCGCTGGTCGGGCGGGTGCGTCGGCCGCTGGGCGAGCCGATCGGGTCGTACCGCGACTACCTGCTCTGGCTCGCCGCGCAGGACCGCGGCGCGGCGCGCACCGCCTGGCGGGCCGCGCTGAGCGGGATCGACGAACCCACCGCGCTGGTGCCCGCGCTCCCGGAGTCCGGGCCGGGCGCGGCCGGGATCGGCGCGGCGGGGATCGGCGAGGCCGGGATCGGCGAGGCCGGGTTCACCCTCTCGGTCGCCCGCTCCGAGGGGCTGAGCCGGCTCGCCGCCGAGCTCGGCGTCACGGTGAACACCGTCGTGCAGGCGGCGTGGGGGCTGCTCATCGGGCGCAGCACCGACCGGGACGACGTGGTGTTCGGCGCCACCGTCTCCGGCCGCCCGCCGCAGCTGCCCGGGGTGGAGACGCTGGTCGGGCTGTTCGTGAACACCGTTCCGGTCCGGGTCCGGCTGGAGCCGGGCGCCACGCTGGCCGCGCTGCTGCGCACGCTGCAGCTGGAGCAGGCCGCGCTGCTCGACCACCACCACGTGGGGCTGGCCGAGATCCAGGAGCTCACCGGGGTCGACCCGCTCTTCGACACCCTGGTCGTCTTCGAGTCCTTCCCGATCGACAAGGCCGCGCTGGAGCGCGCCGGGCTGGAGCAGCCGGGCGGGATCGACGGCATGCACCTGGCCGGGGTCGACGTCGTCAACAACACCCACTACCCGATCACCGTCATGGTGGTGCCGGGCAGGCAGCTGCAGGTGACGCTGAAGCACCGCAGGGACGCCGTGAACGACGCCGCCGCCGCGCTGCTCGCCGAGCGCTTCGCCGCGGTGATCGACCGCTTCGTCCGCGACCGCAACGCGCGGGTCGCCGAGGTGGAGCTGCTGACCGACGCCGAGCGCGCCGCGCTCGCCGCGGCGAACGACACCGAGGTGCCGGAATTCCGGGACGAGGCCACCCTGCTCACGCTCTTCGACGCGCAGGTGGCCCGCACCCCGGACACCCCCGCGGTGATGTACGAGGACACCAGGCTCAGCTACAGCGAGCTCGACCTGCTCGCCCGCGCGCTGGCCCAGGTGCTCACCGAGCGCGGCGTCGGGCCGGGCAGCCTGGTCGGCATCGCCATGCGCCGCTCGCTGGAGCTGGTCGCCTCGATCTACGCCGTGCTCCGCACCGGCGCCGCCTACGTCCCGATCGACCCGGACCACCCCGCCGAGCGCAGCGAGTACGTGCTGACCAGCGCGGCTCCGATCTGCGTGCTCACCACCGCGCGGGACGGCTTCACCACCGACAGCGACGTCGAGGTGGTCGAGCTGGATTCGCTCTGGCTGCCCGACCCCGATTCGCTGCAGGCCGAGCCGCCCGCCTCCCCGGCGCTGCCGGACAGCGCCGCCTACGTCATCTACACCTCCGGCTCCACCGGGCGGCCCAAGGGCGTGGTGATCACGCACCGGCAGATGGTGAACCAGTTCCGCTGGGCGCAGTGGACCTACCCGCACGGCGCGGGCGACCTGGTACTGCACAAGACCCCGATCACCTTCGACATCTCCACCTGGGAGCTGTTCTGGCCGCTGCAGACCGGGGCGACGGTGCTGATCGCGGAGCCGGACGGCCACCGCGACCCCGCCTACCTGCTGCGCGAGCTCACCGAGCGCCGGGTCACGGCGGTGCACTTCGTGCCATCCATGCTCGCGGCGTTCCTGGACGAGCTCGCCGAGCTGCCGCGGGTCGAGCTGCCCGCGCTGCGCTGGGTCTTCGCCGCGGGCGAGGCGCTCACCGCCGAGCTCGCGACCCGCTTCGCCGAGCTGCTGCCGCAGGCCTACCTGGTGAACTGGTACGGCCCGGCCGAGGCGACGGTGGTGACCGCGTACGCGGTGAGCGGCCGGGCGCAGCGCGGCGGCATCCCGATCGGCGCCCCGGTGGCGAACACCGAGGCGCTGGTCCTGGATCGGCAGCTGGCGCCGGTGCCGTTCGGCGCCGCGGGCGAGCTGTACCTCGCCGGCGTGCAGCTGGCGCGCGGCTACGCCAACGCGCCGGGGCTGACCGCGGAGCGTTTCGTGGCGCACGGCGGCGGGCAGCGGCTCTACCGCACCGGCGACGTGGTGCGCTGGCGTCCGGATGGCGACGGCGCGCCGGTGCTGGAGTACCTGGGGCGCAGCGACTTCCAGGTCAAGCTGCGCGGCCAGCGGATCGAGCTCGGCGAGATCGAGAGCGTGCTGCTCGGCCACCCCGCGGTGCGGCAGGCCGTCGTCACGCTGGTGCGCGGCGAGAACGGTGACCGGCTGGTCGGCTACCTGGTCCCGGAGCCGGGCGCGGGCGAGGCGCGGCGCGCGGTGCTCGCGCACGCCAGGGCCGCGCTGCCCGCCTACATGGTGCCGTCGGCGCTGGTGCTGCTCGACGCCATGCCGCTGAACGCCAGCGGCAAGCTGGACCGCAGGGCACTGCCCGCACCGGAGCTCAGCAACAGGCCCTACCGGGCCGCGCTCTCGCCGCTGGAGCAGACCGTCGCCGGGCTCTTCGCCGAGGTGCTGGAGCTGCCCCGGGCCGGGATGGACGACGACTTCTTCGAACTCGGCGGGAACTCGCTGCTCGCCACCAGGCTGGTCGCGCGGCTGCGCGCGGTCACCGGCGTCGACGTCCGGGTGCAGTGGCTCTTCACCGACGCGACGGTCGCGGCGGTCACCACCCGGGTGCGCGCGGTCTCCGCGGGCCAGGACGAGCCCGAACACGATTCGGACGCCGCGCTCGGCGTGCTGCTCCCGCTGCGCCGCACCGGTCGCAGGGAGCCGCTCTTCTGCCTGCACCCCATGTACGGCCTGGCCTGGAGCTACGCCGGGCTCGCCGCGCACATCGACCAGGACCGGCCGATCCTCGGCATCCAGTCGCCCGCGCTCACCGAGGACGGCTACCTGGCCGGCTCGCTGCCGGAGATCGCCGAGCGCTACCTCGCCGAGATCCGCGCGGTGCAGCCGCACGGGCCGTACCACCTGCTCGGCTGGTCGCTCGGCGGCATCGTCGCGCACGCCATCGCGACCACGCTGCAGGCCGCGGGCGAAGAGGTCGCGCTGCTCGCCATGCTCGACAGTCACCACCAGATCGACATCTCCGACTTCCGCTCGGCGCTGCGCGCCGCGCTCGGCGAACTGGGCATCGACGACGCGGTGCTCGGCGCGCTGCCGGACGACCCGGACCACGACCTCACCGAGCTGCCGGACGAGGCGCTCGCCCTGCTGCACGCCGCTGTCCCGGCCGAGGCCGCGGTGCTCACCCCGGAGCGGGTCCGGCGGATCTACCGCAACGCGGTGCGCTCCGCCGAGCTCATCAACCGATACCGCCCCGAGGTCTTCCGCGGTGCGCTGCAGTACTTCAGCGCCGCCGTCGACCCGCGCCCCGGTGCGGCGGCGGCGTGGCGGCCGTACGTGGACGGCGAGGTCGTCGACCGGCCGGTGGACGCCACGCACGACCTGATGGCCGAACCCCGTGCGCTCGCCGAGATCGGGCCGCAGCTGAACCGGTTGCTAGATCGGCGCTGATCGGGTAGCTGGTCGCTCGCTGTTCACTTGCTACCGCAGATCCTGATCGGCTGCCGCGGAGATAGCAAGTCAGCCGGTCGTATGACATAGATCTCCGGGTCTGGCTTGCGTTCGCCCGGGCGCACCCGGCACTCTGGATGGCGATCTGCCTCGATCCTCGATCTCGATCAGGCGATTTATCCCCACATGAAGTGATGAATGGCGGGTAGGAGCCCATCGCAGGCGAATCGCGGCGATAGGGAACGTTCATCACCGCGTGCTCGCGTGGGGTCTCCGGTGCGTGCAGTGCTCTTCGATGATGGGCGGGTAAACGTGTTGCTGGGTGGAATGCGAGAAGGAAGCTCGATCATCGGGGGGGCCCGCGCATGACCAGCTCGACCAGGACCAGGCCCACCCGCACCCGCCGCGCCCGGCTGGTCGCGCTGCCGCAGCTCATGGCGGCCGCCGTCGAGGCGAACCCCGGCGGCACCGCCGTGGTCTTCGCCGGGGCGGAGCGGAGCTACGGCAGCCTCGGCTACGCCGAGCTCGACGAGCGCTCCAACCGGCTGGCCCGGCTGCTGCTCGACCGCGGCATCGGCCCGGGCGACCTGGTCGCCGTCGGCATCCCGCGCTCGCCGGAGTCGGTGCTCGCGGTCTGGGCGGTGGCCAAGACCGGGGCGGGCTTCGTCCCCGTCGACCCGCGCTACCCGAGCGATCGGGTGGCCTACATGGTGCGCGACTCCGGCGCGGTGCTCGGGCTGACCGTCACCGCCGAGCGCGCCGAGCTCCCCGGCGACGTCGAGTGGCTCGCCATCGATACCACCGCCGCGCAGCGCTTCTCGCTGGAGCCGGTCTCCTCCGCGGACCGGCCGCGCTCGCTGCGCCCGGCCGACGCGGCCTACGTCATCTACACCTCGGGATCCACCGGAAGGCCGAAGGGCGTCGTCGTCACCCAGGCCGGGCTGAAGGGCTTCTGCGACGAGCAGCACGAGCGGTACCGGGTCGGCACCGATTCCAGGACGCTGCACTTCGCCTCGCCCTCGTTCGACGCCTCGGTGCTGGAGCTGCTGCTCGCGCTCGGCGGCGCGGCGACCATGGTGGTGGTCGACCCGGCGATCGTCGGCGGCGCCGAGCTGGCCCGGCTGCTGCGCCGGGAGCGGGTGACGCACGCCTTCATCACCCCGGCGGTGCTCGCCTCGCTGGACCCGGCCGGGCTGGACGAGCTGCGCGTGGTGGTCGCGGGCGGCGAGGCGTGCCCGCCGGAGCTGGTGCGGCGCTGGGTGCAGCCGCGCGGCAACGGCCGATTCCGCGAGTTCTACAACGGTTACGGCCCCACCGAGACCACCATCATGACCAATATCAGCGGCCCGCTGATGCCCGGTGAGACGGTCACCATCGGGGCGCCGATCCGGCGGGTGCTGGAGTACGTGCTCGACGAGCGGCTCGGCCCGGTGCCGGAGGGGGTCGCGGGCGAGCTCTACATCACCGGTGCGCAGCTGGCGCGCGGCTACCACGAGCGGCGCGGCCTCACCGCGGCCCGGTTCGTGGCGAACCCGTTCGGCGAGCCCGGATCCCGGCTGTACCGCACCGGTGACCTGGTACGCAGGCTGCCGTCCGGGGAGATCGAGTACCTGGGCCGCAACGACTTCCAGGTGAAGATCCGCGGGTTCCGGATCGAGCTGGGCGAGATCGACGCGGTGCTGGCCGCGCACGAGTCGGTCGACTTCGCGGTGACCGTCGGCGTCGAGCAGGCGACCGGTGCCACCGTGCTGGTCGCCTATGTGCACGCGGCGGCCGACGCGATCGAGGTGGCCGCGCTGACCGAGTGGGCGGAGTCCAGGCTGCCTTCGCACATGGTGCCGACCGCGATCGTCGTGCTCGACGCCATCCCGCTGACCCCGGTCGGCAAGCTGGACCGGGCCGCGCTGCCCGCGCCGGTGTTCGAGCACCGCGCCTACCGCGCCCCGGAGACGCGGGTGCAGCGGGTGGTCGCCGAGGTGATCGCGGGGGTGCTCGGCGCCGAGGAGATCGGGCTGGACGACGACTTCTTCGAGCTGGGCGGGAACTCGCTGCTCGCCACCCAGGTCGCGGCGCGGGTCGGCGCGGCGCTGGACACGAACATCCCGGCGCGGGCGCTCTTCGAGAACACCACGGTGGCCCGACTGGCCGTCGCGGCCGAGCGGCTCGCAGGCCGCGGCGCCGGGCCCGCCCTGACCGCGGGGCCGCGGCCCGCGCGGATTCCGCTCTCGCCCGCGCAGCAGCGCATGTGGTTCCTGAACCGGTTCGACCGCGGCTCGGCGGCGTACACGATCCCGGTCGCCGTGCGGCTGCACGGCGAGGTCGACGCCGCGGCGCTGATCCTGGCGATCGCGGATGTGGTGCAGCGCCACGAGGTGCTGCGCACGGTGTACCCGGAGACCGATACCGGGCCGGTGCAGGTGGTCATGCCGGCGAGCGCGGTCAGGGAGCCGGTCGTTCGCCGACTCGCCGCCGCGGAGGTGCGCACCGCGCTGACCGAGCTGATCGCCGCCCCCTTCGATGTCACCACCGAGGTGCCGCTGCGGATCGCCCTGTTCGAGCTCGGCCCCGACGAGTGGGTGCTGGCCATGGCGATCCACCACGTGAGCGGCGACGGCTCCTCGATCGCCGCGCTGACCAGGGATCTCGTGGTCGCCTACAGTGCCCGCGCCGCGGGGGAGGCGCCGGGCTGGGCGCCGCTGCCGGTGCAGTACGCCGACTACAGCATCTGGCAGCGCGCGCTGCTCGGCGCCGAGGACGATCCCGGCTCGGTCGCGGCCGCGCAGATCGCGCACTGGCGGACGGCGCTCGCCGACCTGCCCGACCAGCTGGAGCTGCCGACCGACCGGCCGCGGCCGCCGGTGCAGTCCGTCGCGGGCAGCGCGGTGCCGGTGCGGATCCCGGCCGAAACGCACCGCGCGCTCACCGAGCTGGCCCGCGCCGGTGGCGCGACGCTCTTCATGGCGCTGCACACCGCGCTCGCGGTGCTGCTGGCCCGGCTCGCCGGCACCGACGATGTGGCGGTCGGCACGCCGATCGCGGGCCGCGGCGATGCCATCCTCGACGACCTGATCGGCATGTTCGTGAACACCCTCGTCCTGCGCACCCGGCTGGCGCCCGGCGACCGCTTCGACGAGGTTCTCGCCAGGCAGCGGGAGAGCGACATCCAGGCGTTCGCCAACGCCGACGTCCCGTTCGAGCGGCTGGTCGAGGTGCTCGACCCGGCGCGCTCGCAGAGCAGGCACCCGCTGTTCCAGGTCGGGCTCTCCTTCCAGAACTTCGGCACCACCGAACTCGAGCTGCCCGGGCTCACGCTCTCCGGGCTCGACCTCGATATCACGCTGTCCCAGTTCGACCTGCACCTCGTGGTCAGCGACGAGTACGCGCCCGACGGCGCGCCCGCGGGCATCTCCGGCGTCCTGACCTACGCCACCGCGCTCTTCGACCGCGCGACCGTCGAGCAACTGGTGCGCCGCTTCCTCCGGCTGCTCGACGCGGTCATCGCCGATCCCGGCATCCCGGTCGGCGACATCCCCCTGCTCGACGCCGACGAACAGCGAAACACCCTCGCCTGGAACGAGACCGCGCACCCGGTGCGCTGGACCCGGCTGCACCAGGGCTTCGACGAGCGCGCCGCCGCCGACCCCGCCGCGGTGGCGCTGGCAGGCGAGTTCGGTGAGATCGGCTACGGCGAGCTGTCGGCCGCCGCGAACCGGGTGGCGCGGCTGCTGCGCGCGGCAGGCGTCGGCCCGGAGGTCTCGGTGGTGCTCGCGCTCCCGCGCGGGCCGGAGCTGGTCACCGCCATGCTCGGGGTGCTGCGGGCCGGGGGCGCCTTCGTCCCGCTCGACCCGGGACACCCCGCCGACCGCGTGCGGCACATCCTCGACACCACCCGCCCCGCGGTGCTGATCGCCGAGCCGGGCGCGCGGCTCCCGGTCGAGGTGCACCCGCGGACCACCCGCCTCACCGTCGCCGACGCGGCGCAGCACTCCGCGGACCCGCTGCCGCAGGACACCGTTCCGGACCGGCGGCACCCGGCGTACACGCTGTTCACCTCCGGCTCCACCGGGCGGCCGAAGGGCGTGACCGTGCCGCACCGCGCCGCCGCCAACCAGATCGCCTGGATGGTGGCGGAGTACGGCATCGGCCCGGCCGACGGCTACCTGCAGAAGACCGCGCCCACCTTCGACCTCTCCATCTGGGGCTTCTTCGTGCCGCTCGCGGCGGGTGCGCGCATGGTGCTCGCCGAGGAGGGCGGGCAGCGCGACGCCCGCTACATCGCCGAGCTGATCCGGCGGCACGGCGTCACCGTCACCGACTTCGTGCCGTCGCTGCTCGCGGTCTTCGCCCAGCACGCGCGGCCGGAGGAGCTGGCCGGGCTGCGCGACGTCTTCGTCATCGGCGAGGCGCTGCACCCGGAGACGGTGGCGGCGTTCCGGCGGGTGAGCCCGGCCCGGCTGCACAATCTGTACGGCCCGACCGAGGCCGCCGTCTCGATCACCGCCCACCCGGTCACCGAGCTCGACACCGCGGTGGTGCCGATCGGCGCGCCGGAGTGGAACAGCACCGCCCACGTGCTCGACGCCAGGCTGCGGCCGGTCCCGCCCGGCGTGCGCGGCGAGCTCTACCTCGGTGGCGCGCAGCTGGCCCGCGGCTACGCGGGCCGCCCCGAGCTGACCGCGGAGCGCTTCGTCGCCGACCCGTTCGGCGCCGGAGCGCGGCTCTACCGCACCGGCGACCTGGTGACCAGGCGCGCCGACGGCGAGCTCGTCTACGCGGGGCGCGCCGACTTCCAGGTCAAGTTCCGCGGGCAGCGCATCGAGCTCGGCGAGATCGAGACCGCGCTGCGGGCGGTGCCGGGCGTGGCGCAGGCGGTCGTGCTGGTGGCCGACGGCGACGTCGGCCAGTTCCTGGCCGGGTACGTGACGCCGGCGCCCGGCCGCGACCTCGACGGCGACGCCGTCCGGAGCGCGGTGCGCGGTGCGGTGCCCGGGTACATGCTGCCCGCGGTGGTCACCGTGCTGCCCCGGCTCCCGCTCAACCCCTCCGGCAAGCTGGACCGCAGGGCGCTGCCGATTCCCGCCTTCCGGGCGCGGGAGTTCCGCGCGCCGGTGACCCCGATCGAGCAGACGGTGGCGCGGGTCTTCGCCGAGGTGCTCCGGCTGGAGCGGGTCGGCCTGGACGACGACTTCTTCGAACTCGGCGGCAACTCGCTGCTCGCCACCCAGGTCGCGGCGCGGCTCGGCGCCGCGCTCGACACCACGCTTCCGGTGCGCGCGCTCTTCGAGGCGGGCAGCGTCGCCGCGCTCGCCGCGCGCGCCGAACAGCACGCGGGCAGCGGCGGCCGCCCCGCCCTGACCGCGGTGCGGCGGCCCGATGCGGTGCCGCTCTCGCTGGCCCAGCAGCGCATGTGGTTCCTGAACCGCTTCGACCCGGCCTCCGCGGTCTACAACATCCCGATCGCGGTCCGGCTCAGCGGCGAGCTCGACACCGCCGCCCTCGCCGCCGCCGTGCGCGACCTGGTCGCCAGGCACGAGGTGCTGCGCACCGTCTACCCGGAGACCGCCGACGGCCCGGTGCAGCGCGTGCTCCCCGCCGACGCGGCGGTCGGCGGGCTCTACCCGGTGGCGGTGCGGCCCGCTGAGGTCGCGGAGCGGGTGACCCGGATCGCCACCACCGGTTTCGACGTGACCGCCGAGGTCCCGCTGCGGATCGCGCTCTTCGAGGTGGCGGGGACCGCCGAGTACGTCCTGGTCTTCGTCGCGCACCACATCGCCGCGGACGGCTGGTCGGTGGGCCCGCTGACCCGCGACCTCATGGTGGCCTACGCCGCGCGCTCGGCCGGTGCCGCACCGGAGTGGGCCCCGCTGCCGGTGCAGTACGCGGATTTCAGCGTCTGGCAGCGGGAGTTGCTCGGCGCCGAGGACGACCCGGCCGGCCTGCTCGCCATCCAGACCGGGTACTGGCGGACGACGCTGGCCGACCTGCCCGACGAGCTGGCGCTGCCCACCGACCGGCCGCGGCCGAACGTCTCGCACTTCGCCGGTGCCACCCTGGATTTCGAGATCCCCGAGGAGCTGCACCGCGGGCTGCGGCAGCTCGCCACCGAGCACAGTGCCACGCTCTTCATGGTGGTGCAGGCCGGGCTGGCCGTGCTGCTGGCCCAGCTCTCCGGCAGCGACGACATCGCCATCGGCACCCCGGTCGCCGGCCGCGGCGAGGCCGAGCTGGACGACCTGATCGGCATGTTCGTCAACACCCTGGTACTGCGCACCGAGGTCGCGCCCGCCGACGGGTTCGGCACGCTGCTGCGCCGGGTGCGGGACACCGATCTGGCGGCGTTCGCGCACGCCGACGTGCCCTTCGAGCGGCTGGTCGAGGTGCTGTCGCCGCCGCGCTCGCAGGCCAGGCACCCGCTCTTCCAGACCGCGCTGACCCTGGTCAACGCCCCGATGACCGAGTTCGAGCTGCCCGGCCTCCGGGTCACCGGCATCGAACCGCCCGCGCAGCCGGCCAAGTTCGATCTGCAGTGGACGCTGCAGGAGCGCCGCGCGGGCGCGGGTGCCCCCGCGGGCATGGCGGGTTCGGTGATCTACGCGACCGAGCTCTTCGACGCCGACACGGTGCGCGCGTTCACCGAGCGCTTCGTGCGGGTGCTGGCCGCTGTGGTGGCCGACGCCGAGGCGCCGGTGGGCTCGGTCGAACTGCTCGGCCCCGCCGAGCGCGCCGACCTGATCTCGCGGGCCTGTCCGCCGCCGCCGGCGCAGCGGCTGCTGCCCGAGCTGTTCACCACCGGTGCGCCCGCCGCGACCGCCGTGATCTACGACGGGCAGACCCTGAGCTACCGGGAGCTGAACGAGCGCGCGAACCGGCTGGCCCGGCTGCTGATCGCCGCAGGCGTCGGCGCCGAGGACGTGGTCGCGCTCGCGATCCCGCGCTCGCTCGAGTCGGTGGTCGCGCTCGCGGCCGTCGCCCGCACCGGCGCGGCCTTCCTGCCGATCGACTCCAGGCTTCCGATCGACCGCATCGCCTTCATGATCGCCGACTCCGGCGCCCGGATCGGGCTGACCACGAGCGACGTCCGCCCGGCGCTGCCAGGCACGACGTGGTGGCTGGTGCAGGGGGACCTCGATACCCGCGGCTTCGACGCCGCGCCGGTCGCCGACGCCGACCGGCGCGTGCCGCTGCACCCGGATCATCCGGTGCACGTCATCTACACCTCGGGCTCGACCGGGCGCCCGAAGGGCGTGGTGGTGAGCCACCGGGCGCTGGCGAACTTCGCCGCCGACCAGGACGGGCGCTTCGGGCTGAGCGCGCGGACCCGTGCCATGCACTTCGCCTCGCCCTCGTTCGACGCCTCCCTGCTCGAGCTCTTCCTGGCGATTCTGCGCGGTGGGACGCTGGTGGTCGTGCCGCAGAGCGTGTACGGCGGGGCGGAGCTTTCCGAGCTGATCCGGGAGCAGCGGGTGACCCATGCCGTCATCCCGCCCGCGGCCCTGGCGACCTTCGACCCGTCCGGGCTGCACACGCTGCGCGTGGTGATCGCGGGCGGTGAGGCCAGTCCGCCGGAGCTGATCGCCAAGTGGGCGGTCCCGCTGCCCGACGGCACCGTGCGCGCCTACTACAACGGTTACGGCCCCACCGAGACCACGGTCGACAGCAACATCAGCGCGCCGCTGGTGCCGGGCGCACGGGTGACGATCGGCGGACCGCAGGGCGGCATGCAGTCGCTGGTGCTGAACGCCAGGCTGCAACCGGTTCCGGTCGGCGTCGCCGGTGAGCTGTACATCGCGGGGGTGCAGCTGGCCCGTGGCTACCACGCTCGCCCCGGGCTCACCGCCGACCGCTTCGTCGCCCATCCGTACCGCAGCGGCGAGCGCATGTACCGCACCGGCGACGTGGTCCGCTGGACCAGGGGTGGCGAGGTCGAGTACGTCGGCCGCTCCGACTTCCAGGTCAAGATCCGCGGCTTCCGGATCGAACTCGGCGAGATCGACGCCGCGCTGGCCGCGCACCCGAGCGTGGATTTCGCGGTCACCGTCGGCCACCGCGGCGAGACCGGGGTGGCCGACCTGGCCGCCTACGTCGTCGCCGCCCGCGGCCGCACGGCCGACACCGCCGAACTGACCGCGCACCTGCGCGAGACGCTGCCCGGCTACATGGTCCCTGCCGCCATCACGGTGCTCGACCGGCTCCCGCTGACCACGGTCGGCAAGCTCGATCGCAAGGCGCTGCCCGCGCCGGTCTTCACCTCCGAGGTCGCCTTCCGCGCCCCGCGGACGCCGGTCGAGCAGATCGTCGCCGACGTCTTCGGCCGGGTGCTCGGCGTCGAGCGGGTCGGCCTGGACGACGACTTCTTCACCCTCGGCGGCAACTCCCTGCTCGCCACCCGGGTCGCGGCCCGGCTCGGCTCCGCGCTGAACTCCCGGGTGCTGGTCCGCAGCCTCTTCGAGACCTCGACGGTCGCGGAGCTCGCCGCGGTGCTCGAACGGGAATCGGGCACCGGCGCCCGCCCCGCCCTGGTCGCGGGTGCGCGCCCGGAACGGATTCCGCTCTCGCTCGCGCAGCAGCGGATGTGGTTCCTGAACCGCTTCGACCCCGATTCGGCGGTCTACAACGTGCCGATCGCGGTCCGGCTCACCGGTGAGCTCGACACCGCCGCGCTGGCGGCGGCGATCGCCGATCTCGTCCGGCGGCACGAGGTGCTGCGCACCGTCTACCCGGAGACCGCGGACGGCCCGGTGCAGCGGGTGCTCGACGTCGAGCAGGCGATCGGGGCCGGGCTGCCGGTGTCGGAGGTGCCGCCCGGCGAGCTCCCCGAGCGGGTGGCCGCCGTCGTCACCGCCGGGTTCGACGTGACGACGGAGGTGCCGCTGCGGGTCGCGCTCTTCCGGGTGGCGGGCGCGGACGAGTTCGTGCTGGTCTTCGTCGCGCACCACATCGCCGCCGACGGCTGGTCGGTGGGGCCGCTGACCAGCGACGTCATGGTGGCGTATGCGGCGCGGGCGGCCGGAACGGCGCCGGAGTGGGCGCCGCTGCCGGTGCAGTACGCCGACTTCAGCGTGTGGCAGCGGCAACTGCTCGGCGACGAGTCCGATCCGGCGAGCGTGGCGGCGGTGCAGACCGAGTACTGGCGGAGCGCGCTGGCCGGGCTGCCGGTCGAGCTGGAGCTGCCGCTGGACCGGCCGCGTCCGGAACTCGCCACCTTCGCCGGCGCCGGGCACGCCGTCGTCATCGACGCCGAGCTGCACCGTGCCCTGCGCGAGCTCGCCGCCGACCACACCGCGACGTTCTTCATGGTCGCCCAGGCCGCGCTCGCGGTGCTGCTCGCGCGGCTCTCGGGCAGCACGGACATCGCCATCGGAACCCCGGTGGCCGGCCGCGGCGAGGCCGAGCTGGACGACCTGGTCGGCATGTTCGTCAACACCATCGTGCTGCGCACCCCGGTCGCCGGGCAGGACTCCTTCGAGGCCGTGCTGCGGCGGGTCAGGGACACCGATCTGGCGGCGTTCGCGCACGCCGACGTGCCCTTCGAGCGGCTGGTGGAGGTGCTCGACCCGCCGCGCTCGCAGGCGCGGCACCCGCTCTTCCAGGTCGCGCTCTCGCTCGCCGACCTGCCTGCCGCGGAGTTCACGCTGCCCGGGCTGACCATCGCCGGGGTCGAGGCGGACGCGCACGTCGCCAAGTTCGACCTGCACTGGAACCTCACCGAGCTGCCGGAGAACGGCGGCATCGCCCTCGGCATCAACTACGCGACCGACCTCTTCGACGCAGCGACCATCGAGACCTTCGCCGAGCGGTACCTGCGGGTGCTGCGCGCCGTCGTCGCCGACGCGGGCGCGCCGACCGGCGACATCGACCTGCTCGACGACCGTGAACGGGCCCTGGTCACCGGGAACCCGGCGGGCGCCGGAGCCACGGCCGACCCCGGCGGCACCCTGCTCGATCTGTTCGCCGCCGCGGTGGCGGAGCACGGGCGGGCGCCCGCGGTGACGCACGGCGCCGAGACGCTGACCTACACCGATCTCGACCGGCGCTCCACCGTGCTCGCCCGGCGGCTCGTCGCGGCGGGCGCGGGCCCGGAGACGCTGGTCGCGGTGCTGCTCCCGCGCTCGCCGGAGCTGGTCGTCGCGCTGCTCGCGGTGCTGAAATCCGGCGCGGGGTACGTGCCGATCGACCCGGCCTACCCGGCCGAGCGCATCGCCTACGTCCTCGCTGACGCACGCCCCGCGAGCGTCGTGCTGGCCCCCGGCGCCGAGGTCGAGCTGCCGCCCGGCCTGCCCGTTGTCGAGGCCGCGAACCTCGACGAGGGCGATGCCGCGCCGATCACCGGTGCCGCGCCCGATCCGGACACCATCGCGTACGTCATCTACACGTCGGGCTCCACCGGCCGCCCCAAGGGCGTCGCGGTGCCGCACGGGAACGTGGTCCGGCTGCTCGCCAACACCGCCACCGACTTCGGCTTCGGCCCGGAGGACGTGTGGACCCTGTTCCACTCCTTCGCCTTCGACTTCTCGGTCTGGGAGCTGTGGGGCGCGCTCGCCTTCGGCGGCGAGCTGGTCGTCGTCGACCAGGACACCGCGCGCTCGCCCGAGCAGCTGCTCGAGCTGCTGCGCGCGAAGCGGGTGACCGTGCTCAACCAGACGCCGTCCGCCTTCTACCAGCTCGCCGAGGCCGAGCGGAGCTGCGCCGCGCCGCCGCGGCTGCGGTACGTGATCTTCGGCGGTGAGGCGCTGGAGCCGCGCCGGCTGGCCGGCTGGGTCGCCAGGCACGGCGACCGCGCGCCGCGGCTGGTGAACATGTACGGCATCACCGAGACGACGGTGCACGTCACCTACCGCCCACTCGACGCCGCGACCATCGACGCGGGCGCGGGCAGCGTCGTCGGCCGGGCCATCCCCGGCCTCGGCCTGGAGCTGCTCGATGACCGGCTGCGGCCGGTGCCGATCGGGGTCGCGGGGGAGATTTACGTCGGCGGCGGCCAGCTGGCCCGCGGCTACCTGGGCCGGCCCGGCCTCACCGCCGCCCGCTTCGTCGCAGGCCCGGACGGCACCCGCCGGTACCGCTCCGGCGACCGCGCCCGCTGGACCCGCGGCGGCGAACTGGAGTACCTCGGCCGCGCCGACGACCAGGTGAAGGTGCGCGGCTTCCGGATCGAGCTCGGCGAGATCGAGGCGGCGCTGCTGGGCAGGCCCGGGATCGCGCAGGCCGCGGTGGTCGTGCGCACCGACCGGCCCGGCGACGCCAGGATCGTCGCCTACGTCGTCCCGGCCCCCGGCGCGCCCGCACCCGACCAGGGTGAACTCCGCGCCGGGCTCGCCTCGCTCCTGCCCGGCTACATGGTCCCCTCGGCCTTCGTCCCGCTCGACGCCGTCCCGCTGACCGTCAACGGCAAGCTCGACCGGCGCGCCCTGCCCGCCCCCAGCTACGCCACCCACGAGTTCCGCGCACCGTCGACCCCCGCCGAGGAGACCGTCGCCGCGGTCTTCGCCGAGGTGCTCGGGGTCGAGCGGGTCGGCGCCGACGACAACTTCTTCGAGCTGGGCGGCAACTCGCTCGTCGCCACCCGCCTGGTCGCCCGGCTCGGTGCCGCGCTGGGAGCCGTGGTGCCGGTGCGGACCGTGTTCGAGGCGTCGACGGTGACCGAGCTCGCGAGCGGGATCGACCGCACCCGTGGCCGGGACCGGGCCCCGCTGACGGCGCTGGAGCGGCCGGCGTCGATCCCGCTCTCGATGGCCCAGCAGCGGATGTGGTTCCTCAATCGCTACCGGCCGGAGTCGGGGCTCTACAACGTCCCGATCGCGGTACGGCTGACCGGGCTGCTCGATGTGGCTGCGCTGGCCGCCGCGGTGCGCGACGTCCTCGCCAGGCACGAGGTGCTGCGGACCAGGTACCCGGAGACGGCCGACGGCCCGGAGCAGCAGGTGCTGCCCGTCGACGCGGTGCTGACCGACCTGCCCGCCGTTCCGGTGACCGCCGCCGCGCTCCCCGCGGAGCTGCACGCCATGGTGTCCGGCGGGTTCGACGTCACGGCGGCGGCCCCGCTGCGCGTCGCGCTGTACGCGCTCGACAGCCGGCCGGACCGGGACCCCGAGCACGTGCTGGTCTTCGTGGCGCACCACATCGCCGTCGACGGCTGGTCCGTCGGGCCGCTCACCCGCGACCTGATGGTCGCCTACATCGCGCGGAGCGGGCAGACGCCGCCCGGCTGGGAACCGCTGCCCGTGCAGTACGCCGACTACAGCATCTGGCAGCGCCGTGTGCTCGGCGACGAAGCCGACCCGGACAGCGTCCTCGCCACCCAGGCCGAGTACTGGCGCCGCACGCTCGCCGGGCTTCCCGACGAACTCGGGCTGCCCGCCGACCGGCCGCGGCCGGTGGTCGCCACCTTCGCCGGCGGCCGCACCCCCTTCACCGTCGACGCCGAGACCCATGCCGGGATTCTGCGGCTGGCGGCGGAGCGCCAGGTCACCGTGTTCATGGTGGTGCAGGCGGTGCTGGTGGTTGTGCTGTCACGCCTCTCGGGGGCCTCGGATGTCGTGCTGGGGACGCCGGTGGCCGGGCGCGGCGAGGCGGAGCTGGACGATCTGGTCGGGATGTTCGTGAACACGGTGGTGCTGCGGACCCCGGTCGCTCCGGACGACGATTTCGACACCGTGCTCGCCCGGGTGCGGGAGACCGACCTGGACGCGTTCGCGCATGCGGATATTCCGTTCGAGCGGCTGGTGGAGTTGTTGGACCCGGTGCGCTCCCAGGCGCGGCACCCGCTCTTCCAGGTCGCGCTCTCGCTGACCAACCTGCCCGCCTCGACCTTCGAACTGCCCGGCCTGCGGCTTGCCGCGGTGCCGACCGACGAGGTCGTCGCCAAGTTCGACCTGCAGTGGACCCTCACCGAAGAGCGCACCGCGGACGGCGCACCGGCCGGGATCGGCGGCCTGATCGACTACGCCACCGACCTCTTCGACGCCGCCACCGTCGCCTCCTTCGCCGACCGCTTCCTGCGGGTGCTGCGCGGCGTCCTGGCCGACCGATCCACCACCGCGGGGGCGGTGCCCCTGCTCGGCCCTGCCGAGCAGGCCGATCTGGTGGCAAGGACAGGGGCACCCGCGGTGCCGCCGGTGGTGCTCTCCGAGCTGTTCGGGCGCGGTGCGCCGGAGGCGCCTGCGGTGGTGTTCCGCGGGGAGACGCTCACCTATCGGGAGCTCGAGGCCCGGTCCGATCGGTTGGCGCGGTTGCTGGTCGCGGAAGGGATCGGCGCCGAGGAGCTGATCGCCGTCGCTGTGCCGCGGTCGCCCGATTCGGTCCTGACCGCCGCGGCGGTTGCCAAGGCGGGCGCGGCATTCGTGCCCGTCGACCCGGGTTACCCGGCTGAGCGGATCGCGCACCTGGTCACCGACAGTGGCGCACCCATCGGGCTGACGGTGCGGTCGGTGCGCGCCGGGCTGCCGGAGTCGGTGCGCTGGCTCGTGCTGGAGGACCTGGACCTGTCCGGCTTCGACGACACGCCGCTGACCGACGCCGACCGGGTGCGGCCCGTGCGGCCGGAGCATCCGGCCTACGTCATCTACACCTCCGGCTCCACCGGTGTCCCGAAGGGCGTCGTGGTGACGCACTCGGGGCTGGCGAACTTCGCCGCGGAGCAGGCCGAGCGGTACGGGCTCGGCGCCGGCACCCGCGCACTGCACTTCGCCTCCCCGAGCTTCGATGCCTCGATCCTGGAACTGCTGCTCGCCCTTGCCGGGGGCGGGGCATTGGTCGTGGTGCCGCCGGGGGTGTACGGCGGCGATGAGCTCGCCGCGATCATTCGCAGCGAAGCCGTGACGCATGCGTTCGTCACCCCGGCCGCGCTGGCCACCTTCGATCCCGCCGGCCTCGACTCGCTGCGGGTGCTGGTGGCCGGTGGCGAAGCGTGTCCGCCGGAGCTGGTGGCGAAGTGGGCGGTCCCGCTGGCGGACGGCACGATTCGGGCCTTCCACAACGGCTACGGCCCGACGGAGACCACGATCATGACCAACATCAGCGCTCCGCTGCGGCCGGGGGAGCCGGTCACGATCGGCCGCCCGACCCGGGGGATGCAGTCGCTGATCCTGGATTCGCGGCTGCGGCCGGTGCCCGCCGGTGTGACGGGTGAGCTGTACCTGTCGGGTATCCAGCTGGCGCGGGGCTACCACGCGCGACGCGGTCTCACGGCGGCGCGGTTCGTGGCGAATCCGTACGTGCCGGGTGCGCGGATGTACCGCACCGGTGATGTGGTGCGCTGGACCCGGACCGGCGAGGTGGAGTACGTGGGCCGCTCGGACTTCCAGGTGAAGGTGCGCGGCTTCCGGATCGAGCTGGGCGAGATCGACGCCGCGCTCGCGGCGCACGAATCGGTCGACTTCGCGGTCACCGTCGGGCACCCCGGCGCGACCGGCGCGACCGTGCTGGTGTCGTACGTCGTCGGAGCGCGGGGTCGCGTTCCCGACCCGGCCGCGCTGACCGCGCACCTCGGGGAGCGGCTGCCTGGCTACATGGTCCCCGCTTCGATCATGGTGCTCGATCGGGTCCCGCTGACCCCGGTCGGCAAGCTGGATCGCGCGGCACTGCCCGCTCCGGTCCTCGAGCTCGTCGAGTTCCGCGCGCCGTCGACCCCCGCCGAAGAAACTGTGGCGGAGGTCTTCGCCGAGGTGCTCGGCATCGAGCGGGTCGGCGCCGACGACAACTTCTTCGAGCTGGGCGGCAACTCCCTGATCGCCACCCGGGTCGTCACCCGGCTGCGCGAGCGCACCGGCACCGAGATCCGGGTCGCCGTCTTCTTCGACGACCCCACCGTGGCAGGCATCGCGGCCAGGGTGGTCGCGGCGCACTCGGGCGACGATGCCGCCATGGGGGTGCTGCTGCCGATCCGGCACCGGGGCAGCAGGCCGCCGCTCTTCTGCTTCCACCCCTACACCGGCCTGGCCTGGAGCTTCGCCGGGCTGAGCCGCTTCCTCCCCGCCGACCAGCCCATCTTCGGCCTGCAGACCCCCGCGCTCACCGAGGACGACTGGCGGCCGGAAACGCTCGACGACTTCGTCACCAGGTACGTCACGGAGCTCAGGAAGGTGCAGCCGGAGGGGCCGTACCGGCTGCTCGGCTGGTCGATCGGCGGGGTGCTCGCGCACGCCGCCGCGGTGCGGCTGCAGCGGGAGGGCGCCGAGGTCGAGCTGCTCGCCGTCCTCGACGGCACCCCCGCCGTCGACCTCGGCGACTTCCGGCGGGCGGTGCGCTCCGCCTTCGCCGAGGTCGGGATCGCGCCGGAGGCGCTGCCACCCGAGGCCGACCTGGGCGACCTGGGCGACGAGGCGCTCGCGGCACTGGCCGCATCGATCCCCGCCGAGCTGGCGGTGCTCGACGCCGCCCGATTGCGGCGCGTCTATCGCGGCGCCATGTCCGTCGTCGAGCTCGCCACTCGGCACGACATCGGCGTCTTCCGCGGTCGGATCGAGTTCTTCCGCGCCACCCGGCTGGACTCGGGCGGGGTGCTCGTCGACCCCGCCGAGTGGCAGCCCTACACCGACACCCCGGTCGCCGACCACCCCGTCGACACATCGCACCTGCTCATGACCGCTCCGGAGGCACTCGCCCGCATCGCACCCCGATTGACCGAAATCCTCGATAAATAGCGCCGCGCCCGGCGCTGTGAACTGCATCTCGCGCGGCATTGTTGCGATGCTGTGCGGATGCCCTGCACCCTTGAGTGCGTAGCGTCCGCCAACTGGCCCGAGTGCCCGGAGCGCGGTTTCCCCATGGAGCCCGCGCCGCGCGGACGCCGCTCGGCTGTGCCCGCATCGGTGGTAACGGACCACGTGTCCGCATTCGATGCTTGTTCTGGGGGCCAGTCGGTGTTGACAGGGGAGCGGACGATCGGTGGGTGTGACGTGCTGGCTGGTAGGCGACGGGGAGACGGGGCTGTCGGGGTGAGCTGGGAATGACCAGTCCCGCCCGGCCCAGGGCTGCGCGTACTCGCAGGTCGCGCCTTGTTTCCCTGCCTCAGCTGATCA
Organism: Nocardia jiangsuensis; assembly: GCF_042650385.1. NCBI lineage: Bacteria > Bacillati > Actinomycetota > Actinomycetes > Mycobacteriales > Nocardiaceae > Nocardia > Nocardia jiangsuensis. The sequence continues at coordinate 381,940 of NZ_JBHSAX010000017.1, forward strand.
CGTCGGCGGTGGAGGCGAATCCGGACGGCACCGCGGTGGTGTTCGCCGGTGCCGACGAGACCTACGGCAGCCTCGGCTACGCCGAGCTCGACGAGCGCTCGAACCGGCTCGCCCGGCTGTTGCTGGAGCGCGGGGTCGGTCCAGGCGATCTGGTCGCGGTCGGTATTCCGCGCTCGCTGGAGTCGGTGCTCGCGGTGTGGGCGGTCGCCAAGACCGGCGCCGGGTTCGTTCCGGTGGATCCCAGGTACCCGCGGGAGCGGGTCGCCTACATGGTGCGCGACTCCGGCGCGGTGCTCGGGCTCGCGGTCGGCGCGGTCCGCGCCGAGCTGCCGGAGGCGGTGGAGTGGATCGCGATCGACGCCGACCTGGATCTGGAGGCGTGGTCGCCGGAGGGGGTCACCGCCGTCGACCGGCGCCGCGCGCTGCGCCCGGAGGACGCCGCCTACGTCATCTACACCTCGGGCTCGACGGGGCTGCCCAAGGGCGTCGTCGTCACCCAGGCCGGGCTGAAGAGCTTCTGCGACGAGCAACGCGACCGGTACCGGGTCGACAGCGATTCCCGCGCACTGCATTTCGCCTCGCCCTCGTTCGACGCCTCGGTGCTGGAGCTGCTGCTCGCGCTCGGCGGCGCGGCCGCGCTCGTCGTGGTCGACCCGGCCGTCTTCGGCGGTGACGAGCTGGCCCGGCTGCTGCGCCGGGAGCGCGCCACGCACGCCTTCATCACCCCGGCGGTGCTCGCCTCGCTGGACCCGGCCGGGCTGGACGAGCTGCGCGTGGTGATCGCGGGCGGCGAGGCCTGCCCGCCGGATCTGGTGCGGCGCTGGGCCTTCGGCGGCCGCGAGTTCTACAACGGCTACGGCCCCACCGAGACCACCATCATGACCAACATCAGCGATCCGCTGGTGCCGGGTGAGCCGGTGACGATCGGCAGGCCGATCCGCAACATCAGCGAGTTCGTGCTGGACGAGCGGCTCGGACCGGTGCCGAACGGCGTGGTCGGCGAGCTCTACATCACCGGCGCGCAGCTGGCCCGCGGCTACCACGCGCGGCCCGCGCTCACCGCGGCGCGCTTTGTCGCGAATCCGTTCGAGGAGAACGGCTCCCGGCTCTACCGCACCGGCGACCTGGTGCGCAGGCTGCCGTCCGGGGAGATCGAGTACCTGGGCCGCAACGACTTCCAGGTGAAGATCCGCGGCTTCCGGATCGAGCTCGGCGAGATCGACGCGGTGCTGGCCGGGCACGACGGGATCGACTTCGCGGTCACCGTCGGCCACGAACTCGACAGCGGCGCCACCATTCTCGTCTCCTACGTGCACGCCGCCGCCGGGGCATCGGTCGACACCGCGGCGCTGAACGAGCTGGCCGAGGCGCGGCTGCCCGCGCACATGGTGCCGACCACGATCATGGTGCTCGACACCATCCCGCTCACCCCGGTCGGCAAGCTGGACCGCCGCGCGCTGCCGGAGCCGGTGCTCGACCACAAGACCTACCGCGCACCGGAGACGCCGGTGCAGCTCGCCATCGCCGAGGTGCTCGCCGAGGTGCTCGGGGCCGAGCGGGTCGGGCTGGACGACGACTTCTTCGCGCTCGGCGGCGACAGCATCACCGCCATCCAGGTGGTGTCGCGGGCCCGCGCCCGCGGCGTCGTCTTCACCCCGCGCGAGGTGTTCGAGAGCCGGACGCTGGAGGCGCTGGCCGGGCGCGCGCACACCGCGGAGCCGGAGGCGCCCGAGGCGGAGTTCGCGCTGGCCCCCGTTGCGGAGGCCGAGCGGGAGCGGCTGGCGCTGCGCTACCCCGGGCTCGCCGAGGTGTGGCCGCTGACCCCGCTGCAGTCCGGGATGCTGTTCCACGCCCTGCTGGCCGAGGCGTCGATCGATGCGTACATGACGCAGTTCGTGATCGATCTGGGTGGCCGGGTGGATGCCCAGCGGCTGCGTGGCGCGGCCGCCGCGGTGCTCGACCGGCACGACAACCTGCGGGTCGCCTTCGCCGAGGACGGCGCGGGCAATCCGGTGCAGGTGGTGCTGGACCGGGTGGAGCTGCCCTGGCGGGCGGTCGACCTCGGTCATCTCGATCCCGAGACCGCGGCGCTGGAGACCGATCGCCTGCTCGCCGCCGACCTGGCCGAGCGTTTCGACATGCGCCGCCCGCCGCTGCTGCGTTTCGCGCTGATCCGGACCGCGCCCGACGCCTGGCGGTTGCTGGTGACCGCGCACCACATCCTGATCGACGGCTGGTCCATGCCGCTGCTCATGCAGGACCTGCTCGCCGTCTACGCGCTCGGCTCCGCGGCCGCGCTGCCCCCGGTGCGCTCGTACCGCGAGTACCTGGCCTGGCTGGCGCAGCGCGACCAGGGCGCGTCCGTCGACGCCTGGCGCACGGCGCTGGCCGGCTTCGACGAGCCGACGCCGCTCGCGCCCGCCCGGCGCGGCCGCGAGCTGGCCGACGGCATCGGCGAATTCGCGTTCGCGCTGAGCGCCGAGCAGACCGCCGGGCTCGCCCGGGTGGCGAGCGAGGTCGGCGTCACCGCGAACACCGTGGTGCAGGCGGCCTGGGGGCTGCTCGTCGCCCGCTCGGTCGACCGCGACGACGTGGTCTTCGGCGCGACCGTCTCCGGGCGGCCGCCGCAGCTGCCCGGCGTCGAGTCCATGGTCGGGCTGTTCCTGAACGCCATTCCGGTGCGGGTGCGGCTCGGTGCGGACAGCACGCTCACCGAGGTGCTGCGCGCGCTGCAGGCCGAGCAGGCCGCGCTGCTCGACCACCACTACGTGGGGCTGAGCGAGATCCAGGCGGCCGTCGGGGTGCCGGATCTCTTCGACTCGCTGCTGGTCTTCGAGTCCTTCCCGATGGACGCGGCCGCGTTGACCGCGGCCGCCGACGCCCTGGACGGGATGGTCATCACCGGTGCGGCCGGGGTGAACGGCTCGCACTACCCGCTCACCGTCATGGTGGTGCCGGACCGGGAGTGGCAGCTGCAGATCAAGTACCTGCGCGAGGTCTTCGACGACGAGCAGGTGCGGGTGCTGGCCGACCGGTTCGCCGCGCTGCTGGCGAGGTTCGTGACCGAGCCGGGTGCCAGGGTCGCCGAGATCGATGTGCGCACCGACGCCGAGCGCGCGGTGCTGGCGCGGGTGAACGACACCGCCGCGCCGGAGTTCGCGGACGGGGCGACGCTGGTCTCGCTCTTCGACGCGCAGGTGGCGCGCACCCCGGATGCCGCCGCGGTGATCGCAGGCGACGAGACGCTGACCTACCGCGAACTGGACGCGCGGTCCCGCGCGCTGGCCGGGTACCTGGCCGGGCGCGGGGTCGGGCCGGAGTCGCTGGTGGCGGTGGCCATGCGGCGCTCGGTGGAGCTGGTCGTCGCGGTCTACGCCGTGCTGCGCACCGGCGCCGGGTATGTGCCGATCGACCCGGACCACCCGGTCGAGCGCAGTGAGTACGTGCTCGGCAGTGCCGCGCCCGCGCTGGTGCTGACCACCGGGCGGGACGGGTTCGCCACGGCGGCCGACGTACCCGTGGTCGCGGTCGACGACGTTGCGGGACAGGCGTTCTCGGGTGGATCGCCGCAGCCGGGCAATGTCGCGTACGTGATCTACACGTCCGGGTCCACCGGGCGGCCGAAGGGGGTGGTGATCACCCACCGGCAGATGGCGAACCAGTTCCGCTGGGCGCAGCGGGAGTACCCGCACGGTGTCGGGGACGTGGTGCTGTTCAAGACGCCGATCACCTTCGACATCTCCACCTGGGAGTTGTTCTGGCCGTTGCAGACCGGGGCGGCGATCGTGGTCGCGGAGCCGGAGGGGCATCGGGATCCGGCCTACATCGCGCGGGTGCTGGCCGAGCGGTCGGTGACGGCGGTGCATTTCGTGCCGTCGATGTTGGAGGCGTTCCTTGATGCGGTGCCGGAGGTGTCGCTTCCGACGCTGCGGTTCGTCTTCGCCGCCGGTGAGGCGCTCTCCAGGGAGACGGCGGTGCGCGCCGCGGCGCTGCTGCCCGGCGTCCGGCTGGACAACTGGTACGGGCCCGCCGAGGCGACCGTGGTGAGTGCCTTCCCGGCCGCCGCAGCGCGCGGGGGGACGAGTGTGCCCATCGGGGCTCCGGTGGCCAATACCGGTGTCGCCGTGCTGGATCGGCAGTTGGTTCCGGTTCCGGTCGGCGCGGCCGGTGAGCTGTATGTGTCCGGTGTGCAGCTGTCGCGCGGGTATGCAGCGGCGCCCGGGCTGACCGCGGAGCGTTTCGTGGCGGGTCCGGACGGGACCCGGCTCTACCGGACCGGTGACGTGGTGCGCTGGGTGCACGCCGGTCCCCGGCTGGCGCTGGAGTATCTGGGTCGCAGCGACTTCCAGGTGAAGCTGCGCGGTCAGCGTATCGAGCTGGGCGAGATCGAGAGCGTGCTGCTCGCGCACCCGGCCGTGCAGCGGGCCGCGGTGCAGCTGGTGCGTGGCGCTACCGGTGACCGGCTGGTGGGTTATGTGGTTCCCGCACCGGGTGCGGAGATTTCCGGAAGCGGTCGCACCCCGGGCGACGGGACCCCGCCCGTCTCCGAAGCCGAGCTGCTGGCGCACGTGCGCGCCGGTGTCCCGTCGTACATGGTCCCCTCGGCTCTGGTCGTGCTGGACTCCCTCCCGCTCAACCCCAGTGGAAAGCTCGACCGCCGCGCCCTTCCGGTCCCGGAGGCGGCGGCGCGCGCCTACCGCGAGCCTGCGACCGAGGCCGAGCGTGCGGTGGCGAGTGTGTTCGCCGATGTGCTCGGGGTCGAGCGGGTCGGCGCGGACGACGATTTCTTCGAGCTGGGCGGTAATTCGCTGGTCGCGACGAGGGTCGCGGCCCGGCTGGGCGCGCTGACCGGCGCCAGGGTGCCGGTGCGCACGGTGTTCGAGCGGACCACGGTCGCCGGTCTCGCCGCGGCGCTGCCGAGTGGCGAGACGGATGAACGGCCTCCGCTGGTGGCGGGGGTGCGCCCGCCGCGGGTGCCGCTCTCCCTCGCCCAGCAGCGCATGTGGTTCCTGAACCGCCTGGATCCGGAGTCGGCGGTCAACAACCTGCCGGTCGCGGTCCGGCTCACCGGAACCCTGGACACCGCCGCCCTCGCCCGCGCCGTCGCCGACGTCGTGGCCAGGCACGAGACGCTGCGCACCGTCTACCCGGCCGATGCCGACGGCATCCCGCACCAGGTGGTGCTCCCGGTGGACCGGGTCGCTCCGGCGCTGGCCCCGATCCCCGCCGTCGACCTGCACGAGCAGCTCGCCGAGGTGCTCGGCACCGGCTTCGACGTGACCGTCGATCCGCCCTTCCGCGCCGCCCTGCTGGAGCAGGGCGCCGGGGATTACGTGCTCGCCTTCGTCGCGCACCACATCAGCGCCGACGGCTGGTCCATGGGCCCGCTGACCCGCGACATCATGCTCGCCTACGCCGCCCGCGCCGCCGGGCAGCCGCCCGCCTGGACGCCGCTGCCGGTGCAGTACGCCGACTTCAGCCTCTGGCAGCGCGCGGTCCTCGGCGCCGAGGACGACCCCGGCAGCCTGCTCTCCGCCCAGGCGGCGTACTGGCGCGACCGGCTCGCCGGGCTCCCCGCCGAACTCGCGCTCCCCGCCGACCGCCCGCGCCCGGCCACCCAGTCCTTCGCGGGCGGCAGCCACGAGTTCCTGATCGACCCGGCCCTGCACACCGCGCTGACCGAGCTGGCCCGCGCGCACGGCACGACCCTGTTCATGGTGCTGCACGCCGCCCTCGCGGCCCTGCTCGCCCGGCTCTCGAACAGCCTCGACATCGTCGTCGGCACCCCGGTCGCCGGGCGCGGCGAGGCCGAGCTCGACGACGTCATCGGCATGTTCGTCAACACCCTCGTGCTGCGCACCGAGATCACCCCCGACGCCGGCTTCGACACCCTGCTCGCGCAGACCCGCGACCACGACCTGGCCGCCTTCGCGCACGCCGACATCCCCTTCGAGCGGCTGGTCGAGATCCTCGACCCCGAGCGCTCCACCGCGCGGCACCCGCTCTTCCAGGTGATGATCTCGCTGCAGAACCTGCCCGCCACGAGCCTGGAGCTGCCCGAGCTGCGGGCCGACGCCGTCGATTTCCCCATCGACACCGCCAAGTTCGACCTCATGCTCGCGCTGCGGGAGGCGGGCGAGCACGGCATCGCCGCCGAATTCTCCTACGCCAGGGATCTCTTCGACCCGGCGACCGTCGCCGGTTTCGCCGAGCGCTACGTCCGGCTGCTCACCGGCGTCACCGCCGACCCCGCCGCCCCCGTCGGTGACATCCCGCTGCTCTCCGCCACCGAAGCGGCGAACCTGCCGCACACCGTCGCCCCCCGTGACCTCGGCCCCACCCGGCTGCTCCCGGAGCTCTTCACCGAGCAGGCCCGCCGCACCCCGGACGCCACCGCACTGGTCGACCCCGACGGCGGCACCCTCACCTACGCCGAGTTCGGCGCCCGGGTGCATCGCCTCGCGCGTCGCCTCGTCGAGGCGGGCGTCGGCCCGGAGACCCTGGTCGCGCTCGGCCAGCGACGCTCGGTGGATCTCGTGGTCTCCGCCTACGCGGTGCTGGCGGCGGGCGGCGGCTACGTCCCGCTCGACCCGGACCAGCCCGCCGACCGCATCGGCCACATCCTGGACACCGCCGCCCCGGTGCTGACCCTCACCGGCGAGGGCTTCGACGCAGGCGCACACGCCGCGCTCGACCTCGGCGCCGTCGACCTCACCGGCTATCCGGACACCCCGCTCACCGATGCCGACCGGATCGCGCCGCTGCGCCCGCACAATCCGGCGTACGTCATCTTCACCTCCGGCTCGACCGGCCGCCCCAAGGGCGTCGCGGTGCCGCACGCGGCGGTGGTGAACCAGGTCCGCTGGATCACCGCCGAGTACGGCATCGGCGCGGACGACGTTGTGCTGTTCAAGACCCCGGCCACCTTCGACGTCTCGGTGTGGGAGCTGTTCGGCCCGCTCAGCGTCGGCGGCCGGATGGTCGTCGCGAGCCCGGACGGCCACCGCGACCCGCGCTACCTCGCGGAGGTGATCGCCGAGCAGCGCGTCACCATGACCTCGTTCGTGCCGTCCATGCTGAGCGTCTTCGCCGCGAGCGCCGACCCGGCGGCGCTGACCTCGCTGCGGGCGCTGCTGCTCGCCGGTGAGGCGCTGACCGGCGCCGTGGTGGACGCCGTCCGCCGGATCACCCCGGCCGCGCTCCACAACCTGTACGGGCCGACCGAGTTCACCGTGCACGCCACGCACACCCCGGTCCCGGCGACGGTGCCCGGCGCGGTGCCGATCGGCACGCCGGTCTGGAATGCCGCCGCCTACGTCCTCGACGCCAGGCTGCACCCGGTGCCCGCCGGGGTCGCGGGGGAGCTGTACCTGGCGGGGACGCAGGTGGTGCGCGGCTACGCGGGCCGCCCCGACCTCACCGCCGACCGCTTCGTGGCCGATCCGTTCGGCCCGGCAGGCACCCGCATGTACCGCACCGGCGACCTGGTCCGCCGCGGCCCCGACGCCGCCCTGACCTACCTGGGCCGCACCGACTTCCAGGTGAAGCTGCGCGGCCTGCGCATCGAGCTCCAGGAGATCGAGGCCGCGCTCACCGCGCACCCGGAGGTCACCCAGGCGGTCGTCGTCCTGCACACCGACCCGCACACCGGCGACCGCCTCGTCGGCTACGTCGTCCCCGCCGCGGCCGACCCCGCCGCGCTGCGGGAGCACCTCAGCGCCCGGCTGCCCGGCTACATGGTGCCCGCCGCGCTGGTCCCGCTGGACGCCATGCCGCTGAACGCCAGCGGCAAGCTGGACCGGAAGGCCCTGCCGGAGCCGGTCTTCGAGAAGGCGGCCTTCCGCGCCCCGGTGACCCCGGTGGAGCAGATCGTGGCCGGGGTCTTCGCCGAGGTGCTCGGCACCGAGCGCCGGATCGGGCTGGACGACGACTTCTTCGGCCTCGGCGGCAACTCGCTGCTCGCCACCCAAGTGGTGGCCCGGATCGGGGCGGCGCTGGACGCGCACATCCCCGTCCGGGTGCTCTTCGAGATCGCCACCGTCGGCGGGCTGGCCGCCCGCGCCGAGCAGGCCGCGGGCGGCGGCGCCAGGCCCCCGCTCACCGCCGCGCCGCGCCCGGCGCACATCCCGCTCTCGCCCGCGCAGCAGCGCATGTGGTTCCTGAACCGCTTCGACCGCAGCTCGGCCGCCTACACCATCCCGATCGCGGTCCGGCTGCGCGGCGCACTGGACGCCGCGGCCCTGCGCGCCGCCATCGCCGACGTGGTGGAGCGGCACGAGATCCTGCGCACCGTCTACCCGGAGACCGCCGACGGCCCGGCCCAGGTGATCCTGGCGCCGGAGCAGGCGACGCCGAAGCTGCGGATCCGCCCGCTCACCCCCGACGAGATCCCCGGCGCCCTCGCCGAACTCGTCACCACGGCCTTCGACGTCACCGCCGAGGTCCCCCTGCGGGTGGTGCTCCTCGAGCTCGCCCCCGACGACTTCGTGCTGGCCATGGCGATCCACCACGTGTCGGGCGACGGCGCCTCGGTCGCCCCGCTCACCCGCGACCTGATGATCGCCTACGCGGCCCGCACCCGGGGGGAGGCCCCCGGCTGGGCGCCGCTGCCGGTGCAGTACGCCGACTACAGCATCTGGCAGCGCGACCTGCTCGGCGCCGAGGACGACCCGGAGTCGCTCGCCGCCGAACAGCTCGCCTACTGGACGCGCACCCTCGCCGGGCTGCCCGATCAGCTCGAGCTGCCCACCGACCGCCCGCGGCCCGCGGTGCGCTCCTACGCGGGCGGCATCGTTCCGGTGGAGATCGACGCCGAGACGCACGCCGCGCTCACCGACCTGGCCCGCGAGCAGGGCGCCACCCTGTTCATGGTGGTGCACACCGCGCTCGCGGTGCTGCTGGCCCGGCTGGCCGCCACCGACGACGTGGTGATCGGCACCCCGATCGCAGGCCGGGCCGAGCCGGGGCTGGACGACCTCATCGGCATGTTCGTCAACACCCTCGTGCTGCGCTCGCGGATCGCCCCGCACGAGCGCTTCACCGAGCTGCTCACCCGCCAGCGCGCCACCGACATCCAGGCCTTCGCGCACGCCGACGTGCCCTTCGAGCGGCTGGTCGAGGTGCTGAACCCGGCCCGCTCGCAGGGCAGGCACCCGCTGTTCCAGGTCGGGCTCTCGTTCCAGAACTTCGCCGCCGCCGAGCTGGAGCTGCCCGGGCTGAGCCTGGCCGGGGTCGAGATCGACACCGCGCTCTCGCAGTTCGACCTGCACCTGATCGTCGGCGACAACTACGGCGCCGACGGCGTCCCCGCCGGCATCGTCGGCGGCCTCACCTACGCCACCGACCTCTTCGACCGCGCCACGGCCACCGAGTTCGTCGCCCGGCTGCAGCGGGTGCTGCGCGCCGTCGTCGGCGACCCGGCGAGCACCGTCGGCGACATCCCGCTCGCGGGCGCCGCCGAGACCGAACGGGTGCTGCGCGAGTGGAACTCGACCGCGCACCCGGTGCGCTGGGAACTGCTGCACCAGGGCTTCGAGGAGCGGGTGCGCGCCGAGCCGGAGGCCGTCGCGCTGGTCACCGACACCGAGCAGCTGACCTTCGCGGAGCTCTCCGCGCGGGTCGAGCGGCTGGCCAGGGTGCTCGCGGCGCGCGGGGTCGGGCCGGAGGTGCCGGTGGCACTCGCCCTTCCGCGCGGGGTCGAGCTGGTGGTCGGGATGTACGCGGTGCTGCGGGCGGGCGGCGCCTTCGTGCCGATCGACCCGACGCACCCGGCCGAGCGGATCGGCCACATCCTCGACATCGCGCGCCCCGCGGTGGTGCTGATCTCCGCCGCGACCGGCTTCCCTGTCCAGGTCCAGGCACCGCTGGTGGTGCAGGAGCTGGACGACGAGCCCGGCTTCGACGGCCCGCTTCCGGTGCCGTCGCCGGACAACCCGGCCTACACCCTCTTCACCTCCGGCTCCACCGGCCGCCCCAAGGGCGTCACGATCACGCACCGGGCGGTGGCCAACCAGATCGACTGGATGGCCGCGCACTACGGCTTCGGGCCGGACGACGTCTACCTGCAGAAGACCGCCTCCACCTTCGACGTCTCGATCTGGGGCTACTTCCTGCCGCCCGCGACCGGCGCCCGGCTGGTGCTCGCCGCCGACGGCGCGCAGCGCGATCCGAGGCACATCGCCGAGCTGGTGCGCGCGCACCGGGTGACCAGGACCGACTTCGTCCCCTCCATGCTGAACGTCTTCGCGCAGTACGCGGCAGCGGCGGACCTGGCCACGCTGCGCGACGTCTTCGTGATCGGCGAGGCGCTGCCCCCGGAGACGGTGGCGGCGCTGGCCAAGGTCTCCGACGCCGCCGTGCACAACGTCTACGGCCCGACCGAGGCCGCAGTCTCGGTGACCTACCACGAGGTCACCGCCGCCGACACCGCCGTCGTCCCGATCGGCGTCCCGGAGTGGAACTGCACCGTCTACGTGCTGGATTCGCGGTTGCGGCCGGTTCCGGCCGGAGTCTCCGGCGAGCTGTACCTGGGTGGGGTACAACTGGCGCGCGGCTATGTCCGGCGCCCCGACCTCACCTCGGATCGCTTCGTGGCCGACCCGTTCGGCCCGCCCGGATCCCGCCTCTACCGCACCGGTGACGTGGTGTCCTGGCGGGCCGACGGCGTACTGGTCTACGGCGGCCGGGTCGACTTCCAGGTCAAGTTCCGCGGCCAGCGCATCGAGCTCGGCGAGATCGAGACCGCGCTGCTCGGCGTCGAGGGCGTCGCGCAGGCCGCGGTGCTGGTGGCGGCGGGCGCGACCGGTGAATTCCTGGCCGGGTACGTCATGCCCGCGCCGGGCGCCGAGCTCGACCCCGACGCGGTGCGCGCCGGCGTCACCGCGGCGCTGCCCGGGTACATGGTGCCCGCGGTGGTCACCGTGCTGGCCGAGTTCCCGCTGAACACCTCGGGCAAGCTCGACCGCAAGGCGCTGCCGGTGCCGGAGTTCCGCTCCCGCGGCTTCCGCGCGCCCGCCACCCCGATCGAGGAGATCGTGGCCGGGGTCTTCGCCGACGTGCTCGGCATGGAGCGGGTCGGCGCGGACGACGACTTCTTCGCGCTCGGCGGCAACTCGCTGCTCGCCACCCAGGTGGTGGCCAGGATCGGCGCCGCGCTGGACGCCACCGTCCCGGTGCGCGCCATCTTCGAGGCGGGCAGCGTGGCCGCGCTGGCCGCGCGGGCCGAGCAGCACGCGGGCTCCGGCGCGCGGCCGCCGCTGGTCGCGGTGCAGCGGCCGGCGCAGCTGCCGCTCTCGCTGGCGCAGCAGCGCATGTGGTTCCTGAACCAGTACGACCCCGGCTCCGCGGTCTACAACATCCCGATCGCGGTCCGGCTCACCGGCGCGCTGGACGTGCCCGCGCTGGAGCAGGCCGTCGCCGACCTGGTCGGCAGGCACGAGGTGCTGCGCACGGTGTACCCGCGCACCGACGCGGGGCCGGAGCAGCGCGTGGTCTCGGTGCGCGAGGCCTTCGACGGCCTCGCCGCGGAGCTGGTCACCGTGGACGACCTGCTGCCCTGCGTGCAGTCGGTGGTCACCGACGGCTTCGACGTCACCACCGAGGTGCCGGTGCGGGTCGAGCTGTTCCGGATCGTCGGCACCGACGAGCACGTCCTGGTCTTCGTCGCGCACCACATCGCCGCCGACGGTTGGTCCGTCGGGCCGCTGACCAGGGATCTCATGGTCGCCTACACCGCGCGCGCGGCCGGGGCGACCCCGGCGTGGGCGCCGCTGCCGGTGCAGTACGCCGACTACACGCTCTGGCAGCGCCGCGTGCTCGGCGCCGAGGACGACCCGGAGAGCGTGCTCGCCGCGCAGGCCGGTTTCTGGCGCACCGAGCTCGCCGGACTCCCGGACGAGCTCGCGCTGCCCGCCGACCGGCACCGCCCCGGCACCGCGAGCTTCGCCGGTGCGCGGGAGCCGTTCACCGTCGACGCCGAGCTGCACCTGGCGCTGCGCGCGCTGGCCGCCGAGCACAACGTCACGCTCTTCATGCTGGTGCACGCGGCGCTCGCGGTGCTGCTGGCCCGGCTCTCCGGCGGCGACGACATCGCCGTCGGCACCCCCATCGCCGGCCGCGGTGAGCCCGAGCTGGACGACCTGGTCGGCATGTTCGTGAACTCGCTGGTGCTGCGCACCGGCATCGAGCCGGCCGAGCCCTTCACCGAGCTGCTCGCCCGGGTCAGGGACGTGGATCTGGCCGCCTTCGCGCACGCCGACATCCCGTTCGAGCGGCTGGTCGAGCTGCTCGACCCGGTGCGCTCGCAGGCCAGGCACCCGCTCTTCCAGGTGGTGCTCTCGCTGGCCAACCTGCCCGCCACCGAGTTCGAGCTGCCCGGGCTGCGCATCGCCGGGGTCGAATCCGACACCGCCGTCGCCAAGTTCGACCTGCAGTGGACGCTCAGCGAGCTCCGCGACTCCAGCGGCGCGCCCGGCGGCATCGCGGGGCTGCTGGAGTACGCCACCGACCTGTTCGACCCGGAGACCGCCGCCGACTTCGCCGAGCGCTTCGTCCGGCTGCTCGCCGCGCTCGCCGCCGACCCGGCGGCGCCGGTCGGCGCGGTCGACATACTCGCGCCGAGGGAGCGGGCGGAGCTGATCGCCAGGTGGGGCGAGGCCGCCGTGCTGCCGCGGCCGCTGCCCGAGCTGCTCGCCGCGGCCGCCGCGGTCGACCCCGCCGCGCCCGCGGTGGTGTACCGGGGCGAGACCATCGGCTACGCCGAGCTCGACGCGCGCTCGAACCGCCTGGCCCGGCTGCTCATCGCCGCCGGAGCGGGCCCGGAGGACCGGGTGGCGCTGGCCGTCCCGCGCTCGGCGGACTCGGTGCTCGCGGTCTGGGCGGTGGCCAAGACCGGCGCCGCCTTCGTCCCGGTGGACCCGACCTACCCGGCCGAGCGGATCGCGCACATGGTCACCGACTCGGGCGCGGTGCTCGGGCTCACCGTGCGCGCTGTCGCCGACGGCCTGCCTGACTCGACGCGCTGGCTGGTGCTGGACGACATCGACGCCGCCGAATTCGACGCCGCGCCGATCACCGACGCGGACCGGATCCGGCCGCTGCACCCGGACCACCCGGTGTACGTCATCTACACCTCGGGCTCGACCGGCGTGCCGAAGGGCGTGGTGGTGGCGCACTGGGGCGTCGCCAACTTCGCCCAGGTGGAGACCGAGCGCTTCGGCCTCGACGCGAACACCCGCGCCCTGCACTTCGCCTCGCCCAGCTTCGACGCCTCGATCCTGGAGCTGATGCTCGCGGTGGCGTGCGGCGGCGCGCTGGTGGTGGCGCCCGCCGACCTTTACGGCGGTACGGAGCTGGCCGAGCTGATCGAGCGCGAGCGGGTCACGCACGCCTTCGTCACCCCGGCGGCACTGGCCACCTTCGAACCGGCCGGGCTGGAGTCGCTGCGGGTGCTCGTCGCCGGTGGCGAGGCCTGCCCGCCGGAGCTGGTCGGCAGGTGGGCGGCGCCGGGCCGGGCCTTCCACAACGGCTACGGCCCGACCGAGACCACCGTCATGTCCAATATCAGCGACCCGATGCTGCCCGGCGCGCCGGTGACCATCGGCGGCCCGGTCCGCGGCATGCGCTCGCTGATCCTGGACGCGGGGCTGCGGCCGGTGCCGGTGGGCGTCGCGGGCGAGCTGTACCTCTCCGGCGCCGGCCTGGCGCGCGGCTACCACGCCAGGCCGGGGCTCACCGCCGAGCGGTTCGTCGCCGACCCGCACGTGCCGGGCGGGCGGATGTACCGCACCGGCGACGTGGTGCGCTGGACCCGGACCGGCGAGGTCGAGTACGTGGGCCGCTCTGACTTCCAGGTCAAGGTGCGCGGTTTCCGGATCGAGCTGGGCGAGATCGACGCCGCGCTGGCCGCGCACGAGTCGGTGGACTTCGCGGTGACCGTCGGGCGCGACGGCAGGCTGGCGGCGTACGTGGTCGGCCGCGATATCGACACCGCGGAGCTGACCAGGCACGTCGCCGCCCGGCTGCCCGGCTACATGGTGCCGTCCGCGATCACCGTGCTGGACAGCGTCCCGCTCACCCCGGTCGGCAAGCTGGACCGCGCCGCACTGCCCGAGCCGGTCTTCGCGGCCAGGGCGTTCCGCGCCCCGGCCACGCTCAGCGAGGAGCTGGTGGCAGGCGCCTTCGCCGAGGTGCTCGGGCTGGACCGGGTCGGCGCCGACGACGACTTCTTCGAGCTGGGCGGCAACTCGCTGCTCGCCACCCGGGTGGTGAACCGGATCCGCGAACTCGGCGGCGCCGAGCTGCGGGTCGCGGTGTTCTTCACCGACGCGACGGTGGCCGGGGTGGCGGCGCGGGCCGCGGACGCGCTCGCCGAGAGCGGCGACGCCGACGCCGCCATGGGCGTGCTGCTGCCGATCCGGGCCACCGGCACCCGCCCCCCGCTCTTCTGCGTGCACCCCATGTCCGGGTTGGCCTGGGCCTATGCCGGGCTCGCCCGGTTCCTGCCCGCGGAGCAGCCGATCATCGGCATCCAGTCGCCCGCGCTCTCCGAGGACGATTGGCGGCCGCTCTCGGTGGCCGACATCGTCACCAGGTACGTGGCCGAGATCCGCGCGGTGCGGCCGGAGGGGCCGTACCGGCTGCTCGGCTGGTCGCTGGGCGGGGTGCTGGCACACGCGATCGCGGTGCGGTTGCGGGAGCAGGGCGCCGAGGTGGACGCGCTGGTCGTGCTGGACGGCGTGCCCGGAATCGACCTGGACGATTTCCGCCACGAAGTGCGCACCGCCTTCGCCGAGGTCGGGATCGCTCCGGATGCGCTGCCGGACGCGGGCAGCCTCGGCGAGCTGAGCGACGAGGCGCTCGCGGTGTTGCTGGAGTCGGTCCCCGCCGACCTGGCCGTGCTCACCGCCGACCGGATCCGCCGGATCTACCAGGGCGCGGTGCGCTCGGTCGAGCACGTCACCCGGTACCGGCCCGCCGTCTTCGACGGCCGGATCGACTTCGTCGGCGTCACCCGGTTGGACGCGGGCGCCGAGCCGCACGCGGGCGCGGCAGGCTGGCGGCGCTACACCGACGGCCCGGTGGCCGAGCACGCGATCGACTCCACCCACCTGCGCATGATGGAGCCGGAGGCGCTGGTCCAGCTGGGTCCGCTGCTGACCGGGCTGCTCGGCGGGGACGGTGCCGAGCGGACGGCCGGTACTTCCCGATAGAGTGCGGCGCGGCCCTGCCCCCGAGACCGGCGCCCCGGTATCTCGGGTGCAACAAGGCTGATTTTCCGACGATAGACCGAGTGTGCGGTGAGGGCGACCGCTGCCTACACTCGAGAAGCTGCTCTGCCTTAGGGGATGCACACGATGGACTCCCACCGACGCTCGAACCGGGACAGCCGTCGGCGCAAAACCCGTAGCCCGCTGTTCGCTCAGCTGCTGACCGGGGCGGTAGAGGCTGCGGCGGAGTCGGTCGCGATCCGGTACAACCCGACCGGCGAGCCCGGCGATCAGGTCGAGCTGAGCTACCGGGAGCTGGACGAGGCCTCGTCCAGGCTGGCCCGCGAGCTGATCACGCGGGGCGTCGGCCCCGGCGCGGTGGTTGCGATCGCCATCACCCGTTCGGCGGAGTCGGTGCTCGCGGTCTGGGCGATCGCCAAGGCGGGCGCGGCCTATGTGCCGATCGACCCCACCTATCCGCGCGAGCGGATCGAGCACATGGTGGCCGATTCCGGCGCCGAGTTCGGCCTCACCCTGAGCAGGCACCGGCCGATGCTCGGCACCGCCGCCTACTGGATCGAGCTGGACGACCCCACCCTGGCGAAGCGCGTCGACGAGCGGCCCGGCCACCCGGTCTCCTACGAGGACCGGGTGCGGCCGCTGCACGCCGAGCACCCCGCGTACCTGCTCTACACCTCCGGCTCGACCGGAAGGCCGAAGGGCGTCGTCGTCACGCACGCCGGGCTCGGCGCGCTGGTCGCGCACGAGCGCGACCACTACGACGTGCGGCCGGGCTCCCGGGTGCTGCACATCTGCTCGCCCAACTTCGACGTCTCGGTGCTGGAGCTGCTGCTGGCCTTCGCCACCGGCTCCACCCTGGTGATCGCGCCGCCCGGGGTGTTCGGCGGCTTCGAGCTGGCCGATCTCATCCGCCGCGAGCGGGTCACGCACATGCTGATCACGCCGGGCGCGCTGGAGTCGGTGGATCCGGGCGGGATCGACTCGCTGCGCTCGGTCATGGTGATCGGCGACCGCTTCGGCCCGGAGCTGGTCCGGCGCTGGGCGGTTCCACCGCGGAACTTCTTCAACGCCTACGGCCCGACCGAGGCCAGCATCGCCGCCACCGGCACCCCGGCGCTGCGCGCGGGCGAGCCGATCACCATCGGCACCGCCTACCCCGGCGTGCACGCCTTCCTGCTCGACGCCAGGCTGCGGCCGGTGCCCGCCGGCGTGGCCGGCGAGCTGTACCTGGCCGGGCCCGCGCTGGCCCGCGGCTACCTGAACCGCACCGCGCTCACCGCGAGCCGCTTCGTGGCCTGCCCGTTCGGCAGCGAGCTCGACGAGCCGGGCACCCGCATGTACCGCACCGGTGACCTGGCCAGGCGCACCGACTCCGAAAACAGCCCGCTGGAGTTCCTCGGCCGGACCGACTTCCAGGTCAAGGTGCGCGGTTTCCGGGTGGAGCTGGGCGAGATCGACGCCGCGCTCACCGCGCACGAGGACGTCGACTACGCCGCCACGCTCGGCAGGGTGCTGCCGTCGGGGGTCACCGCGCTGGTCTCCTACGTACTGCCCCGGCCGGGTGCGGTGCTCGACACCGAGAAGCTGGTGCTCTTCGCCGGGCGCGCGCTGCCCGCGTACATGATCCCGGCGGCCGTCGTCGTGCTCGACCACATCCCGCTGAACCCGGTGGGCAAGCTGGACCGGGCCGCGCTGCCCGAGCCGGTCTTCGCCGCCCGCGACTTCCGGGCGCCGGAGACCGCCGCCGAGCGGGCCGTGGCCGAGGCATTCGCCGCGGTGCTCGGCACCGAGGGCGAGGTGGGTGCCGACGATGACTTCTTCGAGCTGGGCGGCAACTCCCTGCTCGCCGCCAGGGCCGCGGCCAGGATCGGCACCGCGCTGGCCGCCAAGGTCCCGGTGCAGCTGCTCTTCGAGGCGACCACCGTCGCCGCGCTCGCCGAGCGGGTGGCGGCGTACGCGGGCACCGGCGGCAGGCCGCCGCTCACCGCGCAGCCGCGCCCCGAACGCATCCCGCTCTCCTACGCGCAGCAGCGCATGTGGTTCCTGAACCGCTACGACCCCGAGTCGGCGGTCAACAACATCCCGACGGCGGTGCGGCTCACCGGCGCGCTCGACGTGGCGGCGCTGGAGCTGGCCATCACCGACCTGGTCGGCAGGCACGAGGTGCTGCGCACCGTCTACCCGGAGCTGGACGGCGTCGGCTACCAGGACATCCGGCCGGTCGACGACCCCGTCCTGCCCCGGCTGGAGCGCGGCAGCGCCGCCGAGGACGAGGTGCAGGAGCTGGTCATGGCGGCCGCCGCGCGCGGCTTCGACGTCACCGCCGCGCCGCCGATCCGGGTGCTCCTGCTCGACCTCGGCCCGGACGACGCGGTGCTGGTCTGCGTGGTGCACCACATCGCCGCGGACGGCTTCTCGCTCGCCCCGCTCACCCGCGACCTGATGACGGCATACCTGAGCCGGACCGGCGGCGCCGAGCCGGACTGGGAGCCGCCGACCGTCCAGTACGCCGACTACGCGCTCTGGCAGCGGCACACCCTCGGCTCCGAGGACGACCCCACCTCGACCATGGCGAACCAGCTCGGCTACTGGCGGGCCCGGCTCGCCGAGCTGCCGCCGCAGCCGGAGCTCCCCGCCGACCGGCCGCGCCCCGCCCAGGCCTCGCACCGCGGCGACACCCTCCCCTTCCGGGTGGACGCGGGCACGCACGCCGGGCTGCGCAGGCTCGCCGCCGAGCACGACGCCACGCTCTTCATGGTGGTGCACGCCGCGCTCGCGGTGGTGCTGAGCAGGCTCTCCGGCACCGACGACGTGGTGATCGGCACCCCCGTCGCCGGCCGCGGCGACGCGGCGCTGGACGACGTCGTCGGCATGTTCGTCAACACCCTCGTGCTGCGCGCCGCGGTCCGCCCCGACGTGCCCTTCACCGAGCTGCTGAGCGCGGTGCGCGGCGGCGACATCGCGGCCTTCGGCCACGCCGACGTCCCGTTCGAGCGGCTGGTGGAGCTGCTCGACCCGGTGCGCTCGCCCGCGCGGCACCCGCTCTTCCAGGTCATGCTGACCTTCCAGAACATCGCGCGCACCGAGCTGGAGCTGCCCGGGCTCTCGGTGCGCCCGATCGAGCTGCACAGCACCGGCCACGCCCGCTTCGACCTGCAGCTCACCCTGGTCGAGCACCCGGGCTCCGGGCTGGCGGCGTCGATCGACTTCGCCACCGACCTCTTCGACCCGCCCACCGTGCGCGACTTCGCCGACCGCTTCGTCCGGGTGCTCGCCGCGGTCGCGGCCGACGCGACCGTTCCGGTCGGCGACCTCGACCTGCTCGCGCCCGGCGAGCAGGAGCTGGTGCTGAATGCGTGGAACACCGCGGGCGCGCCGGTACCCGAGCTCACCCTCGTCGACCTGGTCGCGGCCCGCGCCCAGGCCAGGCCGTACTCGGTGGCCGTGCGCGGCCCCGGCGAGCTCGGCACCGAGCTGGACTACGGCACGCTCTGGGCCCGCGCCGAGAGGGCCGCGCGGGCGCTGATCGAGCTCGGCGCCGCCCCGGAGACGGTGGTGGCGGTGGCCGCCGGGCGTACCGAGGAGCTGCCGATCGCGCTGCTCGCGGTGCTCATGTCCGGCGCCGCCTACCTGCCGCTGGACACCGGCTACCCGGCGCAGCGGCTGAACTTCCTGCTCGCCGACGCCGCCCCGGTCGCCGTGCTGGCCACCGGCGCGGAGCGGGAGCTGCTCCCGCCCACCGGCATTCCCGTGGTCACGCTGGCCGAGCTCGGCACCGGCGCCGAGCCGGACGAGTTCGTCACCCAGGTGCTCGCCCCGCAGCGCAGGCTCGCCGCCGCGCGCCGCGGCGAGCTGCGGCCGGACAACCTGGCCTACATCATCTACACGTCGGGCTCGACCGGGACGCCCAAGGGCGTCCGGGTGACGCACCGGAACGTGCTGGAGCTCTTCGCCAACACCCAGCTCATCTTCGACTTCGACGCCGACGACGCCTGGACCCTGTTCCACTCCTTCGCCTTCGACTTCTCGGTCTGGGAGCTGTGGTGCGCCTTCGCCACCGGCGGCACCGTCGTCCTGGTCGACCAGCTGACCGCGCGCTCGCCGGAGGCGTTCCGCGCGCTGCTGGTGCGCGAGCGGGTGACCGTGCTGAACCAGACCCCGTCGGCCTTCCGGCAGCTGGCCGAGGCGGACCGGGTCGCGGTGGCGGGCGGCGCCGACCCGCTCGCGCTGCGCTACGTGGTCTTCGGCGGCGAGGCGCTCGACCTGCGCGGGCTGCGCGGCTGGTACGAGCGGTACCCGCGGGACGCCCCGTGGCTGGTGAACATGTACGGCATCACCGAGACCACGGTGCACGTCACCTTCCAGGTGCTGGACGAGCGGATGGCGGCGGAGGCGGTCGGC
Source organism: Nocardia jiangsuensis (assembly GCF_042650385.1). Lineage (NCBI taxonomy): Bacteria > Bacillati > Actinomycetota > Actinomycetes > Mycobacteriales > Nocardiaceae > Nocardia > Nocardia jiangsuensis. Next base: position 401,568 of record NZ_JBHSAX010000017.1, read on the forward strand.
GTGATCGGCCGCGCGCTGCCCGGGGTCAGGGCGTACGTGCTCGACGACCGGCTGCACCCGGCGCCGGTCGGGGTGATCGGCGAGATGCACGTCAGCGGCGGGCAGCTGGCCCGCGGCTACGCCGGGCAGCCGGGGCTGACCGCGGCGCGCTTCGTCGCCGACCCGTTCGGCCCGCCCGGCGCGCGCATGTACCGCAGCGGCGACCTCGGCCGCTGGGCCGGGTTCGGCGCGGGCATGGCGCTGGAGTACCTGGGCCGCGCCGACCAGCAGGTGCAGGTGCGCGGTTTCCGGATCGAGCCGGGCGAGGTGGAGGCCGCGCTGCTCGGGCTGGACGGCGTCGCCGAGGCCGCGGTGCTGGTCCGCGCCGCCGAGCACAGCGGCGAGCGGCTGGTCGGGTACGTGGTGCCCGGCCAGGTCTGGGACGCCTTCACCGACTCCGGGCCGGATCCGGCGGTGCTCCGCGCCGAGCTGGCCGCGGTGCTGCCCGCGCACATGGTGCCGGACGTGATCACCGTGCTGCCCGCGCTCCCGCTCACCCGCAACGGCAAGCTGGACCGCACCGCGCTGCCCAGCCCCGAGGTGATCGGCGCGGCGCAGGCGCAGGGCCCGGCGGGGCCGATCGAGCAGGGCGTCGCCGACGTGTTCGCCGGGCTGCTCGGCGCCACCGAGGTGGGCAGGGACGACGATTTCTTCGCGCTCGGCGGCAACTCGCTGCTGGCCACCCGTGCGGTGGCGCGGGTGAACGAGGCGCTGGACGCCGCGGTCGCGGTCCGCGACCTCTTCGACGCGCCGACCGTCGCCGAGCTGGCCGACCGGGTGGTCGCCAGCCGCGCGGCCGCTGACGGTCGCGCCGAGCGGCCGCCGCTGGTGCCGGTGCGCAGGCCGGAGCGGGTGCCGCCGGCCCCGGCCCAGCACCGCATGTGGGTGCTGAACCGGCTGGACCCGGAGTCGCTGGTCTACAACATCCCGCTGGCCATCCGGCTCACCGGCGAGCTCGACGCCCCCGCGCTGCGCGCCGCCGTCGCCGACGTGCTGGAGCGGCACGAGCCGCTGCGCACCCGCTACCCGCTCGGCCCGGACGGCATGCCGTACCAGGAGGTGCGGACGGTCGAGGAGACCATGCCCGACGGGCTGCCGGTCCGCCGCGCGGCCGACCCGGGCCGGCTCGTCGCCGAGCTCATGGGCAACCCGTTCGACGTCGCCGAGCACGTGCCGGTGCGCGCGGTGCTGGTGCAGACCGGCCCGACCGAGCACCTGCTCGTCCTCGTCCTGCACCACATCTGTGTCGACGGCGCCTCGGTGGCGGTGCTCGCCCGCGACCTGGTGACCGCCTACGCCGCCCGCCGCACCGGCGTTCCGCCCGCCTACGCGCCGCTCGCGGTGCGCTACGCCGACTACGCCATCCGGCAGCAGGAGGTGCTCGGCTCGGCCGACGACCCCGGCTCGCTGGCGGCGAGCCAGCTGGCGTACTGGAAGGAGCAGCTCGCCGGGCTGCCCGCCGTGCTCGAGCTGCCGTGGGACCGCCAGCGCCCGGCCACCCCGACCATGCGCGGGCTGCCCGCGCGAGTGGTGATCCCGGCCCAGGTGCACGAGGCGCTGATCCGGCTCACCCGCGGCCGCAACGCCACCGTCTTCATGGCCGTGCACGCCGCGCTCGCGGTGCTGCTCGCCCGCTTCGCGGACAGCAGCGACCTCGCCATCGGCACCCCGTACGCCGGGCGCGGCGACCGCGCGCTGGACGACCTGGTCGGCATGTTCGTCAACTCGCTCACGCTGCGCACCGAGTTCGCGCCGGAGGAGAGCTTCACCGACCTGCTCGACCGGGTCAGGGAGACCGACCTGAACGCCTTCGCGCACGCCGAGGTGCCGTTCGAGCAGGTGGTCGAGCACGTCGTCGCCGGGCACGTCGGCCCGCACCACCCGCTCTTCCAGGTGATGCTGGCCTTCCAGAACGTGGAGCCGCCCGCGCTGGAGCTGCCCGGCTTGCGGGTGAGCGCGCTCGACCCGGGCGCCGTCACCGCGAAGTTCGACCTGCAGGTGGTGGTGGAGCCGCGGCCGCGGGTCGACGGCCACGCGGGCGAGCTGGTCGCGCTCTTCACCGTCGCCGCGGACGTCTTCGACGAGGTCGCCGCGCAGTCCTTCGCGCGCCGCTTCGCCCGGGTGCTCGCCGCGGTGGCCGACGACCCGGAGATCGCGGTCGGCGCCATCGACCTGCTCGACCCCGCCGAGCGGGAGCGCGCGCACGCCCGCACCCAGCTCGCCGCGGCCCCGGTCGCCGCGGCCACGCTGCCCGAGCTGATGACCGCTGCGGTCTGGAGCGCGCCGGTCGGCGCCGCCGTGCGCTACGCCGAGGCCGACGGCGCTGTGGAGATCACCTACGCCGAGCTGGACGAGCGCTCGAACCGGGTGGCGCGCGCGCTGATCGCGCGCGGCGTCGGCCCCGAGGACATCGTCGCGGTGGCCATGCCGCGTTCGCCGGAGTCGCTGCTCGCGATCTGGGCCATCGCCAAGAGCGGCGCCGCCTACCTGCCGATCGACCCGGACCACCCGGCCGACCGGGTGGCGCACATGATCGGCGACTCCGGCGTGCTGCTCGGGCTCACCGTCGCCGGCGTGCGCGACCGGCTGCCCGGCGCCGCGGAGTGGCTGCTGCTGGACAGCGAGAACACCGCCTACGCCGCCTACCCGGCCGGCGCGGTCGAGCAGACCGATCGGCGCAGGCCGCTGGAGCCGAGGCACCCGGCCTACGTCATCTACACCTCCGGCTCCACCGGGCAGCCGAAGGGCGTCGTGGTGACGCACGCCGGTTTCGCCCGGCTCGGCGCGCACCAGCGCGAGAAGTACGGCGTCACACCGGATTCCCGGGTGCTGCACTTCGCCTCGCCCTCGTTCGACGCCTCCTTCCTCGAGCTGCTGATCACGCTCGCCGGCTCGGCCACCGCCGTCGTGGTACCGCCGACCGTGTACGGCGGCGCCGACCTGGCCGCGCTGCTGCGCCGGGAGCGGGTGACGCACGCCGTCTTCACCCCGACCGCACTCGCCTCGATGGAGCCGGACGGCCTCGACGACCTGCGCGTCGTCCTGACCGGCGGTGAGGTGCTCAAGGCCGACCTGGTGCGGCGCTGGGTGCTGCCGATCGGGGAGAGCGGTTTCCGCGAGTTCTACAACGCCTACGGCCCCACCGAGGCCACCGTCGCGACCACCGTCACCGAGCAGCTCAGCGGCAGGCTGGTGCCGACCGTCGGCACCGCCATCCCGGGCAACGGGGTGTACGTGCTGGATCGGCGGCTGCGCCCGGTGCCGGACCGGGTGGTCGGCGAGCTGTACCTGACCGGTGCGCAGCTGGCCCGCGGCTACCTCGCGCGGCCCGGGCTCACCGCCGACCGCTTCGTCGCCGACCCGTTCGCCGCGGACGGCTCCCGGCTCTACCGCACCGGGGATCTCGTGCGCTGGACCAGGTCCGGCGATCTGGAGTTCGTGGGCCGCACCGACACCCAGGTCAAGATCAGGGGCAGGCGGATCGAGCTGGGCGAGATCGACGCCGTGCTGGCCGGGCACGCCGACGTCGACTTCGTGGCGACGCTCGGCATCGACCGGCCCGACGGCGGCACCATCCTGGCCGCCTACGTGCGGCCGAAACCGGGCCGCACGCCCGAGCCGAGGGAGCTCTTCACGCTCGCCGAGCGGAGCCTGCCCGCCTACATGGTGCCGTCCGCCATCACGCTGCTCGACGAGGTGCCGCTGGCCCCGACCGGCAAGCTGGACCGCGCCGCGCTGCCTGCGCCGGTGCTGCGCGGCGCGGCCTACCGCGCGCCTGCCACCCGGCTGGAGGCGCTGGTCGCCGGGGTCTTCGTCGAGCTGCTCGGCGCCGAGCGGGCCGGCGCGGACGACGACTTCTTCGCGCTCGGCGGCAACTCGCTGAGCGCGACCAGGCTGGCCGCCCGGCTCGGCGCCCGGCTGGATACGACGGTGCCCGCCCGGCTCGTCTTCGAGGCCTCGACGGTGGCGGCGCTGGCCGCCCGGCTCGCCGAGATGCAGGGCTCCGGCGCGCGCCCGGCGCTCACCCCGGTGCCGCGCCCGGAGCGGCTGCCGCTCTCCCCGGCGCAGCAGCGCATGTGGTTCCTGAACCAGTTCGACACCAGCTCGCCCACCGACACCATCCCGGTGGCGCTCCGCCTCACCGGCGCGGTCGACGTCGCCGCCATCCGCGCCGCCGTCGCCGACGTGCTGGCCAGGCACGAGGCGCTGCGCACGGTCTACCCGGCGGTGGACGGCGCCGCGCACCAGGTGGTGCTCCCGGTCGCCGGGGTGCTGCCCGACCTGGATCCACGCCCGGCCGACCCGGCCACGCTGCCCGCCAAGCTCGCCGACTTCGCGAATGTCGGCATCGACGTCACCGAGCAGCCGCCGGTCCGCGCCGCGCTCTACGAGCTCGGCCCGGAGGAGTTCGTCTTCGCGCTGGTGCTGCACCACATCGCCGCCGACGGCGCCTCGGTCGCCCCGCTGGTCCGCGACCTGAGCACCGCCTACCTCGCCCGCGCCGCAGGCCGCGAACCCGCCCTGGCGCCGCTGCCGGTCCAGTACGCCGACTACACCCTCTGGCAGCGCGAACTCCTCGGCGCCGAGGACGACCCCGAGTCCATGGCCGCCGCCCAGCTCGGCTACTGGCAGCACACCCTGCGCGGCATCCCCGCCCGCCTCGACCTGCCCGCCGACCGCCCGCGCCCCGCCGTCGCCTCCGGCCGCGGCGCCAGGCACGGCTTCACCATCCCCGCCGAGACCTACCGCGCGGTCGAGGAACTCGCCCGCCGCCACAGCGCCTCTGCCTTCATGGTCACCCACGCCGCCTTCGCCGTCCTGCTGGCCCGGCTCTCCGGCACCCGCGACATCACCATCGGCACCCCCGTCGCAGGCCGCGGCGAGGCCGCGCTGGACGACCTGGTCGGCATGTTCGTCAACACCCTGGTCCTGCGCACCCCGATCGACCCCGCCGAACCCTTCACCGAGCTGCTCGCCCGGGTCCGCGAAACCGATCTCGCCGCCTTCGCCAATGCCGAGCTGCCCTTCGAGCGCCTGGTGGAGGTCATCGACCCCGAGCGCAGCGCCGCCCACCACCCGCTCTTCACCGTCGCCCTGTTCTTCCAGAACCTCGACCCCGTCGCCCTCGAACTCCCCGGCCTCACCGTGAACGGGCTCGACGTCGACGGCGTCCGCGCCCGCTTCGACCTCCAGCTCACCGTCACCCCGCCCCGCGATGGCGCGGCGGCGGCCGAGTTCGCCTACGCCACCGACCTCTTCGAGCCCGAGACCGTCGCAGGCTTCGCCGACCGGCTGCTTCGCCTGCTGGACGCACTGGTCACCGATCCGGCCACCGCGGTCGGCGACGCCGCGCTGCTGACCGCCGCCGAGCGGGCGACCGCGGTGTGGTCCGGCCCGGAGTTCGAGGTGCCGATCGAGGAGCTGCTCGACGGATACCGCCGGGTGGTGCGCACGCTCCCGGCGCAGGTCGCGGTGGAGTACGAGGGCCGCGTCCTCACCTACGCCGAGTTCGACGCCGCGGTGAACCGGCTCGCCCGGCTGCTCATCGCCCGCGGGGCAGGCCCGGAAACGGTGGTCGCGCTGTCCATCCGCCGCTCCCCGGAGCTGGTGATCGCCATCTACGCGGTGCTCACCGCAGGCGCCGCCTTCCTGCCGCTCGACCCGGAGCACCCGGCCGAGCGGATCGGCACCGTGCTCGGGATCGCGGCACCGGTCTGCCTGCTCACCACCGCCGCCGACCGGGTGCCCGCGCCCGCCGGGCTGCCGGTGCTCGAGCTGGACAGCCTGGACGCGGCCGGTTTCGCCGCCGAGCCACTCGCCGCCGACGAGCGGCGCGCCCCGCTGCACCCCGAGCACCCCGCCTACGTGCTCTTCACCTCCGGCTCGACCGGGCAGCCCAAGGGCGTCGCGGTGCCGCACCGCGCCATCCACCAGCAGATCAGCTGGATGCTGGCGCGCTACCCGCTGGAGCCGGGCGATCGCTACCTGCAGAAGACCGCGACCACCTTCGACGTCTCGCTCTGGGGCTGGCTGCTCCCGCTGCGCGCCGGCGCCGGGCTGGTGCTCGCCACCCCGGACGGCCACCGCGACCCGCGGTACCTGCTCGACACCATCGCCGCGCGCGGCATCACCGCCACCGACTTCGTGCCGTCCGTGCTCACCGCCCTGGTCGCGGCGGCGGGCCGGGCCAGCGCCGACCTGGCGAGCCTGCGCGAGCTCTTCGTGATCGGCGAGGCGCTGCCGCCGGAGACCGTCGCCGCCTTCGCCGCCGCCACCCGGGCCCGGCTGCACAACCTGTACGGCCCCACCGAGGCCGCCGTCTCGATCACCGGCTGGACCGCGCGTCCCGGCGTGCCGGTCGCCATCGGCGAGCCGCAGGGCGGCAGCCGGGTGTACCTGCTGGACGAGCGGCTGCACCCGGTCCCGGACGGCGTGGTCGGCGAGCTCTACCTGGCAGGCGGCCAGCTGGCCCGCGGCTACCTCGGCCGCCCCGACCTCACCGCCGACCGCTTCGTCGCCGACCCGTTCGGCCCGGCCGGTTCCCGCATGTACCGCAGCGGTGACCTGGTGCGCCGCACCGCCTCCGGCGAGCTGGAGTACCGCGGCCGAGCCGACTTCCAGGTGAAGTTCCGCGGCCAGCGGGTCGAGCTCGGCGAGATCGAGGCCGCGCTGCTCGCCGCGCCCGGAGTGGCGCAGGCCGTCGTCGTGCCGGTGCCGGTGGCCGAGGGTGAACACCTGGTCGGCTACCTGGTGCCCGCCGGCGGCGCCCGGCTCGACCGGAGCGAGCTGCGCACCCGGCTGCTCGCCCGGCTGCCCGGCTACCTGGTGCCTGCCGCGCTGGTGGAGCTGGATGCGTTGCCGCTGAACAGCTCCGGCAAACTCGACCGGCGGGCGCTGCCCGCGCCGGAGTTCACCGCGCGCGCCTTCACCGCGCCGAGCGGCCCGGTGGAGGAGCTGGTCGCCGCCGCCTACGCGGAGGTATTGGAAACCACCGGCGTCGGCAGGGACGACGATTTCTTCGCGCTCGGCGGCAACTCGCTCGGCGCCATGCGGGTCGCGGCCAGGATCGGCGCCGCGCTGGAGCGCCGGGTCCCGGTGGCGCTGGTCTTCGAGCTCCCGGTCGTCTCGGCGCTGGCCGCCCGGCTCACCGGCGCGCCCGTCGACGACGCCCCGGCGCTGGTGGCCGCGGTCCGTCCGGCCACGGTGCCGCTCTCCCCCGCACAGCGCCGGATGTGGTTCCTCAACCAGTTCGACACCGCGGCGACCGCCTACAACATCCCGGTCGCGGTCCGGCTGCGCGGCGCGCTCGACACCGCCGCGCTGCACGCCGCGCTCGGCGATGTCATCGACCGGCACGAGACGCTGCGCACCAGCTACCCGGACTCCGGTGTCGGCCCCGAGCAGCGGATCCTGCCGCCCGGCAACGGCATCGAGCTCACGATCGAGCCGGTGGCCGCGGCCGACGTCACCCAGCGCGTGGCCGAGCTGGCCGCGACCCCGTTCGACGTGGCCGCCGAGGTACCGGTGCGGGTCGCGCTGCTCGCCGTCACCGACCCGGAGCACGGCGGCCCCGAGCACGTGCTCGTCGTCGTGCTGCACCACATCGCCGCCGACGGCTGGTCCATCCGCCCGCTCACCGGCGACCTGGTCGCCGCCTACCGGGCCAGGATCGACGGCGCCGCGCCCGAGTGGGCGCCGCTGCCGGTGCAGTACGCCGACTACGCGCTCTGGCAGCGCGCCACCGTCGGCGATCCCGACGACCCCGACTCGCTCGGCGCGGCCCAGCTGCGCTACTGGCGGGACGCCCTGGAGGGGCTGCCGGCGGAGTCCAGCCTGCCGGGCGACCGGCCGCGCCCGGCGCAGCCGTCGCTGCGCGGCGGCACGGTCGCCTTCACCGTCGACCCGTCGGTGCACCGCGCCCTCGACGAGCTGGCGCGGGGCACCGGCGCCTCGCTCTTCATGACCGTGCACACCGTGCTCGCGGTGCTGCTCGCCCGGCTCGGTGGCGGCGACGACATCGCCGTCGGCACCGCGGTCGCCGGCCGCGGCGTCGCCGAGCTGGACGACGTGGTCGGCATGTTCGTCAACACCCTCGTCCTGCGCAGCCGGATCGACCCGGCCGAGCCCTTCGCCGAGCTGCTGGCCAGGCAGCGGGAGACCGACCTGGCCGCCTTCGCGCACGCCGACGTCCCGTTCGAGGAGGTCGTCGCAGCGCTGGAGCCGGAGCGGGCACTGAACCGCAGCCCGCTCTTCCAGGTCGCGCTCGCCTACCAGAACCTGCCCGCCACCGGCTTCGCCCTGCCCGGCCTGGAGCTGACCGTGCTCGACCCGCAGCTGCGGGTGGAGCGCTTCGACCTCTCGGTCGCCATCGGCGCGGCCGGGCCGGAGCGGGACGCCGCGCTGGTCGGCTCGGTCGGCTACGCGCTCGACCGCTACGCCGAGTCCACCGTGCGCGCCTTCGCCGGCCGCTTCGTCCGGCTGCTCGCCGCGGTCGCGGCGGCGCCGCGCACCCCGGTCGGCGACCTGCCGCTGGTCACCGAGGCCGAGCTGGGCGGGTCGTCCCGGCTCGGCGGCAGGCCCGCGCCCGACCTGCTCACCCTCTCCGACCTGCTCACCGGCGCGGCCGCGCAGGCGCCCGCTACCGTCGCGCTGCGCGCGGGGGAGCGGGTCTGGACCTACGCCGAGCTGCAGTCCCGCTCGGCGCGGCTGGCCCGCGCCCTGATCGACAGCGGGATCGGCCCCGGCGACGTGGTCGCCGTCGGCATGCCGCGCACCCCGGAGTCGGTGCTCGCCATCTGGGCGGTGGCGCAGACCGGCGCCGCCTTCGTCCCGGTCGACCCGGACTACCCGCCGGAGCGGGTGGCCTTCATGGTCACCGACTCCGGCGCGGTGCTCGGGCTCACCCTGGCCGCGGTGCGCGACCGGCTCCCCGCCGACCTGCCTTGGCTTGCCCTGGACGGCCGCGGCTCGGACAACTGGATCAACGAGTTCGGCGCCACCCCGGTCACCGACCGGGACCGGCTGGCCCCGCTCAGCCCCTCCGACATCGCCTACGTCGTCTACACCTCCGGTTCGACCGGCGCGCCGAAGGGCGTCGCGGTGCACCACCTCGGGCTGGCCGGGCTGGTGGTGGCGCAGCGGGTCGCGCTGCGCGCCTCCGGCGAGTCGCGGGTGCTGCACGTCGCCTCGCCCTCCTTCGACGCCTCGATCTTCGAGCTGCTGCTCGCCGCAGGCGCGGCCGCCACCCTGGTCATCGCCCCGCGCAGCGCCTCCAGCGGCGACGAGCTCGGCCTGCTGCTGCGCACCGAGGCGGTCTCGCACGCCGTGCTCACCCCGTCGGTGCTGGCCACGCTCGACCCCGCCGCGCTGCCCGACCTGGTCTCGCTGCTCGCCGCGGGCGAGGCGAGCCCGCCGGAGCTCGCCGCCCGCTGGGCGATCACGCTGCCGGACGGCCGGGTGCGCGAGCTGCACAACGGCTACGGCCCCACCGAGGCCACCGTCATGACCAACAGCGCCCGGCTGCAGCCCGGCGCCCCGGTGACGCTCGGCGAGACCGTCGCCGGGATCACCGAGTGGGTGCTCGACGGCCGGCTGCACCCGGTGCCGACCGGCGCCGTCGGCGAGCTGCACATCGCCGGCGCCGCGCTCGCCGAGAGCTACCGCAACCGCCCCGGGCTCACCGCCGCCCGCTTCGTCGCCTGCCCCTGGCTGCCCGGCCAGCGCATGTACCGCACCGGTGACCTGGTGCGCCGCACCGCCGCCGGCGACCTGGAGTTCCTCGGCCGCAACGACCTGCAGGTGAAGATCCGCGGCCTGCGGATCGAGCCGGGCGAGCTGGAGGCCGTGCTCACCGCGCACGAAACGGTCGGCTTCGCGGTGGTGCAGCCGCGGCAGCTGCCCGGCGGCGCGGTCGGGCTGGTCGGCTACGTGCTGCCCGCCGACGGCCGCGAGATCGGCGTCGAGCAGCTGCACGCCTTCGTCACGCACCGGCTGCCCGCGCACCTGGTGCCCGCGGCGCTGGTGGTGCTGGAGAGCATCCCGCTCACCCCGGGCGGCAAGCTCGACCGGGCCGCGCTGCCCGCCCCCGTCCCCGCGGGCGGCACCGCCCGGCCCCCGGTGGACGCCACCCAGGCCCGGCTGGCCGAGATCTTCGGCCGGGTGCTCGGGCTGGAGCACATCGGCGTCGACGACTCGTTCTTCGCGCTCGGCGGCGACAGCATCTCGGCCATCCAGGTGGTCGGCGGGGCGCGCGCGGCCGGGCTGGTGATCACCGCCCGCGAGGTGTTCGAGCAGCGCACCGTGGCCGGCCTGGCCCGGATCGCGCGCACCGCGACGCACCAGGGCACCGCGCCCGCCGAGCTCTCCGGCGGCGGAATCGGCTCCATGCCGCTGCTTCCCGTGCTCGCCGACTTCCTCGACCGCGGCGGCATCGTCGACCGCTTCGGCCAGTTCATGGTGCTCGCGCTGCCGCCCGGGATCGACCGCGTCGACCTGGTCGCCACCCTCGCCGCCGTGGTCGAGCGGCACGACGCGCTGCGCGCCCGGCTGCGCCCGGCGCTCGGCGGCTGGGAGTTCGAGACCAGGGCGACCAACTCGACCGAGCTCGTCGACGCCGCCATCACCCGGCTCGACGTGCCCGCCGCCGCAGGCGAGGCCGAGCTGAACCGCTTCGCCACCGTCGCCGCCGACACCGCGCTTGCCGAGCTGGCCCCGGCCGCGGGCCGGATGTTCGCCGGGGTCTGGCTGCACCGCCCGGACGACCGCGACGCGCTGGTGCTCGCCGTGCACCACTACGTGATCGACGGCGTCTCCTGGCGGGTGCTGCTGCCCGACCTGGTCACCGCGTGGGCGCAGATCTCGGCCGGCATCGAGGTGGAGCTGCCTCCGGTCGGCACCTCGCTGCGCCGCTGGGCGCACGGCCTCGCCGCCGCCGCGCCCGGCCGCGCCGACGAGCTCCCGCTCTGGCGCTCGATCCTGGCCACCCCCGACCCCCTGCTCGGCGTGCGCGCGCTCGACCCGCGCCGCGACACCCACGCGGGCACCGGCCGTTTCGAGGTGCCGGTGCCGGGCCCGGTCGCCGCCGCCGTGCTCACCCGGCTGCCCGCGCTCTACCACACCGGCCCGGACACCGCCCTGCTCACCGCGCTGGCCATGGCGGTGCGGGCCTGGCGGGCCCGGCGCGGCGTCGAGGCCGCGACCACCGTGGTCCGGCTGGAGGGCCACGGCCGCGAGGAGCAGGCGGTGCCCGGCGCCGACCTGGCCCGCACCGTCGGCTGGTTCACCACCGTGCACCCGGTCGCGCTCGACCTCGGCGCCGTCGCGCTCGGCCCCGACTACGAGGGCGGGGCGGGCGCCGCCGAGGCGGTGCGCGCCGTCAAGGAGAACCTGCGCGCGGTGCCCGACCGCGGCATCGGCTTCGGCATGCTGCGCAGGCTCGACCCGGCGGGCGGGCTCGCCGAACCCGCGCACCCCGGCCAGATCTCGTTCAACTACCTCGGCCGGGCGGGCGGCATCGCGGACGCGCTCACCATGGACTGGCTGCCGACCGGCGAGTTCGGCCGGATCGAGCTGGACCCCGCACCCGAACTGCCCGCCTCCGGCGTGATCGAGATCGACGCCGTCGCCGACGACCTGGACGGCATCCGGCTCACCGCGACCTTCCGCTACGTCGCGGGCATCCTGGACGAGGCCGACGTCCGCGACCTCGCCGAGGACTGGCTGGCCGCGCTGGAATCGCTGGCCGGGCACCTGGACCACCCGGCGGCGGGCGGGCTCACCCCGTCCGACGTCGCGCTGGTCGCGGTGTCCCAGCCCGAACTCGACGGCTGGCGCCTGGCCGGCGACGGGCTGGTCGACGTGCTCCCGGTGACCCCGCTGCAGGCCGGGCTGCTCGTACACAGCGCCGAGCCGGGCCCCGACTACTACGTCATGCAGTTCGCGCTGGAACTCCCCGCCGACGTCGACCTCGACCGGCTCTACGCCGCCGGGACCGCGCTGCTCGACCGGCACGCCGTGCTGCGCACGGTCTTCGCGCACACCGCGGACGGCACCCCGGTGCAGCTGGTCTACGAGCGGGTCGCGCTGCCCTGGCAGCACTTCGAGCCGGTCCCCGACGCCGACCTGCCCGCGCTGCGCGCCGCCGAGCGCGCCGAGCCGATGGACCCCGGCACCGCCCCGCTGCTCCGGATGACGCTGTACCGCACCGAATCCGGCCGCGCCCACCTCACGCTCACCCTGCACCACCTGCTGCTCGACGGCTGGTCGATGCCGCTGCTGGTCCGCGACCTGCTCGTGCTCTACGCGGGCGGCCCCGAGCTGCCCGCGCCGCGGCCGTACCGCGACCACGTGCAGTGGCTCGCCGAGCGCGATCGCGGTGCCGCGACCGCGGCATGGGCCGCCGCGCTCGACGGCGTCGAGCCGACCCTGCTCGCCCCCGCGCTCGCCGCCTTCGCCGGGCCGGTCCGGCCCGAGCAGCGCGACGAGGTCGGCACCGCCGTCGTCGAGGTCGACGTGACCAGGACCGCCGTGCTCGGTGCGCTCGCCACCGGCACCGGCGTCACCGTCGCCACCGTCGTGCAGGCCGCGTGGGCGCTGGTCGTCGGCGGCGCCGTCGGCAGCGACGACGTGGTCTTCGGCGCGGTCGTCTCCGGCCGCCCGGCCGAGCTGGCAGGCGCCGAGGAGATGGTCGGGCTCTTCGCCACCACCGTCCCGGTGCGGGTGCGCACCGGCGGGCCGGGCACCGTGCGCGACCTGCTCACCCGGCTGCAGTCCGAGCAGGCCGCGCTGCTCGACCACCACCACCTCGGCCTCGCCGACATCCAGCGCGCCCCCGCGCACCGGAACGGCTCCGCCGACCCGCTCTTCGACACCCTCGTCGCGGTGGAGAGCTACCCGGTGGACACCGAGGCGCTGCGCGCCGCCGCCGAGCACGCCACCGGCGCGCCCGGCCTCGGCGCGCTGGACTCCGTCACCTACACGCACTACCCGATCACCCTGCTGGTCGAGGTGGGCGCGCAGCTCGGCATCCGGGTGCTCTTCCGCCGCGACACCGTCGAGGACTCGGTCGCCGCCGTGCTCACCCAGCGGCTGCGCGTCGTCCTCGACCGGATCTCGCTCGGCCCCGACCGCAGGCTCGCCGCGCTGGACCTGCTGCCCGGCCCGGAGCGCGCCGTGCTCGACGCGCTCAACGACGGCGCGCTCGCCCCGCCGCCCGGCGAGGACACCCTGGTCTCGCTCTTCCGCGAGCAGGTGGCGCGCACCCCGGACGCGCCGGCGGTGACGTACGGCGACGAGACCCTGACCTACGCCGAATTCGCCGCCCGCGTCGCCGGTTTCGCCGGTGCGCTCGCCGACCTCGGTGCCGGGCCGGAGCGCCTCGTCGCGGTGGCGCTGCCGCGCTCACTCGACCTGGTGACCGCGATCTACGCGGTGCTGGAGACCGGCGCCGCCTACGTCCCGCTCGACCCGGCCGACCCCGCCGAGCGGATCGACGCGGTGCTCGCGCGGCTCCGCCCCGAATTCGTCCTCGCCACCGCCGATTTCCGCACCGGCACCGACCTGACCGTCGTCGACTTCGCCGAGGTGCGGCCCGGAGTCGCGCGGGCCTACGCGAACCGCCCCGACACGCTGGTCTCCGTCGTGCACACCTCCGGCTCGACGGGCAGGCCGAAGGGCGTGCTGATCACGCACCGGCAGCTGGTGAACCAGCTGCGCTGGGCGCAGGCCGCGCACCCGCACGACAGCACCGACGTCGTCCTGCTCAAGACCCCGGTCACCTTCGACATCCACGCCTGGGAACTGTTCTGGCCGCTGCAGACCGGAGCCAGGCTGGTGATCGCCGAACCCGACGCGCACCGCGAGCCCGCGCTGCTGCGCGCCCTCATCGAGCGCGCGGGCGTCACGACCGTGCACTTCGTCCCGTCGCTGCTCGACGCCTACCTCGGGCTGCTCGCCGAGACCCCTGGCGAGCCCGCCGCGCTGCCGCGCCGGGTCTTCGCCGCGGGCGAGGCGCTCGGCCGGAGCACCGTGCATCGCTGCACCGCGCTGCTCACCGGCGAGCTGCACAACTGGTACGGCCCCGCCGAGGCGACCGTGGTCACGGCCTACCGCGCCGACACCGACAGCGGCACCGGCCCGGTGCCGATCGGAACCCCGGTCGCGGGCACCGACATCCACGTGCTGGACGGGCTGCTGCGCCGGGTGCCGATCGGCGCACCCGGCGAGCTGTACCTGGCCGGGGTCCAGCTGGCCCGCGGGTACGCGGGCGAGCCGGGGCGCACCGCCGAGCGGTTCGTGGCCGACCCGTTCCGGCCCGGTGAGCGGCTCTACCGCACCGGCGACGTCGTCCGGCTGGGTCGTCGCGGGCTGGAGTACCTGGGTCGCAACGATTTCCAGGTGAAGCTGCGCGGGCAGCGGGTCGAGCCCGGTGAGGTGGAGGCGGTGCTGCGCGCGCACCCCGCCGTCGCCGTCGCCGCGGTGACTGTGTCCGACGGGCGGCTCGTCGCCTACCCGGTGCCGGTCGCAGGCCAGGTCGTCGACCCGGCCGAGCTGCTGGCCTTCGCCCGCACCCGGCTGCCCGGGTACCTGGTGCCCGCCGCGGTCGTCCCGCTCACCGAGCTGCCGCTCACCGGCACCGGAAAACTGGACCGCCGCGCCCTGCCCGCCCCCGGCTTCGCGCCCCGCACCGGCCGCGCACCGGAGACGCGCACCGAGCAGCTGGTCGCCGCCGCCTTCGCCGCCGCGCTCCCCGGCACCCCCGCCGTCGGCGCCGACGACGATTTCTTCGCCCTCGGCGGGACGAGCCTCGACGCGGTACGCGTCGTCGCGCGCCTGGTCGCGGAGACCGAGGTGCCCGTCCGCGTCCCGTGGTTGTTCGACGGAGCGACGGTCGCCGATCTGGCGGCGCGGATCGACGGGGCGCGCGGCGTGCCCGCGGTCCCCGCCGCGCACCTGGCCGGGGGAGTGGTGCCCGAGTCGCACGAGGACGCCGCCGGGGCTGGGCCCCAGCAGTCCGGTGTGCACGCGGCCGGGGCTGGGCCCCAGCAGTCCGGTGTGCACGCGGCCGGGGACGCTCAGCACCCGTTCGGTGCTCCGAGCGCCGAACCCGATTCCGCCGCCGGTCTTCCCGCGGGCGAAATCGCCGGGCCGGGCACCGGCCTCGGCGACGACTCCCGGTCCCCGGCGCCCGCCGACGACATGCCGCCCGCCGTCCACCAACCCCTCCCCGCGGGCAAGCACGCCGCCGAACCCGCCGCTCCGGCAGACCCGGCCCTCGCCGCCGTTCTTCCGCTGCGCACGGGCGACGCGAAGCAACCGCCCCTGTTCTGCATCCACCCCATGGCCGGCCTGGCCTGGTGCTACCAGCCGCTCGCCGCCCGCCTGACCTCGGGATTCCCCGTGTACGGCATCCAATCCCCGGTCCTCTCCGAGCCGCTCACCGGCCCGGACGCCTGGGACGGCCCGGAATCACTCGCCGAGCTGGCCGAGCGGTACGTGGCCGAGATCAGGGCGGTGCGCCCGAACGGCCCGTACCACCTGCTCGGCTGGTCGCTCGGCGGCGTACTCGCGCACGAGATCGCGGTGCGGCTGCGCGCCGCGGGCCAGCAGGTCGGGCTGCTCGCCCTGCTCGACGCCGACTTCGCCTTCGACCTCACCACCTGGCGCGAGACCACGGTCCGCATGCTCGCCGAGATCGGCATGCGCGACGTCGACCCCGACCGGCTCGCCGAACTCTCCGAGGAGCACCTGGCGGCGCTGCACCGCAGCATCCCCACCGAGATGGTCGAGGTGGACCGCGTCCGCCTGCGCGCCGCCTACACCACCGCGGTCCGCTCGGTCCTGCTGCTCCCGCGGCATCGGCCCGGCGTCTTCGACGGCACCGTGCACTACTTCCGCGCCGCCGCCGACGACCGCCGCGACCACGACGTCATCGCCTCCTGGCGCCCGCACGCCGCCCGCATCCTCGACCACGAGGTCCCCGTCCGTCACGAGGAGATGACCGACTCCACCGCCCTGGACACCGTCACCCCCCTCCTCGACGCCATCCTCACCGCCGACGCCCCCACCGAAATCCGCCCCCTCACCGAACACCCCGCCCCCGCCGCGCCTGCTGCCGACCCGCCATCGCCCGACTCCGCATGGGCCGCACCCGAGAGCGGTACCGCCACCTCGGCTGTCGACCCGGCATCGGCTGCCGAGCCCGCATGGGCCGCACCTGCGGGCGGCACGGCGACGCCGGTCACCGAACCGCCCCGGACCGCTGAGCCCTCGTGGGCCACCGACACACCGGCACCGCCCGCCGCCGACCCCACCGGTGACTTCCCCTGGGCCACCCCCGCCAACGGCACTGCGGTGTCGGCACCCGCCCCCGAGTCACCCGCCGCCTCGGCACCGCCCGCCGCCGAGCCCGCTCGGGCCACCCCCGCGAACGGCACCTCGGTGCCGAGCGCGGCACCCACACCGGCGGCAGCCCCCGCCGAGTACCCCTGGTCCACCCCGGCCAACGGCACCTCGGTCCCGAGCCCGGACACCTCACCGGTGGGAACCGGCACCGAGTACCCCTGGTCCACCCCGGCGAACGGCGCCCCCGCCGGCGGGGGGCCCGACCCGAACACCCCGTGGGCGACCCCGTCGAACCCCGTCCACGTACCGAACCCCACCGAACCCGGCCAGACCGACTCCCCGTGGTCGGCCCCCGCGCACGGCACCCCCGACCTCCCGACCTACGACGAGGACAAAGCCCCCCGCCACCGCGCCCGCCAGGAAACCCCCAACCCGTTCGGCCCCGCCCTCACCGAGCCGGACCCGCGCCCGGCCGAGCCGAGAACCCAGGTCCCGACCATCTCCACCTCGGCGCTGACCACCGCGGTCCTCCCGTCCCGCCTCCCCATCACCACCCCGACGGCGGTCCACCTCGGCCTCGCCCCGCAGGTCCGCGCGGCAGCGGTCGACGTACCGGCCGGAACCGACCCGACAGCGGTCCGCACCGCCATCGATGCGGTCATGGAGCGCCACCCCCTGCTCTGGTCCCGCTGGCGCCAGGAGCCGGGCGCCCCCGGCCCGGTCTTCGAACTCCCGCCCCCGGCCGAGCGGGTCGACGATCCCTTCGTGCACCTCCCGCTCTCCGGCGGGCTCCCACCCCTGCACCGCATGGTCACCGAGGTCTCCGCCGAACTCGACCCGGCGGCGGGCCGCAACATCCGCTTCGTCTTCGCCGCCCGCCCGGACGGCTCCGCCACCCTGCTCCTGGTCGCCTCGGCCCTCGTCGTCGACGACACCACCTGGCGCATCCTGGCCGACGATCTCTCGACCGCCTGGTCCGGCAGCAGGCACGCCAACCCGTCCGGCGCCGACGACGGCGTCACCGAACTGCTCACCGCCCTGCGCCGCCGCCTGGCCGGCCCCGAGCGCGCCGAGCTGGACTGGTGGCGCGGCACCCTCGCAGGCCGCCCGGCCGAGCCGCCGATCCCGGCGGGCGGCCGCCGCCGCATCTCGCTCACCATCACCGCCGACGGCACCGCGGCGGTGGCCGCCGCCGCGGCCGCGCACGGCGCCGAGGTGCTCGACGTACTGCTCGCCGCCACCGCGCTCGCCGTGCGCACCGCCGCAGACCAGGCGGTCACCAGGGCCATCGGCCCGGTCGTCCGGCTGCAGGCGGACGGGAGGAGCGCGGGCCGCACCGACGGGGTCGCGGGCGCCTTCGACGTCGGCTATCCGCTCCCACTGCCCCCGGCCACCGTCGACGTGGCCGAGGCGCTGGTCGGCGGCCCGGCCGCGGGCGCCCTGCTGGAGCAGGTGGCCGCCGCGCGCGCCGCGGTGCCGTCCGGCGGCGCCGGCTACTCGGTGCTGCGGCACGTCACCGCCCGCAGGGAGCTGGCCGCCGCCGCGCAGGGCCGATACGCGCTGCGCTACCGCGACGTCCGCCCGGCCCGGGTGCTGATCGAGCCCCCCGTCGCGGATGTGCTGCTCGACCTGCTGATCGACGTCGGCCCGGACGGCCTGCTCGTCCGCTTCGACTACGTCGAGACGGCGTTCAACCAGGACGAGATCCGGGTCTTCGCCGAGCACTGGGTGCGCGCACTCGGCGGGCTGGCCGAGCACGGCTCGCAGCAACCCGCCGCGCGCTGACGGCCCCGGCCGGGAACCCGTTCCTGGCCCGGCGCCGCCGTCGGGCATGATGGGGCGAAGTCACAGTAACGTCACGCGGGGCCGCCGCGACTACACAGACCGTAGGGTTCGGGGCGCGTGTCCGCGTCAGGACGTGCCAGTCGACAACCCGAGACGAAGCGAAGGTGTGAAATTGATACGTCGACCAAGCCGGCGCCGCGGTACCCGCGCGGCAGTGATGATCGCGACGACGGCGGTGCTCGGTGGCCTGCTGTCCGGTCTCGGCACATCGACGGCGACGGCCGACCCGATCATGGATCAGAAGGCCCTGCTCGGTAACCCGGTCGCGCCGAACGGCTCCAAGATCGTCAAGGCCGAGTACAAGGATGCCCGCAGCCTGCGGCTGCACGTGTACTCCGCCGCCATGGACGAGAACATCCTGATCGATGTGCAGCGGCCGGCCGACACCTCGGAGCCGCGCCCGACGCTGTACCTGCTCAACGGCGCGGGCGGCGGCGAGGACGACGCCTCCTGGCAGGCCAAGACCGACGCGCTGCAGTTCCTCTCGGACAAGAACGTGAACGTCATCCAGCCCATCGGCGGCAAGTGGAGCTACTACACCGACTGGATCGCCGACGACCCGGTGCTCGGCCGCAAC
The DNA here is from genome assembly GCF_042650385.1 of Nocardia jiangsuensis. Taxonomy (NCBI): domain Bacteria; kingdom Bacillati; phylum Actinomycetota; class Actinomycetes; order Mycobacteriales; family Nocardiaceae; genus Nocardia; species Nocardia jiangsuensis. Next base: position 420,370 of record NZ_JBHSAX010000017.1, read on the forward strand.
AAGTGGAAGACCTTCTTCACCGAGGAGCTGCCCCCGCTGGTCGACGGCGCGCTCGGCACCAACGGCACGAACGCCATCGCCGGGCTCTCCACCTCGGGCACCACGGTGCTCGCGCTGCCGATCGCCAAGCCGGGGCTGTACAAGGCCGCCGCCGCCTACAGCGGCTGCGCCATGACCAGTGACCCGGTCGGCTCGGAGTTCGTCCGGCTCACCGTCGAGGTGTGGGGCGGTGGCGACCCCGACAACATGTGGGGCCCGGAGGGCGGCCCGGAGTGGGTCGCCAACGACCCGTACGTGAACGCCGAGCGGCTGCGCGGCACCGAGCTGTACATCTCCACCGGCAACGGCCTGCCCGGCAGGCACGACACCCTGGACGGGCCGTACGCCCTCCCCGGTTCGACGGGGCTGGCCAACCAGATCGTGGTCGGCGGCGTCATCGAGGCGGGCACCAACTACTGCACGCACAATCTGGCGGCCAAGCTGAAGGATCTCGACATCCCGGCCACGGTCAACTTCCGCCCGGACGGCACCCACTCCTGGGGCTACTGGCGCGACGAGCTGCCCGCGTCCTGGCCGACCCTCGCCCACGGCCTCGGGCTGTAAGCGGCACCCGGTGAGCGCCCCGGCCGCAGCGGCAGCCGGGGCGCTCGCTGTTCCGGCAGCAGGGCCGGTCGGCGCCGCCGCGAGCACGGCGTACAGCCGCTCGCGGGCCGGCCCGGCGTCCTGCTGCATCTCCGCGGACATGGCGCGCAGGAGCCCGTCGGCATGACCCGCTTCAGTCCGCGAAGACCGGCTTCCGCTTGGTCAGCATGGCCGTCGCTCCCTCGACGAAGTCCGCCGACTGCAGCAGCTCGATCTGCCCGGACTTCTCCGCGGCCAGCGTAACCTCCAGCGCGGTCAGCGTCGCGGCGTTCAGCGCCTGCTTGGTGAGCTCGAGCGCCCGCCGCGGCCCGGCGGCGAGCTTCGCCGCCGCGGCCTCGACCGCCGCGTCCAGCTCGGCGTCGGCGAGCACCTCGGTGAAGAGCCCGGCCGCGTGCGCCTCGCGGGCGGGCAGCCGCTCGCCGAGCAGCGCCAGCTTGGCGGCGAGCGGGCGGCCGGCGGCGGCGGCGACCAGCGCCGCCGCGCCGCCGTCCGGCATCAGCCCGATATTGATGAAGGCGAGCAGCAGGTAGGAATCATCACTCGCGTAGACCAGGTCGGCGGCGAGCGCGACCCCGACCCCGACACCGGCCGCCGCGCCCCTGATCCGCACGATCACCGGCACCGGCACCGCGACGATCGCCCGCACCAGCCGGTTCGCGGCATCCATCACCTGATCCGGGGTGATCCCGCGCTGCGCCTCGGCGCCGGAGGCCGAGAGGTCGGCGCCGGTGCAGAAGTCGCCACCCTCGCCGGTCAGCACGATCGCGCGCACCGAGCGGTCGGCGGCGGCGGCGACGAAGGTGTCCCCGAGCGCCACCATGGTGTCGAAGTCGATCGCGTTCTTGCGCTTGGGCTTCGTGATCGTGACGCGCAGAATGGTGCCGTCGCGCACGGCCGAGAATCCGGCCGGAGCCGCCGTCTCGACGGAATCGGGATTGCTCATGTCGGTCTCCTGGTAGGAAGTTCGGCGGGCACCGGGTTATGAATGATGGTTAACTTTGCGAATTGTGGTTAACTTAGGTTGACTGGTCCGGCGCTGTCAACAGATGGCGCGCCGGAGGGAACGGAGAGGTGTATGGTCGCGGATCGCAGCGAGGCCGGTCTCGCCACCGCGCGGCCCGATTCCGGCCAGCCGGTGCGCCGCCGCCCGAAGGACCGCAAGGTCCAGATCATCCGCGCCGCCGCCCGCGCCTTCAGCGAGCGCGGCTACTACCCGGTCGGCGTCGACGAGATCGCGGCCGAGGTCGGCATCTCCGGGCCCGCGCTCTACCGGCACTTCACGAACAAGTACGCGCTGCTGGTCGCGGCCGCCGAGGAGGGCGCGCGCGCCCTGCTGGAGGTGGCCCGCGCCGCCGACGATCCCGCCGCCGACCCGCCGCAACGGCTGGACAAGCTGATCCGCGGCATCGCCGAGCACACCATCGAGATCCGCCGCGAGGCCGGGCTGTACCGCTGGGAGCGGCGCTACCTGGAGCGCGACGACCGGGTGCGGATCCGGCGCGTCTACGACGACCTGAACGCCACCCTCGCCGAGCCGATCGGCGCGCTGCGGCCGGCGGCGAGCGATGCCGACGTCGCCGTGCTGGCCGCCTCGGTGCTCAGCGTGGTCGCCAGCATCTCCGCGCACCGCACCGCGCTCTCGGGCACCCGGCTGCTCCCGCTGCTCACCGGCATGTGCTGGGCGGTGCTGCGCGCGGAGCTGCCACCCGCCCCCGAGCAGCCCGATCCGGGGCCGTCCGTGCGCGGCCTCCCGGTCACCTCGAAACGCGAACAACTGCTCACCGAGGCGATCCGGATCTTCGGCAGGCAGGGCTACCACGAGGCCAGCATCGAGGAGATCGGCGCCGCCGTCGGAATCAACGCCTCCAGCGTCTACCGCTACTTCAGCAGCAAGGCCGACCTGCTCGCCGCCGCCTTCTACCGCACCGGCGACCGGGTCGCCATCGCGCTCACCGAGGCGCTGGCCGAGGCCACCGACCGCCCGGACGCGGTGCGCCGGATCGCCGCGCGCTACGCCAGGCTCACCTTCACCATGCCGGAGATCATGCCGGTCTACTACGCCGAGTTCAGCAACCTGCCGCAGGCCGAGCAGCACAAGCTGCGCGCCATCCAGCGACAGAACGTGCTGGAGTGGGCGAACCTGCTCGACGGCGACCCGATCGAGGCCAGGTTCCGGGTGCACACCGCGCTCGGCCAGGTGATCGACGTCGGCAGGCTGATCCGCTTCGACAGCCGCCCCGAGCAGCTGGCCCGGGTGCACGCGCTCATGCTCGCGGTGCTGCTCGGCGAGCAGCGCGTGCCGCCCGCCGAGCCCTGAGCCGAGCCGCCGCCCCGCGGGGCGGCCGCACCCCTCGGCCGTCGCCGCGAGCCCTCAGCCCGGGCGGCCGTGCCGCAGCCCGAACATGACCCGGGCCGCGCGCAGGTGCCGCCGGTGCCGGTGGAAGGTGGAGAGGTGCACCTGCACCCGATAGCGCTTGCGCGCGATGGCGAGCGTCCGGCTGAACTCCTGCAGCCCCTGCACGCCGTGGCTGTGCCCCTGCCCGTACTCGCCGACCCCGCCGAACGGCAGCGCCGGGATCCCGGCGTAGGCCGAGGACGAGTTGATGGTCACCACCCCGACCCGCAGCTTCTCCGCGAAGGCGGCCACCTCGGCGACGTCCCTGGTGAAGACCGAGACCGCGATGCCGTTGCTCGCGGCGTTGATCCGCTCCGCCGCCTCGTCGATATCGGCCACCTTGTTCACGATGAGCACCGGGCCGATGCCCTCGCCGGTGACCGCGATGCTGTCCTCCGGCACCTCGGTGAGCACGATCGGCTCGATGTACGGCTCCCGGATCGAGTCCAGCCCGCCGACCACCGCGCGGCCGCCGCGGGCCAGTGCGTCCCGCACCTGCTTGCGCACCACCTCGATCTGCGGCTCCAGGATCATCGGGCCGTACGAGGCGCGCCGGTCGGCGCCGGGCCGCAGCGCGGTGGCCTGCTCGGCCACCAGGTCGAGGAACGGCTCGTAGATCGAGGCGGGCACGTAGGCGCGCTGGATCCCGGTGACGTTCTGCCCGGCGTTCGACATGGCCCCGAAGACGGCCGCCTGCGCCGCGTCCCGCAGCCGGGCGTCCACGTGCACCACCATCGAGCCCTTGCCGCTGCGCTCCACCACCACCGGGGTGAGCGAGCGGGAGCACTCCGCGATCACCGCGCGGGCGCCCTGTTCGGAGCCGGCGTAGGCGATCTTGTCGACCGCGGCCCGGCAGAGCGCGACGCCGGTGCGGTCGTCGCCGGTGACCGCCTGCAGCACCGGCTGGTCCGGCTCGATCTCGGCCCAGCTCCGTGCCAGCCAGACGCCGACGCCGGTGGTCAGCTCGTGCGGCTTGAACACCACCGCGTTGCCCGCCGCCATGGCGTAGGCGATCGACCCCATCGGGGTGAAGACCGGGTTGTTCCAGGCGCCGAGCACCCCGACCACGCCGAGCGGCAGGTAGCCGACCGAGGCGTGCTGATTGCGGCTGAGCCAGGTGGAGCGCAGGTTCCGGCGGCCGAGCGCCCGCGCGGCGTTGCGCGCCGCCCAGTCCAGGTTCTGCACAGCGAGCATGACCTCGATGGCGGCATCGGCCTCCGGCTTGCCGGTCTCGGCGCTGAGCAGCTCGACGAGCTCGCCCGCGCGTCGCGCGATCAACCGTTTCCAGGCGAGCAGGATCCGTTTTCGGGCGGCGAAAGTCATTCCCGCCCACCATTTCTCGGCGCGTTTCGCGGCGCGCACCGCGTGTTCGACATCCCGTGCGCCCATGATCGCGTAGTCGCCGACGGTCTCGTCGGTGCGCGGATCGCGGATGGTCACGATGTTCGGTCGGTCCGGTCCTCCCGGGAGCGCCGCCATCATCGGCTGCGCGGACTCAACCATGGTCACCCTTTCGAAATCGGTGTGCCCACCCTGCTCTGCCGGCGATTCCGGCCCCCCGAACAGCAGGGTATGTGGGTGATGCGGTGCCGGACAAGGACGTCCGGTCGGGTGCGGGACCGCGCGCCGACGTGACCGGCGTCGCAGTCCTGCCCTGTGATGAATACCACACTTCAATCGTGCACGATTGGGTACCGAGTGACCGCGCACCATCCGGAAATGCGGCCGGTAACATCGCGCCCGACGCGGAGGATCATCAGCCCGGGACGTTCTCGTACGTGCCGGCGCCACCCCCGCCGCACCCGCCGATAGTGGAGAGTTGATGCCGAGTCCGAATGTAGTGGAGGCGCCCGTGCGCGAAACGACTTCCAGGGAGGTCCGCGAGGCCGCGGTCTCGGTGACCGACGTCCGGAAGTCCTTCGGCGACGTCCACGCCCTCCAGGGCATCGGCTTCCGGGCCGAGCGCGGCAAGGTGCTCGGCATCCTCGGCCCGAACGGCGCGGGCAAGACCACGACCGTCAAGATCCTGGCCACCCTGCTGCGCCCGGACTCGGGCACCGCGATCGTCGCCGGGCACGACGTGCTGCGCGACCCGGCGGGCGTGCGCCGCTCGATCATGATGACCGGCCAGTACGCCGCGCTGGACGAGAACCTCTCCGGCCGGGAGAATCTCGAGCTCTTCGGCAGGCTCATGGGGCTGACCAAATCCGCCGCCCGCAAGCGCGCGGACAGCCTGCTCGAGGAGTTCGACCTGGTGGCCGCGGGCCGCCGCGCGGTGCGGCACTACTCCGGCGGCATGCGCAGGCGGGTCGACATCGCCTGCGGCCTCGTCGTCCGCCCCGAGGTGGTCTTCCTGGACGAGCCGACCACCGGCCTCGACCCGCGCAGCCGCCAGGGCGTCTGGGAGCTGGTCACCGCGCTCAAGGAGCAGGGCATCACCGTGCTGCTGACCACGCAGTACCTGGAGGAGGCCGACGTCCTCAGCGACAACATCATCGTCATCGACCACGGCACCGTGATCGCCGAGGGCACCGCCGACCAGCTCAAGGAGCGCACCGGCGGCAGCTGGTGCGAGATCGTCCCGCTCGACCCCAAGCGCATCGACCTCGCCGTCGCCGCCCTCGGCGACCTGGTCCCCGATGCGGTCCGCGCCGACGTGGCCGGGCACGACCGGCTCTCCATCCCGGCCCCCGGCGGCGCGAGCACGCTCGCCGAGGCGGTGCGCAGGCTGGACGCCGCCGGGATCCAGCTCGCCGACATCGCGCTGCGCCGCCCCTCGCTGGACGACGTCTTCCTGAGCATCACCGGCCACGCGGGCGGGACGCCGTGACGGCCACCGCCGCGCCGGGCGCCGCGCTCTTCGCGGAGCTGCCGGAGGCCAAGCCGAACTCCTTCGCGCAGTGGCGCGCGCTCACCGGCCGGGTGATCTGGGTGATGGTCAGCAAGGGCGAGCTGATCGTCGCCATGCTCACCCCGCTGGTCTTCACGCTCGGCTTCTACCTGCCGCTGCGCTACGTCATGCAGTTCCAGGGCATCGACTACGCGCAGTTCGTGATGCCGATCATCGTGCTGCAGACCATGGCCTTCACCATGATGTCCAATGCCCAGCTCGCCGCCTTCGAGGCGCTCACCGGGCTGAGCACCAGGTTGCAGAGCATGCCGATCGGGAAGCTGGTCCCGCTCACCTCGCGGATCTGCGCGGGCATCGTGCGCTCCAGCTGCTCGCTGACGGCCGCGCTGGTCTTCGGGCACCTGATCGGGTTCCGGTTCAGCGCGGGCTGGGGCCAGTCGGTGCTGTTCTGCGGCTTCTCGCTCGCGGTCGGCACCATGCTCGCCATCGGCGCGGACGCGCTGGGCAGCCTGACCAAGAGCCCGGAGTCGCTGAGCCAGGCGCTCACCCTGCCCACCATCATCTTCGGCATGCTCTCCTGCGGCTTCGTGCCGGAGGGGAGCTTCCCGGCCTGGATCCGGCCCTTCGTCCGCAACCAGCCGATCTCACAGTTCTCCTTCGCGCTCGGCGACATGGCGAAGGACGGCGTGACCTGGCAGGTCCTGTGGGTGCCGCTGATCTGGCTGATCGGTGGATTCCTTGTGTTCATTCCGCTGGCGGTCTGGGCGAGTGTGAGGCGGTCATGAGTACGGTCGAGAAAGTGCAGCGGGAGATCAGCTGGCACGGCAGCCCGCTGCCGGAGACCAGCCCCGCCGCGGAGAGTTCGGTGCGCAGCTGGGCCGCGCACAGCCTGCTGCAGTGCAAGCGGCTGCTGCTGGTCTGGGCCCGCGATCCGGGCACCACCATCCAGACCCTGATCTACCCGGCGCTCACGCTGCTCATGTTCAAGGTGGTGCTCGGCGATTCGATCTCCCGCGCCACCGGCATGCCGAGCATCTACGGCCAGGTCGCCATGCTCACCCTGATCGCGGCCATGACCGGCTCGGTGGTGAGCGCGCTGGGCTTCAAGGCGGAGAAGGCCAGCGGGCTGCTCGGCCGGTTCTGGACCATGCCGGTGCACCGCGCCGCCGGGCTCACCGGCCGGCTGCTCGCCGAGGCGCTGCGCGTGCTGGTGACCACGATCTTCGTCCTCGGGGTCGGGCTCACCCTCGGCTTCCGCTTCGAGCAGGGCCCGCTCGCCGCGCTCGGGCTGATCGGCATCCCGGTGCTCTACGGCATGGGCTTCGCGGTGCTGGTGACCGCACTGGCCACCATCTCCGAGGGCGTCATGCTGGTGAACATCATCGGCATCGTGAACACCCTGCTGATGTTCTTCAACTCCGGCTTCGTCCCGGTCTTCGCCTACCCCACCTGGCTGCAGAGCACCGTGGAGCACCAGCCCATGAGCTGTGCCATCGAGGCCATGCGCGGCCTCTCCTACGGTGGCCCGGTAGCCGAGCCGCTGCTGAAGACCGTCCTCTGGACCGTCGGCCTGATCGCGGTCTTCGCCTACCCGGCGGTGCGCGGGTACCAGCGGGCAGCCGAAACCGGCCGCTGACGCCGTGCGTCGGCGGACCGCGCTCGCCGTCCTCGGCACGGCGCTGGTCGCCGGGTGCGCCGACAGTCCCGACCCGTCCGTGCTGCGGGCCGGGACCGAGGGCACCTACCCGCCCTTCTCCGATGTCGGCCCCGGCGGCGCGTTCACCGGCTACGACATCGAGGTGGCCGAGGCGCTCGGCGCCCGGCTGGGCAGGCGGGTCGAGTTCACCCGGGCATGGCTGCGACACGGACTCTTCGACGGGCTGGCGAGCGGCGCCTTCGACCTGATCGCCAGCCACGTCGAGACCTCACTGCGGATCTCCGAGCAACTGGGCTCGGCCGGGATCTACGCCACCGGAGGCCGGGTGTTCCTCACCCGCCCCGGCAGCGAACCCGTCGCCGATCCGGCCCGACTGCGCGGCCGCACCGCCGTGCGCTGGAACCCGAGCGACTGGCCCGAGCTGCGGCCGGAAGATCTCGGCGCGACCGTCGTCGAGGCGCGCACCTTCGACGACGCCGTCCGGCTGCTCCGGGACGGCCGCGCCGACGTCGTCCCCGCCGACAGTCTGGTCGTCGCCGACTACCGCACCCGCACCCGCGACGACACCCTGACCGCCACCCCCTACCCGGACTACACCCCCGCCTACACCCTCGTCACCCGCCGACACGATCCCCTCGCCCGCGAGGTCGGCCGCGCACTCGCCGAACTCCGCGCCGACAGCACCCTCCGGACCATCTCCGAGAAGTACTTCGGCACCGATGTCACCCCCGCGGATTGATCGTTCCCGGCTCCTGATGCGTCCGCGAGGGAACCTCGCCCGGCACCGAACGCGTCGAATCTGATGTAGGAAAATCGGATTCGCGCATCCGTCGATCTCCGCCAACGCCTCGTTCCCGTGGGGGGCATGCGGGTCGAGCTCGCCTGCCGACAAGGTCGTGACGACCTTCGGCAAATGGAAATTGCTCTGTGGCACCGCCGATTTCGGCTTCCGGCACATTCAGGCCAAACACATGGGCGAATGGGAGAGCCTCGCGGTGATCGAGAACCGCAACTGGCGGGACATCGCTGACATGGCGATGACCAAGGCCCACGACGCCCCCGATCGGCAGGGTTCGCACGGTGCGGGCAAGATGCGCTTCACAGGTCAGATCTACCTGGTCAATCACGCCACGGGGGGATCGTCAAGACAGCTCAGCCGACCGTGATCGTCAACGACAGGAATGGAATCGTCACCGCCTTCCCCGGAGGAGGATGCCGTGGGAAAGCCTGAACTCCCGAGCATCGAAGACCTTGTCGATTCCGTCATTCGCGCGGGAGGGGAGCTGGGCCTCCGGATCGAGAGAAGCGAAGCCGGCCGATTGGCGAGCACGGTGGACGGTGAAATGCGTGTCGAACCGCCGTTGATCTTCAGCATGACGGATCAGGAACTGCTCGACTATTACGTCCGCTTGGCGGGTTACGCGGGTAAGCCGGGTGGCTCGAGTACCCCCTGGCCGAGTTGGCTGATGCTGATGTCGACTCACCTCGAAGAAGCCGTCTACCAGTCGGGAGAGGCGGGGGCGTCGACGTCGATCGTGATCGGGGTGACGGGCTTCCAGCCTGATCGGACGTAGTGTTCAGCCCTTCCGGACTCGATCGGGAGGGCTGAATGCGTAGTCCAGCCAGCGGTTCCGATTGGTCCAGCCGACCAGGTCGTAGCGCCAGCGGAAGGGCCAGGTGTGCGCGACGGTGTCGAAGAGGACGGCGCCGAGGGCGGTGTAGTCGTCGTGGGCGGAGAGCAGGGCGCGCTGGCCGCGCTCGTTCTGGGTGAAGAAGGACTCGAACATGGCGATCGACTGGTCGGTGGTCAAGCGCCCGAGCCCCCGGAGCCCGCGCTCGCGCATCCAGTAGACCAGCCGGGCCCGCCAGGGCCAGAGCGCGGCGACCGGGTCGGCCCCGCGCCGCACCGCCTCGACCGCGGTGTCGACGAGCGCGAGCGAATCGGCCACGCTGTACCCGGTGCACGGGTGCATCATCCCGCCCCGCGAGCCGAACGGAACCGCCTGCGCCACGCCGCGTTTCGGGGGCGGCTGATCGAGCGGGTAGTGCGCCGCCTCGCTCGGCTCGTCCCCGGTGAGCCGGATCCCATGCGCGGCCAGGCGATTCAGCGTGCGGCGGCGCAGCTCGTGCTGTGGCATCCCGCCGCGCAGCCCAAGGCTGGTCTCCTCGAAGATCACGGTGCCGTCGCCCAGCGGGACGGCGTAGAGGAAGGACGGCGGCTCGTCCGGCCCCGCGCCGTTCTCCGGCCGCCAGTCCAGCAGCAGCCCCTCGCCGTCGGCGACCATGGGCGCCGCGGTCTCGGCGTCGACGAAGATTCCGTGCGCGCTGGCTGCCCGGCGCCGGCCGAGCGCGGGCAGTCCGCGGCTGTCGAAGACCGTGCCCGCCCGCACCACCGTGCCGTCGCCCAGCGTCACCTCGTGCGCGGACACGGAGGTGGCCCGGCCGGCCAGCACCGTCGCCCCGTCCAGCGGCAGCGCGTCCCGCAGCCCCGGCTTGGAGAGCACGCAGTACGGCCGCTCGATCCGGTGCTCGGCGGCGGTCCACACCGTCGGCGCCTCGATCCGCACCGCGATCACGCTCCGCGGCAGCCACTCCGGCAGCTCATCGATCCAGCAGGAGAAGGTGGGCGGCCACAGCCGCTCCGGCCGCGGGTCGATCGCCGTCACCCGGAACCCCGCCGCGACCGCGCGGTGCGCGAGCGCCCGCCCGGTCGGCCCGAGCCCGACCACGCAGATGTCGACCTCGGTGCTCATACCTGGCATTCAATCCGGTGCGCCCCGAGCCGGGCAACCGGGTCTCGGTCACACTGTCCGATCAGCGCGGCGTCACCCAGGTGGTGATGTCGGCGTGCACCACCTCGACGCCGTTCGCGTCGTAGATCGAGACCGGCACCACGACCTCGGCCCCCTCGGTGATCGCCGCGAAATCCGGCACGGAGGTCAGCTCGGCGACGGCCCGCAGCCCGGTCTCCGCCTTGGCCAGGTACTCGACCGTCATCGCCTTGGGAATCCAGCGGTGCGTCGTCGGCACCGTGGCCTCGCTCAGCATCCCCATCGCCACCTCGGCGAGGTTGCACGCGGCGATGGCGTGGAAGGTGCCGATGTGGTTCCTGATCCCGAACCACTTGGGCGAGGTCACCTCGCACACCCCGGGCTCGAGCCGCACCACCGTCGGCAGCACCGTGCCGAAGTACGGCACCCGCGCCACCATCCCCAGCGAGAACAGCGCGTGCCCGACCCGGTTGTCGGGGAGCTTCTTCCACCCGCGGTAGGTGGTGGTCAGGTTGGTCATGCGCGTTATCTTACTGCGTAGTAAGTTCTGGTGCGCCGAAGGGGGAACCGGGGCGATTTGAAGTCGCTCCCGTCCCTCGTGCATACTGTTCGGGTTGCCTTGCACCGGCTCGTGCCCTCGTGGCGCCCCGGGTGAGGCGAGCAGGACCTCGTGCATCTCATCGGGAGACCGGTGTGGGTGCGTCCGGGACGTCGTTCCGAGGCCGTGATGAGCTTTCGATCCGGGGCCGAAGAATGAGCGGAATGGCGACACGCCCGACCGCGTGGACCGGAGAACCATGACAGATGAACAGCGGCGAGTGACCGGGAACGTCTCCGGTCGTGGTCTCTCTCTGAGGCGTCTTTCGTGTGTTCGGGCTGTGCAAATCGAGGTGGTGCGGAAGCCCGGCTTCCGTAACCACGAAGGAAAGCGGAGAAAAGGACACTTAGCGTGGCGGGACAAAAGATCCGCATCAGGCTGAAGGCCTATGACCACGAGGCGATCGACGCGTCCGCGCGCAAGATCGTCGAGACGGTGACCCGCACCGGGGCCCGCGTGGTCGGCCCGGTGCCGTTGCCGACCGAGAAGAACGTGTACTGCGTCATTCGTTCGCCGCACAAGTACAAGGACTCGCGCGAGCACTTCGAGATGCGTACGCACAAGCGTCTGATCGACATCCTCGACCCGACGCCGAAGACGGTCGACGCGCTCATGCGCATCGATCTGCCGGCCAGCGTCGACGTCAATATCCAGTGACGGGGACCGCAGACATGACTGACAACAAGAATCGGCCTGCCGCAGGCATCCTCGGCACCAAGCTCGGCATGACGCAGGTGTTCGACGAGAAGAACCGCGTCGTCCCGGTGACCGTCGTCAAGGCAGGCCCGAACGTCGTGACCCAGATCCGCACGGTCGAGCGCGACGGCTACAGCGCCGTCCAGGTCGCCTTCGGCGCCATCGACCCGCGGAAGGTGAACAAGCCGACCTCCGGCCAGTTCGCGAAGGCGGGCGTTACCCCGCGCCGCCACGTCGCCGAGATCCGCGTCGCCGATGCCTCCACCTTCTCGGTTGGCCAGGAGATCAGCGCCGAGGCCTTCGAAGAGGGCAGCTACGTCGACGTCACCGGCACCAGCAAGGGCAAGGGCTTCGCCGGCACCATGAAGCGGCACGGCTTCAGCGGCCAGGGCGCCTCGCACGGTGCCCAGGCGGTGCACCGGCGCCCCGGCTCGATCGGTGGCTGCGCCACCCCGGGCCGCGTCTTCAAGGGCATGCGGATGTCGGGCCGGATGGGCAACGACCGCGTGACCACCCAGAACCTCTCGGTGCACAAGGTGGACGCGGAGAACGGCCTGCTGCTGATCAAGGGCGCGATCCCGGGTCGCAAGGGCGGCGTCGTGATCGTCAAGAGTGCCGTGAAGGGTGGTGCGCACGCATGAGCGTGGACACTGGAAAAGTCGACACAGCGAAGAAGTCCGCTTCCTTGACGCTGGACGTGAAGGAGCTCGGCGGCAAGACCAACGGGACCGTCGATCTCCCCGCCGAGATCTTCGACGTCCCCGCCAACATCGCGCTGATGCACCAGGTGGTGAACGCCCAGCTCGCGGCGGCCCGCCAGGGCACGCACGCCACCAAGACCCGCGGCGAGGTCCGCGGCGGTGGCAAGAAGCCGTACCGGCAGAAGGGCACCGGCCGCGCCCGTCAGGGCTCGACCCGCGCGCCGCAGTTCGCCGGCGGTGGCGTCGTGCACGGCCCGCAGCCGCGCGACTACAGCCAGCGCACCCCGAAGAAGATGAAGGCCGCCGCCCTGCGCAGCGCCCTCTCCGATCGGGCGCGCAACGAGCGCATCCACGTGATCACCGAACTGGTGGCCGGGCAGGCCCCGTCCACCAAGGCCGCGAAGACCTTCCTCGCCGAGCTCTCGGAGCGGAAGAAGTTCCTGGTCGTCGTCGGTCGCGAGGACGTCGCCGCGTGGAAGAGCGTGGCGAACCTGCAGCACGTGCTGCCGATCGCCCCGGACCAGCTCAACACCTACGACGTGCTGAACAGCGACGAAGTGGTGTTCTCGGTCGAGGCACTCAACGCCTTCGTGCACGGTCCGACGGAGTCGGCCCAAAATACTCAGCCCGGCTCTGTCGCGAAGGAGGAGAGCAAGTGACCACCATCGCCGACCCCCGCGACATCCTGCTGGCGCCGGTCATCTCGGAGAAGTCCTACGGTCTGATCGAAGAGGGCACCTACACCTTCATCGTGCACCCGGACTCCAACAAGACGCAGATCAAGATCGCAGTCGAGAAGGTCTTCGGCGTCACGGTGACCAGCGTCAACACCGCCAACCGTCAGGGCAAGCGCAAGCGGACTCGCTTCGGTTACGGCAAGCGCAAGAACACCAAGCGCGCGCTCGTGACCCTCTCGGCCGACAGCAAGCCCATCGAGATCTTCGGAGGCCCGGTCGCGTAAGCGGGCGGGAATCCAGAAAGTAGAGAAGAACTCATGGCTATTCGCAAATACAAGCCGACCACCCCGGGTCGCCGCGGCTCCTCGGTCTCGGATTTCGCCGAGATCACCCGCTCGACCCCGGAGAAGTCGCTGCTGCGTCCGCTGTCCAAGAGCGGTGGCCGCAACGCGCACGGCCGGATCACCACCCGGCACCGCGGCGGCGGCCACAAGCGCGCCTACCGGGTGATCGATTTCCGTCGCCTCGACAAGGACGGCATCCCGGCCAAGGTCGCGCACATCGAGTACGACCCGAACCGGACCGCCAACATCGCCCTCCTGCACTACGTGGACGGCGAGAAGCGCTACATCATCGCCCCCAAGGGCATCGCGCAGGGCAGCCCGATCGAGTCCGGCCCGACCGCCGACATCAAGCCGGGCAACAACCTGCCGCTGCGCAGCATCCCGACCGGTACCACGATCCACGCGGTCGAGCTCCGGCCGGGCGGCGGTGCCAAGCTGGCCCGCGCGGCCGGTATCAGCATCCAGCTGCTCGGTAAGGAAGGCGCCTACGCCGTCCTGCGTATGCCGTCGGGCGAGATCCGCCGCGTCGACGTGCGCTGCCGCGCCACCATCGGCGAGGTCGGCAACGCCGAGCAGTCGAACATCAACTGGGGCAAGGCGGGCCGCATGCGCTGGAAGGGCCGCAGGCCCACGGTGCGTGGTGTCGTCATGAACCCGGTCGACCACCCGCACGGCGGTGGTGAGGGCAAGACCTCCGGTGGCCGCCACCCGGTCTCGCCGTGGGGTCAGCCGGAAGGCCGCACCCGCAAGCCGAACCGCCCGAGCGACAAGCTCATCGTCCGTCGCCGTCGCACCGGCAAGAAGCGCTAAGGAGGAGGTAAGAAATGCCACGCAGCCTCAAAAAGGGCCCGTTCGTCGACGACCACCTCCAGAACAAGGTGGACGTGCAGAACGACAAGGGCACGAAGCAGGTCATCAAGACCTGGTCGCGTCGTTCCACCATCACCCCCGATTTCATCGGCCACACCTTCGCCGTCCACGACGGCCGCAAGCATGTGCCGGTGTTCGTGTCCGAGAACATGGTGGGGCACAAGCTGGGTGAGTTCGCGCCGACCAGGACGTTCAGGAGCCACGTCAAGGACGACCGGAAGAGCAAGCGGCGATGACGAGCACCGAGACCCAGAACCAGACCGCACGGGCGACCGCGAAGCACGTCCGCGTCACCCCCATGAAGGCGCGCCGCGTCGTGGACCTGGTCCGCGGCAAGCGGGTCGAGGACGCACTGGCGATCCTGAAGTTCGCGCCGCAGGCCGCGAGCGAGCCGGTGGCCAAGGTCGTGGCGAGTGCCGCGGCGAACGCCGAGAACAATCTCGGCCTCAACCCCGCGACGCTGGTCATCTCCACGGCCTACGTCGACGAGGGTGCCACGCTGAAGCGTTTCCAGCCGCGGGCCCAGGGCCGCGCGTTCCGGATCCGCAAGCGCACGAGCCACATCACCATCGAGGTCGAGAGCGTGCAGAGCCTTGCTTCCGCCCCTCGTGGCCGCCGGAAGGGAGGGGCCAAGTAAATGGGACAGAAAATCAATCCCCATGGCTTCCGTCTCGGTATCACTACCGACTGGAAGTCCCGCTGGTACGCCGACAAGCAGTACTCGGATTACGTCAAGGAAGACGTCGCGATCCGCAAGCTGCTGGCGACCGGCATGGAGCGTGCGGGCATCTCGAAGGTCGAGATCGAGCGCACCCGTGATCGCGTCCGGGTGGACATCCACACCGCGCGTCCGGGCATCGTGATCGGCCGCCGCGGCGCCGAGGCCGACCGCATCCGCGCCGCGCTGGAGAAGCTCACCAAGAAGCAGGTGCAGCTGAACATCCTCGAGGTCAAGAACCCCGAATCGGATGCCCAGCTCGTCGCCCAGGGCGTGGCCGAGCAGCTCTCCAACCGCGTGGCGTTCCGGCGCGCGATGCGCAAGGCCATTCAGTCGGCCATGCGTTCGCCGAACGTCAAGGGCATCCGCGTGCAGTGCTCGGGCCGCCTCGGTGGCGCCGAGATGTCGCGCTCGGAGTTCTACCGCGAGGGGCGGGTGCCGCTGCACACGCTGCGTGCCGACATCGATTACGGCCTCTACGAGGCCAAGACCACCTTCGGTCGCATCGGTGTGAAGGTGTGGATCTACAAGGGCGACATCGTCGGTGGCAAGCGCGAGCTGTCCGCCGCCGCTGCCGCACCGGAGCGTCCGCGTCGTGAGCGGCCCAGCCGCCCGCGCCGGTCCGGGTCCGCCGGTACCACCGCGACCAGCACCGAGGCCGGACGTGCCGCGACCGCTACGGCGGTCGCCGACGCTCCGGCGGAAACTCAGGAGGGCTGACGCATGCTGATGCCTCGCAAGGTCAAGTTCCGCAAGCAGCACCACCCGGGCCGCAGCGGAATGGCGAAGGGCGGCACCGCCGTCACCTTCGGTGACTTCGGCATCCAGGCGCTCGAGCCGGCCTACGTCACCAACCGGCAGATCGAGTCGGCGCGTATCGCGATGACCCGCCACATCAAGCGTGGCGGCAAGATCTGGATCAACATCTACCCGGATCGCCCGCTCACCAAGAAGCCCGCCGAGACCCGCATGGGTTCCGGCAAGGGCTCGCCCGAGTGGTGGATCGCGAACATCAAGCCCGGCCGCGTGATGTTCGAGATGAGTTTCCCCAACGAGGAGATCGCTCGCGAGGCCCTGCGCCGCGCGATGCACAAGCTCCCCATGAAGTGCAGGATCGTGACCAGGGAGGAGCAGTTCTGATGGCTACCGGAACACCGGCCGCAGAGCTCCGCGAGCTCAACGAGGACGAGCTCGTCGCCCGCCTGCGTGAGTCGAAGGAAGAGCTGTTCAACCTGCGCTTCCAGATGGCGACGGGTCAGCTCGACAACAACCGTCGCCTGCGCGTCGTCCGTCACGAGATCGCGCGCATCTACACGGTCATGCGTGAGCGCGAGCTCGGTCTGGCCACCGGACCCGCTGGCAAGGGAGATGCGGCATGAGCGAAGAAGTGACCACCGAGGAGCGCAACTCGCGCAAGGTTCGGACCGGCTACGTCGTCTCGGACAAGATGAACAAGACGATCGTCGTCGAGCTGGAAGACCGGCACCGGCACAAGCTGTACGGCAAGATCATTCGCACCACCTCCAAGGTGAAGGCGCATGACGAGACCGAGCTGGCGAACGTCGGCGACCGCGTGCAGCTGATGGAGACCCGTCCGCTGTCCGCCACCAAGCGCTGGCGTCTGGTCGAGGTGCTGGAGCGGGCCAAGTAGGTCCTGCTTTCGCACGGTCAGAGAAAGGGCCGCTTCCTCCGGGAAGCGGCCCTTTCGTTTGTCTTCGGTACTAGCTGGTCATTGCGTAGGTGCGGCTGAGCTTGTGGGCCGCCTGCATGGCCTGGTCGACGACCGAGCGGGGGAGGCCCATTTCGGCGCCGATGCTGGCGGCGCTGCGGGAGCGGTCGGCCATCTCCAGGATTTCGGCGAGCTGTTCGACCGGGACCTTGGACCAGCCGCGGGCGACGATGGTCTTCGCGGCGGCCCAGGCGCCCGCCTCGTCGGATTCCATGACGGGGTCGTGGTCGGGGAGTGCCGGTTCCGGTTCGCTCGGGGTGAGGGCGGAGGTGAGTTCCTCCGGCTCCGTCGGGGGCGGGGTGGGTTCGGTCTCCGTCTCGATGAACGGCGGGGATTCCTGCTTCGGCGGTTCGGGAGCGGTGACGGCGCGGAGGTGGATGCGGGGGGTTGCCTGCGGGCGCTGCTCGAGGTCGGTTCGGGAGGCCGGTGTCGCGGCGGGGTCGGTGCTGCCGGTGGCCGGCCGTGCCCCGGGGGCGGTGCTGTGGGTGGGTGGCTGCTCCCCGGGGCGGGTGGGCTGGTCGGCAGGCGGCTGGTTCGAGGCGTCGGCATCGGCCTCGGCGCGGACGGGAGCGGGTGACGGCTCTGCCTCGCCGACGATCGGTGCTGGCTCGGCCGGCTGCGCGGCACGGGAGTCGGTGGCTGCCGGGTGAGTCGACCCGTTTCGATCCGCCTGGCCGTTCTCCCGCGGGGCGGACGGCTTCGGTGCCGCCTCGGCCTCGGGATGTGCCTTCGAGGGGGGCGGGGTCGGCTGGTCGCCCTCGGCGGTGGAACCGCGCGGCCGCGCTCGTTCGGGATCGGCCGTCTTCGGGACGTCGATGCGGGCATCAGGCTCGGTCGCGATGGGGTTCGCGGCGGTGCCCGCCCGCGGAACGGCGGGCGGGGCAACAGCGTGTGCTGTGTCGGCCTGCGCGGGAGAAGTCGCGGCGTCGTGCGCCTCGGATCGGCCGGCCCCCGCGGGAGCAGCCGAGATCTGCTGCGTCGACGAAGCGGCGGGGCGATCGGTCGGCGGAGTACCGGCTCGCGGCGCGGCAACCGGTTCGCTCGGCGCGGGCATGGGCGGGGCCACAGCCCGATCCGGGGCCGGAACAACGGGATCGCTCTCGGGACGAGCCGGCTCGATCCCCATCTGCTCGAACTCGGCATGCGCCCGGGTCACCAGCTCCGCGAGATCGACCTCGCTCTGCGGCGCGGGGTACCGCTCGGCGAAAGCCTGCGTGCGGGCGGCGGGTGCCTCGACCATGGAATCGATGGGCAGGTCGACCGACGCGTCGTCGATGAGCTGCGCGTAACGGGCAGCGACCCAGGAGTGCAGCCAGATCACGACGCCGACCATGATCGGGGCGATCGCGAACTCCGCGGCCCGGCCGAGTTCACCGGCGGCCAGGTGCGGCCCGGCATTGAGCCCGATGGTGGTTCCGAGCAGCGCGAGCTCGACCAGGATCACCCGCCCGCGCGGCAGCTCGCGGCCCCAGCGGGCGGCGGTGGTGGCGGCGATCATGATGACGATGATCGGGATGGAGATCATGGCTTCGATGCCGTAACTGAGCCAGTAGAGCGGGTCGGACATGTCCCCGCTCGGCACCAGGTTGCGCTGGACGTTCACCCCCGCCCACACCATGCCGAGCACGACAACGGCGATCAGGGCCCTGGACGACCACTCCGCCCTGCGGTACAGCTGCGCGATCCTGGCGTCCTGCGAGGCGACCCGCCGCCGCGCGGCCAGCGCCCTGCGGTGCCAGCGCGCATCCGAATCCTCCGCCCGGCGGAGCGCGGAGTCGGCGCGGCGGTCTCGCTTCTCGGCGTCGAGTTCGTCCTGCATGGCGCGCCGTCGCTGCCCGCGCCGCTGTGCCCGGATCCACTCGGCCAGCTCGCGCTCGGCCGCGACCTCGCCGTCGGACAGCACTTCCAGCAGGGCATTGTCGTGCTGCAGCGGCAGTTTGCCGCGCGCGGTCGCCACCTGGTGAGCGAGGGCGGCGATCTCGGCGTGCCCGGTCGGTTTGTCGTCGCGCATCGCGAGCCTTCCCGGACCGAGGCCCGGGGTGCGCAGCCGCCGATCCGATGGTTCGAACGTATGTGTGATCGGGCCGAGAGTAGTCTCTGGCGACTATCCGGTCAACGCGTGGCGGGTGTGGCGAATGGGTCAGGCGACGGTGGTGTGCCAGACGAGGGCGGCGGCCAGGGCTCCGGCGCCGTTCACCGACCAGTGCAGGGCGATCGGCGCGAGCAGGCTCCCGCTCCGCCGTCGCAACCAGGTGAAAACCACCCCGGCCGCGCCGGTGACGACCACCGCGAGGGCGATGCCGAGCGCCTGCCCGACCCACCCGCCGCCGAGGATCGCGCCCAGCCCGGCATTGCCGCTGGTGAGCCCGAAGGAGGAAGCGATATGCCACAGTCCGAAGAGGAGCGAGCCGCTGAAGAAGACGCCGCGCACCCCGTAGACCCGGTCCAGCGTGCCGTGCAGTACTCCGCGGAACGCCAGCTCCTCGGGGATCGCGGTCTGCAGCGGAATGACGATCATGGACGCGATGAGCGCGCCGGAGATGGTGGCATACCGGTCGGCGAGGAAGAACGGCCTGGTCATGGGGAGCGCGGCGCCGATGGCGACGACGGTGAGCACCAGGGCGACGGCGCCGACGGAGTAGAGCGTGCCGCGCCGCCAGTGCCGGGGCGAGAGCCCGAGTTCGTGCCACCCGAGCCCGCGGCGGCGCATGAGTGCCAGCAACACGACAGCCGCCACCGGGACGCTGACCACATTGGCCCACGCCGTGGTGAAGTGGGCGATGAGATTGGTGCAGGCCAGTACGACCACGACGACGGCCACATCGAGGTAGGCGTGCACGCGATGCCGCGGCTCGACGTCGGGGACAGAAGGGGCCGCGGGGCCACTCACGCCCAGCTCCGGTTCACGCACCGGGCCCAGTGTACGGACGCTGCCTGAGTGCGGGGAAAGAGCCATCGATCAGCGCTTACCCCGCTGAACCGGTTCTAATTCGCTGCCCAGCCGCCCGGGTCGTCCCACGCCTGCAGCCGCCGGGTGGTCCGAAATTCCCGCTCCACCCCGCTGACCGGATCAATGAATCCCAGCCGCGCGGCGAGCAGTTGCAGCGGCCGGGTGAAGTCGTCGATCGGCTTGTCGGTGAGCTCGGGGTAGAAGTCGTCGCCGAGGATCGGCACGCCGAGGCCGTGCATGTGGAGTCGCAGCTGATGGGTGCGGCCGGTGTGTGGGCGCAGCCGGTAGCGGCCGAGTCCATCGCGATGCTCGAGCAGCTCGACCTCGGTCAGGGAGTTCGGTTCGCCGGGCACCTCGAACGCGGGCACGATGTGCTTCTCCTTGACGATCCGGCTGGTCACCGTGCGCGGCAGCGCCAGCTCCTTGTCGTACCGCGCAACGGCCTCGTACTCCTTGAAAACCTCGCGGCGGTGGAAAAGCGTCTGGTAGGCCCCGCGCCGCACGGGGTTCACCACGAAGAGCACGAGTCCGGCGGTGGCCCGATCCAGCCGGTGCGCGGGAATCAGCTCGGGCAGGTCGAGGTCGCGGCGCAACCGGACCAGCGCGGACTCCAGAATGTGCCGCCCGCGCGGGATGGTGGCCAGGAAATGCGGCTTGTCCACGACCAGGATGTCGTCGTCGCGGTGCACGACGGTGATGTCGAACGGCACCGGCGTCTCGTCCGGTAGGTCGCGGTGGAACCAGACGGCACCGCCGGGGACGTAGGGCGCGTCCGGCGCGACCGGGCCGTCCAGGTCGACGATGGCCCCGGCGGCCAGCATCTCGTCGATGCGCTCGGCCGGCACGCGGGGCAACCGCTGCACCAGGTGCTCGCGCAGGGTGGCCCACGCGCCCTCCTCGGGCAATCGCAACCGAGCCGGGTCGAGCCCGTGCCGCTTGGGCAGCGGCGGCCGCTGGCGGCGTCTCACCGGCCCGACCCTAGCCGGTCAGAATCCGCGCAACCGGTCCGGGACGATGCGGATCGCGGCGGAGTAGGTCGTGGTGAACTCCGCTCCGGTGATGTTCAGGCTCGCCAGCCCCCTCTTCGTACTTGGCGAGCAGCGCGCCGGTCTCGGCGGCGCCGGGCGGCACCTCCTCGAGGTGCGCGGTGCCGGTGAACACCACGACGCCACCGCCGGTGCTCGTGCTGTCGAGGTGCAGCGAGACCCGCGGATTGCGCCGGATATTGCGGACCTCGGCCTGGTCCGGCTTGCTGAAGATCAGCAGGGTGCCGTCGGACCAGAGGAACCACACCGGGTTCGGCTGATCGGAGTCGAGGCGCTCGGCGACGCGGGCGCCGAATTCGGTGTCGGTATCGACGACGGAGGAGGTCATCTCCGTCGCAACAGCGCTGCGCCACCGGGGATTCCGACTATTCGGACAACTTCGAACCGATCAACCGCGATGGCGAAACTTAGCCTAACCTATCCTCGAGGCGGGGGGACTCCCGCTGCGTGACGACCACGGGCGAGAGGCGAGGCGCATGACGGTGCAGACCACGCCGCCGACGGCGGAGCCGGGGAACCGGCCGCCGAAAGCGGTGCTGAAGGAACGCAAGCGGCAGGAGGCGCTGGCACGGCGCGAGATCCTGGCCCCGGTGCAGCGCACGCTGACACTCGCGAGCCTGGTGGTGGCGGTCGCCTCGCTGGGTACGGTGGTGCCGTTCATCCTCATCGTCGAGGCCTGCCGGGAGCTGCTCGCGGCGCAGACCGACACCGACCGGGTCTGGCGGCTGGTCTGGATCGCCATCGCGGTGCTCGTCGCCCGCGGCCTGCTGCAGGCCGCCGCGCTCACCTGGTCGCACCTGGTTGACGCGAACTTCCAGCTGACCGTGCGCCGCGCGCTCGCCGCCAAGCTGAGCCGGGTGCCGCTCGGCTGGTTCTCCGATCGCAGCTCCGGCGAGGTCAAGAAGTACCTGCAGGACGACGTGGAGGCGCTGCACTACCTGATCGCGCATGCCCGGCTGGAGTTCGTCGGCGCGGTCGTCGCCCCGCTGGTGGCGCTCGGCTACCTCTGCACCGTCGACTGGCGGCTCACCCTGGTGCTGCTGATCCCGCTGGTCATCTACTTCATCGCGCTCAGCCGCATGATGGACCAGGCCGGCCGGGATCGGCTCGCCGTCTACACCCGCACCTCGCGGACGGTGCAGGAGGCGACGATCGAGTTCGTCGACGGCATCCAGGTGGTGCGCACCTTCGGGCAGGCGGGCCGCGCGCACAGCGCCTACCGGGACGCGATCGAGCAGCAGGTGGCGGCGCTGGACCGGCTCAAGACGCCGCAGATCCGGCCGCAGTCGGTGACCGACGTGGTGATCGCGCCGGTCTTCGTCATGGTGGTGATCGTGGTCGCCGGGCTGGCCGGGGTCGGGCTGGAGTGGCTGCCCCCGCTCGACGTGCTGCCGTTCCTGCTGGTCGGGCTCGGTCTGGGCAGCTCGCTCATGGGCCTCGGGTACGGCGGGCAGGCGCTGCGCGAGGGTGGCGCGGCGGCGGTGCGGCTGCACGAGTTGCAGCAGACGCCGGAGCTCGCGGCGGGGTCCGGCGATGTGGTGCCCGCGGTGGCCGGCGCCGACCGGGGCCTGGTGCGCTTCGAGGAGGTCACGTTCGAGTACCGGGAGGGCCACCCGGTGCTGCGCGGGGTCGAGCTGGAGCTGGTGCCAGGCACGATCACCGCGCTGGTCGGGCCGAGCGGCTCCGGCAAGTCCACGCTGGCCAAGCTGCTGCCCCGGTTCTACGACGTCACCGGTGGCCGGATCACCATCGGCGGCAGGGACATCCGCGACTACGGCACCGAGGAGCTCTATCGCGCCGTCGGTTTCGTGCTGCAGGACGTCCGGCTGATCCGCGGCAGCATCCGCGACAACCTGACGCTGGCCAGGGCGGACGCCGACGATGCCGCGCTGGAGGCGGCTGCCCGCGCGGCCCGGATCCACGATCGGATCGTCGCGCTGCCGCGCGGCTACGACTCCGAGATCGGCGTCGACGCGACGCTCTCCGGCGGCGAGGCGCAGCGGCTCTCCATCGCGCGGGCCCTGCTCGCCGACACCCCGGTGCTGGTCCTGGACGAGGCCACCGCCTTCGCCGACCCGGAATCCGAGGCGGCGGTGCAGGACGCGCTCGCCGTGCTGGTGGCCGGCCGCACCGTGCTGGTGATCGCGCACCGGCTGCACACCCTCACCGGCGTCGACCGGATCCTGGTGCTGGAGCACGGCACCCTGGTCGAACAGGGCGACCACGAGACGCTGCGCACGGCGGGCGGCACCTATCAGAGACTCTGGGAGATCAACGAGGCCGCGCTCGGCGCGGTCGCGCTGGTGGAGAGCGAGGAGACCCGATGATCGCCAAGGTGCTCGCGCTGGTACCCGAGCGGTTCCGGGGCAGGCTGCCGATCCTGCTCGCGGTGATCGTCGCGCAGGCGATCGCGCAGGGCATCGGCTACCTGCTGCTGGTGCCGGTGCTGGAAGCGTTGTTCGAGGACCGGTTGGACCGCGCCTGGACCTGGACGATCGCCATGGTGGTCGCGGTCGCGGTGATGGCCGTCTTCAGCTATCTGCAGACCACCATCGCGCTCCGGATAGCGCTCGGTATGCAGCGCGACCTGCAACTGCGGGTCGGCGATCACCTCAACGCCATGCCGCTCGGCTGGTTCGAGACGCACGGCGCGGGCCCGATCGCCCGGCTCGCCACGGAGAACGTGCTCGAGGTGCAGCGGGCGCTCGCGTACCTGGTCGCCAAGGTGCTGACCGCGGTGATCGTGCCGGTCACCGTCGCCGTCGGCATGCTGCTGATCGACTGGCGGATCTCGCTCACCATGCTGGTGGCCGCGCCGGTGCTGTACGCGGTGAACATGTTGGCCAACGGGGCCTACTCCACCTCCGAGAAGCGGGTGCACGCGGCGGCGGCGGAGGCCGATGCGCGGGTGGTCGAGTTCGCGCAGGCGCAGCCGGTGCTGCGCGCCTTCGGCGCGGTCGGCAGCGGGAACAAGGCGCTGGACGGCGCGCTGCGTCGGCAGCGGTCGGAGACCACGCGCACGGTGTTCACCTCGGTGCCCGGTCTCATCGTGTTCGAACTCTTCGTCCAGGCGGTGTTCCTGGTCCTGGTGTACGTGGTGATCACCCAGGCCACCGGCGGTTCCGTGTCGGCCGCGGTCGCCGTCGCGCTGATCGCGGTGAGCGCCCGGTTCGTGGAGCCGCTGACCCAGGCCGCGCAGATCGGCAACGGGCTGCGCACCGCGCGCAACTCCCTCGACCGGGTCACCGAACTGCTCGCCGAGCCGGTGCTGCCGGAGGCCGCGGCCGCGGTCACCCCCGGTGCTCCCGAGGTGCGCTTCGAGGACGTCACCTTCGGGTACCGCGAGGGTGAGCCGGTGGTCGGCGGGGTTTCCTTCACCGTGCCCGCGGGCAGCACCACCGCCATCGTCGGGCCGAGCGGCTCCGGCAAGACCACGCTGCTGCGGCTCGCCGCCCGCTACCACGACGTGAACTCCGGACGGGTGCTCGTCGGCGGGCACGATGTGCGGGAGCAGCCGTCGCAGACGTTGTTCGACCAGCTCGCGCTGGTCTTCCAGAATGTGTACCTCTTCGACCGGTCGGTGACCGAGAACATCCGGATCGGCAAGCCGGATGCCACCGACGAGGAGGTGCGCCGGGTCGGCGAGGCGGCTCGGGTGGACGAGATCGCCGCGCGGCTGCCGGACGGGTGGGATACCCGGGTCGGCGAAGGCGGTGCTTCACTCTCCGGCGGTGAGCGGCAGCGGGTTTCGATCGCGCGGGCGCTGCTCAAGGAGGCGCCGATCGTGCTGCTGGACGAGGCGACGAGCGCGCTCGATCCGCACAGCGAGGCGGTCGTCGTGCGCGGGGTGCACGAGCTGACCCAGGGGAAGACGGTGATCGTGGTCGCGCACCGGCTGGCGACCATCGCGCACGCGGATCAGATCCTGTTCGTCGAGGGCGGGGCGATCGTCGAGCGCGGTACGCACAGCGAGTTGCTGGAGCTCGGCGGGCGGTATGCGGCGTTCTGGAACGAGCGGTCGCGGGCGTCGGGGTGGCGGTTGGAGCGGGCCGGGGCCTGACCGGGTCGCTCCGGGCCGGGGTTACACCGGGCCACCGGCGACATCCGGGTAGCGGCCCGCCACGGCGGCGACGTCTGCCGGCCGCTCGCCGAGCGGCGGGCCGAGCACGGCGGCGAGCAGATCGGCAGTCGCCCGGCGCGTTTCGACCGGGCTCCGCTCGCCGCCGAACCACCGTCCGGCGAGCGCGCGCACCGGTGGCGCCAGGAACAGCGGGGCATCGGTGCAGCCGATGTGGTCGGTGCGGCCGATCGTGTAGTGGTGGCCGCCGCCCTGAACTCCGCCGAGCAGCTTGCGGTTGCGCTCGAGGTAGGCGGCCGAGTGCCCGGTGCGCGCCGGGTCGCTGTCGATCAGCAGGTACGGGCCGGGCAGGCGCTGCTCGGGCAGATCGCCGTAGAGCGTGCCGTCGATATTGGCGGCAGCGACCACCCGCTGGTCGTGCGCCGATGCCGAGGCGGCGGTGGCACCGCCGAGGGAGTGGCCCGCGGCGGCCACGCGGGTGGTGTCGATGCGGCCGGTCAACGGTGAGTCCACGGTACCGATCCGGTCGAGCACCGCGGAGAGATCCGCGGTGCGGACCGCGAGCTGGGCGGCCATCTCGGCATCGGAGCCCGAGTTCGGTACCCCGTGCGCGACGGTGCCGTCGGCGAGTTCGGTGACGGCGACCTCGTACGGGTGGTCCACCGCGAGCACCACGAAACCGCGCGAGGCCAGCTCTGTGAGGAGTCCGGTGTAGACCGCGCGCGGCGCACCGTGGCCCGGGGAGAAGAGGAGGACCGGCCAGCGCGGCCGGTCGTCGGCGAGCGGGACGTCGGCGCCCGCGTGCGTATCGATCAGGTGGTAGCGGGAGAGCAGCGCCGACGGCATTCCGGCAACCGTGGCCGGCAGCTCGCCGTGGCCGTCCAGGTACAGGTATTGCCTTGGCGCCGAGTCGAATTCGGCTGGATACCACGCCTGCACCACGATGTTGCGGTGGTCACCCGGGTCGGCGGTGGCAGCCTCGGGCCGGGACTCGTCCACCCAGCGCAGCACGGTGCTGCCGACCGGATAGGCGCCGTCCGGCGGGGGCAGCCGCGGAACCGGCGGCAGCGCCCAGACCGCGGTGGCGACCGGGACCAGCGCGCCGACGAGCAGCGCGGCGGGCACAGTACGGCGCGGCGTGCGAAGAAGCAGCCAGGTGGCCACCGCGAGCAGCGCGTACGCGGGTACCCGCTGCCAGACGAAATCGTCGAGGAGCAGCTGGATTCCGGCGCCCGCGAAGAGCAGGGGGAGCAGCACCGGCGCTGCCCAGCGCGCGGTGCGTGGCACGACAGCGCCGCCGACCGCGAGAAGTAGCGCGGTCACCACCAGGACCGCGTCCAGCACCGACATGCGTTCAGCTTCCCGGTGGCGGCGAGATTTCGCATCGGCCGCTGGATGGCCGCGATGTACGCCGCAGGTAGTACAACCCGGGTGTGCAGATGGGAAATAAGGGGAAAAGCCGGGCAGAGATGATGTGCGGGCACCCGACCCCGCTCTAGCGTCGCCTACGCGCACGCGGCACCGGGTGGGACGTCCCCGGTGCCGGGTGCGTGCGACCGACAGGGGGAACGATGGCGGTACCGACATGATCGAGCTCGGCTGGACGGTCGCCGTCGGATTGCCGCTGGTGGTGCTGATCTCGGTGATCCTGTGGCCGTCGGGACGGCCGTGACCCGGTGCCCGTGAGAGAACACCGGGCCCCGATCGAAAGAGCGCCGGCGGCGAGGGCGATCGCGGTGCGGGTTCCGAGGTTGATCACGTGCGCATCTCATCGTTTCGTGCGGGGTGTGCCGTACACGTCGGCTTCGACGCGGGGGCTTGGCACCACTCAGCCACATAAGGTAAGCCTATGCAAACATGAAGGGCGACCGGTACCGCGAGAGTTGGGAGCACCCGGTGGACAGACTTCTGGTGATCGGGGCGGGGCCGAAGGCGATGGCCGTCGCGGCCAAGGCGCACGTGCTCCGGCAGCTCGGTCTGCCCGCCCCGCATGTCACCGTGGTCGAGGCGCACACGGTCGGCGGCAACTGGCTGCCCGGCGGCGGCTGGACCGACGGCAGGCACCGGCTGGGCACCAGCCCGGAGAAGGACATCGGCTTCCCGTACCGCTCCACCTGGGCGCGCGGCCACAACCGCGCCATCAACGAGGCGATGAACGGCTTCAGCTGGTCCGCCTTCCTGATCGACCGCGGCGACTACGCCGAGTGGGTCGACCGCGGCAGGCCGAGCCCGCACCACTACGTCTGGGCCAAGTATCTGCAGTGGGTGGCGCGCCGCTCGGAGGTCGAGGTGGTGCAGGGCACGGTCACCGAGGTCGCGGCGGCCGCGGACGGCTGGCTGGTCACGGTGCGCGACGGTGACGGCTCACTCGCCCAGCTGGACGCCGACGGGCTGATGATCACCGGCCCCGGTCGCAGCGGCCGGGCGCTGGCCGAGCACCCGAAGATGCTGAGCATCGCCGAGTTCTGGGAGCTGACGGGCAAGCGGGCGCTGCCGCCCTCCTCCCGGGCCGCGGTGATCGGCGGCGGCGAGACGGCGGGCTCGGCGATGGACGAGCTGGTCAGGCACGACGTGCTGACGATCTCGGTGATCTCGCCCGCGGCCACCATCTACACCCGCGGCGAGAGCTACTTCGAGAACTCGCTCTACTCCGACCCGGCCAAGTGGCGCGCGCTGAGCGTTGCCGAGCGCAGGGACGTGGTGCGCCGCACCGATCGCGGCGTCTTCTCGGTGCGGGTGCAGGAGTCGCTGATCGGCGACAACCGGGTGCACCACCTGCAGGGCCGGGTGGTCCGGGTGGCCGACCACGGCGACGGCATCGCGCTCACCCTGCGCAACGACCGCCGCCCGGACCAGACGCACGCCTTCGACCTGGTGGTCGACGCCACCGGCGGGCAGCCGCTGTGGTTCACCGAGCTCTTCGACGCGGACGCGGCCGACCTGCTGGAGCTGGCGGTCGGCGGCCCGGTCACGCAACCTCGGCTGGAAGCGGCGATCGCGCACGACCTCTCGGTGAGCGGTCTGGGTGCGAAGCTGTACCTGCCGAACCTGGCGGGGCTGTCGCAGGGCCCCGGGTTCCCGAATCTCAGCTGCCTGGGAGAACTCTCCGACCGGGTGCTGGCCTCGGCCTCGGCCCGGATCCCTACGCCCGCCCGGGCTGCCGCACGGCATGGCGAATAGGCTAGGCTTGCCTTACTTATTGTCGATGGCGAGGTTCGGTTCATGCGTATCGTGTCGTTCGGTTTCCAGACCTGGGGCCGCCGCACTCTGCAAGCCCTGATCGATTCGGAGCACGAGGTGGTGCTCGCGGTCACCCATCCGGCGAGCGAGCACGCCTACAAGGGCATCTTCTCCGACTCGGTCGAGGAGCTGGCCCGCGAGCACGGCATCCCGGTGCACCGCACCGAGCATGCCGACGCGGCCACCATCGACCTGGTGAAGCGGGCCGAGCCGGACGTCATCGTGGTGAACAGCTGGTACACCTGGATGCCCGCCGAGCTGTACGCGATGCCGCCGCACGGCACGCTCAACCTGCACGATTCGCTACTGCCGAAGTTCACCGGCTTCTCCCCGGTGCTGTGGGCGCTGATCAGCGGCGAGTCCGAGTTCGGGCTGACCGTGCACCGGATGGACGAGCAGCTCGACACCGGTGACATCCTGGTGCAGCACCGGCTGCCGATCCCGCCGGGAGCCACCGGGACCGAGCTGGTCGAGGCGGGCATGGAGCTGATCCCCGGCGCGGTGCACGAGGCGCTGGACGCGCTGGCGAACGGCACCGCCGAGTGGACGCCGCAGCGCAAGGAGGAGCGCACCTACTTCCACAAGCGCGCGGAGCGGGACAGCCTGATCGACTGGAGCTGGGAGGCCGCCGATCTGGAGCGGTTCGTGCGCGCGCTCTCCGCGCCGTACCCGCGGGCCTTCGCCTACTACCGGGGCGAGCGGGTCGAGGTGCTCGCGGCGAAGGTCTCCACGGCGCGCTACGGCGGCACCGCGGGCCGGGTCATCGTCCAGGAGGACGGCGGCGCCGTGGTCTGCGGCCCGAACCCGGTGCGCGGCAGGAACCACGGACTGGTGATCACCGCCGTCCGCACCGCCGACGGCGTCGAGCACTCCGGTGCCGAATTCTTCCGCCGCGGCGGCTATCTCACCGATTCACCTGCCTGAGCGGAGCTCCGCCGTGTCGATCCTCGCCGATCTCGTCGTCCCCGCCGTCGCGGGCGATCCGCGCAGGCCGCTGGCCGACGGCAGGCGCCGGGCGCTCTTCCTGCAGACCAGGGATCCGGAGGAGACCGCGCTGAACGTCGCGGTCGCCTACCGGGTGGACGGCGCGCTCGACCCCGACCGGCTGCGCGCCGCGCTCGCCCTGGTGGCGGCCGAGCACGAAATCCTGCGCACCACGTACGGTTTTGATGCCGACGGTGAGCCGTTCGAGGAGGTGCGGGCGGACATCGCGCCGAGCTGGCAGCTGCACGACATCGCCGAGCTGCCGGAGGCGAGCCGGGCGCGCCGGGTCGAGGTGCTGGCGCGGCGCGAGCTGGCGCGGCCGTTCGACCTGGCCGTCGAGGCGCCGCTGCGGGTCACGCTGATCCGCACCGGTACGGCGGAGTTCGTGCTGGTGCTGGTGGCGCACGGCATTGCCTGGGACGAGGAGTCGGCGGGCGTCTTCGGCGCCGCGCTCGGGGCCGCGTACGAATCCGCGGGCAGCGGACCGTTCGCCGCGGCCGGTGTCCGGCCGGGCGGGGCCGCCGACACGCCGAGCCGGGCGACCACCGCGGGTACACCGGGCCGAGCGGCGGCCACGGCGTTCTCGGACGCCCCGCGCCCCGCGGACCTCGACTTCTGGCGCGCGGCGCTGACCCCGCCGCCGGACCC
This sequence comes from Nocardia jiangsuensis, assembly GCF_042650385.1. Taxonomy (NCBI): domain Bacteria; kingdom Bacillati; phylum Actinomycetota; class Actinomycetes; order Mycobacteriales; family Nocardiaceae; genus Nocardia; species Nocardia jiangsuensis. The sequence continues at coordinate 449,965 of NZ_JBHSAX010000017.1, forward strand.
CGTCGAGCTACCGACCAAGCCGGTCACCGGCCCGGCACGCCGGATCCGCCGCGTGACCCGGCGGCTGCCCGCCGGGCTGTTCGAGCAGGTGCCCGGCGTCGGGACCGGCCACCCCGACCCCGCGTTCGGCGTGCTCGGCGCGGCCTTCGCCGCGCTCCTGCACCGCTACACCGCCGCCACCGACCTGCTCCTCGCGATCCCGGTGAACAACCGCGACGCCGCATCCGCGGATCGAATCGGCTTCTTCGGCAACACGATCCTGCTCCGCGCGCGAGTGAACTCCGCCGAGCCCTTCACCGAGCTGGCCACGAGTTTCGACGAGGCCGCGAGCGCGGCCTTCGCGCACGCCGACGTCGGCATCGAGCACGTGGTGCGGGTGCTGAACCCGCGCCGCGCGGGTGTGCAGGACGGCCTGGATCGGCTGGCGCGCATCGCCTTCGGAGTCCGTGCGGCGGAGCCGGGTTTCGCGCTGGGCGCGGCGACCGCCACCCCGCTGGAGCTGGGCAGCCGCACCGCCGCGGTGCCGCTGCGCGTCGACGTCGTCCGGGACGGCGCGGACGCGCGGGTGCAGGCCGAGTACCGGGACGGCCGGTTCGACGACGGGCTGATCGCGCAGCTGCTCACGCACTACATCCGCCTGCTCGCGGACGCGATCGCCACCCCGGAGCGCCCGGTCGGCGAGCTGGACCTGCTCGGCCCCGACGAGCGCGAGCGGCTGCGCGCGCAGTCGCACGGCGAGCTGGTCCCGACCCCGCCGAGCACCCTGGTCGCGCTCTTCGAGCACCGCGTGCGCCGGGCCCCCGGCGCCCCCGCGCTGCTGGCACCGAGCCGCACCGGCGACCGCACCATCGGCTACGCCGAGCTGGACCGCAGGGCGAACCGGCTGGCCCGTGAGCTGATCGCGCGCGGGATCGGCACCGAGGAGCTGGTCGCGCTGCGGCTGGCGACCTCGGTGGAGTACGTGGTCGCGGTTCTCGCGGTACTCAAGGCAGGCGCCGCCTACCTGCCGATCGATCCCTCGTACCCGCAGGCCCGGATCGACTACGTGCTGGCCGACGCCGCGCCGCGGCTGATCCTCGACCCGGAATCGCTGGCCGCCGCCGAGCGCGCCGCCGCCGCGCTGCCGTCGGAGCCGCTCGCCGACGCCGAGCGGGCACGGCCGCTGCGCCCGGCGAACCTGGCCTACGTCATCTACACATCGGGCTCCACCGGCAGGCCGAAGGGAGTTCCGGTCGCGCACGCGGCGATCGCGGAGCACCTGGACGGCTTCTGCGCGGAGTGGGGGATGACCGCCGACGACCGGCTGCTGCAGTCCTCCTCGATCGGCTTCGACGCCTCGCTGCTGGACATCTTCGTGACCTTCACCGTCGGCGCCTGCCTGGTGGTGCCGGAGCCGGACGCGCTGCGCGACCTCTCCTACACCGCCGAGATCATCGCGCGCTGCCGGGTCACCGTGCTGCACATGGTGCCATCGACCCTGAGCACCCTGCTGCTGCTGCCCGAGGTGAGCGACTGGCGGGCGCTGCGCCGGGTGCCGGTCGGCGGCGAGGCGCTGCTCGGCGAGGTCGCCGACCGGTTCGCCGCGGTCTTCGACGCGGAGCTGCGCAACCACTACGGCCCCACCGAGGCGGTGGTCTGCGCGACGCACCAGGTGGTGGCCGGGCCGCAGGGCGCGGGGATCGTGCCGATCGGGGTGCCGAACCGGAATGTGCACGTGCACCTGCTCGACGCCCGGCTGCAGCCGGTGCCCGCGGGGGTGGTCGGCGAGATCTACCTGGGTGGGGCGCAGCTGGCGCGCGGCTACCTGAACCGGTCCGGGCTCGCGGCGGAGCGCTTCGTCGCCGACCCGTTCCTGGCGGGCGGCAGGCTCTACCGCACCGGCGATCTGGCCAGGCGCAACCTCGCCGGGGAGATCGAGTTCGTCGGCCGCGCCGACGACCAGGTGAAGGTGCGCGGGCACCGGATCGAGCTGGGCGAGGTGCAGGCCGCGATCGCGGCGCACCCGGCGGTGGGGCACTGCGCCGTCGTCGCGGTCAGCGATCCGGCGCGCGGCACCACGCTCGCCGCCTACCTGGTGCCCGCGGGCAACGGGCTGGTGCTGGAGCCGGAGCAGGTGCGGGCCCGCGCGGCCGTGAGCCTGCCGGAGTACATGCTGCCCAGCAGCTTCACCGTGCTGGAGCGGATTCCGCTCACCGAGCACGGCAAGCTGGATCGGGCCGCGCTGCCCGCGCCCGCGCCGGTGGCCTCGCCGGTTTCCCGGGAACCGGCCACCGGCACCGAGATCCGGCTGGCGGCGCTCTTCGCCGAGATCTTCGGCGCCGAGCGGGTCGGGGCCGACGACTCCTTCTTCGAGCTGGGTGGGCACTCGTTGCTCGCCGGGCGGCTGGTGGCGCTGATCCGGGCGGAGTTCGGGGTCGCGGTCGATGTGCGGGCGCCGTTCGACACGCCGACGGTGGCCGGGCTGGCCGCCGCCATCGAGGCGGCGCCGCTGACCGCGTCGTCGCTGCCGGCGCCGACCAGGCAGGTGCGCAGGCCGGAGCGGATTCCGCTCTCGGTGGCGCAGGAGGTGCGCTGGCGCGCCGTTTTCCCGGCCGGGCCGGGGGACGGGCAGCCGCTCGCGGCTCGGGCCGGCGCGCTGGATCCGGCGCCGAGGGGCACCGATTCGCTGGACGCGGCAACGGTCGACGCCGATTCGCTCGGTTCGTTGCCGGAAGAGCCGGAACTGCTGGAGGCGCGGTCGTGGTCGCCGACGGATGCGCGCTGCGGGGTTCCGTTCGCGGTGCGGTTCGAGGGTCGGCTGGACCGCGCGGCGTTGATCGGCGCGCTTCGAGACACCCTTGCCAGGCACGAGATCCTGCGCACCCGGTTCACGCCGGGGCCGGGGGGGCTGCCGGTGCCGCAGCGGGTCCCGGTGGAGGAGATCGAGATTCCGGTGCGCACGATCGGCTCGGCCGCCGAGCTGAACGCCGCGCTGGCCGATGCCGCCGCGGCGGTCCCCGACCCGGTGGCGGGGCCTGGCATCCGGCCGGTGCTGCTGGCCACGGACGCCGAGACGCACGTGCTGGTGCTGACCGCGCACCACCTGGTGGCCGACCACTGGTCGTTTCGCACGGTGCTGCGCGATCTGGCCCCCGCCTACCGCGCCCGGTTGCGCGGCGACACCGCGCACCGCCCGCTGCCCGAGCTGAGCTTCACCGACTACGCGCTCTGGCAGCGCGCCGCCGCGGGCCCGCTGCACGCGCAGGCCGAATACTGGCGCACCGCGCTCGCCGGCCTGCCCGCCCCGACCGGCCTCGCCACCGACCTGCCGCGCCGCGAACCGTACGGAACCGGATCACCCCCCGCCGATTCGAGCCGCGAGCAGGGCGAGAACGATTCCTGCACAGCTCGATTCGCCATCGACCCGGTGCTGCGCGGCCGGCTGCGCGCGCTCGCCGAGGGCGTCGGCGCCTCCGAGTTCATGCTGTACCAGGCGGCGGTGGCGGTGCTGCTGCACCAGCACGGCGCAGGCACCGATATCGCGCTCGGCGCCGCCATCGCCGGGCGCACCGACCCCGCACTGGCCGACCTGGTCGGCCCGGTGGCGAACACCCTGGTCCTGCGCACCGACCTCACCGGCGATCCGACGCCGCGCGCGGTGCTGGAGCGCTCCAGGGCCACCGCGCTCGCCGCCTACGGCAACCAGGACGTCCCGCTGGAGTGCGTGCCCGGCGCGGCCGAGACCTTCGGCGCCACCCTCGATTTCCGCGAGCAGGACTGGTCCGCGGAGGCGCGGTTCGGCGAGGAGCTCGCCGCCGCGGTGCTGCCACTGCCCGGCGATCCCGCCCTGCGCGACATCGGCTTCGCCTTCCACTGCGCCCCGGACGGCGGCTTCGACGCGGCGATCACGGTGCGCGCGAGCCTCTTCCGGCCCGCGTCCGCCGAGCTCTTCGCCGGCCGGGCGCGCCGGCTGCTCACCGCCTTCGCCGACACCCCCGACCGGCCGCTGAGCCGGCTCGGCGTCGGCACCGGCGAGGAGCGCGAGCGGGTGCTGCGCGAGTGGTCCGCCGGGGTCGAGCCGCCGTTCGGTCCCGCGGCGCCCGGACTGCTCTGGCGCGGCCGGATGTTCCCCGGTCAGCGCCCGGCGCTGCGCTGCGGCGGCGAAACCCTGGACTACCAAACCCTTTTCCAGCGCATCGACGAGTTGAAGGAGGCGGCCCCCGCCGTCCCGGCTACGGGGACAGCGGCCGCGGACATCGTGCGGCTGCTGGTCGCCTTCGACGCCGCCGCGCAATCCGGCACCCCGATCACGCTGGCGGCCGGGTGCACCGGCACCGGGCAGGTGGTGGTCGCGCCCGCCGCGGTGGCGGCGGCGGTGGCGGATCGCCGCGCGGTGGTCACCGACTGCGCGCCGGGCAGCACCGACCGGGCTCGCGGTTCGGTGGACGTCCGGCTGGTGGTCGCGCCCGCGCCGACGGTCGCGGTGCTGGTCGAGGTACTCGCCGGGCTGATGGACGGCGCCACCGCCGTGGTCGCCGAACCGATGCGGGCCGCCGCCTTCCTCGACGCCGAGCGGGTGACGCACGTGGTCGCCGCGGCGGGCACCGTGCTCGGCCGGGATGGCGCGCTGCGCGACGGCCCGAACCGCTGGGCCGAGGTCAGGCGCTGGGACCTCTGGGGCGAGGGCGGCCCGAGCGAAACCGAGTGCGCGCGCATCGCCTTCGACACCCCGGCCGAGTTCCCGGCCAGGGCCGCGGGGACGGTCGGCTACGCGCCCGCCGTGACGGCCGGCGCGGTGGCGCGCGGGCCGGTGGACGGCAGCGGGCGGGTCCGCCCGATCCCGGGCGCCAGGGTGTACGTGCTGGATCCGGCCGGGCAGCCGTGCGCGCCGGGTGTGCCGGGTGCGGTGTGCGTCGGTGGCGCCGCGCTCGGCGTGGCCGACGCCGCGGACGCGCGGTTCGAGGACGACCCGCTGCAGCCGGGAGAGCGCCGCTACCGCACCGGCGACACCGCGCACTGGACCGTCGACGGCTGGCTGAAATTCGCTTAGCCTAACCTTTGAAAAACCGACCGTTCGATTCTAGGAGCTGACCCCATGCCGTCGACAACGAGGAGACACGGCCCCGCCGCCAGGCTCGGCTTCGCGCTGCTCGCGCTCGGGGTCGCGCTCGGCGTGGCCGCCTGCGGCGACTCCGGTGATTCCGCCGGCGGCGACGGCGCGGTGACGATCACGCACAACTACGGCGAGACCGTCGTCGACGGCACCCCGGAGCGCATCGTCACGCTGGGCAACCAGTGGCTCGACGCCACCCAGGCCTTCGGCATCACCCCGGTCGGCTACGCGGACAACGTCTCCATCGGCGCCAAGACCGAGGTGCCGTGGGAGCCGGACTCGCTGAGCGAGGCCACCGTGCTCAACGCCGGCGGCGATATCGCCGAGCAGATCGCCGGGCTGGAGCCGGATCTCATCCTGGTGCCGAGCTACCTGGTCGACAAGGCGCTGTACGACAAGCTCTCCAAGCTGGCCCCGACCATCGGCGCGGTCACCGCGAACGCCCAGGTGGACAACTGGACCGACCAGGTGACCGCGCTCGGCGAGATCCTGGACCGCCAAGGCGACGCGCAGGGAATCATCGACGGCGTCGACGCCAAGGTCGACGAGTTCGCGCAGAAGTACCCGAAGCTGCGGGGCAAGACCTTCCTGACCTGCATGCTCACCGGCCCGGCCCAGCTCATGGTGCTGGCCGACCCGAAGGACGGCTCGGCGGCGCTCTTCGAGCGGCTCGGCATGAGCATCCCGCAGAAGATCGCGGACGAGGCGCCCGCGGGCGGCAGGCTGGCGCTCTCGCCGGAGCGGCTCGGCGACCTGACCTCCGACATGCTGGTCTGCGGCGCGCTGCCCGCCTTCGAGGAGAAGTTCAAGCAGCTGCCCGGCTACGCCGAGCTGCCCGCGGTGAAGTCCGGCGGCATCGCCTTCATCGACGTGATGACGATCAGCGCGCTGAACACCCCCACCCCGCTGAACACCCCGTACGTGCTGGACAAGCTGGCGCCGACGTTCGAGGCGCTGAACAAGTAGCGGGCCGCGGTCGGCACCGGCAGGGCGGTTCGGTCAGGTGGGCCGACTTCGGGCGCCGGGTCCGTCGAGCAGGCGATCGGTTGTTCGGACCGAAGCCGGGCGGTCGTGGATCCGCCGCCCGGAAGGATCGCACGCTGCTGCTGCCGATCCTGCTGCTGCTCATGTTCGAGCTGGTGCTCGGCAAGTCGCTCACCCCGCCCGGCGGGCCGCGCCGATCTACGGCTTCGTGCCGATGATCGCGGCGGTGCGCGGGTACCGGGCGACCGCCCGGCAGTGAGTGCCGTGCGGGCCGGGCGTGCCGGTCGGTCGCCTGCCGCGGGACGGGTTCAGCGCGCGGCCTTCCGGAGCGCGGGCTCGATGCGGTCCAGCAGGTAGGGGACGGAGAGCGCGGTCGGGTACTCCAGCCCGGCCAGCTCGACCGGGGTGAGCAGTACCGCGGTGCCGTTCCGCGCGGCGCTCAGCTCGCCGTAGCCGGGGAGCGCGACCGCGTCGAGGCCGGTGCCGGGGGAGTGGCCGATGACCAGGACGTCGGCGTTCAGCTCGGCGAGCCGGTCCACCGGGAGCACCACCCGGCCCTGGTCGGCGGGGAGCGCGGGGAGCGCGTCCGGGAGCCGCATGCCGAGCCGGGTGAAGATCTCCAGCGCGGGCGCGGCCGGGTCGACCGACACGATGAGCTGCCCCGGCCCGGCCAGCCAGGCCACCGCTACCGTGCGCCCCCGTACCCCGCCCGGCTGCGCCGCGAACCGGTCCAGCCTGCGGTCGACCGCCGCGATCACCTCGTCCGCCTCGTCCGGCTCGCGCAGCGCCGCACCGAGCGCGCGCACCTGGTCGCGCCAGCGCCCGGCCGGCGCGGCGTACAGCTCGGGGACGGTCGGCGCGATCGCGGTCATCTCCAGGTACGTGCTCGGCGAACCGAGCGCGCCCTCCAGCAGGACCAGGTCCGGCCGCAGGTCTTTGACCTGCCGGTCCAACGGCTGCGCCGGGTCGACGCCGGTCGATGCCCCGGCGGTCGGCTGCCACGGCACCGCCGGCCCCGCCACGTCGGTCAACCGCCCCACCGGCGCCACGCCCATGGCGAGCGCCGCGTCCGTCCACTGCGCCCCCAGCGCCACCACCCGCACCGGCGTCCGCTCGAGCACGGTCTCGCCGAGCGCGTGCGGCACCCGCACCGCCCCATCGGCTTGTCGCTCCGGCAGCTGGCAACCGGCCAGCAGCAGCACCGCCACCACGAGCACCGCGATCCGCACCGCTCTCCCTCCGTTCCGGGCAGGGTGCCCGGTGATCGGGACCGTATGCGACGAGCGCCGCGGTCTGCTTCACTCCATCGATGGCAGAGGCTCGCTACGACCGCACCGGCCGCACCTACACCGCCACCCGCCGCCCCGACGCGCGGATCGCGGCCCGGCTGCGCGCCGCGCTCGGCCCCGCGCGCAGCGTGCTGAACGTCGGCGCGGGCACCGGCTCCTACGAACCGCCGGGCACCGTGCTCGCGGTCGAGCCGAGCGCGGTCATGATCGCGCAGCGCCCGCCGGGCGCGGCGCCCGCGGTGCGCGGTGTCGCGGAGGCCCTTCCGCTACCCGACGACTCGGTGGACGCCGCGCTCGCGGTGCTCACCGTGCACCACTGGGCCGACGCCGCCGCCGGGCTGGCCGAGCTGCGCCGGGTGGCCCGCGATCGGGTCGTCGTGCTCACCTGGGACCACACCGTCACCGCCGACTTCTGGCTGCTCCGCGACTACCTGCCCGCCGCCGCGGCCACCGACGCCGCCCTCGCGGTGCCGACCGCCGCGGTCGCCGAGCGGCTCGGCGCGGCCGTGCACCCGGTGCCGGTGCCGTGGGACTGCGCCGACGGCTTCGCCTGCGCCTTCTGGCGCCGCCCCGAGGCCTACCTGGACCCGCTGGTCCGGGCGGGCGCCTCCATGTTCAGCCTCACCCCGGAGGCCGAACTCCGCACCGGCCTCGACCGGCTCGCCGCCGACCTCGCCGACGGCAGCTGGCACCGCCGCAACGCCGACCTGCTCGACCGCACCGAACTCGACCTCGGCTACCGCCTGCTGATCGCCGAGCTCAGAGCAGGCTGACCCGCTGATCCTCCGGCAGGAAGAGCCGGTCCCCGTCCTTCGGCTCGAAGGTCTGGTAGAACTCCGCGACATTGCGCACCACCTGGTTGCAGCGGAACTCGCCGGGCGCGTGCGTGTCCTGCAGCATCCGGACCGCCGCCGCCTCGGTGGTCTTCTCCCGCCAGTTGCGGGCCCAGGAGAAGAACATCGTGCGGTAGTCCGGCTGCTGCCCGGCGCGCTCGGCGGCGAGGCGGTAGGCGGCGAAGGCGATCTGCAGCCCGCGCACGTCGGCCAGGTTCTCGCCGACGGTGAGCCTGCCGTCCACGTGCTGGCTCGGCTCCAGCCCCTCCGGTACCAGCACGTCGTACTGGGCGACGAGCTGATCGGTCTTGGCCTCGAAGGCGGCCAGGTCCTCCGGGGTCCACCAGTCGCGGCGGTTGCCGTCGCCGTCGTACTTGGAGCCCTGGTCGTCGAAGCCGTGCCCGATCTCGTGGCCGATGGTGGAGCCGACCGCGCCGTAGTTCACCGCGTCGAGCGCGTCCTTGTCGAAGAACGGCGGCTGCAGGTAGGCGGCGGGGAAGACGATCTGGTTGGTGGTCGCCGAGTAGTAGGCGTTCACCGTCTGCGGCGACATCGCCCACTCGCTCTTGTCCACCGGCGTGCCGAGCCGGGCGAAGGCCCGCCGAACCTCGAAGGCGTTCACCGCGAGCAGCGATTCGATGAGCTTGCCGCGGGTGATCCGCAGCGTCGAGTAGTCGACCCACTTGTCCGGGTAGCCGATCTTGGTGTCGATCTTGGCCAGCTTGGCCAGCGCTTCCTTCCTGGTCGGCTCGGACATCCAGGACGAATTGGTGAAGCTCTCCCGGTAGGCCGCCATCAGGTCGTCGACCATGACGAGCGCGCGCTCCTTGGCCCCGGCCGGGAAGTGCTTCTCCACATAGAGCTTGCCGAGCTGTTCGCCGAGGTTGGAGTCGACCACCCCGACCGCCGACTTCCACATCTCCGGCTTCTGCTCCAGCCCGCTGAGCTGCTTGCCGAAGAAATCGAAGCGGGCATCCGCGATGGCGGCGGGCAGGAAACGGGCGTAGGCCTGGATCACGCTCAGCTTCAGGTACTCGCGCCAGACCGCGATATCCACCTCGGCCCACAGCGCACCGGCCGCGGTCACGAAGGAGGGCTGCCCGACCACCACCTTGTCGAAGAGCGACTTGGGCCGGTCGGTGTTCCCGGCCAGCCACGGCTCCCAGTCGAACTGCGGCGCGAGCGCCGTCAGCTCGGTCCAGGACATCAGGTTGTAGGTGGCGTCGGTATTGCGCAGCCGGACGTTGTCCCAGTGCGCGGCGGCGATCCGCTTCTCCAGGTCGAGCAGCCGCTGCGCCACCCCGGCCGGGTCGGGCAGCCCGGCGCCGGCGGCGGCCTTCCGCAGGTAGGTCTGGTAGCCGGCCAGGTCATCGGCGAACTCCGGCTTGCGGTAGTACTGCTCGTCCAGGCCGAGCCCGGACTGCCCGATGCTCGGGATGTACTGGGTGGAGTTCTTCCGGTCGATGCCGATGCCCATGCCGATCAGCCCGCCGATCGGCAGCGCCGCCATGACCTTCGCCAGCTCCGGCTTGCCCGGTGCCCTGTCGATCTGCTCGAACAATCCGGCAAGCGGGGTCAACCCGAGCCGCTCGATCTCGGCCAGGTCGAGCCGGGCGTCGTACAGATCGCGGATCTGCTGCGCCTCCGAGCCCGGCGCCGGGTCGGCGATGCTCTCGATGAGCTCGCGCAGCTGCAGCTCGGTGCGCTCGGTCGCCTCGGTGATCGCGCCGACCTGCGCCTTGTCCGGCGGCAGCTGGAACTCACGCAGCCAGCGGCCGTTGACGTGCCGGTAGAGGTCGTCCTGCGGCCGGATGGCGTCGTCCGCGCCGCCCATGTCCACCCCGGTCAGGCGCACCGGCGCCTCCTCGGCGGAGCAGGACGCCAGGTAGACGGCCGCGGGCACGACACCGAGCGCCACCAGGAACGCGCGCCGGTCCAACCGGCCGGATGCAGTCACCAGGATTCCCCTATCCGATGCGACCGCCCGCCGCATCCCGTCTTCGGCGCCCGACCGGCGCACCTCACCCGCGCGAGGCTACCCCGCCACCCCCGATTTCGACCGGTCCAGGTGTTTCCCATACACTAGTGCGGTTGCCTGCGGAGGCCGTGCCCCCGCAATTCGGCAGTGAACCCCCAGCGGCGGCTCCGGAACCTCGGAGGACCACTGGCAGGCGCGCGCCGGAGGGCAGCCGACCACGCCCGTCGGGTCGGAAATCCGGCGTGCTTCATGTCCAGGTCAACGAAAGGTTGCTGAAGTGATTCAGCAGGAGTCGCGGCTGCGCGTCGCCGACAACACGGGTGCGAAGGAAATTCTCTGCATCCGCGTGCTCGGTGGCTCGTCGCGCCGCTATGCCGGTATCGGCGACATCATCGTCGCCACCGTCAAGGACGCCATCCCCGGCGGCAACATCAAGCGGGGTGAGGTGGTCAAGGCCGTCGTCGTGCGCACCACCAAGGAGCGCCGCCGTCCGGACGGTTCCTACATCCGCTTCGACGAGAACGCGGCCGTCATCATCAAGCCGGACAACGATCCGCGCGGCACGCGCATCTTCGGCCCCGTCGGCCGCGAGCTGCGCGAGAAGAAGTTCATGAAGATCGTCTCGCTGGCCCCGGAGGTGCTCTGACCATGAAGGTGCACAAGGGTGACACCGTGCTCGTGATCTCCGGTAAGGACAAGGGCGCGAAGGGCAAGGTCATCCAGGCCTTCCCGCAGCAGAACCGGGTGCTCGTCGAAGGCGTGAACCGGATCAAGAAGCATGTCGCGAACTCCGCCAACGAGCGCGGCGCCTCCTCCGGCGGCATCGTCACGCAGGAGGCCTCCATCCACGTCTCGAACGTGATGGTCGTTGATTCCGACGGCAAGCCGAGCCGCATCGGCTACCGCACCGATGACGAGACCGGCAAGCGCGTCCGCATCTCCCGTCGCAACGGGAAGGACATCTGAGCATGACCACCACCGAGAAGACCCAGCCGCGCCTGAAGCTCCGCTACCGCGAGGAGATCAAGGACGCGCTGAACAGCGAGTTCGACTACGCCAATGTGATGCAGATCCCCGGCGTGGTGAAGGTCGTCGTCAACATGGGTGTCGGCGACGCCGCCCGCGACGCCAAGCTGATCAACGGCGCCGTCGACGACCTGGCCCTGATCACCGGCCAGAAGCCGATCATCCGCAAGGCCACAAAGTCGATCGCGCAGTTCAAGCTGCGCGAGGGCATGCCCATCGGCGCCAAGGTGACACTGCGCGGCGACCGCATGTGGGAGTTCCTGGACCGCTTGGTCTCCATCGCGCTGCCCCGTATCCGCGACTTCCGCGGCCTGTCGCCGAAGCAGTTCGACGGCAACGGCAACTACACCTTCGGCCTCAGCGAGCAGTCCATGTTCCACGAGATCGACGTGGACCGCATCGACCGCCCGCGCGGTATGGACATCACCGTCGTGACCACGGCGACCAACAACGACGAAGGCCGTGCCCTGCTCAAGCACCTCGGCTTCCCGTTCAAGGAGAACTGAGCACATGGCGAAGAAAGCGCTGGTCAACAAGGCCAACTCCAAGCCGAAGTTCGCGGTGCGCGGCTACACCCGCTGCCAGCGGTGCGGCCGTCCGCACGCGGTCTACCGCAAGTTCGGGCTCTGCCGCATCTGCCTGCGCGAGATGGCGCACCGCGGCGAGCTGCCGGGCGTGCACAAGAGCTCCTGGTGAGCTGATCTCCCCCTGAACAGGGACCCGAGCCACGGCTCGGGTCCCTGTTCTGCTCTCTGCCTGATTCGATGTGAAACCGGGCATAACGGTGCTTTGTTCACGACCCATTCACCGCTGTGACAGTGGCTGTCACTAGCGTTGCCGCGGTCCGTCCGACGCACGCACCGGAGAGCTGTGAACACTCTTTCCCGCACTGCCGCACCGTTTCTCGACGAGTACGCGATCGGCGCGCTGCCCCGCCCCTCCGGTGAGCTCGGGCAGCTGACCGAGTCCTTCATCGCGGGCATGCTGGCCGAGAAGCCGCGCTTCCTCGGCTTCCCCACCAATATGGATTTCCACTTCAGCGAGCTCGCCGGAATCCTCGACATCTTCGTCAACAACCTCGGCGACCCGCGCAGCCCGGACAAGGCCGGGATCAGCTCCAAGCCGATGGAGTGCGCCGTGGTCGAGGCCGTGGCCCGGCTCGCCAACGGCGTGCCCGCCGAGACCTACGGCTACATCGCCGCGTCGGGCAGCGAGGCCAACCTGTTCGGCCTCGACCGCGGCTGCGTCGCGCTGCCCGCCGCGAAGATCTACTGCAGCAGCGCCGCGCACTACTCGATCCGCAAGGCCGCCCGGCTCATGCGGCGCGAACTGGTCGTGGTCGACGCCGACCCCACCGGCCGCATGGACCCCGCCGCGCTCGCCGCCGCCTGCCGTCGGGACGCCGGCCGCGGCGCCATCGCGGTCGCCACCATCTCCACCACCATGACCGGCGCGATCGACGACGTGGACGCGATCGTCGCCGCCGCCCGCGGCGCCGGCGAGGTCTACGTGCACCTCGACGCGGCACTCGGCGGCCTGATCATCCCCTTCACCGAACACGGCCCCACCTGGGGCTTCGCCCGCCCCGAGGTCGGCAGCATCGCCATCAGCATGCACAAGGCACTCGGCACCCCCGTGGTCTGCGCCCTCGCCCTCTGCCGCGCCGGCCTGGTGCGCACCGCCGTCGAGGGCGACTACGTCGGCGCCACCGACGCCACCCTCGGCTGCTCCCGCTCCGGCCTCGCCGCCGTACTTCTCTGGTACGCACTCTCCGGCAAGGGCATCGCGGGCCTGGAGGCGGACGCGCGCACCGCGCTCGCCGCCGCCGCCTACGCCGAGCGCGCGCTCGCCGCCGCCGGTACGAATCCGATGCGCCACCCCGCCTCGGTCACCATCGTCTTCGATCGCCCCGCCGAGGCCATCTGCCGCCGCTACCACCTCGCCACCGAGGGCGACCGGGCGCACGTGATCACCCTCCCGCACGTGCGGGAAGCGATGATTGATGCGCTGTGCCTGGAGATCGCCGAGCAGCGGGGGCTGTAGCGCTCGGAAACCTGCCGAGATCTCGAACCCCGAGCCAGGTCGGGGAGTGGTACTCGATCCGGATCGAGGTGGTGTCGAGACCCTGGTGCCGCAGGCTGTCGACGACCTGCGCGGTGAATCGCCTGGCCGGCCGGTAGTGGCTGGTCTTCGCCCCGGAACTGCGGCTGGATCGGGGTCCCTGGGGCATGGTCACCAAGGTCGGCAGTGGTGCGTCCGAGCGGAGGCCATCGGCGAGCGCCGCGTACTCCTGTGCGGGAGTCAGCGTCCCGATCGGCTCGGTCAGCAGCGCCAGGGAGATCCGCTCGACCAGGAGGCCGTTACCTCGAACATGCCCTGCTCGGCTTCGAACGAGACGTAGCAGATATCCGGAGTGGCCTCCGTTGGAGGCGCCCCGCTCCCGAACGGTTCCCAGCGAGCGAGCGACCATCCGCGGCCTCGGGCGACCCGATTTTGTCCAGGGAAAACGCGCCCTTACACTAGAGCGGTTGCCTGGGCACAGCCATGTCCTCTGTATATGCGCACCCGGCGGCGAGAACTCACCCGGTCGGCAAGTGTTGACCGGACCAGCCGAATTGTCGTAGGCCCACGGTCCGTGTGAGCGGGCGTTGCATGGGAACCGCGGCGAGAAAGGTGTCGAGGTCTAACCATGACCATGACCGATCCGATCGCAGACTTTCTGACCCGTCTGCGCAACGCCAACTCGGCGTACCACGATCAGGTGAAGGCTCCGCACTCGAAGCTCAAGGCGAACATCGCCGAGATCCTCAAGCGCGAGGGCTACATCTCCGACTTCCGCACCGAGGACGCGACGGTGGGCAAGACCCTGATCGTCGACCTCAAGTACGGGCCCTCCCGCGAGCGCAGCCTCGCCGGGGTGCGCCGGGTGTCCAAGCCCGGTCTGCGCGTGTACGCGAAATCCACCAACCTGCCCAAGGTGCTCGGCGGCCTCGGCGTGGCGATCATCTCCACGTCCTCCGGCCTGCTGACGGACCGGCAAGCGGCACAGCAGCGCGTGGGCGGCGAAGTCCTCGCCTACGTCTGGTAAGGGAGGCAGAGACATGTCGCGTATCGGCAAGAAGCCCATCGCAATCCCCGCAGGGGTCGATATCACCGTCGACGGCCAGGTCATCTCGGTGAAGGGGCCCAAGGGCACCCTGTCGCACACCGTCGCCGAGCCCATCACCGTCGTTCGCGGCGAGGACGGCCAGCTCGAGGTCGCCCGCCCGGACGACGAGCGGCGCAACCGCTCGCTGCACGGCCTCACCCGCACGCTGATCTCGAACATGATCGTCGGCGTGACCCAGGGGTACGAGAAGAAGATGGAGATCTTCGGCGTCGGTTACCGCGTGGCGGCGAAGGGCTCGAACCTCGAGTTCGCCCTCGGCTACAGCCACCCGGTGCCGGTCGAGGCCCCGGAGGGCATCAGCTTCGCGGTGGAGACGCCGACGAAGTTCTCGGTGTCCGGAATCGACAAGCAGAAGGTCGGCCAGATCTCGGCGGTCATCCACGGTCTGCGCAAGCCCGACCCGTACAAGGGCAAGGGCATCCGCTACGCCGGCGAGGTCGTGCGCCGCAAGGTCGGAAAGACGGGTAAGTGATCATGGCTAAGACCAGTGCAAGCCAGGAGAAGAAGCAGGCCAAGCGGATTCCGCTGGGCAAGGACGCGTCCACCCGGCGTCGTCTCTCGAAGACCCGCCGCCACTTCCGGCTGCGCAAGAAGCTCGCGGGCACCACGGAGCGCCCGCGCCTGATCGTGCACCGCTCCGCGCGGCACCTGCACGTGCAGCTGGTGGACGACTCGATCGGCAAGACCATCGCGTCGGCCTCGACCATCGAGGCGGACGTGCGCGGCCTGGACGGCGACAAGACCGCCAAGGGCGTGAAGGTCGGGCAGCTGATCGCGGAGCGCGCGAAGGCCGCGGGCGTCGACGCCGTGGTCTTCGACCGTGGTGGCCACGACTACCACGGCCGGATCGCCGCGCTCGCGGACGCCGCTCGTGAAGGCGGGTTGAAATTCTGATGATGATGATCGCAAACGGAAGGAACGTCTGATGCCGGGACGTCAGCGGGGTCACGGCGGAAACGGACCCGCCGGACAGAACAACAGTGGTAGTGGCGGCCCCGAGGGCGGGCGCGACAACCGCAGGGGCGGCGGCAACGACCGCCGCGGCGACCGGCGGGACAATGCCGCCGAGAAGAATCAGCTCGAGCGGGTTGTCGCGATCAACCGCGTCTCCAAGGTCGTGAAGGGTGGTCGTCGCTTCAGCTTCACCGCCCTGGTGATCGTCGGCGACGGCAACGGACTGGTCGGCGTCGGCTACGGCAAGGCCAAGGAAGTTCCCGCGGCCATCCAGAAGGGCGTCGAGGAGGCTCGCAAGAGCTTCTTCCGCGTCCCGATGATCGGCTCGACCATCGTGCACCCGGTGCAGGGCGAGGCGGCGGCCGGTGTGGTCATGCTGCGTCCGGCCTCCCCCGGTACCGGTGTGATCGCCGGTGGCGCCGCGCGCGCCGTGCTGGAGTGCGCCGGCATCCACGACATCCTGGCGAAGTCGCTCGGCAGCGACAACGCGATCAACGTCGTGCACGCGACGGTCGAGGCCCTCAAGCAGCTGCAGCGTCCCGAAGAGGTCGCGGCCCGTCGTGGCCTGCCGCTGGAGGACGTCGCACCGGCGGGCATGCTGCGTGCGCGCGCCCAAGCTGCGGGAGGTTCCCGATAATGGCAGATCTCAAGGTGACCCAGATCAAGTCGTCGATCGGGGCCAAGCAGAACCAGCGTGACAGCCTGCGCACCCTCGGCCTGCGCGGCATCCGCAAGCAGGTCGTCCGACCGGACAGCCCGGAGAACCGCGGTCTGATCAACGTCGTGCGCCACCTCGTCACGGTCGAGGAAGTCGAGGAGGGCTCGCGATGACCATCAAACTGCATCACCTGCGCCCCGCGCCCGGTGAGAAGACCGCCAAGACCCGCGTCGGTCGCGGTGAGGGCTCGAAGGGCAAGACCGCGGGCCGCGGCACCAAGGGCACCAAGGCGCGCAAGAACGTCCCCGCGGCGTTCGAGGGCGGCCAGATGCCGATCCACATGCGGCTGCCGAAGCTCAAGGGCTTCACCAACCCGTTCCGCACCGAGTACCAGGTCGTGAACGTGGGCCGCATTGCCGAACTCTTCCCCGATGGCGGTGAGATCGGCAAGGCCGAGCTGGTGGCTGCGGGCGCTGTCCGCAAGAAGCAGCTGGTCAAGGTCCTCGGCGACGGCGAGATCTCGGTCGCGGTCCAGGTGACCGCCGACAAGGTCACCGGTGCCGCCAAGGAGAAGATCACCGCGGCCGGAGGCTCGGTCACCGAGCTCGGCTGACGATCGCTCTACACCCGGTGGCACCGGACGAGTGAATGGCTCGTCCGGTGCCACTGTTAGAGTTCAGTAGTTGTCTGCCAAAGCCGTCATGGGGCTCGGCGTCTCCGAAGTAGGACACCGCTGGAACATCCATGGCACAACCGTGTCGTTCGCCAGGAGGATCTGTGCTTTCCGCCTTCGTATCGGCCTTCCGGACTCCGGACTTGCGGCGGAAGATTCTCTTCACGCTGGGGCTGGTCGCGCTGTACCGGGTCGGTGCGGCGCTGCCGTCTCCGGGTGTCGACTACCGGGCGGTGCAGGAATGTATCGACCTGGTCTCCGGCGGTGACAACGCGGGTATCTACCAGCTGATCAACCTGTTCTCCGGCGGCGCGCTGCTGCAGCTGTCGGTCTTCGCGATCGGCATCATGCCGTACATCACGGCGAGCATCATCATCCAGCTGCTCCAGGTCGTGATTCCCCGTTTCGAGGAATTGCGCAAGGAGGGGCAGTCCGGGCAGACCAAGCTGACCCAGTACACCAGGTACCTGTCGATCGCGCTGGCGATTCTGCAGGCCACCGGCCTGGTGGCGCTGGCGGCGCGCGGTCAGTTGCTGCAGGGCTGTCAGCAGGACATCCTGGCCGACACCGGCATCTTCGGCATGATCACCATCGTCGTCGTGATGACGGCGGGTGCCGCGCTGGTGATGTGGTTCGGTGAGCAGATCACCGAGCGCGGCGTCGGCAACGGCATGTCGCTGCTGATCTTCGCCGGTATCGCCGCCCGCATCCCGTCCGAGGGCAAGGGCATCCTGGACAGCCGGGGCGGCATCGTGTTCTCCCTGGTCTGCGTGGCCGCGCTGCTCATCATCGTCGCGGTGATCTTCGTCGAGCAGGGGCAGCGCCGGATTCCGGTGCAGTACGCCAAGCGGGTCGTCGGCCGCAAGATGTACGGCGGATCGTCGACCTACCTGCCGCTCAAGGTCAACCAGGCGGGCGTCATCCCGGTGATCTTCGCCTCATCACTGCTCTACCTTCCCAACCTCATCGCTCAGCTCACGGGTTCGACCAACGCGACCGACCCGAGCTGGTGGCAGGAGTTGATCCAGAAGTACCTGGTCAATCCGAGCAGCCCGGTGTACATCGGGATCTACTTCGCGCTGATCGTCTTCTTCACTTACTTCTACGTGGCCATCACCTTCAACCCGGAGGAGCGCGCCGACGAGATGAAGAAGTTCGGCGGCTTCATCCCTGGCTACCGCCCGGGCAAGCCGACCGCCGACTACCTCCAGTTCGTCCTCAGCCGGATCACCCTCCCCGGCTCGATCTATCTCGGCCTGGTCGCCGTGTTGCCCAACCTCTTCCTGCAGATCGGCAACTCCGGCGGTAGCGCCATGCAGAACCTCCCGTTCGGCGGTACCGCGGTGCTGATCATGGTGAGCGTCGGTCTCGACACGGTGAAGCAGATCGAGAGCCAGCTGATGAATCGCAATTACGAAGGGTTCCTGAAGTGAGAGTTGTACTGCTCGGTCCGCCGGGTGCCGGCAAGGGCACTCAGGCCGTCCTGCTGTCCGAGAAGCTGGGCGTTCCGCACATCTCCACCGGGGATCTGTTCCGCGCCAACATCGGTCAGCAGACCCCGCTCGGCCGCGAGGCACAGAAGTACATGGACGCGGGCGATCTGGTGCCGAGCGACGTGACCAACCGCATGGTCGAGGCGCGCGTCGCCGAGCCGGACGCCGCGAACGGCTTCGTGCTCGACGGCTACCCGCGCACCGTCGACCAGGCCGACGCCCTGGAGAAGATCCTGCGCGAGCTGGACACCAAGCTGGACGCGGTGCTCTGCTTCGTCGTCTCCGAGGACACCGTAGTGCAGCGCATGCTCGCCCGCGGCCGCAGCGACGACAACGAGGACGTCATCCGCAACCGGCTCCGAGTCTACCGGTCCGAGACCGAGCCGCTGCTGCAGCACTACGACGGCCTCGTGGTGACGGTGGACGGTATCGGCGAGGTGGACGACGTGAACGCCCGCGCGCTGCGCGCCCTCGGCGTCAACCACTGATGGTCTTCGGCCGCAAGAGCAAGAAGGTCGTCCCGTTCCGGACGGCGGGTGAGCTGGACGCCATGGCCGCGGCGGGCGCCGTCGTCGGGCGGGCGCTGGTCGCGGTGCGCGAGGCAGCCAAGCCCGGCGTCTCCACCCTGGAGCTGGACGCCGTCGCCGAGCAGGTGATCCGGGAGGCGGGCGCGGTGCCCTCGTTCAAGGGCTACCACGGCTTCCCCGGCTCCATCTGCTCCTCGGTGAACGACCGGGTGGTGCACGGCATCCCCACCGCCGAGGAGATCCTCGCCGACGGCGACCTGGTCTCCATCGACTGCGGCGCCATCCTGGACGGCTGGCACGGCGACTCCGCCTGGACCTTCGGCATCGGCGCCGTCAGTGCGGCGGACGAGCTGCTCAGCGAGGCGACCAGGCTCTCCATGGAGGCGGGTATCGCCGCCATGCTGCCGGAGCACCGGCTCACCGACATCTCGCACGCCATCGAGCTCGGCACCCGCGCCGCCGAGGTCGCGCACGGCCGCGAGTACGGGATCGTCGACGGCTACGGCGGGCACGGCATCGGCCGCGAGATGCACCTCGACCCGTTCCTGCCGAACGAGGGCGAGCCCGGCCGCGGGCCGCGGCTGGTGATCGGGTCGGTGCTCGCCATCGAGCCCATGCTCACCCTCGGCACCACCGAGACCACGGTGCTCGGCGACGACTGGACCGTGGTGACCGCCGACGGCACCCGTGCCGCGCACTGGGAGCACACCGTCGCGGTGACCGAGGACGGGCCGCGGATTCTCACCCTGCGCCCGGAGTAGGGCGGCGCGGCGCTCGGTACGCGCCGGAGTTCGACCGCCTGGTGAGATCACGATGTTCACCCGGTTGGCCTACACTCGGGCCCGTCGGCAGGCGGAGTGCGACGGAGGCTGCCGACGGATCGCGAGCGTCGGAGGAGCGTCCCCCATGGGCGAAACCAGTCCGTTTTCCGAGTACCGCAGCCAGGCGGGGGCAGGGCACATCAAGGTCGAGGCGGGGGTGGCGCTGGCCTGCGCGCAGGCGTGCCAGAATACGATCGCCGAGCTCAAGATGCTCAAAGACCTGATCGACCAGGGCTCGAACTCCGACCTGCCGCGCTTCGCGCCCGCACCGGTGACCAGTGGTCAGACACTCGCAACTGCCTTCAACGACAAGGCATTCGACATGTCCCAGCGGCTCGGTGAGAACATCACGCTGCTCACTGATATGGCGGAGACATTCAAGGCCGCGGGCAAGCGCTACGCCGAGACCGAGAACGGCAATGCCGCGGCATTCGATTCGGTGAACTCGAATCCGCCCGCACTGGATCGGACGCAGGAGGGGTACACGGCTCCGAACTTCCAGCCGACACCACTCGTCGATCGCGATGGCCTCAACGTTCCGCCCGGATTGACTCCCACCGGCGCGGTGGCTGTGGAACCGGTTCCGGTGACCCCCGACAACCCCGATTCGCTGATGCCAGCAGATCTGGTACGGCTGCACAACGAGATCAATTGGCTCGCGCCGGGCAACTCTTCCGGCGACTGGCGGTATGTGTCGGAACGGCTGAATACCGAGGGATCCGAGTTCGTCCGTGCCGTCTCCCGGCTGACCGCCGACAGTTGGGAGGGTGTCGGTGCCGCGCAGGCGGTTCAGGCGGTTCAGGCATACGGCACATCGCTGCAGAACCTCGGGCAGGCGGCGAACATGGCGTCGCAGAACCTCGACTACACCGGGCAGTGGCTGCACTACACGAAGGGGCAGATGCCCGCTTGGGAGTGGGTGGCGAGCTGCGACCTGGTCCATTACCGCTCCCAATTTCAAGAAATCTACAACGGCGGACTGCAGCACACCATCGGCGCTTTTCCCGTCTTGCCCGCTGCGCTGCCGCCGATCCAGGGTGATCAGGGTCCTGGTCCCGGTCCTGGCCCCGGCAACGGGAACGGGAACGGGAACGGGGATGGGAACGGACAGGGGTCGGGGAGCGGCTCCGGGTCGGGCGGTGGCTCCGGCTCCGGCGGCGGTGGTGCTGACAGCCTGACCGGCGGTCGGCAGGGCGGTGGTCAGCAGGGCGGTGGTCAGCAGGGCGGTGGTCAGCAGGGCGGCGTCAGTCCGAACGCCGACGAACTGCAGGCCGCCAGCCAGCAGTACGCCCAGGCCGGGCAGGAGGCCGCGAACCAGGCGGCTGGGCTCACCGGCGGCGGCCAGAGCGGTTCGGGCGAGAGCGGTTCGGGCCAAGGCGGTTCAGGCCAGAGCGGTTCGGGCCAGGGCGGTGCCGGGCTGCCTGGTGGCGGCCAGAGCGGTGCGGGGCTGGGCGGTACCGGGCTGCCTGGTGGCGGCCAGAGCGGTGCGGGTCAGGGCGGTCCCGGCTCGGGCGGCGGCTTCCCCGGCTCCGGTGCCTCGCCGATCTCCGGCGCGGGCGGTTCGCAGGCAGGCCAGGCGGCCATGGGCATTCTCGGCCCGCTGATGAACGCGCTCTCGCAGGGCATCCAGGGGCTGGCGGGGATCGCGCCGCAGCTCGCCCAGTTCGCGCAGCAGGGCGGGCTCCACCTGCCCGGCCTGCCCACCGTCGAGCAACTGCTGCAGAATGTCCCGCCGGAGGTGAAGAACCTGATCGGCAGGCTCTTCGACGGCTCCGCGCTCACCGACCTGCTCGGCGGCAAGGACCTCGCCCAGGTGCTCGGCGGCCGCGATGTGGCAGAGATTCTGGCGGGCAAGGGCATCGCGGAGATCCTCGGTTCGCGCGACCTCTACGACCTGCTGAACCTGCCGCGCCCGGAGGGGGTGGAGCCGGCCGCGCCGGCCGGCGAGCCGGGTGCGCCCGCGGAGTCGCGGCTCTTCCCGCGGGCCTCGATTCCCGGGCTGCCCGCCTTCGGCGAGCAGCTCGGCACGCCGCTGGCCGCGACCTCATGGGGGCCGGACGGCGCCGGTCTCGCGGAGCGCGACGACCCGTTCGCGGTCGCCCGGCCCGGACACCGCACCGCGGACGACCCGTGGGGCTTCGTGCTCGCGGCGCCACGGGCGGAGGCCGCGCCGGAGTCGGCCTACGTGCCCGGCGCGCGGATCGAGCCCGCGGAGCTCGAACCGGACGATGTCGCCTTCACCCTCGGGCTGCCGGAACCGGCGCGGCCGCGGACCGATTCGTGAACCGTTCCTGGAGCTTCACCGACGTGGAGTTCAAGGTGCTCTGGGAGCGGATCAACAGACGCGGCCTGCCCAGGCCGTTCACCTTCACCAGCCGGACCCCGCTGCTCGACGACTACGAGCGGGAGAAACTGGCAATCTGGGAGCGGATGCGCCCGGACGTCGACGCCGAATTGCGCGACCTCTTCACCGCCATCGGCCTTCCCGAGGTGTATGTCGTGGTGCGCGGCTGGTGGGAGGACGACCCGGACAACCCGGAAAACCAGATCCGGGCCAGGGTTGTCCGGGTGGGTGTGCAGGGGTATCTGCTGATTCAGCAGCCTGGCGAAACGCTCTGGCACAGCGGCGGGTTCACCATCGAGGAGTGCGGGCCGCGCGGTCTCGTCGATGCGGTGCTCAGGGTGCTGCCGCCGTCGCCGGCCGGGCGGACGGCGACGGTCCCCCTGGTGTTGGACCACGCCGACGAACACGAGTACCACCGGCCGGAGCCCGATTCCCTGGTCACCGAGGCCAGATCCGAGAGCGCGGCGGATGTCAGCGCCCGGTTCCTGGCCGCTCCCGGCGCCGCCACCGGTGCGATCAGCGTGCACCAGGGGCATTCGGCCTTCGGGCCGCGCGGCATTCTGAAGCAGGATATCTTCTGGCGCGACATGCTGGACGACGGCCGATACGCGATCGTGCTCGATCAGGCGCCGGTCGCCATGGGGGTGGACGGACGTCGGCTCGCCGGGCTGGTTGACGCCGCGGTGGAGCGAATGCTGGAGCGGGCCGACGCGCACTGGGAGGCACACTCCTGACCGTCACGCCTCCAGCAGCAGCGTGACCGGGCCGTCGTTCACCAGCTCCACCCGCATGTGCGCGCCGAACCGGCCGGTGCCGACGGTGGCGCCGCGCTCGCGCAGCGCGGCGGCGAAGGCATCGACCAGGGGTTCGGCCATCGGTCCCGGCGCTGCGGCATTCCAGGACGGGCGCCTGCCCTTGGCGGTGTCGGCGTAGAGCGTGAACTGGCTGATCACCAGGATCGGGGCATTCAGCTCGGCGGCCGAGCGCTCGCCGGTCAGGATGCGCAGCCGCCACAGCTTCTCGGCGAGCGCCTCGGCCCTGGCCTGCGTGTCGTCGTGGGTGACGCCGACCAGCGCGACCAGGCCCTGCGGGTCGGGATCGATCCGGCCGACGGTCGCGCCGTCCACCGTCACGGCGGCGCTCGTCACCCGCTGCACCAGGATTCGCATGCGGGTGATGGTGTCACGCCGAGCGGAAGAAGAGCACGTCCTCCCCGTAGTCGGCGAGCGCGCGCGCCTCGGCGGCCTGCCGGATCCCGCTGCTCGGCAGCTCGGTGAGCTTGGCGAACATGGCGGTGTTGCCGAAGGCGGCGCGCACCTGGGTCTCCGAGGCGTAGTCGGCGCCGTAGTCGGCGAGCACCGCGAAATCCAGCGGGGCCAGCGGGACGTCGAGCGTGACGGCGCCGGCCGGACGGCCGAGCGCGGCGTACTGGGCCGGCGCGCCCTCCTCGTACCAGCACAGCTCGTAGGACATCTGCTCGGTCGCGGTCACGCTGACCACCGGCCAGCGCTCGGCCAGCCGCAGCGCGAGCGGGTGGCTCCCGGTCGGCGCCACCTCCCAGGCCAGGCTCTTCACCGCGACCCAGCTGCCCGAGCCGCGCTCGATCAGCACCACGTCGTCGCCGAGCACCGTGTCGGCGTTGAGCTCGGGAGCAGGCACCGACCAGTGCTTCTCGTGCACGCCGAGGTAATTCGAGCTCCGCACCAGGCGTGCGCCGTCGACCTCGTAGGCGGCCAGCACCGCGGCCCGCACCTGCTTGACGGCATCCGGCGCCGAGCAGCGCACACTGAGCGCGCCGAAGCTGGTGGCGATCTCCACCGGCCGCGAGGGCTGGTCCGGCAGCGCGCCCGCGGCCAGCGGCTTCAGCCCGACCAGCGCCAGCTTCCAATTGATCTCCTCGATGGTCGCCAGGTCGCCCGCGCTCTGGTAGAGGATCTGCTGCTGGGTGAGGCGGCCCGCGCCCTGCAGGGTGCGGCAGTCCAGCTTGGTGAGCGCGGCGATCGTCTTCCCGGTGAATTCGAGCTCGGCGACCGTGAGTTCGCGCAGTTGCTTGGTCATCTCCGCGGTGGTCCAGGCGGAGTAGCGCTCCCGGTACATGGCGAGCGCCTGCTTGCGCTGCCTGCCGATGGTGAGCGTGCGCAGCAGGGTGTTCAGCGACGCCAGGTACTTGCCCGCCAGCGCCGGGTCGGCGGCGAAGAGCCTGCCGCGGATGGCGGCCGCGTCCTCGGTGGCGGCGACCGCGGTGGCCGGATCCAGCCGGAGCAGCCAGACGCCGCACTTGGCCAGCGCGTCGGCGCACATGGCGGCGCCGTGCGGCTGGGTGTGCGCCACCCGGCGGTAGGCGTCGCAGGCGCGCCGGATGGTGGTGGTGGCGAGCTCCCGGTGCCCGACCGCGCGCGCGGCCTGATCGAAAATCCGCAACGCGTCCTGGATCTCGCCGGCCAGCCGGGCCGACATCAGCCCGGCGGTGAACCAGTGCAGCCGGATCTCGACGGCCTGCTGGGCGGGCTCGAGCGCCTCGGCGGTGCGGTCGCGCGGGCCGTCGGCGCGGGTGGCGACCAGTGCCTTGGCGAGATCACAGAGCGAGGTGGCCAACTGCAGCTCGGCATCGGCGGAGCGGTCCGCCGCGGCTCGCCGGTCCGTCGCGACCCGGCGCTCCAGGACGTTCAGATCCATGGTTCCGCCGAATCCCGCATTCTCACGGCCGACCCCGCCTTTCACCGACGTTTGTGCGCAGAGTCTGCCACACACGGCAGGCTGCCGTCGCCTTCTCGGTTCCCGGACCGGTCGGTCTGTCGAGAGCCGTGCGGCGCTCCGGATTCGCGTCGGGCCGGTCCGGCCGATGGCGGCCTGACCGGGGCCGCTTCACTCCGAGTTCACCGGGAATCAACGGGCGGGTCGCGTTGGGCTGCCACCCTCGGGAATACACAGGTTGACGTGACGGGGTCGGGGTGCCCGCGGTGCCAGCGGAGGAGCGACGACATGGGTAGCAGGCTCGAAGCGTACGAGGATCGGCTGCGGCTCGCGGCCACCGCCACCGACGGTGTGCGGGATCGGATCAACGGGGTGCTGACCACCCTGACCAGCGCGATCGACGGGCGCGGCGCGCCGTGGGGCAACGACGCGATCGGCAACCAGTTCCTGAACGGCAGCGATGGCAACGGGTACGCCGTCGGCCGTACCAACCTCGTCGAGGGAACCGGCAACATGGCCACCACCTTCGGCAACTTCTGCGGCGCGCAGACCGAGGCGGCGAACCAGCTGGCGGCCATGGACGACAACCACGGCTTCGACTGATCCGCGCCGATGCCCAACGAACGCACCCGCGCCGAGCTGAACGCGGTCATCGAACAGGTCGGGCAGCAGTTCCGCACGATCGCCCAGATCCAGCGGGACCGGGCCGATCTCACCGCCAGCGCGACCGCGCGCAAGCGCGTCACGGTGACGGTGAATGCCGACGGCGTGGTGATCGAGACCAAGTTCGCAGGCAATATCGCTGACCTGGAGTACAGCGAGATCGCTAAGGCCGTCACCGAAGCGGCGCAGCAGGCCGCCGCCGAGGTGGGGCGCAAGGGCCAGGCTCTGATGGAGCCGCTGAACGACCAGCGTGCCCGGATGCCGAAGCTCACCGACCTCATCGAGGGAATGCCGGACTTCGCCGCGCACCCGCCCGCACCGGTGCCTGCCTCGACCGCGCCGCCGCACGCCCGCGAGAGCGGCGGCGCGGCAATGGAATTCGATGACGTCGAAGTGGTGCGGCCGGAGGGCGCGCGCGACCGCGGGGTCACGGATTCCGGTTGGTGAACCAGAGCTGATCCATGGCTGACCTACCTGGCTGGCTCCAGCCGCTGGAGTGGCTCGTCGGGGTGGACTACCCCGACGGCGACCCGGACGGCATGTGGGGGCTGGCCGGTGATTGGCGCAGCGCGGCGAACGAACTGCGCGACATTCTGGGCGACATCGATGCCGCCAAGACCGCGTCCATTCGCGCGTACCCGTCGGGCGATGGCATCGAGCAGATGATCGTGGCCTTCGACAGCCTGCGTTCCGGGCCGCAGTCGGTGGAGGCGCTGGCGACCGCGTTCGAGCAGATCGGCGAGATGGCCGACTCGGTCGGCACCGAGATCGAGTACGCGCAGCTGATGTTCTACTCGTCGCTGGCGCTGCTTGCCGCGGAGATCGCGGCTGCCTGGATCTTCCCGCCCACCGCGCCCGCGGTGCAGGCCGCCGCCGTCGGCTTCACCCGGATCGCGCTGCGGATCGTGGCGCAGAACTTGATGAATCGGATCATCTCGCTGGTCGCGCGGTTCGTCGGGCGGCGGGTCGCCACCTTCCTGGTGCGGCACATCGCGATCGACACCTTCATCGGCACCGTGCAGGAGATCGGTGTCCAGGGGTATCAGGTGGGAGCCGGGCACCGCGACGACATCAACTGGGAGCAGGTCGGGATCACCGCGATCAGCTCCGCCGCCGGTGCTGCCGCCGGTGAGTTCGGCGGCAACCTGGTGTCCCGGGCGCTGCCGACCAGGGGGAACGGTGATGCCGTCCTCGCGCCCTGGCAGAGCGGGGGTCTGGTCGGCGCGGGCGCCGGATTCACCGGCGCGGTGGGCGGTTACGGCGCGAGCCTCGCGGTGCCGTACCTGGTGACCGGGTTCACCGAGGGGTGGGAGGCGGCGAATCAGGAGCTCTCGCAGTCGCTCAGCCAGTTCGATCCGCGCACCATCACCGGTGGGGTGGGGAGTGGGGCGCTCACCGGGATGAGCCGGGGGGCGGCGGACGCCTGGTGGCGGGGGAATCATCCGAATCTGTATCCGACTCCGCCGGCGCCGATTCCGCGGGTGGGGGACGCGGGGTTCGGGGGTGAGGGGGGTTCGGGGAACGGTGCCGGTGGGCAGGACGGGGCTGGTTCGCAGAACGGGGCTGGTTCGCAGAACGGGGCTGGTTCGCAGGACGATGCTGATTCGCAGAACGGGGCTGGTTCGCAGGACGGTGCCGGTTCGCAAAACGGGGCTGGTTCGCAGGACGGTGCCGGTGGACAGGACGGGGTCGGGTCGCAGGACGGCACCGGTGGTCGAGATGGTGCCGGGGTGCAGAACGGGCCTGGTTCACCGAAGGACGCCGGAGCGCAGAACGGTGCAGGTTCGCAGAACGGGGTCGGTTCGCAGGACGGTGCCGGTGTACAGGACGGGGCCGGGTCGCAGGACGGCACCAGTGGTCGAGATGGCGCCGGCGCGCGGGACGGCGCGGGGGATCAGCCGCGCGGTGACGACTCCGGGGACAACCGTGCGGGGTTGCCGGGCGAGTCGGACCGCTCCGGTGGCGAGACCGGTTCGCGCGGGGACGGCTCCGACGCTCCGGGCACCAGCCCCGCCGGGGCCGAACCGCGCGCCGACGCGCCCGCCGATCCGGGCGCGCAGGACGCGTCGCGAGCCGGCGATGCAGGGAACTCACAGCGCCCCGACCAGCCCGTAGTCGCGGGCAGCGACCCCGGGCGCGGTGGCGGCACCGACGGTGATGGCGCCGACGCGGGTCGGGGCGCCGACTCCGGGACGTCCTCGTCGAACGGTCCATCCGCGGCGGACACGGCGAGCAGACCGCTCGACACCGGCCCGTCCGTGGATTCCGGCACGCAAACCACGAGCGGTAACAGTGGAACCGCCGCGCCCGGAGTCGCCCCGGGCAGCGCCACCCCAGGCGCTGCGGCTACCGGCGCGAGCGCTGCGGGGCCCGGCGCGAACGCCGCAGGCTCCGGCGCGAGCGCTCCCGCTGCGTCCGGGACACAGAGCGGCCCCTCCGCCTCGTCCAGCACCGGACCGGGCACCCAGGGCAGCAGCCCGGCCAACCCCCAGGGTGCGAGCTCCGAGCCGCGGAGCAACCCCGCCCCGCAGCAGAGCCCGCGCACCACCGAAGGCCCGCGGGTTACAGGCGCCGAGCCGCGACCTGCCGACGCGAGGCCGGGCAGCCCCGCCGCCCGCGCCGACGGCACCGCGCCGCACCGCCCCGTCGAGAGCCGCGCCGGCCTCGCCGATGCTCCCCGGACCGGCACCGGCAGCGACAGTCCCGTCCAGACGCAGCGCGGCGGTGCCGAAGCGCCGCGCACCGACACCGAGCCGGGGCGGCAGACACAGCCCCGCAGCGAAGGCGGCGCTCCGTCGCGGAGCACCGAAACGGCAGCGCCGCGCAGCGATTCGAGCGCTGCGCGGGCGGGCGATGGCTCCGGTCCGCGCACGGGGGATGGTGCGGGCACGCGGACAGGTGACGGCGCCGGGACCCGCAGCGGCGATGGCGCGCCGACCCGGGTTGGGGACGGGACCCCTGCTCGCACTGGGGATGGCGCGCCGACCCGGGTTGGGGACGGGACCCCTGCTCGCACTGGGGACGGCACTCCGACCCGGACCGGGGATGGTGCACCCACCCGGACCGGCGACACCACACCGATCCGGTCGACCGACACCACCGCCCCGCGCAGCAGCGACGGATTTCCGCCGCGTTCGGCGGACGGCGCTCCCCATCGCACGGGCGACGGCGGCCCGCCACGTCCGGCGGACGGCGCCGCGCCCCGGACCGGCGACAGCGCCACTCCGGTCCGCAACGACGGGGACGGCGTGCGCCCGCGCGCGGACCTCCCCGACTCCGGGAAACCCCGTCCGCACAACACATCCGACGGCCCCACGCCCCGGCATCCGAACGAAGCCGCGCGCGACCGCGGCACCGACCCGGCCGACGCCCCCGCTCCCCGCAGGGACGCGAACACCGCCGACCCGCGCCCGCCGCGCCGCGCGACGGACCCGGATTACGACGGCGTGGTCGCCATCGTCCCGGTGGCCGACGGCCCCACGGCCCGCCCGCGGAACGGGGACGTCCCGCGCCGCACCGACGGCGACCCGGCGACGCCCCCCGACTCGATCACCCCGCGCCCGGACGAGCCCGCGGCCCCCGACGCGCCCAGAAACCGCGGCGAATGCGTTCCGCTCGCGCTCCGCGAGATCCAGGAGGGCACCGGCAGCAGGCTGATCCGCGCGCCGGAGCAGCCGGTCGGCCCGGCTGGCATGTCCGCCGCCGAGGTCGCCGCCGCCGCGGGCGCTCCCCTGCGCGGCGTCCCGCCCGCCGACGGCGACCGGCCCCCGCACCAGAACCTCGCCGACGAACTGCTCCGCCTCGGCGAAGGCGCCCGCGCCCTTGTCGTCGACGTCTACACCGGCCCGGTGGACGAACACGGCGTCGGCGCGCACGCCTACGTCATGACCGTCCGCGCCCGCCCGGACGGCGAGCTGTACCTCGAGGTGTCCGACCCGTCGCAGCGCACCCGCGGCGAGTACCCGCACACCCTGACCCGCGATCTGGCCGAGATCACCGCCGTCGTCTACGACCGCGACGGCGTTCCGATCCGCCCGGAGGGCGACGGCTGGGCCGTCCGCACCGATCCGGCCGAGGTGTTCGCCGAGACCGGCAGGCGCATCGGCACCTCGCTCGACGACCTCCCCGACCAGGTGCGCGCCCTGCTCGAGGAGACGGAGGTGGGCCGGGAGGCGCTGGCGCTGCTCGACGAGCACCGGGTCCGGGAGGGATACCACCCGCACCATCCGGGCGCGAGCGGGCTGTACGACAGCGGGAACCTGACCGTGCGCGTCTTCACCGCGGGCCAGAACCACCTCGAGCAGGCGCTCACCCTGATCCACGAGGCGGTGCACGCCGAGTACGACATCACGGGCATCGGATCGAACACCGAGGCCCCGCGGGCGACCCTCGACCGCGACGCCTACGTCGCCGCGATGGTGCGCGAGGAGGCGGCTGCCTTCGGCCGTCAGTACGAATTCGCCCGTCAGCTGCGCGAACTCGGCCTCGACCTCCCGGAGCACCGGCTGGAGGGCATCTACCACCGGGCCTACGACACAGCGCTCGACGCCGCGCGCACCGAGGACCCGGCCGGCACCGGGGCCGACCACCGAGACCGGGCCAGGAGCGCGGCCGTCGACGCGCTGGCGCCGCACCTCGGCCCCGCGACGTGGGGCGGCGGCTTCGTCTACAGCGAGTACTACGGCGCGGCCTGGGACCGGATACACGGGCAACCGCCGTCGAACTACGAGACCATCGACGGGGCCACCGGCGATCGGCTCCGCGAGCTGTCACTGCAGCTCAGAGCGGCCGGAGCCACCGCGGGCGAGCAGCACCGCCGGATCGAGCGGCTGGCCGCATCGCTCGGCCTCGATGCCGACGAGGCGCCGTCCCGGCTGCGGGACCAGGTAGCCGACGAATTGCAACAGGTGCGGGACGATCTCGCCGCGCTCAGCGCCCGGCTCGGCCTCGATGTCGAGGGGCTGGCCACCGAGACGCTCGCCGAGGGCGACGCGCTGCGCCGGGTCGAACTGCTGCGCCGCGAATTCGACGCACTGGCCCTGGCCGACGCCGTCGACCGCAACAGCAATGCGCTGAACGCCATCGACCGGGCATGGCAGGACGCCACCGACCTTGCGACGCGGCACATCGTCGATCAACACCTCGGCGATCGGGCCGGTGCGGGCCGCCCGATCGGCGAGCGGGCGGTGCTCGTCCCCGGCGATCCGGCGGAGATCGTGCTGCTGGGGCGCGCGCCCACCGATCGCATCGCGGCCGAGTTGCGGCAGGATCCCGAGATCGCGGCGATCCTGGACGACGCAGGCACCACGGTCACCAGGATCGTGGTCGATGTCACCCGCGACGGCAGCGTCATAGTCCAGCGGCTCGGGGCGGGTGATGATCCGCGGCCGGAGGCGTCCGACCGGCGTTCGCCGTACGCCCACGCCTTCGATCGGCAGGCGAACCGCGTCGACGCGTACACCGACCAGCACGTCGGGCGGGTCAGGGAGCTGCTCGGGCAGACCGAGGTCGGCCGCTGGGTGAACGAGGTGTTCGACACCGCGGGGGTCACCGTCCGGTACGAACCCGGGGCCGAGACCCGCTACCTGCCCGCGCAGCGCGTGGCCGTACTCGATCCGGGGCTGACCCGGCTGGAGCAGGCGCGCGAGCTGGCGCACACGGTGCTGCACGCCGAGAATTCGCTGCACGCGGAGTCCGCGGGCACCACCCGGCAGCGTCTCGGCCTGCCGCGCGGCGAGTACGTCGAGGCCATGGTGCGCGAGGAGGCCCGCGCGCGGGCCGTCGAGATCGAACTGCGCAAGCAACTCAGGGAGCTCGGGTTCGACTCGCCGGTGGATCGGCTGGAGCGGATCTACGATACGGCCTACCGCAGCGGCGTCGCCGCCGCGCTCCGTGCCGATCCGGGGAACAGCGACCGGCACTGGGAACTCGGCGTCGCCGACGGTACCGACGCGCTGGCGCGGCTGCTCCGACGCGGGCCAGCACCGGAGGGCGTCGACTACCGCGCGCTGTACGGGACTGTCTGGGATCGCGCGCACGGCGCCACCGACCCCACCTCGACGGTGCGGGAGCCCGCACAGCCGCGGGTGCTGAACTCCGCGGCGGAGGCGCCTGCGACGCCGCGGATGGACGGCACCCCGGATGACCCCGGCCCGGACCGCCGCTGGCCCCGGCCCGAGCTCGAACCCGCCGCCCCGCCCGCCGCCGACGACCGCGGCGGCAATCCACCGCCGGGCGGGCCGCCCACCCCGCCCACCCCGTCGGATCCGCCGCCGGGCAGCCCGGACGATGCGAGCGACGGGAACGATCCGCGCCGTGACATCCAGCGGTTCCTCGACGATCTGGCGGCGGCGCAGAACGGCGCCGAGAGCCTGACGACGCCCGCGGAGCGGGAGTACCTGCTGCGGCTGGGGGAGGCGCTCGGCCTCGGGGACGCGCTGGCGCGGCTGCCGGATCCGCGGACCGCGCTCATCGAGCTGGCGGAGCTGGCGCGGGCGCGGGGGTTGCTGGAGCCGGGGATGCTCGGGCCGCAGCGGCCGGACGAGCCGGTGCGGCCGCTGCGGTACCCGGACGACTTCGGGCCGCTGGACGTGGACCAGGTCTACGGCAGCGAGGAGTTCTGGCGGTTCGAGGGCGAGACCGGTGCGCCGGTGCCGCCGCCGGATTCGGCGGTGCCGGGGCGTTCGGAGGGGTTGTTCGACGACGGGACGATCCGGCCGGAGCCGATCGGGGAGACGCGGGATCGGCTCGCGGCCCGGCTCGGGGTCGATCCCGCCGACCTGGATCCTGCGAACCTGGCCCGGCTCGAGGCCCAGGAGCAGTATCGGAACCTGTTGCGCGCCGCCGCCGTCGAGGCGCTCGCCGACGCCGTGCACCGGCACGCGCAGGCGACCGATCCGGAGCATCGGGCGCAGATCGCGCGGATCAGGGACGAGTGGGCGCGGCTGCTCGGGGTGCCGCCGACCGAGGTGCTTCCCGCCGCGCAGAGCGACACCATCGCGCGGCTGCGCGGCGACCTGCCCGACCGGGCGCAGCGGGTCACCGACCTGACGGACGCGGTGCTGGCGGCACGGGAATCCGCGGACCCGGTGCCGCTCGACCGCGCCGACACAGCGCCGATGGACCGGGATGCCACCGTCCCCCTCGACCGTTCGGAAGCCCCGGCCCAGCCGAACGCCGTCCCCCCGGCCACTACCCCCGCGGCCCGGCCGGACGGCGCACCGGAGACGCGCCGCTACACGCTGAACGTCGACGACCAGCGCGTCCCGGTGCGCCTGGTGGACGACGGTGCGGGCGGCTGGCGGGTGGAATCCCCGGAGCGGCTCCGGCCGGACGGCCCGGACCGCACGCCCGCGACCAGGGCGGAGGGCGGCGACCGCAAGAGGCCCGGCCTGTTCCGCCGCCTCTGGCAGCGGCTCACCGCCGGCTTCCCGGCGTTCACGCCGAAGTACCCCTCCGGCTCCGGCGTGGACGGTGCGGGCCAGTCGCTGCTGGCCAACCAGGCCGGCCTGCCGAACACCAGCACCCACGTGCCCCCGCCCGATCCGATCACCGGCGCGCCGGGCACTCCGGTCGAGGTGGTGCAGGCCGACTTCAGCCCGGCCCGGATCGCCAAGGAGGGCGTGCTCTTCTGGCAGCGCAGGGAGCTGATCCCGTTCCTGCGCCGCTTCACCTCGCGCATCCCGGACCAGGCAGGCGATCATGTGCCGCTGCGCAACCCGGACGGCAGCGAGTACCGGCCGTGGATCGATGAGGCCGACCCCGCGCTGCTCGCCGAGGTCGAGGAGCAGCTGCGCCGCTCGGGCCGGGAGGACCTGCTCGATCCGGACCGGGCCGATCCGGACGGGATGCCGCCCGAGCTTCCCCCCGCAGGCACCGTCCCGGCCGAGCCGGAGGGCGCCATCGACCCCACCGAGGCGGATGCGGCGTGGGCCCGCGAGGTCGCCGAGGCGCTGCGCGAGCGCGCGGCGCTGGCCGATGCGGTGCGGGAGCTGGCCGAACGGCTCGGGATCCCGCTCACCGACGCGAGCCAGGAGGGGCTGCGCCGCGCACTGGACGAGGCCGAGTACCGGAACCTGCGCCGCGCCGCCGCGATCGAGGGGCTGCTCGCCGCCGCCCAGCGCTACCTCGCCGAGGACGCCTGGGTGCCGTTCAGCGACCGGATCGACTACACCGACCTGGATCCGATGACCCGGTTCCTCGGCGAGGTCGCCAGAGCCAACGGGGTGAACGCCGCGCTGCTGCGCTGGGACCCGGTCAACAACGGGGGCGAACCCGGCAGGACCTTCGACGATTTCGGCCCCGACCGGCCGGACGACCGCGGCCTGCCCGCCTTCTTCGAGCACGCGCTGCGCCGCGGCCAGCTGCTGGAGGAGCTGGCCAACTGGGCGCACATCCTCGAGGTCGGCCCGGACGAGCTGCTGCGCCGCGACGGCGACCGGGAACAGCGGTTGCTCGACCTGGTGGAGCGGCTCCGCGCCGAGATCGCGGCGCGCACCGACGATCTCGCCGACCTGACCGCCCGGGTGGACGAGCTGCTCCGCGCCGACACCGGCGACCGGGTGCTGCTGCTCGACGGCGACCCGCAGCGGCTGGTGATCGTCGACGCCGAGCTGAACCACGACCGGGTACTCGCCGACCTGCTCCGCGCGAACCCGGAGCTGGCCGACCGGGTGAATCGCGGCGAGGTGGTACCCGACTACCGCGTCGTGCGGCTGGACCGCGACGGGGTGCCGAACGTCTACGAGGTGGGGCGCCCCGAGGTCAGGCACTTCGGCGGTGACATCGACGGCCGCAGGCTGGATGTCACGCTCGTCAGGGACGACGACGGCACCTGGCGCCCGGTGCCCGACCCGGCGCCCGAAATCCGGCCGCCCGCGACGGAGCCCGCGGGCCCGCCGCGCGATGCGGACACGGTGCGGGCCGACTTCGACGAGCTGGCCCGGCGGCTCGGCGTGCCGGAGCCGGAGCGGCTGAGCCCGCGCGAACTGGACGAGGCCACCGCCGCGCTGCGCCGGGAACTGGAGCTGCGCGCGGCCCGGCTGGAGACGCTGGCCGACCTCGCCCGCGCGAACGACACCGTCGAGCGGTGGCACCGGCTGAACACGCTCCGCCACCAGCTGGCCGACCGGCTCGGGCTGACACCGGACGAGCCCACCCTGGCGAAGGTCGCGGAGCGGCTTGCGGATCCCGCTACCCCGCGAGCGCTGCGTGATCAGCAGGTCAAGGACCTGGTCAACTACTTCAAGGAGCTGCGCGGGCTCGACTCGGCGACGGTGCTGCGGGCCGCCGACCGGCTGGCCGCCGAGCTCGGGGTGCCGCGCGAGCAGCTCTACCCGGAGAAGTTCGGACCGGACCCGGATTTCCGGCCGCGCAACCCCGACGGCATCGAGCCCGAGTTCCTGCGCCGGCTGATCGAGATCCGGGGCGCCGACCCCGAAGCGCTGCGGACGCTGACCGATTCGCTCGCCGCGTACCTGCGGTCGCTCGACGCGGCGCAGCGTTCCGACGCCGCCGACCGGCTGCGCGAGCGCCTCGGCGAACGGCTGCGGCTGGCTCCGGGCGAGCGCACCCCCGAGCGGATCGCCGAGGCCATCGCCGACCCGGGGACCAGGGAGAACCGCAGGCTGCGGCAGGTGAGGGCGCTCGTCGACTACGCGGACGCGGTGCGCGCGACCGACCCGGACGTGGCGGTCGCGGCGCGCGACGAGCTGGCTCGGGCCAACGGCCGGGAACCGCGCCACCTGGCACCGGCCGAAGAGCCCGAGAAGATCTACCAGCCGGACAGGAAGGGGATCGATCCGAAGGCGCTCGCCCGGGTGATCCGGGATCTGGTGTACCGGACCGGAGAGCGGGACGGGCTGCTCGGCGCGCTCACCGAGTTCCTGCGGACGCTGGACTCGGTCGATCCGTTCACCGAGGGGCTGCGGCGGCAGCAGGATCGCGAGCCGCGGGGCGACCTGCCGGTGTACGACCGCGCGGCGCTGGAGTTCCTGCGCGAGATCCTGGCCGGGCCGGTGCCGGAGGGCACCCCGCCCGACACCGCGAACCCGATCGACCGCACCGCCGACCGCGACTGGGCGCGGCTGCTCGGCATCGACCTGACCGACGCCACCCCGGAGCAGACAGCCCGGGTCTACGAGATCTTCCGCGACGGCCGGATCGAGAGCCACGAGCGGCCGACCGCGGAGCAGCTCGCGCGGTTGCACGAGGAGCTCAGGGCGGAGATCCGGGCCAGGGCCGCCGAGATCGCGCGGCTCGCGGAGCTCGCCGGGGAGTACCGGCGGGCAGGGGATGCCGATACGGTGCCGCTGCGGCCCGGTCCGGACGGGGACACCGTCCCGATCGATCGCGGACCCGATGCGCCGACGGTGCGGATCGACCGGGGGCCGGATGGCGACGCGGCACCGGCCGGCCGCGGGCCGGACGACCCGACGACGCCCGATCGCGGCGCCGACGGCGCCACCGTCCCGATCGACCGGGAGGGCGATGCCACGACGGCGCCGGTCGACCGGGAGGGCGATGCCACGACGGCGCCGATCGACCGCGACGGCGATGCTACGACGGCGCCGATAGACCGGGATACCGCCCCGGGGCCCCTGGACCGCACCGCGGACGACACCGACCCGGGCGACGGCCGCACCCCGGGCGAGCGCCTGGTCGAGCGGGTGCGCCGCGACCTGGCGGCGCTCGCCGCCACCTGGGACGCCGACCGGGCCGAAGCCGCCGCCGCGCACCGCCGCCTGCTCGACGACTTCGAGGAGGCCAGGCGGCAGCTGCTCGACGACTTCGACGCGCTGGAGCAGGACGTCCGCGACGCCGATGGCCCCGCCTTCGCCGAGCGCCGCGCGCTGCTCGACCGCATCGAACAGCTCCTGCGGGACCTGGCCCCGCACCCATCCCGCTACGACGAGGCGGTCCAGCGTGAACTCGCCCGCTTCGACGAGACCGCCGCCCGCACCGAGGACGCGGCCGAGGCCAGGCACCGCGAAGCCATGGAGCGCCTGGACCGGATCGCCGCCGAACTCACCGACCCCACCGCCCCCGACCGCGCCGACCCGGAGACCGCCGCCCGCCTGGACGAGGTGGTGCGCCGTCAACTCGAGGCTCTGGACGACGCCTTCGCCCGCAACGAGGAAGCGGCCGCCGCGGAGCATCGCAGGCTCATGCACCGCCTGGACCAGGTGCTGCGCGGCATGGAGTCCGGCGACACCGACCCGATCGCCGAAACCCTGCGCCGCGAGCTGGACCGGATGAACGCGGCCTTCGACCGCGCCGACGCGGCGGCCGACGCCGCGCACCGCGCGACCATGCGCCGGCTCGAACAGCTCCTCGCCGACCTGCGCGGCTCCGGCGAAGAGCTGCGCGACGGCGAGATCCGCAGGCAGCTCGACGACTTCGACGACACCACCCGAGCCTGGCGCGAGGAGACCGCCGCCGACCACCGGCGGCTGCTCGAGGAGTTCGACCGCACCAGCGAGCGCATCCTCGGCCGCTTCGACGACCTGCTCGACGGCGCCCGCGGCGCGCTGGAGCCGACCGGGCACGGGCGCGGCGAACCCGGTTCCGTCGACGACGGCACCCGGATGCCCGAGCAGCAGGGCACACCGCACCCGGACGAGCCGCCGGTGCGCCCGGCCGACCGCGGGCGCTGCGCCGAACTCGCCCTCGAGCTGATCCGCCGGATCACCGGCAGCCCGGTGATCCGCGGCTTCGGCCGCGAGGTGGACGCGGCAGGCGTCACTCCGGAGGAGCTGAGCGCGGCCGCAGGCAGCCCGCTGCACGACTTCGACGGCCACGACGACGTCGCCGACGCGCTGCTCCGGCTCGGCGACGGCGCCGCCGCGCTGGTGGTGGATGCCTACGTCGGGCCGGTCGACGAGCACGGCGTCGGCGCGCACGCGTACGTGATCGCGAACGAGAACGGCCGCCTGGTGGTTCGAGATCCGGCGACCGGCCGGGTGACGCCGTTCCCGCCGGAGGTGCCGCGCGGGGTGCGGCGCACGGTCGGCGTGCTCTACGACGCGCAGGGCGTCCCGGTGCGGCCGCAGGACCTCCCCGGCCGGTCCGGCTCCGCGCTCCCGCGCACCGACCGCAGCTCCGAATTCGGGTGGTTCGACGCCCCCGGCGTCGCCGACGGCCCGACGCCGCCGGTCCGCCCGGACGCCGAGTCCCGCCCGGCCGCCGACGCGGAGCGGCCGATCCGCGACGACGGGCAGACCGCCCCCGTGCGCCCGGACGACCAGGGCGCCACCGATCGGGCACCAGGCGCCGCCGAGCGACTGCCCCGGATCGGCGCCCTGCACGACGACATCCCGGACCAGGTCCGAGACCTGTTGCGGCGCACGGCGGTCGGCCGCCAGATGCTGACCGCGCTGGAGCGCGCCGCGGTGGCCGAGAACTACATCGATCGGTTCGACGACGACGGCACCGCAGGCGACTTCCGCTCCTCGCACACCGTGGCCCGGATCGCCACCGACGGCCACCCCCTGGTCGACCAGGCGCGCACGCTGGTGCACGAGGGCGTGCACGCCGAGTGGTCGATGAACGGGCGCACGGCGAGCATCGCCGACCAGATCGCGCTCGGCCGCGACGGCTACATCGACGCCATGGTGCGCGAGGAGGCCAGCGCCTTCGCCCGCGAGTACGAATTCGCCAGGGAACTGCGCGATCTCGGCATCCCGGTGGGTGCGGACCCGCTCGAGCAGGTGTACTGGCAGGCCTTCGACGCCGAGCGGGCCGCGCTTCGGGCGCAGACCCCGATGCCCTTGATCCGCGAGATCTGGGCGGCCGCCCGCGAGGCGGGCGTCGATGCCATCCGGCACGAGATCGGCACCCGCGAATCGGCCTCCGGCGGCACCTACCGCCAGCACTACGACGCGGCATACACCCGGATGGCGCCGCAGCGCAGCGCGGATGTGCACCCGTGGACCCAGCCCGAGCAGGCCGCGGAGCTGCACCGCGACCGGGTGGTGGCGCGCCGCGAGGCCAGGGCGGCGCTCGACGAACTGCGGCAGTTGCGCTCCGATCTGGGGCTGCCGGAGACCGTGCGCGATGCCCGCACGCTCGCCGAGCGGTTGCCCGCACTCGAGGCAGAAGCGGCCCGCGACCGAGCCGCGCTCGCGGAGCGGCTCGGCGTAGATCCGAGCGAGGTCGGCGCCGGCCGCCCCGCCGACGCCGAGCTGCGCGCCGGGCAGGAGCAGCTGCTGCGCCGCGAGCACGATCTGCGCCGGATCGCCGACGCGGCCGACCGGTACGCCGAGCAGCGGCTGGCGCACGACCGCGCCGAGATCGCCATCGATGCCGCTGCCGCGCGGGAAGCGCTGAGCCGGGAACTGGCCGGGCAGCCGGACGCCCGGTTGGTCACCGACCGGGTCGCGCTGGTGCCGGGGGAGCCGCCGCTGGTGCTCGTCGCCGATCAACGCAACGATCACACGACACCGCTCGCCGACGCGGCCCGCGTCGACGCGGAACTCGCCGCGGCGCTGCGCGACCCGGCCACCGAGCTGCGGTTCCTCAAGACAGCGGTCGGCGATGCCGGGGATCACGTGCGGGTTCGCGAGCTGCCGCGCGAGCGGATGCTGCCCGACCTGGTGCAGCGCGCGCTGCGCGAGCCGCCCGCGCCGGAGCCTGCCCCGGCCCCGGTGCCGGACCGGGCGGCTACCGCCGCGGCCGAGCGCACCGCGCGGCTGCTCGCCCTGCTGAACCGCACCGAGTCCGGCCGCTGGGCCGCGGAGCTGTTGCGGCGCAACGGGATCGACCCGGCCTACCGGGCGGGGGAGCAGAGCAGGCTGGCGCCGCTGCGCAGGGAGGTGCTGCTCGATCCGAGCCGCTCCGATCCGGAGCTCGCGGTGGCGCTGGTGCACGCCGCGACCCACCTGGACGGGGCGGGCGACCGCACGCGGGACCGGCTGCTCGCCGAGCGGGCGCCGTTCGTCGACGCCATGGTGGACGAGGAGGCGCGGGCGCACGCCCGCGAGCTCGACTTCGTGCGCGAGCTGCGCGAACTCGGCCACGAGCTGCCGCCCGACGCACTGGAGCGGGTGTACACCGCCGACGTCGGCCGCGAGCCGGGCGCCGCCCCGAGCCCGGAGCGCGCGCTCGACCGGATGCGCGGTGCGCTGCTCGACTCCGGCGTCTCCCCCCGCGACTACCAGGGGTTGTACGGGCGGCAGTGGGATGCCACGCACGGCACGCCCCGGTCCGGCGGCTCCACCCCGCCGTCCAGCGGCTCCACCCCGCGCCACCCCACCGCCACGGACCCGGACGGGTCGATCCCGCACCGCACCCCCGCCACGAGCCCGGACGGGTCGATCCCGCACCGCACCCCCGCCACGAACCCGGAGGGCTCGACCCCGCCCAGCACCACCGCGGCGAGCCCCGACGGCACCTCCCGCCCGGACCGGGACGCCACCCAGGAGGCATCGAACCCCGCCGACACCACGCACCCCCTGCTGCGCGCAGCCGACCGCGGCCGCTGCGCCGAACTCGCGCTGGGGGTCATCCGGGCGATCACCGGCAGCCCGATCATCCGCGACTTCGAGCGGACGGTCGGCCTGGACGGCGTCAGCGAAGCCGAACTCGCCCGCGCCGCGGGCGCCGAGCCGACCCGCTTCACCGGCCACGACAGCATCGCCGCGCTGCTCCGCGAACTCGGCCCCGGTGCCGCGGCGCTCGTGGTCGACCGGTACGCGGGCGTCGACCGGCACGGCGTCGGCGCGCACGCCTACGTGCTGCACAACGACGGCGGCGCCATCATGGTCCGCGACCTCGGCGCCGGCCTGGAGCACCCGCACCCGCCCGGCACCGCAGGCGTGGTCGACACGCGTGCCGTGGTCTACGACCGCGACGGAATCCCGGTCCGGCACGGCAGCGATACCCCCGCACCGGCCGCAGGCCCGGTCCGCATCGGCACCGTCTACGACGACGCGGGCGACCAGGTCCGCCAGCTGCTGGCGAGCACCCCCACCGGCCGCGAGATCCTGGCGGCGCTCGCCGACGGCCCCGCTCGCCTCGGCTTCGACGACGGCACCGCCGCCGACGGCCGCCTCGGCGAATTCCGCCGCGCCGCACTGGAGGCCGTCGCCTACACGCGGGGCGCCGACCACATCCAGCAGGCGCTCACCCTGGCCCACGAGTCGGTGCATGCCGAGCGCTACGTCTCCGGCGAGACCGCGCACACCCGGCCGCAGGTGCGCGGCCTGAGCCGCAGCGACTTCGTCCGGGCCATGGTCGGCGAGGAGGCACTGGCGCACGCCCGTCGCTTCGACCTCGCCCGCGAGCTGCGGGAACTCGGCTACCAGATCGCCGAGCACCCGCTGGAGGCGTGGTACCACGACGCGCGCCAGCACGTGCTGACCTCGTTCGAGCGGCACGGCCCCGAGCTCCCGGTGACCGAACAGGCGCGGATCGCGCGGGAGATCGCCGCCGAGATCCTGCGCCCGGCCGTGGCGGATCTGTCGCTGGAGGCCCGGCAGAGCTATCGCGAGTACTACGGCGAGATCTGGCGGCAGGCCAGGTACGCGCCGCCGATCGGCCGCGACGTGGTGCTGCACATCCCGGGGGCCGAGGTGGCCGAACAGCTCCGGGCCGAGGCACTGCGCCGCGACGACGCCGGGGTGCGGGCCGAGCGCGCGGTGCGCGAGTTCGCCGACCTGGCCGGGCGGCACGACATCGACCCCGCCGCGCCGGTCGACCGGCTGCGCGCCGACCTGGCGGAGCGGCTGCGTACCGCCGAGGCGGAGAGCGCCGACCGGGCGAACCCGGACCGTGCCGCCGCCCTGCGCCGCGCCCACGACCTGCGCACCCTGCGGGATCTGCTGACCGCGCGCGAGACCCTCGACGGCGAATTCGACCGGCGGGCAGCCGCCGCCGACGCCACCGCCGCCCGGGATGTGCTGCGCGAGCTGCTGGCCGGACATCCGGCCGCCGAGCGGATCGCCGACGCCGCGGTGCTGCTACCGGGCGCGCCGGACCGGGTGCTGATCATCGGCGACACCGCGACCGCACTGCGGCAGGCGGGTCCGGATTCCGAGCTGGCCAGGCAGCTGGCCCGGCCGGATGTGGTGCGGGAGAACGCCGACGTCCGGGTGGACGAGGCGGGCGAGGTCCGGGTGCGCTACCACACCGATGCGTCGGAACCGCAGACGCGGATTCCGGAACCGGTCAGCTCGGAACCAGTTGTACCGCAGTCGGAATCGGCGCTCGCGGCGGCCCGCGAGCAGGTCGCGGAGCTGCGCCGCACGCTGGCCGAGACCGAGGTCGGCCGCTGGGCGGACGGGGTGCTGGCCAGGCACGACGTCGAGATCCGGTTCGCCGACGACGGTGTCGAGCGGTACGCCCCGGCCCGCAACCGACTGCTGCTCGATCCGGGCGCGAGCGCACCCGATCAACTGTTCGCGCTGGTCCGCGGCGCCATCCACGCCGAACTCGCGCAGGCGGCAGGCCCGGAGGCCGCGCACGAGCGGATGCGGCTGCCGCGCGCCGAGTACGTGGCACTGATGCTGGATCGGGAGGCACGGGCCGAGGCCATGGCGGTGCAGGCGGCGCTGCAGCTGCGCGCGGCCGGGCACGACGTGCCGATCGGCGCGCTGGAGCGCCGCTACACCGAGGCGTTCGACGCGGCCGGGCGCGCCGCCGACCCCGAGCTGCCCGCCGCCGAGCGCGACCGGGTCGCCAACCAGGCCGGGCTGGACGCGATCCGGCCGGAGATCGGCGAGCAGCGGGCCGGGCCGGACGGCCCGATCCTCGCCGAGACCTACGCCCGGGTCTGGGACCGGGCGCACGGGGTGCAGTCGTTCGCGGATGTGGTCCGAGCGGCGCTCGACTCGGGCGAGGTGCGCCGCGAACTGCTCGCCCCCGCCGAGCCGAGCGGCCCGCGCAGGCAGGAGCGGGTCACCTACGCGGACGGCACCGTGCTGCTCGAGGAGACGACGGGGACGGTCGCGCAGGCCGACGCGCACGAGCTGGCGGCTGCGCTGGCCGCCGCGGTCGGCGCGGACGTGCCGCGGGCCGAGCGGATCGCGCCGACCGTCGTGCGGCTGGAGACGCTGCCCGGCGAACCGGCGGCCACCCGGCTGCCCAGCTTCATCGACCCGCACCAGCTCGGCTACTCGGACAGCCCGAGCGGCCGCGCACTCGGGCTGTTCGACGCCCTCGCCGCGGTGCCGGACCGGACGCCGGAGACCTGGCTCGCGCACTACGGCGAGGCGGTCTCCGGCGTCGGCAACCGGCTGGCCTTCGCCGAGCAGGTGGCCGCGGGCGACCTGAGTCCGTTCGCCGCCGAGCACTTCCAGCGCGGGGGCGACGACGGTCGAATCGAATTCCGGGACCACGAGCTGACCCGCGGCGAGGTCGCCGAGATCGCGCGCCGGGTGGCGGCGCTGCGACCCGAGTTCGAGCGGCTTGGCAGGCAGGACTGGTTCGACGGGGTGCAGCGCAGGCTGGATGAGCTCGCCGCGCACGCCGCAGCCGATCCCGAGCCGGTCCGCGCGGACACCGGGCCCGAACAGCGCGGCGACTACTACGTCAACCGGTACGGCGGCGACCCGGCGCACGGCGTCAGCGCGGCCGTGACTGCCGATGGCGTGCTGCACCTCGAGATCCGGGTCGGTCCGGCGACGCCGGACGGGCGCACCATGTTCACCGAGGTCATGCGGGCCATCGGGGACCGGGTGGTCGCGGTCGAGAGCCTCTGGACGGACGGCGGGCTGCTCTCCGACAATCTGGAGGCATTCAACGCGGGCATGCAGGATCTCGGGCTGACCGGGGAGGAGGCGGC
Organism: Nocardia jiangsuensis; assembly: GCF_042650385.1. Lineage (NCBI taxonomy): Bacteria > Bacillati > Actinomycetota > Actinomycetes > Mycobacteriales > Nocardiaceae > Nocardia > Nocardia jiangsuensis. Next base: position 492,942 of record NZ_JBHSAX010000017.1, read on the forward strand.
GCGGGGTACCTTCTCCGGGCGGCTCGCGGCCGAGTTCGGCTTCACCGAGGTGGTGTTCCCGGACGGCGGGCTGGTCGGCCCGGCGGGCGAGTACGAGAGCGCCACCGTGCGGTTCCACCGCGCGGCGGAGGTACCGGGTGGCGCCCCGCCCGCCGAGCCGCCCGCGCCACGCCCGGACCCCGAACCCAGTGCGTGGCGCATCGAACCGGGCGACCCAGGCTCCGAGCAGGTGCACCACCTGCTCCGGCAGACCGAGACCGGCCGCGAGGCGGAGCGGCTGCTCGCGCGGGCGGGCGCCGACGTCCGGTTCGGCGGTGCGGGCGACGTCTTCGACGGCCGCACCATGGCGGTGGTGATCAGCCCGGAGAACCGCGGGCACGCCGCGCGGGCGCTGGAGTACGTGCGGGCGGCCGCGCTGGCCGAGGCGGTGCTCGCCGGTGACGTCGAGGTGACCCGGAGCCGGCTGCTCGACCAGGGCAGGGACGCGGCGGTGGCCGCCGGGCTGCGCGCCGAGGCGGCGGCGCTCGGCAGGCAGGCCGAGTTCGCGCGTGAACTGGAGTACGCGGGCATCGACAGCACCGACACCGCGCGGCGCGACCCGATCGACACCGTACTCACCCGCGGCATGTACGACCGCTACCTGGCCGCGCACGACGCCGCGCACGCCGCGGCCCGCGCCGCCGAACCGGGGGCGCCGCCGGAGCACTGGCGCGCCGCCGCGCGGGAAGCGGGCACCGAGGCGCTGCTCGACCTGGACATCGGCTCCCGCCCGGACACCGACGGGGTGCCGCTGCGGGACGCGCTGAACCGCCGCTTCGACGAACAGACCGCGCCGATCGGCGGCACCGAGTTCCGGCCGCCGAGCACCGAGGCCGACCGGGCACAGCAGCGCATGGTGCGCGAGATCGTCCGGCTGCGTTCCGAACTCGCCGATCTCACCGATCGGCGCGACCGGCTGCTCGATCGGATGCCGCGCACCGCCGAGCTGCCTGCGAGCGCGCGCGGCGGCGACTGGCACCGGCTGGCCGAGCAGGTCCGCACGCTGCGGGCGAGCAGCACGGACACCGGGATGCGGGCGCTGCACGACCTGGCCGACCAGCGCGACGCACTGGTCGCGGAGCGCGACCGGACGGCTGAGCGGCTCGCCGTCGCGGTCGGGCGCGCGGTGCTCGACGCCGAGGTGCGCGGGGGCGGCGGGCGCTGGGCGAGCGAGGGCGTCGCGGTGCTGCCGGGGGAACGGCCGCGGCTGCTCGTGCTCGACGGCTCCGGCGAGACCCTGGCCAGGGTCGACGCGGTGCGGCGCACCGATCCGGAGGTCGCCCGGATGCTGACGCACGGTGATCCGAGCGTGCAGCGGCTGCGGGTCCGGGTGGATTCGCGCGGCAACGTCACGCACGACCGCGGCCACGTCGACCTGAGCGCCGAGCGGGCGGCGCGGCCGCCGCTGCTCGACCCCGCCGCGCGGCCGCCGGAGCCGCCGCGCTCGCTCGGCGCCGGGTTCGACCTCACCGATCCGGCTCGGCTCGCCGTCCTCACCGAGAGCCTGCGCGGGCGAGTCGGATCCAGCGCGCCGGGGCGGTGGGCGCTGGAGGTGCTCGACCGCAACGGCGTGCGGATCCACTACTCGGACGCGCCGGACGCGCGGGTGCACGCCGCCCGCGGCGAGCGGCCGGAGCTGGGCCGGGCGACGGAGTGGGACCCGGCGACCAACAGCGTGGTGCTGCCCCCCCGGCAGCTCACCGACCACCTGACGCCGGCCCTGATCCGGGCCGCGACCATGGTCGAGCTGTCCGCGCGCGACCCGCTCGCCCACCTGACGCTGACCAGGGACGAGTACGTCGCGGCGATGCTGGACCGGCAGGCCGAGGCACACGCGCGCGCCTTCGAGCTCGGCGCGACGCACTGGAAGCAGCTGATGTCGCTCGGCATGCTCGCCCGTTCGGCGGTGACCGACCTGGAGGGGCGGCCGCGCGGCCACCAGATCGGGCGCGACGACCCGCTGGCGCGGACCTACAACGATGCCTTCGCCGCTGCCAGGCAGATCGCGCAGCGCGCGTACCGCCGGGTCGAAGCGGTCACCGATCCCATGCTGGACGCGGCCGCGTTCCGGGCCGGGATGCGCGCGGTGCGGGCCGAGCTGGCCGACCGCGGCCCGCTGGTCGACGGGCGCGACTACGCCGCGCACTACGCCGCCGAGTGGGACCGGGCGCACGGCAGGGAACCGGGCGACGCCGACCCGCCGCCGCTGCCGGACCGGGAGCGCCCTGCGTTCCGCGAGCGGCTCGCCGCGGAGCTGGCGACGGAGTTCTCGATCTTCCGGATGCTGCGCGAGACCGGGCAGTTCGTGCCGGTGAGCCCGGCCGAGCGCGCCTACACCGACGCTCACGATCGCGCGGTGCGGCGGGCCGAGCACCGTGCCGATCCCCGCATCGATCCGCGGCGGGCCGGGGAGGAGGCAGGCCTGCGGGCGCTGCGCAGGCAGCTGGCGCGGGCCGGGGTGGCGGCGACCGAGGTCACCGTCGACGTCGCGCGGCGGGCCGGGGACAACGCCGTCGAGTACCGGCCCTGGCCGCTCGACGCCGCCGAGCAGGCCATCCTGAGCGCGCCCACCGATCCCGATGGCTCGTACCGCGCGCCCGACCTGGGCAATCCGGCGGAATTCCCGCCCGCGCGGGACAGCTCCACCGATCGTGCGGCGGAGCTGTCGCGCGGGGTGGTCGAGCTGTTCGCGGCCCGGCTCGCGGACGCGCTGAGCGCGCGGGACGCCGCCGTTTCGGCGGGCGACCCGGAGCGGCTGGCCGCCGCCGAACGGCGGCTCGACGGCGCGGAGCGGGCGCTGACCCGCGCGCTCGACCGGAATACGCTGCTCACCGCCGGTGCCACCCCGGTGACCGACCGGGTCGGGCTGATCCCGGGGCAGCGGCCCCGCCTGTTCGTGATCGGCCGGGGCGATCAGCCGCCCGCCCGCGTCCTCGCCGAAGCCGTCGCGAACCACCCGTTGCTGGCAGGTGCCCTCGCCCGCGACGAGGTCCGGATCCAGGAACTCCGGCTCGACGGCGACGGCCGCACGGCGGTGCACCCCGTCGACCCGGCCGAGGTGCGGGGTAGCGCGGGCGAGTTCCTGGAGTCCGGCGGCAGCAGGCGGCCGCGCGACCTGTACGACGTCGACCAGCAGGACGCGTGGGCGGCGGCGGCCTACGAGCAGTTCCGGGCGACCGACGACGATCTCGCGCCGATGGCGGCGGCGCTCGCCGACGCACCGCGGGCGGACGGGTCCCGCGGTTTCACCGGGGCCGAGCTGGAGCAGATCAAGAACCACCTGTTCCGCGAGGTACATCCGCTGACCCGGTACGACGAGCGCGGCCGCGAAATCGGTGTCGAGATGCGGCACTACGACGCCGATCCGGACATCGCCGAGGCCTGGATGCGGATGACGCTCGGCAGGACCAGGCCCGACGACCTCATGCTGCTCGAGCACGAGCTGGCCGAGGCGAAATACTATGTGGACCACCCGGGGGCCACGTACCGGCAGGCGCACAGGTACGCGCACGGGCGCTTCCCGTGGGACGAGCGGGTCATCTACCGGACCGGCGAGGACATCGAGGAATGGAGGTCGGCGCTTGGGCATGTATCTGGTGTTCCGGCTGGAGTCGGAGACGGACGAGGCGGTGACGTACCGGTTCGGGGGAGCGGACCACCGGTACGACCGGGAGCTGACGATCACCAAGGCGGACTACACGGTGACGGTGGCGGACGGCAGGAACGACGCGATGGCGGTCCGGACGGCGGGGACCGCGATGAGCGGGCACCGCAGGGACGGGATCTGGATGGCGGCGGGCAACTTCCAGTCGTAGACGAGCCGCGGCAGTCCGGGGGCCGCGAGGGGCCGCGCTCCGGCGAGCCCTCCGAGTGGTTCAGCGCCCAGCGGCTCGCGCAGGCGGAGTGGAACGCGAGGATGGCGGCCGAGCACGCCGACTGGCTGCACCGCGTCGCCGACGAGCAGCGGGCGGCAGGCGATCCCGCGCACGCCTGGACCCGGATCCGCGCCGCCATCGCCGACGGCAACGCGGACTGGGCCGCCGAGCGGCTTGCCCAGCGCCGCGAGGACGCCGGGGATGCGGACGCCGCGGAACGCGTCCGGCGGGCGGCCGCCGAGCGCAATGCCGCCCGCCCCCCGCTGGATCTGGAACGCCCGCAATCAGCCGCCAGCCCGGAGGGCGCGGCTACCCCGGAGGGCGCGGCTACCCCGGAGGGCGCGGCTACCCCGGAGGGCGCGGCTACCCCGGAGGGCGCGGCTACCCCGGAGAGCACGGCCGCCCCGGAGAGCACGGCTACCCCGCCCAGCACGGCTACCCCGGAGAGCACGGCCACCCCGGACAACACCGGAACCCCCGCCGACCTCGCCCCGCGCCCGGACACCACCCCGGCCTCCGAGGGCGAAACCGGGCGCCCCGAACCGGATGCGGAGCCGGACCCGCTGCAAGCGGTCCGCGACTTCCTCGCCGATGTCGCCCGCGACGACGCCTTCCAGGACCCCGACCCCCGCCCGGAGCGGGAACAGCGGCACGCCCGCCGCCTCCTCGACGCTCTCGGCCTGCCCGAACTGACCCGGCACCCGGACCCACTCGCGGTACTCGCCGAGATCGCCGAACTCGCGGTGCTGCGCGGCGCCGTCGACGAGGGCACCGACCCGGTGCGCCCGCTGCGCCCGGAGGACTTCGACCCGGCCGACCCCGAGCAGCTCTACGGCGCCGAGCCGTACTGGCGCACCGAGGCCGACCCGGCCCGGCTCGCCGAGATGGACGCCGAACTCCGCCGCATCGGCATGGACGGCGACGGCACCGAACCGCCCCGCGCCCTCGACCCCGCCGCCAGGCAGCGGGTCGAGCCGGAACAGCCGAGGCAGCCGTCCGAACCCAGGCTGGAGTCGGCCGCCGAAGCCATCGAACGGCTCCGCACCCACTTCGGCCTCGACCTCGCTGCCCTCACCGAGGAGCGCCTCGCCCACACCATCGCGGACCGGCGCTACCGCACCCTGCTGCGGGCCGCCGCGGTGGAGGCGCTCGCCGACGCGGTGACCCGGCACAGCACCGCCACCCCCGACCGCGCCCCGCACGCCGCGGCGCACCGCGACCGCTGGTCCCGCCGGCTCGGCCTCGACCCCGCCGTGGTCGCCGCCGACCCGGCACGCGCGATCGACGAGCAGCGCGCCGCGGTCCGGCGGGAGGCCGACGCCGTCGCCGACCTGGCCGACCTGGTGCAGGTCGCGCGGCTACCGGAGCCACCGGACGGCAGCGCCCGCCGGTACGCCGCCGAGGTCGGCGGCGAGCGCGTCCCGGTGCGGCTGGTCGCCGACGGCGAGGGCTGGCGGGTCGAGGAGCGCGACCGCCGCCCCGCCCCGCCCATCCCGGGCACCCCACCCGCGCGGCCCGAGCAGCGCCCGACGTCACGGCTGCGCCGGATCTGGGACCGCGTGCGCGGCCACAGCTACACCGGCCACACCCCCAAGTACCCCTCCGGCTCCGGCCTGGACGGCCAGGGCCAGCAGCAGATCGTGCACCTGGCAGGCGACGTCGCCAACTCCGACGTGCTCACCGACTTCCAGGGCAACCCGGCGCGCATCGCCAAAGAGGGCGCGACCATGTGGAAGAAGCGCGAGCTCATCCCGTTCCTGCGCCGCTTCACCGCCCGGGTGCGGGACCGGGCCGCCGAGTACGACGTGCCGCGCACCAGGGCCGGCGAGGAGTACAAGTACTGGCTGGAGGAGGCCGATCCGGAGCTGGTGCGCCGGGAACTCGGCGTCGAGCTCGACGATCTGCGCCGGATGGAGGAGGCCGCCGAGCAGCGTCCGGATCCGGCGCTGCCGCCCGCCGACACCGCGGCACCGCCGCCGGGCGAGCGCCTTGCCCGCTCCACCGCGGAGATCCAGCAGCTGCTGCGCGAGCGGGCCGAGGCCGAGGAGCTGCGCGACGAGCAGGCCCAGCGCCTCACCGACCTCGCCCGCGAGCTCGGCATCGACCTGCCGGAGCGCAGTGCGGAGGGGCTGCTCCGCGCGGTGCACCTGCTGGAGTACCAGCAGGCCCGCCGGATCGGCGCGCTCTCCGGGCTCGCCGAGGCCGCCAGGCGCTACAACGCCGAGGACGCCGAGATCCCCTTCAGCGGCGAGGTCACCTTCTTCGACGCCGACCCGATGACCCGCTTCCTGCGCGAGGTGGTCCGGGCCAACGGCGGCGACCCCGCGCTGCTGGACTGGCAGGGGGTGAACAACGGCGGCGAGCCGAGCCGCGACTGGGGCGACCTGCACGACACCGACCAGCCGGGCACCGACACCGGCCGCGCCGCCTACTTCGAGAACGCGCTGCGCCGCGACCAGATCAAGGACGAGCGCGCCGTCTGGGCGCAGCTGCTCGGCGTCGACCTGGAGAGCTTGACCCCGGACCGGCTGCGCCGGACCCTGGACGAGCAACTCGACCGGATCCACCGGCTCGGCGACCGGCTCGGCGAATTCCGCGACACCGCACAGCAGTTCGCGCGGAACGACGGGACGGCCCGCGATCTCGACGCCGTGCTCGCCGACCTGGCGGCCCGCGAGTGGGTGCTGGTACACGGCGGCACCGTGCTGGACGACGGCGTCGCGCTGGTGCCGGGCGAGGGTGCCGCGCCGACCAGGCTCGTCGTGCTGGACGGCGGGCTGGAGCACGACCGGGTACTCGCCGACGCGCTGCGCCGCTTCCCGGAACTCGCCGACCTGGTCAACGGCGAGCACGTGCCGGTCGAGTACCGGATCGCGGTGGTCGGGCCGGACGGGCTGATCCGGGTCGCCGAGGCAGGCACCCCGCAGGTGCGGCACGTGACCGCTGACATCGACGGCAGGCGCGCCGAGGTGACCCTGCTGCGCGACGGCGGCGAGGAGCGCTGGCGCCCGGTGCCGGATCCGCCGCCGGTGGCCACCGAGGTGGACGACAGCACCGTCCGCAGGCAGCGCGAACTGCTCGACGCGCTCGGCCCGGACCGGCTGCGCGACTTCCGCGACGAACTCGCGCACCGGCTCGGCATCGAGCCGGAGGTGCTGCGCTCGCCCGACCGGCTCGCCGCCGAGCTGGCCCGGCTGCGCTACGAGAACCTGCTGCGCGCCGGGCAGATCGAGTCGATCATCGACTACGCGCGGACCGCATGGGACATCGACACCTACCACGCGCACACCGACGCGCGGAACCGGCTCGCGCACCGGCTCGGGCTCGACCCCGGCGATCTCGCGCCGGACCCGCTCGCCGAGCGGATCACCGACCCGGAGATCCGGAACTCGCTGCGCTACCAGCAGGTCGAGTCGTTGGTGAAGTACGGCAACCTGCTGCGCGAGGTGGACGCCGATGCGGTGCTCGCCGCCCGCGACCTGCTCGCGCACCGCCTCGGGATCGACCCGTCCGAGCTCTTCCCGAAGAAACACTCCAAGGATCTGCTGGCCTACCTGCCGGATCCGGGCGGGCTGGACGCCGAGGCGCTGCGCGATGCGATCGCGGCGCGGATCCGGACGCCGGAGGGGCGGGATGCGGTGCGGCAGGCGCTGGCCGAGTACGCGGACACGCTCGTCCGGCTGGATCCGTACGACCCGCTCGCGCACCCGGAGACGGTGGATCCGCGCGTCACCGACGTGGAGTTCCCCGCGCATCCGCGGGCGGTGGCGCACCTGCGCGCCATCGTCGGCGACGTCGATCTGTTCACCGACGCCTTCACCGGGCGCGGGCTCCCCGATCCCGGCGACACCCCCGACCGCGGCTCGCTGCGCGCGAGCCGGGACTGGGCCCGGCTGGCAGGTGTCGACCTCACCGCGGGCGATCCCGAGCGCTGGGCCCGGGTGTACGAGGTGTACCGCGACGGCAAGCTGGACCAGAAGGAGCGGCTCACCCCCGCCCAGCTCGCCGAGGAGCAGAGCAAGCTGCGTGACGAGATCGCTGAGCGGGACGCGGAGATTCGCGCGCTCGCGGAGATCGCCGCCCGGCTCCCCGATGCGCAGGGCCGCCTCGACGAGCCGCCCCGCGGCCTCCCCGGCCCCGACGCCCCGCCGCCCCCCTCCGCCGGTGGCGGCGCAGGCGGCAAACCGCCCCCCTCCCGCCCCGCCCCGCCCACCCCCGACGAGCCGGACCCCGACGACTCCGACCCGACCGCCGACTCCGGCGGCTCGACGCGGGAGGTGCCGCGCAGCGGTGACAGGGTCGATCTGGACGGTCCGACGCGGGAGGTGCCGCGCAGCGGTGACAGGGTCGATCTGGACGGTCCGACGCGGGAAGTGCGGCGCGACGGTGACAGGGTCGATCTGGACGGTCCGACGCAGGAGGTGCCTGCCCGTCCGGCCAGCGCTGCCCCGCAATCCCCGGAGCCGGACGTCGGTGCGGCCCGCCCGCACTCCGGCACGCTCGGAACCGACGACGGCGCACCCCGTCCCGACCCCGACGCGGACGACCCGCACCCGGGCCGGGACGACGCGGCCCGCGCGCACCGCGACGCCGTCACCCGCCGCGACCAGCTCGCCGCACGGGTCCGCGAACTCGCCGCCGACCTGCCGATCCGCGAGCCGGGCGCGCTCGACCCCGCCCGCATCACGGCCACGCTCAGGGAACTGCGCGGCTGGCACCTGCCCGACGAGCAGTCCGCGCGGCTGCGCGAGCTGACCGAGGTGGCCCGCTCCTACGTCGAGGCCGACGCCGAGGTCGCCGAGCTGGCCGAGCGCGTCGGCCTGCTCGCCGAGTACGACCGGCTGCTGCGCGAACGCCAGGAGCTGGTGCGCGAGCGCGAGTTCGTGCGCGCCAAGGCCGACGGTCGCGCCGCCGATCTCGGCGTCGACGCCGATGTGCCCTGGGTGCGGCGAGATTCGGACAACAGGGACGACATCATCCGCGCTCTGCACGCCGACGCCAGGGTGGACGAGGTCGAGGTCACCGGCGGCATCGACGAGGCGAACCGGAGCGAGCGGCGCGATGCCGACCCGGCGGAGCGGCAGCACCGGCTGGAGCGGCTGCGCAAGCTCATCGAGGCCACCGGCCGGTACGACGAACTGGACGAGCAGGTCCGCCGGATCGAGCAGCGGCTGCGCGATCTGGAGCGCGCGGGCGTCGCCTGGCACCGCCCGCCCACCGCCGAGGTCGGCGCCGAGATCGACCGGCTGGCCCGCGAGCGCGCCGAGGAGCTGCGCGCCGTCAAGCCGCGCCGCGCCATGCGCGACGATCTGGCCGCCCGCCTCGGCGTGCTCGACGAACAGGCGCTCGGCCCCGACCTGGACCGCACCGTCGACGGGCTGCGCCGGGCCGTCCCGGACGAGCTGCGCGCAGGCGCGCTGCGCCCGGACGAGGTGCCCGCCCGGCTGCGGCGGATCGACGCGCTCGCCGACGCCGCCCGCGACGTGCACGAGACCCAGGAGCGGGTCGGCAGGCTGCAGGACGAGATGGCCCGGCTGGCGGGCGCCTGGCGCGAGGTGATCGCCGAGCGGGGCGGCCGGATGGTGACCGACCGGGTCGGCATCGTCGAGGGCGAGCGGCCGCGGATCATCGTGCTCGGCGGCCGCGCGGACCCGGCGGAGCCGCGCGGCGCGCACGACCGCGCGCTGCTGGACGCGCTGCGCGGGGACGCCGCGGTCGCGCAGGCCATGGTCCGCCCGGAGACGGTGGTCGAGTACCGCCGGGTGCTCGCCGACCGGGCAGGCGCGGTGCGGGTCGAGGACATGCCGCCGCCGCGGATCGAGCGGATGTCGACCGGCTGGACCGGCGGCAGGCGGCTGGACACGACCCGCTGGCAGGATGCCGACGGCACCTGGCACCCGGTCGACCCGAGCCGCCCGGACTGGATCGCGGGCCGGGACGGCGGCGGCGTCCCGAAGAAGTACTCCACCAAGGACCTGCCGGACGGCGTCAGCGGCTGGGCCATGACCGACGTGGTCAACGACATCACGCTGCCCGCCGACGACGTGCCGGCCGGGCAGGTGCCGGAGAGCACCCTGCCGGTGCACATGCCGCAGGCGCCGTCCCAGTACGACACCTCCGGCCTGCCGCCGGGGAGCACCGTCTACACCCAGCACTGGGGCTCCGACGCGTACAACGTCGTCCGGCTGCTGCTGATGGCCGCGCAGGCGCCGAAGCATCCCGCGGTGCGCGCCTGGATCCAGGCGCACCCGGAGATCGGGCGCTGGGTGCAGGCAAGGCCGTGGCTGCGGCACGTCCCGCCGTTCGGCACGGTGTTCCGTGACTACCCGTGGTTCGCCCCGCCGGAGCGCAATATCCAGCCGCTGCACCGGCCGTGGGATCCGGCCGAGCACGGTAACCCGGCCGACCGGGTGGAGATCCCGGAATCGCTGCGCCGGGAATGGGAGCGCGACGTCGCGAACTGGCAGCGGGTGCAGGACTGGGCGAACGCCGAGTACGACCGGTTCCTCGTCGACGACACCGATCTGGACCGGATCGCCGACGGGCTGGAGAACCACCGGCGGGCGCAGCGGTTGCGGGACGCGCGCGCTGTGGTCGACGAGGTGCACGATCGGCTGGTCCGCAACCACCCCGGCATCGACCCCTCCCGCGATGTGGCCGCCCAGCTGCGCGGGATCGATGACGCCACCGACCGGGTCGCCGCGGAACTCGCAGCCCGGTTCACCTCGGACGACACCGATGCCATCCGGGACACCATCGCCGACCTGCGCGAACTCGTGCTCGCCCCGGACTACCCGGACAACCTCGCCGGCGAGCGGCGCCCCGGCGAGACGCCGGAACAGACGCTGGCCCGGATGCTCGCCGACTACATGCGCGAGCCCGACCTGCCGCGGTTCACCCGGGAGGAACTGCGGCACATCAAGGATCACCTGATGCGCGACGCCCACCTGGTGCGCGACTACACCGATCCGAGCGGCAGCTACCTGCGCCGCCCGATGGACCGGCTGGCCGATGTCGCCGAGGCGTGGAACCGGCTGCTCGCCGGCGAGCCGCTGCCGCAGGACCTCGTGCTGCTGCAGGACGCGCGCGCCGAGGCCGAGTTCCTGCGCAGGCACCCGCACGCCACCTGGCGGGATGCCAATACGCACGCCGTCGGTCTCGGCCACCACTGGGACGCCGACCGTCCGCCGCTCACCGGCTGGCGCGCAGGCATCCCGTACGCCGCCGACCCGGTCGCGCCGGACCATTCCCTGATCGGTCCGGCCGCGCCGGGCACCCCCGCCCTGCCGCCCGCCCCCGGCGACGACGTGCCCCGGCTGCGCACCGAATGGGCCGATGCGCTCGCCGAGTACGAGCGGGCGCTCGCCGACCGCGATGCCGCCCTGCGCGACCTGCGCGTCGACCCCTCCGAGATCGGCGAACCGGGCGACCGGGACCGCCCGCTCCGGCAGACCATCGACGACCTGCGCGACCGCACCCTGCGCCTCGACGAGCAGGAGCCCTTCCACCAGCGGGTGAACGACCTGGAAGACGCGGTCGAGCGCATGGACCGCGCGGCCGCCGACCTGGCGCGGCTCGACGCCGAGCTCAGGGCCGCCGCCGGACCGGAGGTCGTCCCGCTCGCTCGGCGGCTGGCCGATGCCGAAGCCGCGCGCGATGCCGCGTCGGCGGCGGTGCGGGAGGCCGCGCGCGGGTTGCCGGTCGAGGCATCGGAGCTGAATTCGCCGGATACCTTCGACGACCTGCGGGCGCGGACCATGCGCGTCGATGAGCAGCAGGCGTGGCAGGACCGGGTGAATGCGCTCGAGGACGCGGTGCGCGCCCGCGACGCGGCGGTCGCCGAGCTCGAGCGGCTGCGGGCCGAGGTCGAGGCGCACCCGCCGGTCACCAGGGAGGTCCCGCAGGTGCCGCAGGCGGATCGGGCCGCCCGGGAGCCTGCGGATGCCGAGACGGCGCAGCCCGCCACCAGGGAAGTGCCCCAGGTTCCCGGACCGCAGCCACTGTCCGGAGCGGACCGGGTGCGCCACGACCTGGCCGATGCCGAGGCCGCGCGGGACGCCGCCGGAGCCGCGGTGCGCGACGCCATGCGTGGACTCCCGGTGCACGAAGCCGATCTGGGCTCGCCCGATACCTTCGACGACCTGCGGGCGCGGACCATGCGCGTGGACGAGCAGCAGGCGTGGCAGGACCGGGTGAATGCACTCCAGGACGCGGTGCGCAGGCACGACGAGGCCATCGCCGAGGTCGATCGCAGGCAGGCCGAGCGCGACGCCGGCGACCCGCTCGGCCGCGCCGAACGTGAGCTCGCCGCCGGCCGCGATGCCGAGGCGAGGGCGCTCGCCGCCCGCGACGCGGCCCGGCACGGTCTTCCCGTCGACACCGGTCTTCCGCTCGACGAGCAGCTTTCGCAGCTTCGCGACCGCACCATGACGCTCGACGACCAGCAGCGCGTCGACTCGTACGAGGACGCCGCCCGTCGCTACGACGACGCGGTCGCCGAGCGGGAACGGCTCGAGGCCGGGGTGGAGTCCGTGCGGCGCGACGAGGAGGCCGGGAGTCGCAGCGGGCGAAGTGTGCCCGGGGCGGGCGATCGTTCGGGCCCACAGGATGTCGACGGGGGAGCTGGAAGGCGGGCGGATGGCGGCGAAGCGGGCAGCCGCGCGAATCGGGGCGGCCCTGTCCCGGATCGGGACGACCCGGGCGGCGTGAGCTGGCGCTCGCACGTGCCGAAACTGCCGCACGAGTACGACTTCGACGGTCCGGACACGCCGGATATTCCGATTCTCGACCCGGCCCCGTGGCCGCTGCCCGAGCTCCCGCCGGAGCAGCCACCGCACGAGCCGCCGCCCCCGCGGCACCCGCCGCGCCCCGAGCCGCCGCCGAGCCGCCCCGGCTCCCCGCAGGTCCCGGTGTCCCCGCCGCCCGCCGCAGGCCCGATTCCCGAGCCCCCTGCCCCTGCGCCCGACCCGGACCGCCCGCCCGGCCCCGCGGACCCACCGCACCCCCCGGACGGCACCGATCCTGATTGCCCGCCGGAGCCGAACTGCCCGCCGCCCGGCGACGACCCGAACTGCCCGCCCGGCGAGCACGACCCGGACTGCCCGCCGCACGGTGAGGACCCAGCTTGCCCGCCCGGCGGGCACGACCCGGCTTGCCCGCCGCCCGGCAAGGACCCGAGTTGCCCGCCCGGCGACGAACCGGACTGCCCACCGGACGGAATCGAACCCGAGCACCCGCCGCGGATGCCGCCCATCGGCGAACCCGGCTTCCCGCCGAGCCCGCCGCCGCAGTATCCCGGTGCTCCGGGTAACGGCGGCTGGAATCCGGGCGGCCCGCAACTGCCGCCGTGGTGGGACGGCCAGGCCGCCGACAACGGCGGACCGCGGGTTCCGAGCAACGGTGTGCCGAACGGCAATGGCTGGAACGGCAACGGCTGGAACGGCGACACCGGGAACGGCAACGGCTGGAACGGCGACACCGGGAACGGCGACGGCTGGAACGGCGGCAATTCCAACGGCAACGGCTGGAACGGTGACGATTCCAACGGGCACGGAGGTGTTCCCTTCCCCGGCAATGGCTTCGGCGCCGATGGAAGCGCCCCCGCGGGCAACGGCTCCGGCACGAACGGAGGCACGCCGTCCCCGTCTGCCGACCGACGCCCCCTTCCTCCGTTCCCGGTCGACACCACCCCGCCCGCCGACCGACCCCGGCACCCGCACCACGGGGCAACCGAGCCGAACACGAATCCGAGCGGCACCCCCGTGCCCCCACCGGTCATGCCGCCCCCGGGCGGCGCCACGCAATCGCCGGCGAGACGCCGAACCGGCACCACCCGGTACCCGCAGGACCGCAGGCAACCGGCCATCATGGTCCAACCGTTCTCCGGATTCGGCGTGACCGCCCAGTTCGACCCGGCAACCGGCGGCCTGCACGCCATCGGCGTCCCCACCGGCCCGGCATCCGGCGTGTACGGCGACCTCGGCGAGGTCACCGTCGTCTTCTACCGCGGTCAGCGCGGCTTGGCGCTGCGCATCGGCGACCAGCCGTTCGATCTGGAAACACCCACGATCGCGGTGGAGTGGACGCGACCGGAGCGGCGCACGACGGTGCTCACGGTGCTGGCCGGCGGCGAGACCGCCTGCCGGCTGACGTACCGCTCGCTACCTGCGGAGCTGGACCTGGGCCTGCTGGTGCACGACGTCTGCGCCGACCCGGATCGCAGAGCCGGGGTGTTCCCGGGATGACCCCGCCCCGCTTCGAGCCGATCACCCGTCCGGGAGCCTGTGCCAGGATGAGTCCCGGACCCCTGCTCGGACACCGAGAGACGCCGTCCGCGGGCGTCGTCCGCACGAACGAGGAGATTGCTGCGCCGTGACCAAGCCGGACGATCCCGAACAGCCGCGCACCGACGATCCCGACGCCCCCGACGTCGACCTCACCCTCGGCGGCGTCGAACTCCCCGACCCCACCGCCCGCGCCCAGGCGCTCGCCCGCGACCTGGCCCGCGCCATCGCCGCGCTCGGCCCGGCGGGCTGGCGCCGCCTGGAGGCGGTCTTCGCCATGACCACCGCCGCCGAACTCGCGCTGATCACCTTCTTCGACGACGCAGGCCGCGGCATGCGGGCGCAGCCGACCCCGGACGTGCTCGAGCTGGTGCGCGCCCAGCGCGCGGTGGCCGCCGAGCTCGGCGACGGCCCGTGGTGGCGACTGCTGCTCGCGCTGCGCAGCACCGGCGAGATCGAGATCGACTACGACTACGGCGACGAGCCGTTCCCGGAGGATCAGCTGCTGCCCGCCGAGGCGTACCGCGCCGACCTGGAGAGTTTCCCGCGCTCCGGGCTGCCGGTCTGGCTGGCCGCGTACCTGTATCACGATGGCGCGCAGACCCGTTCCCCGCGAGCGGCGGCGCAGCAGGCGCGCGCCGACCGGGCGGCAGGGGTGCTCCCCGTCGTCTCCGAGCGCGACCTGCCCGCCTTCCCGGTGCTGTGGGCGCGCTGGGCGGTGATGGCGGCGGCGTTCGTGGCGGCCGGGTCGCAGTGGGGGCCGCGGATGCTGCCCGCGCTCGGGTTCTTCGAGGGCTCCCGCCGGAGCGGGTCGACGCTGTATGTGCTGCCCGGCGGGCGCGCGGTGCTCTCCGGCGGCGTCTGGGGCTCCCCGGAGCTGGACGCCGTCTACAACGGCGGCGCCCCCGCGCCGCGCTGGTACGCGGGCGCCCCGGAGTGGGTTGCCAACCCGGTGCTGAACCCGCGCGCGGCGGCAGGCACGCTCTCGTTCTGCTACTGGTGGGAGGGCGGCACCTGGTATCGCGGCGAATCGCCGACGGCGGACCGGCTGGCGGACGCGGTGCCCGGCATCTGGACCGGCGCGACCGTGGTCGACGTGGTCTCCGGCCTGCTCGCCGAGGAGCCGACCGAGCGGCAGCGCGAATCGGTCGCCAACCTGGTCTCGGCGGCCGAGATCGGCGTGGTGACGAGACAGACGCTGGCCGAGGTGTTCGGCGACGGCGAGTACTTCGACCTGGACAGCGCCTACTACCAGCTCGGCATGGCAGGCGTGGTGCTGACGCTGCCCGAGCCGATGCCGCGGGAGGACGCGCTCGCCGCGGTCCGCGGGCACCTCCGCGAGCAGGGCATCGACACGACCGGTTACCCGCCGGACGAACTGCGCGCCGACCGGCTCAGCGTCGGCTGGATGGTCTACGTGCCGACCCGCCCCGGCGAGATCGCCGTCGGCCGCGCCATCTTCTACGTCGCCGACGACGGGGTGCTGGAGCAGTCCTCGTCCTCGGTGCCGCCCTCGATCTACATCGCCGAGTTCGAGCAGCGCTTCCAGCGCAGGCACGGCTCGGTCGACGCCTAGCGCCCCGGGTCAAGCTCCGGGTACTGCTGCCGCTGCGGGTCGCTCAGCTCACGGATCACGAGCTGTCCGGCGCCCGCGCAGACCGGGCAGGTGCGCGCGCCACGACACTCGACGCAGCGGGTGCGCCGCCGCTCGGCGTCGAGAATCCAGCCGCGACCGAGACACTCCGGGCAGTGCCCGAGCCCGGCGCACTCGTAGCAGAGCAGGGCGCCGGCGCGCAGCGTCGCCGCCGTCACCACCGGCTCCGGCCGGGCCGGTGCGGCCTGCGCGGACAGCACGTATCCGGGTGTCTCGCCGCTGATCCCGAGCCCGGCGGCGCCGGCGTAGGCGCGCACGCGGAGCCGGAAACCGCCGCGGGTCGCGGTCAGCGTCCGGTCGTCCGCTGCGGTCACCAGCCAGCCCGCGTCAGCGAGAACGGCCGCGGCGCGGGGCACGTCGTCCGCGCCGCCCTCGGCCACCTGCAGGGTGGCGGTGAAGTGGTGGCGCAGCGGTTCCCGGTACTCCAGCACGGCGGGCTCCGCGAGCATCGAAAGCTCGGGACTCGCACCGGGGAAGAGCCGAGCGGTGAGCCCGAGCAGCTCCGCGCGCAGTTCGGCTGCCGCGCGGTCGAGCTCCCGGCGCGGCTCCGGCGTGCGATCGATCCGGTCGGGCCACGGCTCCCCGGCCGCCGCCCCCGCGGGGAACGGCGGCGTCGAGCCGGCGACGCCGAGATGGCCGCGCACGCTCTGCCTGACGGTCAGGCGGTAGCCGTCGGGCGTGGTCGCGGTGGTGCCGCGCGGGCGGGTGTCCCGATCCGAGCGCAGCGGCCAGCCGCGCTCCGCCCAGCCGCGCACGATGCCGTCGTACCACTGATCCGCGCTCTCCGGAGCGGGGCCGAGCAGCCAGTACGCGATGTCGAAGAACGCGCGATCGTCCTCGGGATCGCTGTCGTTCCACGGAAGTGTGACGCCCCGGTGGAACCCGGCGTTCGGCAGATCCGGATGGCGCAGCACCAGCGCCGAGCCTGCGGGCAGCTCAGCGAGGGTGTCCGTCAGGTAACCGCGCAACCGGGTCCGGACTGCGCCGGTCGGCTCGGACATGTCGTCCTCCTTCGCGATCATCGGAGCAGGTGCCCCAGCCCGGTCACGATCAGTCCGATGGCCTGATACGCCGGGTGGCCGGAGTCCAGGTAGTTGGGCGCCACGTGATCGTCCGGGTTCCAGCCGGCCCCGGTGTCGCTGGGCCGGGAGCCGGATTCGAACACCGTCGCGCCGAAGGACGGGGTGGCCGGCGGCGGGCCGTGCGTCCTCGGCATCAGCAGGATGGAATCGTAGCGCGCCATCGTCGCGAAGACGTGCGCGCCGATCTCCGCCGGGGCGACCCCGGTCAGCCGCAGCTCGCCGACGTGCGGCACGCCCGTTCCCCAGCTGCCGACGAAGACCAGCGCGTCGGTGTTCAGCGCGTGGCCGTGCCCCGCCGCGTGCCCGCCCGCGACGCCGCCGTACGAGTGCGCGATGGTGGTGATGTGCGGCCGCGGCCCCCGGTGGGTGACCCGCAGCCCGTCGTGGAACCGCCGCACCGCGGGCGCGCCCTCCTCGGCCGCCACCGATCCCAGCGCGGCGTTCAGCGAGTTCGGGTTGTCGTAGGCGCCGAACAGCAGGACCGCCGTCGTCGCCTCCGGGTCGACGGCGGCCGCGGCCTGCCGCAGCTGCGCCAGCGTCTGCTCGGCGTAGCCGACGCCGCTGCGCCGCCGGAAGGCACCGGCCAGCTCGACCACCACGTTCCGCGCGGTGTCCGGATCGCCGAGCGCGTAGATGTAGCGCAGCTCGGCGTCCAGGTAGGAGAGCAGGTGCTCGCCGGAGTTGTTCAACATGCCGAGCATGTCGTCGATGACCCGCAGCCTGGTCTCGTCGTTCCGCTGCACGGCATCGGCCCGGAGCCGGGCCAGGGTCTGCCGGTTGTAGCGGTTCCGGTCGGCGTGCGGGATGCCGTCGCGGTTGCCGAGGTACGGATCGGTTCGGTACCGGTCGTCCCGTTCGGCCGGGGAGAGCCGGGACCACTCCTCGTGCACGGCCGCGGGTTCGGTCGGCGGACCGGCGGTGAGGGTGACCTCGGCATTCGGCGGCCAGCGGTACCAGCGGGCGCCGTCCTCCTCGATCAGGTTCCCCTCGGCGGCACGGGCCGGGAACCCGCCCGCCTCCGCCTGAGCGCCGAAGGTGTGGTGTGCCCGCAGGACCGCGCCGTGGAACCGCAGGGAGACGAAGTCCAGCGCTCTCGCGGCGCGGATCGCGGAGCGGGCGTCCGCGACCAACTGCCGATCGCCGGGTGTGAGCAGGGATTCCGCCCGCGCGACATCGGCGAGCAGCGCCTCGACCCGGCCGCGGCTCACCTCCGGCAGGCGGCTCGTGACGAGCTGCCTGCGCTGCGCGGCATCGAGCGTCCCCTCCCGCAGCCCGGTGGCCTCGACGAGGAGAAGGCTCTCCCAGCGCGTCCGCGCCCTCGCCTCGGGGTCCGCGGCGACCCGCTCCGCCTGATCGGCCAGCAACCCCAGCTCCAGGATGCGGCCCAGATCGTTCGGCGTCGGCACGGCGTCCGGCGCGGTACGGCCCGGCCGCAGCACGCCGTCCCGCGGGCGGTACGCGTGCTCCGCGGCGGAGTACCTGCGGTCCCCGGCGCCGGTGAGGTCGGTGATCCGGCTCTCCGGCTCGTAGGCGATCACCATCCGGTGGTCCGGGATCGGCGCGGCGAAGCGAGCCATGGCGGCCGCGTTCATGACGTTCCGGACGCCTGCGTCGATGGAGTACAGGTAGTTCTCGTTGCCCTGCCCATCGAAGACCTGGGTCTGCACGATGTGGAAGGCATCGGCGATCGCGGGCGGGTTGACCCGCCGGAGCGCCTGCAGGAGGAGGTCGGCCTGGATGTGCCCGCGGTCGCCGGCGTACCCGCTGTCGTCGGCCTGCTCCGACTTCATGTCCCACTGCACCTCGATCCGCGCGCCGGGGGCGAGCGCGGCGGGGAGGGCGCGGGCGAGGGCGTCGTAGTCGGCGGCGCCGAGGTGCGCGCTGACATTGTTGACGAAGATGCGGCCGATCCCGCCGTTGCCGCCGACGTTCAGGAACCGGCCCGCGCCGAGCAGGTCGGCGTAGACCGTCACCACGCCGGGCAGCGGGAGCGCGCCGGGGTCGAGCACGCCGAGGTCGCGGCGGCGCTGGCCGGCGCCGGTGTAGTCGCCGGTGAGCTCGGTCTGGATCACCAGGCCGCCGCCCGCGCGGTCGGCGTCCGGAGTCAGCTCGGCGGCGAAGGCGCTGCGCCCGACCCCGACGTCGACGGTGTGGCCGCCCGCCGCGGCGGCGCGCGCCGACGGCAGCGGGTCTGGCTCGAACGGGGCGCCGTCGGTGTGCCGCAGGTTCTGGTGCAGCGGCAGCCGGTGCTGGGGCCGCGGCCGGGAGAGCAGCTGCAGGGTGGAGTGGTCGCCGGTGGGATCGTGCACCACGAGGACGTAGTCCAGGTCGATGCCGTTGGCGGCGGCGCCGCGGTTGGCCTCGTCGATCAGGTGCAGCAGGTCGCGGAAGGAGAGCTCGGTGCCGCGCGGGCGGCCGGGCAGCTCCTGCTCCAGCCGGACGGTTCCGTTCGCCCGGTCGAGGACCGCGCCGATCCGGGTCGGCGCCGCGGCGAAGGCGTCGGCGGCGCGGTGCATGGCGGCGACAT
The DNA here is from genome assembly GCF_042650385.1 of Nocardia jiangsuensis. Lineage (NCBI taxonomy): Bacteria > Bacillati > Actinomycetota > Actinomycetes > Mycobacteriales > Nocardiaceae > Nocardia > Nocardia jiangsuensis. The sequence continues at coordinate 512,402 of NZ_JBHSAX010000017.1, forward strand.
CGAGCACCGCGCGCAGCTCCGGGGTGGTGCTGGTCGCCAGCGCGTCGATGGCGTCGTGCAGGGCCGCCGCGCGCTGGGCCGGGTCGAGGGCGGGGGCGTTGATCGCCGTGGTGATCGGGGCGAGCACGGCGTCGAGCGCGGGCCGGATCGGGGCGCGGGCGGCGGCGGTCGAGCGGTCGAAGACCGGGTCGAAGATGCGCCGGGCCAGCTCCTCGTGCATGCGGCCGGCCAGGCCGAGTTGCTCGGCCGCCAGGATCGAGTCGGTGTACTCGCCGTCGAGGTGCTGTTCCAGCCGGTTCAGGTGCTCGGCGGTGCCGGTGTCGAAATCGGTGTCGGTGAGGTCGGGGGAGAACTGGGGGCGCAGGGCGAGCGCCTCCCGCTGCTCGAGGCGGATGCGCTGCGCGAGCGCGGGATCGGTGGCTGCCAGCGCGTCGAGGTCGTCGAGGTGGTCGATGTGCTCGGTCAGCGCTGCCCGGCGCGCGGCGAGCTCGCCTGCCTGGTTCGGGTCGGCGGCGGCGCGGTCGACGGCGGAGGCGAGCACCCGCAGTTCGGCGCTGCGGCCGGCCCGGCCGGGATCGGCGCCGTGCTCGACCTGCTGGATCGCGGCGAGCGCGTTCGCCACCGTGCGGGTGATGTCGGCGTCCCTGGTGCCGGTCGAGAGGACGACGTCGTAGCCGGTGCCGTCCGGCCGGGCGTGGTAGGTGGCCAGATGGTCGTCCGGCACCGGGCCGGCGAGCAGCCGGATCGTGCGGCGCGGGGCTCGGCCGGGTAGCTCGAAGACGTTGTCGCCGCGGTTCCAGATCAGCTCGCCCGGGGTGACCAGGCGCAGGTCGGGGATGACGCGGGCCAGGATGTCGGCGTCGGTGAGGCGGTCGCCGCTGCGGGCGGCGCCGTGTGCCGCACCGACCGCAGCCACCACGCCGGGTGGTCCGGGTTCGCCGATGCGGGCCAGTGGGCCGACCTCGTGCGGATGGGTTCCGACGGGGTGCAGCGGGTGGCCCTTCGCGTTGTAGGCGAGGACCAGGATTCGCGAAACGGGGTGCGCCGGGGTGTGTTCGGCGAGTGGCCGGGCGCCGCCGGGCAGGGCATCGTCGTGCACGGTGACGACGCCGTCGTCCAGGGTGAGGGTGTAGGCGTGGGCGCCGACGTCGTACTCGTTCGCCGGGCCCGGGTACTCGTCCACCACGACGACGGTGGCGCCGTCGCCGAGCGCGCGCAGGTCGGCGACGACCTGGTCGTGCGAGGTGGCCTCCCGCATCCGGGTGCCCGCGTGCTGCTCCACGGTCTCGGCATCGAGGCCGCCGGGGCCGGGGGGATCCGGGACGGAGACCGTACCCGGTTCGGTTCTGGCGGCGGCAACGGTGAGGGCGCTCGGGACGCAGTTGCCCGGGGTGCGGGTGTCGTCGCTGGTCGGGGTGTCCGGGGTTCGGTGGGGGACACTGCCGTCGCCGTTGCCCGCCGCTGTGGTGGGGCGGGGGCGCGGGGGCGGGGTGTCCGGGAGGAGCATCGGGGTGATGACGTCCGGGGTGGCGTGGTTCTGCACCCGCTGCGGCGCCTCGCTGCCGGTCGAGGTGGCGTCGATCGGCAGAGCCGGAAGCGCGGCGGCGGCTGCGCCGGCGCGCGATTCCCGCTGGGGCGCGGGGTCGGAGCCGGTGGCGTCCGCGGCCCGGGATCGTGCCGCCGGCTGGGCGCCGGTGATCGGTGTGCCGCCGGGGCGGTCGGGGGTGCTCGCCTGCGCGGCAGGCGTTGTACCCGGACCGGAGGGTGCCGTCCCCCCGCCCGGCGATCCGGCGGAGGGGTTCGATCCGGGCGGGCCGGTGTTCGCCGGCGCCGCGCTCGCGGACGGGGTCGATCGGGGCGCGCTCGCGTTCGCCGGTGTCGTGGTGGCGGAGGAGTGGGAACCGGGCGGGCTCGCGCTCGGCGACGATGTGGCGGAGGGCAGGCTCGAACCGGGCGCCGCGCTCGCGTTCGGCGGCGCCGTGGCGGAGGGAGATCCGGGCACCGGCGTCGCGCCCGCGGTGGTCACGGTCGAGCCGGGGTGTGCGGCGGTACCGTCGCCGGTGAACCGCCCGGAGTCCGCCGCGCGCGCGGCACCGTCGGCGCGGCCATCGGACGCGCCGTCCGCGGTCCGCGCGCCCACCTCGGCCGCCCCCCGATCGCCCTCCGCGGTTCGGGCGCCGGCCTCGCCGTCCCCTGCGTGCGTGCCGTCCCCGGCTCGGGTGCCCGCTTCGCTGTTCCCTGCGTGTGTGCCGTCCCCGGTTCGGGTGCCTGCTTCGCTGTTCCCTGCGTGTGTGCCGTCCCCGGTTCGGGTGCCTGTTTCGCTGGTGCCGTCCCCGGCACGCCCGCCGGACTCGCCCGCTGCGGTACCGGCACCGGGAGCGCCGTCCGCGGACCCGGCTGCGTTGCCCTCGACGCCGCCACCGTCACCTGCCCGGTTGTCCGCACCGCCTGCCCGATCGCCGTGCGAACCGGATTCGCCGCCCCGCGAGCCGGAGTCGACATCCGCGCCGTCCCGCGCGGCAGCCCCCGAACCCCCGCGCGACCCGCCACCACCCCCACCGGCCTGCGCACTCGAATCACCACCACCGCCCGGCGCCACGGTGGCAGCACCATCCCCCACCGGCGACTGCCCGGACGCGGGCGACATCCCGGGCGGGGGAGCGCCGGGCGCCGCGGCGGCCACGGGCGCGGAGCTGCTCCCCGGCGCGGGCATCGGCGCCCCGGAGAAGTCCGACAACCCCCGTGCCCCGTACACCGCGCTCGGCCCCATCCCACCGATGACCCCACCGGTCAACATGCGCGGATCGAACTCCCAGTTCCCGGTCGCCACCCCGGTGGCCACCCACCCGGCCCCGGCGCCGACGGCTCCCGCGCCCGCCCCGGTCACAGCGCCCCTGAACACCCCGGGCAGCGCACCGGGCAGCGCGCGGCCGAGCAGGTGCCCGGCCGGTCCGGCAGCACCGCCCGCGACGGCGGAGATGCCGGTATTCAATCCGATCTGCCCCCAGTCGAACCCGTCCCGGTGCCCGCCCCCGACCTGGATCGCCTGCACCGTGAACTCCTGGGCCGCCCCCTGCAGCGCCTCGACGATCGCCTCCTGGGTGATCTCGTAGACCAGCCGGGTGGTGATGGTGCGCGCGACCTGGTTGGTGATCATCCGCCCGACCAGGCGCTCGATGTAGCCGAGCAGCCGCATGCCGAGCCAGCGGAACGCCGCCTGGGTGGCCGCGATCGCCCCGGCCTGGGCGAACGGCGCGCCGGGGCCGAGGAAGAGCGCGTAGGCGAGCTCGGCGGCGAGCAGCACCAGCCCGGCGATGACGTTCAGCTTCGCGGCCTGCAGCTGGTCGCCCATCTGGTCGGCGGAGTCGGCGAGCGCCACGTAGTTCGCGGCGAGCTGCTCCAGCGAGCCGTCACCGGAGCGGAGCCCGTGCAGGAAGTCCGCCATGCCGTCCCGGCCCTCGCCCGCCGGGTAGACGGCGAGCGTGGTCCGGGTGGCGCCGTCGAGCTCGCCGAGCAGCTGTTCGACCTCGGCACCGATGGCGCGCAGCTCGCGCGACATCTCCCACATGGAGTCCTCGTTGCCGTGCGGCCAGTCACCGCCCGCGACCCACTCCAGCCATTCCAGGGCGGGCGGAATGTGCAGTGCCATCGCGGCCCGTCACCAACCGGAGTCGGTGACCCCGTGGCTCGGCCGCGGCTCCTCGACATCGGTGAAGCCGGGCGCCCCGGCGCGCTCGGCGGCGGTGATCCGGTCCGCGGCGTGCGGCGGGGTGGTCGGGGCGGCGGGCGCCGCGGGGATCTCGGCCGCGAAATCGGGCATGCCATCCACCATTTCGGCGAATTTCGGCAGCCGTGCACGTTCGTCCAGCAGTGGCGCCACCAGCTCCCGCGCCTTCCGCGCCACCTCGGCCGCCGCCTCCTGGGTGGCCGCGACCACGGCCTTCGCGATCTCGTCGGGGCGGAGTTCGTCGATCGACGGCGCGAACTTCAGATCGATCAGCACGCCGTCGGCGTTCACCGTCGCCTTGACGCGTTTGCCGCGCGCGCTCGCCACCGCGGTGAGCTGGGCGCGGCGCTGCTGGGCCAGGGCGAGCGCGGACATCCGGCCGCGGAAGTCGGCGAGCAGGGAGGCCGCTGTCGCCTCGGCGTCGTTGTTCGGCATCGGCCCCCGCTCAGAAGCTCTCGGTGGAGGCCAACTCGTTGTTGCGCAGCGCGCCCGCGGCCCGGGACTGTCCATCCGACACCTCGTCGAGCGTCTCCGCGACATTGCCGGTGCTGGTGGCCGTGCCATCCCCGCCCGCCGCGAAACCCTGCGCGCCCGCGGCGAACCGCGCCCCGAACTTGTCATCGCCCCAGGCGGCCGACCCCGGCGCGAGCGCGGCCTCGGCGCGCGCCGCCAGCGCCCGCAGCCGCGCACCGAGATCTCCGATCTGCGTCGACGCCCGGAGCAGCCCGTCCGGATCGACCTCGACTCTGCCTCCCACCGGACCCTCCTGTTCCCCGAGTACTTCGACTGTGCACCAGGATCCGGGCGAACTCAAGGTGAACACTATGCAATCAAATCCACATGTTCCGGTGGCTTGCGCGTGCCCGCACTGCGCGAGTTCATGATTCACACGCGCATCACCAGCAGTTCATCGGACTCGTGGGATGATCACCAACCGTGGGAAAGGTGTACTGTGCCAGGTTTTCGGGGCAGACGAGTCGCCGATTCCGTGTCAGGATGGCAGGGCGGGGAGTGGCCGGGTGTGGCCGACTGCCGCCCCCCGGCTGCGCAGACCCCAGAGGAGTTGACCGATGGCCGAACCGAATCCGTGGGGTGCCCTCAAGGGCGGCAGACTCCGGCTGGAGGGTGACGCCCCGCGCCGCGCCGCGGGCTACGCCGCGGATCTGTTGGACACCATCGAAGCGGTGATGCCGAACATCCCACCGCTGAAGTCGTTCACGGGGTTGTCCCCGCACATTCCGTCCGCGCAGCGGCTGCTGCAGAAATTCCATCTCGCGGGCGAGCACGCGGAGACGGTCCTGACGGACCACAAACGCATTCTGCGGGATATGGGCGAGGCCTTCATCGCCGCGCAGCAGAGCTACGACGGCACCGAAGAGGATGCGCGCCGTGACTTCGATGCGCTGCGCCGAGCCAGTACCGCGGGTGACGGCATCGATGTCGCCGCGCCGCTGGCAGACCGAAGACTGCCCGATTGGGCGGGCCGCTATCGGCGCGACGGGGCCGGCGAGTACACCCCGCCCGCTCCGCTCACCGGTGTGCAGTTGCCGCTCGACACCACCGCGGTGGACACCGAGCCGGTTCCCTGGATGAACTACACGCGCGCCTACCAGATCTGGCAGGACAGTCTCACGCCGGACGGGATTCACGGCGCGGGCGGGATCTGGAACTGGCTGTCGACCGAACTCGACACCGGATTCTCCACGTTCAACAACAACATCACCACACTCGTCAACGGTCAGTGGGAAGGGCAGGGCGCGGAGAGCGCCCGCAACGCTGTCAACGCCTACAAGGACAACGGCGGGCGGTTCGCGACGGCTGCCGGATTGATGGGCACCAACCTGGACAACGTGGCCGGCTGGTACTGGACCTTCACCGCCAATCTGACCAATATCTCGCCGGAGACCGCGTCCGATCAAACGATCAGGGAGGGAACCGAACTCGCGCAGTGGTCCTTCGCCGAGTGGTACATCCCCGGCGCGACGACCGCGGGCGCCGCCATCCCGATCATGCCCGCCGCGGTCACCCCGGTACGCGGCATCCCGATCCCCGACCCCGGCGCGGACGCGAGCAACAACCCGGCTGGCTACAACGGCGGTGGCGGTACCGGTGGTGGTGGCGGCACGGGCGGTGGCGGCACCGGTGGCGGCGGGGCGCAGGCGCTGCAGCAACAGGCACTGGCCGACGCGCGGAGCGCGGCGGGGGCGGAGCGGGCGGCCGCGCAGCAGCGGGCGGACGCGGCGGCGCAGCAGCGGGCGGACGAGATCGCGGCACAGCAGCGCGGCGCCGAGGCGGGGCAGGGGCAGCCGGGCGCGGGTGCCGGGCAGGGGCAGCTCGGCGCCGGGCCGGGAGCACCGGACGGGCAACAGGCGGCACAGCAGGCAGCGCAGCAGGCCCAGCAGGCTCTGCAACAGGGCTCGCAGGGGGCGCTGCAAGCACTGCAGGCCGCGCAGCAGGCCGCGCAGGAATCCCTCGGAGCCGGGATGCCGGTCCTGCCCGCCGGGCTGGCCGGGCTCAACCCGCGGGAGGAGATCGCGAAGGCGCTCGGCAAGGGCGGCGGTGGTGCCGGTGGCGGTGGTGCCGGTGCCGGTGCCGGTGCGGGCGGCGCGGGCGCCGGATTGCCGAGGGCGGATCCGTTGAGCGCGGCCGCGAAGCTCTTCCCCCGGGCGGACATCGCCACCGAAGCCATCGCCGCGAGCCGGGCGGGGCTCGCGCCGACCGCGGGTTCGCCCGGTGCGCCGGGCGGCATGGGTCCGGCGGGCGCGGGCGCAGGGGCCGGGCAGCAGCAGCGGGAGTACAAGCGGGCGGACTACCTGGACTCGATCGAGTACCTGGAGGAGGCGCTCGGTGACGCGCCGGTCGTCGCGAAGCCGATCGTCGAGCGATGAGCACCGTCCGGGAATTCGACGCGATCGAGTTCTTCACCCTGTGGGACGACGCGCGGCTCGGCATGCTGCCCGCGCCGTTCTACTACAGCACCGACATCGAGTCGCAGGCCGCCTTCGAGGTCGAGACCGGCCTGGCCAGGCAACGATTGGCCCGCTTCACCGAGCCGCCGCTCGGCGAGCTCGTCGAGGCGCTGGCCAGGCCCGATATCAGCCTCGTGCTCTCCGCCAGGGATTCGGACGATCCGATGCGAGTATCCGGATTGATCCGGGTGCTCGGCGTCCGGCGCGGCTCGGCCGGGTACGTGATCGAGCAGCACCCGGGCCGGACCTTCTTCCACAGCGGCGGATTCACGGTGACCCGGTGCGATGCCGTGCGGCTCGCAGCGGCCGCCGCCGAGGTACTGCCGGAGGAACCCGCGGGGGAACGACCCGAGACGCCGCTGCCGGAGAGCGGCGAGGTGGACTACGAGTTCGGCCGGTCCGCCGTGTACGACTCGTTCGACGACACCCCGGAGGAGCGGGCCCGCCGTTTCCTGGCCGCGCCGACCACGCGCACCGGGACGATCGAGATCGTGCAGGGGCGCTCGGTCTTCGGGCCACGCGGAATGACCAGGCACCGGCTGGAGTGGCGGGATGTGACCGGCGACGGCCGCTACGTCGTCGACGACCGCACTCCGCCGGTCGCCGTCGGTGCCGACACCGGACAGCTCACCGCCCTGATCAATACCCGCGTCGCCGCGGTGGTCAGGGCGATCAAGGACGAGCCGGTGCCGCGGTGAGCACGGAGGGAGCAGGGGTGAGCGACGCCGAACAGGTACTGCCCGCGGAGTGGAGCGCGGTCTCGCACTCCGGCGCGATCGTCGTGCGTACCACCGAGCAGGGGCTGCCGATCGGGTTGACCGTGGAGGCCGCGGAGCTGAAACGAAATCCGGCGGAGCTGGCGGCCGAGATCATGCGGCTGTGCCGCCGGTCGGCCGATCACGCCGGCCTGGCCCGGCGGGCGCAGCTACAGCAGGCCGGACTGGCACCGGAAATGCTGGCGCTCACCGGATTACCGACGCCGGAGGAAGTGGCGCGCCGCGAGCAGGCCGAGGAGGAGGAATTCGACATGGAGCCGCGGAGCTGGTTGCGGCCGGTCTGAACAGGCGCGCGGCGACAGCGGGAACATTACGAACCAATCGAGCGCCATCGACGCGAAAGGCGGGACGGTGTACGAAACGATGGACGAGCTGGAGGCGGGGGTGCGCAAACGGCTGTTCCGCCTGAAAGATCTCGCCGATGACATGTCGGGGGTCCGCGCCAGGCAGACATCCGAGGACGGCGCGGTGACCGTCGAGGTGGACGGCACCGGCGCGCTGCTCGATCTTGTTCTGACGCCGGCGATCTCGTCGTTGTCGCCGAAGGACTTCGAGCAGCTGGTGGTCGGCACCGCGAACGCTGCCGCGCGTGCGGCATTCGCGCTGCGGGCGGAACTCGTGACCGCCTTCAACGCGGAAGTAGTGGAGTAGACACCGGCAGTTCATGTTCGCCCGGCACAGTGTCGCGAGAGGCTCGACTGCCTTCGTGAATGCGGTGACGGGACCGGAGAACTCCGATCCGGATCGAGTATCCGGTGGATGAGTGCGAAACAACGGTCAGATGCATTACGAGATCGGGGAATACGATGAGCGAAGTGGCAGCGGAGTCCGGGGCGATTCACGCCTACGGTGCCGCGTCGGCGGCGATGGCGCAGGCGGTGGCGACAGCGGGAGCGGTGGACCAGGTCGCGACCGTCGCGGCGACGGTGCCGGTCTTCGGGTTGATCGGGCAGGATTTTCTGGCGGCATTCGCGGTGGCGCAGGCCAACCACATCTCCTCCGTGCTCGAGCTGGCCGCGGTGCACGCGGCCACCGCACTGACCGCGCACGAGGGTGCCGCCGCCTACGACGCCGGTGAGGCCGCCTCCGCCGGTGCGCTGAACGCCGCGCGATGAACGCCCCGATCGATCCGGCTATCGCCGAGCTGCTGCGCGGCAGCGCCCTCGCGCCGCTGATCGATCGCCCGGTGAACGACATCCTGCGCGACCTGGGGCTGCCGCAGCTGCCCGAACTCCCCGCACTGCCACCACTTCCCGAGTTTCCGCCGCTGCCGGTGCTCGACCTGGCCGCGCTCGCGCGCCCGCTCACCGACATGGCGAGCAGCTTCGGCACGGGCACGCTCGGCGCGGCGGCCGGGCCGGGCCCCGATCCGACCCAGGTACTGACCGGGATCACCACCGCGCTGCAGACCGCGACCACGCTCGGCAGCAGCGCGCTGCAGGTGGTCATGGCGCTGTGGCAGGGTGCGGGCGCGGAGGCCGCGAGCGGCAAGGCCACCCAGGCCTCGGCCAACGGCGCCGCGCTGCAGACCCAGAGCGTGCAGGAGAAGGCCGTTCTCACCGGCGCCGCCACCTCGGTCGGGGTCGGTGCTGGATTGATGAGCGCGGTCGTCGCGAAGTACACGGCATCGGTGGCGGCCGCGGCGCCGTTCCTCGCCGCGCCGGGCGGGCAGGCATTCCTGGTGGCCGCGACGGTCTCGGCGATCACCGAGGCGCTCGCCGTCGTCACCAAGACCAGGGTCGAGCTCACCGGGCACTCCGGGAACATGGGCGCGGCAGGCCAGAAGGTGCCGATCACCAACGCGCCGACCGGAGTCGACTCGTCGCAGCAGATCATGCAGCTGCTGCAGATGGTCACCCCGCTGCTCACCGCGGCGAGCACCGGCGCGCAGCAGCTGGCCACGCTGGCCACCGCGAACACCTCGCTGCTCGCACCGCAGCCGGTGGCGAAGCCGGGTGCGGATGGCGAGTACGGCCTCGATCCGGCGAAGCCGGAGGGCGAGCACTCCGGCGCCGGTGCCGGTGGCGCGGGCGGTGGCGGCTTCGGTGGCGGCGGCTTCGGTGGCGGCGGCGTCGGCGGTGCGGCCCCGGTCGCGGCCCCGCTGAACGCCTACTCCGGTACCCGCACGGCCGCCGTCGGTCCGGTGCCGACGAATCTCGCTCCCGGCGGCGGCGATCCGGCCGCCGCGACCCGCCCGGCAGCCACGATCGGCTCCGGCTCGCCCGGCGGCATGATGCCGATGGGTGCCGCGGCAGGGGCGGGGATGGGGGGTCCGCGCGGCGCGGGCGACGCCGGCGACACCCCCGGCTTCCTGGTCTCCGCGGCCCACGGCGACGAGGTGGTCGGCGAGCTCGGCGGTGCCTCGCTGCCGGTTGTCGGCGCCGCCGAGCCGGTGGGCGGCGACTCCCCGCCGGACAAAGAACTGACCCTCTAGATCCAGGACACGGCTCGATGCAGGAGGTTGCGATGGACCGCCGTGATGTGAGCACCCCCGATTTCCAGGGCGTGCAGTTCGACGAGGCGTCGGCGCTGGCCGCCGCGCAGGAGCTGGACGGCCTCGCCGACCGGCTGGAGCGCGACCTGCTCGGCGCCGAACCGGCGCTCTCGGTGCCGCCGGCCGGCGTCGACGAGGTGTCGGTGCGCGCCGCGACGACCATGACCGAGGTCGGCACCTCCTTCGGGGAGGCGGCCGCGGCGGGCGTGCTCGAGCTGCGCAAGCTGGCGGCGACGCTGCGCGACCAGGTGAACCAGTTCGGCCGCGCCGAACAGGACAACGCGACCGGTTTCAGTGGCACCGCCGTCGGCGGGGCTGCCTGACCCGGGGATTTCCCACGGAGTAGGCGATGATCGAACCACCTCAGCCCGGTTTCACCGGGGTGGTCTGGGAGGCGCGCGAGCCGGACCGGCTCGCCCGCGAGCTCACCACCGGTGCGGGCGCGGTGCCGCTCGCCGAGGCGGGCGCCGCCTGGGCCGACCTGGCGGGCACCTTCGGCGCCGCGGTGCTCGAGTACGAGCAGATCGTGCAGCGCATGCGCGGGGCCTGGCGGTCCGGCACCAGCCGAGCGGTGCTGGACCGGGTCGCGACGCTGCGCGACTGGCTCATCGACGCGTCCGCCGCCGCGGGCAGCAACGCGCTGCGGGCGCAGACCCAGGCGGCCGCGCACGAGCTGGCCCGGCTCACCATGCCGAACGCGGCCGACATCGCCGCCATCAGGGAGGTCCAGCGCACGCTGGAACAGATGACCGCCGCCATGGGCGCGCCGATCCGCGCCATCGCGGCGCAGACCGACGAGGACGCCGACGTGGCCAAGGCCGCCGCCTCCCGGGTGATGCGCACCTACGAGGCGGCGACCGAGCCGCTCGCCGTGCCGTGGTCGCAGCAGCAGCCCCCGGTACTCGCCTCGCCCGCGGCGCTGGCGGCCGAGCAGGGCGGCGCGCCGCGGCCGGCGCCGAGTACGCCGGTCGTCCCGGTCGCCGCGCCCGGGTTCGGCGGCTTCGGTGGCGTCGGGATCGCCCCGGTGCCGCGGGTGAAGACCGCCTACCAGGTCCGGCTGCCGATCGAGGGCAGCACCACCGAGACGGTGGAAACCGTGGTGTCGCAGCCCGTGCCGAGCAGCCAGGGCGGAGTGCCTCTGGTGCCCGGCGCGCTGGGTGGTGCCGCCGCCGCGCAGTCCGCGGAGGAGGAGTACCAGGCCAGGGCCGCCGAGGTGAGCGCCGATCTGCTCGGTCAGGACATCGGGATCGTCTCCGCGCCCGCCGTGCTCGGCGCGCCGGAGCCGCCGCCCGCCGCCGGGCCGATGGCCACCGGGGGTGCGGCGTGACGGTGGTGACCAACGACGGCATACTCGCGCTCGCCGAACGGCTCGGCGTGCAGACGCTGCCGCTGGTGCTGGGGGTCGGGCCGCGCCAGGACACCGTCGCCGAGTGGGCCGCGGCGCAGCGCGCGGCCACCGCGGAGCTGACGGCCGACGGCGTGATCGACGACTACGGCGAGGTCGTCCCCGACCTGGCGGACGCGCTGTACGTGCTGGCGCAGCCGGATCGGGAGCTGGTCGCGCGGATCGTCTCCGAGCAGGGGACGGTCCGGCTCTGCCTGGCGCTGCGCGCCGAGCGGCACGCGCTCGCGGTGCGCACCGGCGACCGCTTCGACGTCCGCGGCACCTGGTCGGACGGTTCAGGCAGCTCGCTGGCCGGGCCGGTGCTCGCCGCGCTCGGCCCGGCGAGCCCGGCCGACGTGGCGAGCGTCAGCGCGCCCGCCGCCGACCTGGGCGACCGGCTGGCCGCCGCCCGCACCTCCACCGACTTCGCCGACACGTTCTACGCGCTCGGCCTGCCGGACCGCGACGCCACCCGATACGGGATGGCCTTCGCGTCCTGTCATACCTACGCCGAGGTCGTGGCCTGTGCCCACGCCGACGGCGTAACCACCCGGCCGCCGGGCGCGGTCGCGGTGTACGACACCGGGCGGGGCCGCATCGTGGCCGCGCCGGGGGTCTCCCCGGACGGGGAACTCTGGTCCACCGTCACACCGGGCACCGATCACCGGATCGCCCAGGCGATCGCCGGTCTGATCGAGACCCTGCCCGGGGGGAGGTGGCTGCCGCAGTAATCGTTCGGAGATTCCCGCAGTAGAGCATGTCCGACTCGGGTGATGCCGACCGGCGTCACCTTCTGGCACGAAGCACACACCCAGAAGGAAGGTGCACCATGAGCGTGCAGTCAGAACACGAAGTCGCCGAGGCGGCGAAGACCGCGATGGCCGATGCCGTCACGGCCATCCGGACCACCCTGAACACCATCACCGAAGACGTCGAGGCCGCCCGGCGCGGCTGGCAGGGCGACGCGAACGCCGCGTTCGTGACCGCGGCCACCGAGTGGGAGTCCGAGGGCACCCGGCTGAACCGGGTCCTCGACGAGCTGCAGGAAGCGGTCGGCTCGGGTACCCAGCAGTACCGCACGATGGATTCCGACAACGAGGCCGGCTTCGGCGGCCTGCGGCTCTGATTCCGGCCGCCCGACAACTTGAAGGAGAGTTGACATGCTTTACGACGAAGCGACGATGACCGAGCTGTTCACCTCGCTCAACACGAACTACGGCAAGCTGCTGCAGCAGGCCAGCGACCTGCAGAGTGCCGCGGGCCAGTTGGCGACCGCCTGGGAGGGCAACGACGGTCTGGCGGCATTCCAGACCTCGAAGACCAAGTGGGACGGCGAGTACGAGGACACCACGACCCTGCTCAACCGCATCGCGGCCGAGGTCGAGAACGCCCTGCAGCGGGCGCTCGGCACCGACGGCAAGGTCGGCGACGGCTTCGGCTACTGAGCCAGGTCCGCGAACGGCCGGTCCGGGTTCCCCGGGCCGGCCGTTCGGTGTCTCAGCGTGCGGCGGTGAGTGATTCGCCGATGTACCACATCTCCTCCGGCGTGGTCACCATGTTCACCGTCGCGGTCGCCGCCGAGGTCCGGACGGTGATCTGGTTCGGCCGGTCCGGGTTCTGCACCAGCACCACGTCGGCCTCGAACTCGCCCTCCGGCTGCCCCGCCGGGCGGACGTGCACGATGGTCGCCCCACCGGCGAGCGCGGTGGGCGGCACCCCGTCGAAGACGACGACGGTGGCCGAGGGGAACGGCGCGCCGGGCAGCGGCGGCGGTGCGGCCGGGGGGTGGCTCGCGCCTGCCAGCCGCGGCGCCAGCGAGAGCGTCGCCGGCGCATCCACATTCGCCACCATCGTCTGCCAGCGCTCCGGCCGATCGGTGTGCACGACGGCGTGCGCGCCGAGCGCGATGGCGCGCAGGATCACCTGCTGCGCCAGGTCGATGTCGCCGATCACCGCCAGGTGCCTGGTGCCCTGTCCGACCAGCGGCACCGCGATGCCCTGGCCCCGGTCGTCGGCGCCGATCAGCTGGCCGCAGCCCGCGGTGGGCAGCGCGATCCCAGCCAGCGCGTCCAGCGGGCCGCGGTAGTCGCCCGCGCCGTCCCGCACCGCGCGGCGGGCGGGCAGCGAGTCCAGCAGCGCGCGGAACTGCTGCCCTGGCAGCGCGCGCAGTCCGGGCACCGGCGGCTCGGCGGGCTCCTCGGCGGTGTCGAACCGCACCAGCGCGCCGACCGTGATGGCGGGCGCGCCGTTCGGGCCCGGCCGGCCCGACGTGTCCGGGCGCATTCGCACGGTGACCGTCGTCGTCAGGCTCGGCGTCGCCCAGATGTCCGCGAAGCCGCGCGAGCCGACCAGCTCCGGGCCGATCTCGTAGCTGGTCAGGTAGACGTTGTCGTGCACGAGCGAGCGCGGGGTCTCGGTGAAGTCGGCCAGCGGGGTGCCCCGGCACAGCGTGCGCACCGCCGCGTTCAGCTCGCCCGCGGTCAGCACGGACACCGAGATACCGCGCGCGGCGAGCCGATTCGCCACCCGCCTCGTCGCGATGACGGCGGTGCGCAGCGACCCGGCGCTGCCGCCGCCGCGGCTCTCCACCGCCTGCGCATTGGCCAGCGGGTCCAGCCGCAGCACCAGCCACACCGTGCGGTGCGCGATGGCGGGCAGCGGGCCGATGATCCGGTCGTACAGCTGCGCGATGGCGCCGTTGCCCGCGGTGCGCGCGCCGGTGCTGATGACGTCGATGGCGGACAGATCGATGTCGAACTGGCTCAGGCAGCGGCCGATGTCGGTGAGCGGCAACACCTGGTCGGTGCTGAGCGCGCCGCGGCGCAGCAGGGTGAGCGCGTCCGGCGGCGGGTCGATCCGCATCATGGTGACGAGCTGTTCGTCGTCCCAGCGCACCCCGTAGCTGCCGCCCTCGGGCAGCGGCACGTCGAAGGCGTCGCCCGCGTCGCCCGCACCGGGTCTGGCCCGGCGCCAGCGAAAGGCCAGCACCCTCGCCAGCATCCCGACCGGGTTGCGCGGCTCGCGCCTGCGCACCGGCGCCACGCCGGCGAGCAGGATCACCGCGGGCACCGCGATCTGCACCGCGACGTGCGCGTCGAAGGCGATCGCCGGCCAGGCCGCCGCCGCGGCGACGAGCCCGAGCGGGATCATCAGCCGCAGCGGGATCAGCCGGAAGAGCCAGAACTCCGGGTCGCGCAGCGTCGCCTGGGCATCCCGCAGCGTGGTGTCCGGCTCGTCCGGTGCCGGTGGATCGTTCCGGCCGGAATTGCCGGAATCTGCCTCCGCATTCGGTGGGGGCGAATTCGGTGCCGTCGGGGAGCCGCTCTCGGGGGCTCGCGCCGAATTGTTCGATTCGAATTCCGGCGATGTCTCCCGGTTTTCGGGCGGAGGATTCGGATTGTTCACCGAAAAGTCACTCCCGGTTTCTCTTCCGCTATCGCTCGGAAATCCGCCGGTTCCGCGTTCGTGCGCATCCTGGTTCACGTTTCGTCAGCCTCGGTGTCGGGTCCGCCGGCCCCGGCGGGCACACCCGCCGACCGTGGACTCACACTACCGCGCCGAATTACCGCTGGCGGTACTGTGATCGGCGAAGCACGCGGTGCAATTCCGCGGGCGCGGGATGGAGGGGTTCGCCGATGGAGCAGCGGTGCCGGCTCAGCTGACCACGAGGGCGCAGGTCAACGGATATCGATTCCTGCTGCGCCGCCTCGATCACGCCCTGGTCCGGCGCGACGTCCGGATGCTGCACGATCCGATGCGCTCGCACAGCCGCTCGCTCTGGGTGGGCGCGGTGCTCGGGCTGCTGGTGGTGGCCGGCGCCGCGATCATGGCCTTCCTGCGCCCGCAGGGCGCCGTCGGCGACGCCATGATCGTCATGGGCAAGGACAGCGGCGCGCTGTACGTGGTGGTCGGTGCGGACAACGGCGAGCAGACGCTGCACCCGGTGCTGAATCTGGCCTCGGCCCGGCTGGTCACCGGCAGCAACGAGTCGCCGAAGTCGGTCAAGGACGGCAAGCTGGCGTCCATGCCGCGCGGCGCGCTGATCGGCATCCCCGGCGCGCCTGCCGCGCTGCCCGGCTCGGCGCAGGGTGACCGCTCGGAGTGGTCGCTCTGCGACACCGTGCAGCTCTCCATCACCGGAAGCGCGGCCTCCGCGAACGGCGTCACGACCACGGTGATCGCCGCGGCACCGCAGCTCGGCGAGCGGGTGCGGCGCGCTGCGGAGAACGAAGCGGTGCTGGTCAAGCGCTCGGACAAGACCTACCTGCTCTACGAAGGCAAGCGCGCCGAGGTGGACCCGAACAACTCGGTCGTCGCGCGCAGCCTGCAGCTCGCCACGCACCGGCCGCGGCCGGTCGGCACCGGGCTGCTCGGCGCGGCCACTGCGGTGCCGCCGCTGGCTCCGCCGGAGATCCCGCAGGCGGGTTCGCCGGGGCCGGGACCGCTCTCGGCGGTGCCGGTCGGCGGGATCATCTCGGTCGCGGGCAGCGGCCGTGGCGCCGGCGCGACCCTGTACGTGGTGCTCGCCGATGGCGTGCAGCGGGTCGGCGAGTTCACCGCCGAGGTGATCCGCACCGCGAACTCACAGGGCATGCGGGAGATCGCGACCGTCCCGCCGGATGCCCTGACCGGCGTCGCCATCCTGAACCGGCTGCCGGTCGACCACTTCCCCGAGCGGGCACCGGAGATCGTCTCCGCCGAGGACGCGCCGGTCGCCTGCGCCGCCTGGTCGAAGAACCGGCAGGAAGATCCGGACGCCGTCGACGGCCGCACCGACCGCGCGGCGCTCGCGCTGCTGGTCGGCGCCGAACTACCGCTGAACGACGGCAACGTGCCGGTGGAGCTGGCCACCTCGGACGGCACCGGCGACCGCGTCGACGCGGTGTACCTGAAACCGACCACCGGCGAGTTCGTGCACGTCACCGGGATGGATCCGGGCAGCCCGCGGCGCGGCAGCCTGTTCTACGTCGCGGACAACGGGATTCGGTACGAGATCCCCGACATGGAGACCGCGGCGGTGCTCGGCCTCGGCGACGCGCCGCGGCTGGCGCCGTGGGCGATCGTCGGGCAACTGGTGCCGGGCCCGACCCTGGCACCGAGGGACGCGCTCATGACGCACGACGTGCTGCCCGCCGCGAAGTAGCGCTCAGGAGCCGCCGAGCGAGGAGAGCACGCCGGTCAGCGCCGCCCGCATGTCCGGCGCCTCGATCCGCATGAGCACCGACTCGTCCACCGCCGAGAGATCCAGCGTCTCGTCGTTGGCCAGGCGGAACTCGCGCTCCTCCTCGGCCGCCTCGACGATGTTGCGGATGAAGCGGCCGTTGCCGGCCAGGTCGATGCCGCGGCGCGGCTGGCCGCTCTGGTCGACCCGCTCGGTGGTGTAGAGCTGCTCGCAGGCCTGCTCCAGCAGTTCCAGTGCGCCCTCGGACAACTCGGAGTCGCGGCTGCCGGCGATCAGCCTGCCGATCTGCCCCAGCTCCTCGGGGGTGTACGAGGGGAACTGCAGCCGCTTGGCGAAGCGCGAGGCCAGGCCGTCGTTGGCGGCGAGCAGGCGGTCGATCTCGCCGTCGTACCCGGCGATGATCACCACCAGCCGGTCGCGGTCGTTCTCCATCCTGGCCAGCAGCGTGTCCACCGCCTCCCGGCCGAAGGCGTCACCGCCGGAGAGGCCGGTCTGGATCAGGGTGTACGCCTCGTCGATGAAGAGCACGCCGTCCATCGCGGTGTCGATCAGCTTGTCGGTCTTGATGGCGGTGCTGCCCAGGTGCTGGCCGACCAGGTCCATCCGCTTGGCCTCGACCACCTTGTCGGTCTTGAGCAGGCCGACGCCGCAGTAGATCTTGGCCACCACCCGCGCGATGGTGGTCTTGCCGGTACCCGGCGGTCCGGTGAAGGCGAGGTGGTTGCCGCGCGGCACGCTCGCCATGCCCTTCTCGGCCCGGATCTTGGCCAGCTGTGCGGTGGCCTGCAACTTCGCCACCTGCGTCTTCACCGAGGCGAGGCCGATCTGCCTGTCCAGCTCGGCCCGTGCCTCGGCGAGGATCTTCTTGGCCCGGTCCTCCGCGTCGGCGTCGCGCATCTCCTCCATCGACGGCGCGGAGGCCGCATCCCACCTGTCCGTCCTGGCCTCGATGGATTCCCTGGTGGTGACGGTGATCCGGTAGGTCCGGTCGCGCATGGCCGCGGTGTTCGGCGCGAAATCCGGTGCCTGCGAGTAGACCTTCTCGAACAGCGCCTGCGCCTGCTCCTCCTGGCCGGTCTCGCGCAGGCACAGCCCGCGGCAGAACATGGCGGTGGTGCGGGCGGC
This sequence comes from Nocardia jiangsuensis, assembly GCF_042650385.1. NCBI lineage: Bacteria > Bacillati > Actinomycetota > Actinomycetes > Mycobacteriales > Nocardiaceae > Nocardia > Nocardia jiangsuensis. Next base: position 530,059 of record NZ_JBHSAX010000017.1, read on the forward strand.
CGGGATCGGGCCGCTCTCGGCCTGCTCCATCCGCCGGATCGCCTCGCCGAACAGCCCCAGCTGGGCGCAGGCGGTGCCGACCATGACGTGCGCGCCGGTGCCGAGGTACGGATCGTCCCACTCGGCCGAGCCGGCGAGCACGCTCATCACGTCCGGCCAGCGCTGGGTGGTGAAGTGCAGCACACCGCGGATGTAGGCGGTGATCCGGTCGTCCGCCGCGCGGTCCGGATCGCTGACCACCGCCCTGCGGTGCCGATCCAGCTCGTCGAGGACCTTTTCCGCCTCGTCGTACTGCTGCTCCGAGATCAGCTGCGCCGCTTGCGCGAGCCAGATCTCGGTGTAGCCGGCCAGCGGGTAGTCGATGTAGAGCCCGGCCAGGAAGCGGCCGGCCAGGGCGCGCGGCGGCAGCCCCAGCCTGCGCTGCTCCCGGTAGAGCGTCTCGGTGCTGGTGCGATGCAGGTTGGAGAGCACCTCCGGGGTGACCTCGCCCGCGGCGGCCCGGCCGAGCCAGGCGTCGCACATCGCCGGATCCCATTCGGTGGCACGCTGGAACGCCAATTTCGCGTACTCGAGATCACGCGTGGATTCCTGGCCGTCCACAACCAGACCCAGGGACAGGACGCCGGCGTCGAACGCACGCTGGGCTTGCCGATTGCCACTCATCGTTCGCGAACTCCGAATCTCGAAGCGCGATCGGTGCCGATCGCGTGGGCAGGGTCTGTCCGATAGATTAGGTTTCGCTGTCGGTAGGTTGCAACGTGGAGGTCCGGCATCCCTGGTCACGGTCTCGGTTTCGATTCGGCGCGTGTCGAATTCGACATCCGAGGTGACGAGCAGATGGAGTGTTCGGAAACGTTCGGAAAAGAACTGGGGTCGTTCGGCAATTGACCGAGTCACTGAGCGGGGGCGTCGAAGCCGTCGAACCGGAGCTGTGCCGAGTGTCCGTCATCGGTGGGAACACCCAGCTCGATGTCGGGCTGCCCGCGACCGTGCCGATCGCCTCCTTCATGGGCGATCTGGTCGCGCTGATCGAGTCGCGGGATCCGGCCCCGGTGGACGCGGAGGACGGCGGCGCACCGCTGCGCAGTGCGCACTGGACGCTGGCCAGGCTCGGCCGCGATCCGATCCCGCCGAGCCGCAGCCTCGGTGAGGCCGAGGTGTACGACGGCGAACTGCTCGTGCTGCGCGCGGTCGACGCCAAGGAGGCGCCTGCGCTCTTCGACGACGTCATCGACGCGGTGTCCCGGCTGACACACGACGGCTTTCACAGCTGGTCGCCTGCCGCGGCGCGCTGGACCGGGCTGGTCGGTGCGGCGGGCATCTCGGTGCTGGCGCTGCTGCTCTTCCTGCTCGACCGCGGGAACGGCGGCGGGATCGCCGCGCCGTTCATCGCGGTCGGCGCGGCGGCGGCGGGCACCGCGGGCGCCGTGGTGGCGGCCAGGCGCTACGCCGACGAGCGCACCGGCGTCTGGCTCTCGCTCTGCGCGCTGCTGCTCTTCTTCGGTGCCGCTGCGCTTTTCGTCCCCGGTGAGCTGGGCAGTCCGCACCTGCTGCTCGGCTTCGCGGTCACCCTCGTGCTCTCCGTCGCGCTCTACCGCGCCACCGCGGTCGGCGCGACGCTCTGCGCCGCGGTGGTGACCACATCGGTCTTCGGCGGGATCGTCGCGGCCGTGCGGATGATCTGGGACCCGGCGCTGCCGAAGATCGCCGCAGGCCTGCTGGTCGGCGGGATCGCGCTGATCTCGATGGTGCCGCGGCTGGCCGCGCTGCTCGCCCGGCTGCCGGTGCCGCCGGTGCCGACCGCGGGCGCCGCCATCGACCCCGCCGACCACGAGCACCGGCCGACCATCGAGGGCATCGGCGCCATCGGTGCCACCGCGCTGCCGTCCGCGGCCGGGCTCGGCAGGCGCGCCGAGGCCGCCAACCGCTACCAGACCGGGCTGCTGATCGGCTGTGCGCTGGCCGCCCTGCTCGGTGCGCTGGGCGCCGCCGACCCGCTCGGCCACCTGCGCTGGCAGGGGCTGACGCTGGCCGTGATCGCCGCGATCATCCTGTGCCTGCGCGGCCGCGCCTTCGCCGACCTGGCCCAGGCGGGCACGCTCATCGGGGCGGGCGCGCTGGTGGTGGTCGGGCTGCTCACCGGGCTCGCGCTCGGCGACACCGGGCTCGCGCTGCTCACCGGCGGCCTCCTGCTCGCGTTCGGCGCCGCGGCGGTCGCCGCGGGCGTGATCGGGCCGCACCTGGAGATCACGCCGGTGACAAGGCGCTTCGGCGAGATCTTCGAGTACCTGCTGATCTGCTCGGTGGTCCCGCTGGTGCTGTGGATCATGGGCGTGTACTCGATGGCAAGGAACTTGAACTTGTGAGCCCGCGCGCTGCCCGAAAGACCCGGTCGCCCGGTGGAATCAGGCGGGCCGCCGGACTCTGCGGTGCGCTCGCCGTACTGGCGGCCGGGGTCTTCGGCGCGCCGGGCCCGGCGATCGCCGCCGGGCCGCCGGGAATCGACGAGGGGGCGCTCGGCGCCGCGCAGGCGCTCAGCGGCAGGCCGGCCCCGCTGGAGCCGACCGAGCAGAGCTCGCTCTGCGCCGAGCCGCTGCTCACCGGCGCCGCGCCGGTCGAGCCGCCGATCTCGCAGGCGGTGCTGAACCTCCCGGCCGCCTGGCAGTTCAGCAGGGGCGGCGGGCAGAAGGTCGCGGTGATCGACACCGGGGTGAACCGGCACCCGCGGCTGCCCGCGCTGCAATCCGGCGGCGATTACGTCGCGGACAGCGACGGCACCGTCGACTGCGACGGCCACGGCACCCTGGTGGCGGGCATCATCGCCGCCCGCCCGGTGCCGGAGGACGCCTTCGCCGGGGTCGCGCCGGACGCCGAGATCCTCGCCATCCGCCAGCTCAGCCTGGCCTACGAACCCAAGGAGAACCGTGGCGCCGACCCGCCGCCCGGTGCCATCGCCGCCACCGGCTACGGCAATGTGCTCACCCTGGCCGCGGCCGTCGTCCGCGCGGTGGACATGGGCGCGACGGTGATCAACATCTCCGAGGTCGCCTGCGCCGCCGCGGGTTCGGACACCGCCGACGGCGCGCTCGGCGCCGCCGTCAAGTACGCCTACGACCGCAATGTGGTGGTGGTCGCGGCCGCGGGTAACCTGCAGACCGACGGCGCCTGCAAGACCCAGAACGAGGGCAGCGGCTGGAGCGGCTTCGCCACCGTGGCCAGCCCGGCCTGGTTCGAGCCGTACGTGCTCGCGGTCGGTTCGGTCGACCCGGACGGCAGGCCGTCCGAGCTCTCGCTGCACGGCCCGTGGGTGCGGGCCGCGGCGATCGGCCGCGGCATCGTCTCGCTGGACAGCAAGCCCGGCGGCACCGGCCTGGTGAACGGGGTGCGGACCGCCGAGGGGATCCGGCCGATCGAGGGCACCAGCTTCGCCGCGCCGTACGTCGCCGGGCTGGCCGCGCTGGTGCGCGCGCGCTTTCCCGAGCTGACCGCGGCCCAGGTGATGGAGCGGATCACCCGCACCGCGCAGGCGCCGGGGCGCGGCCGGGACGAGCGGATCGGGTACGGGCTGGTCGACCCGGTCGCCGCGCTCACCGCCGAGCTCCCGCCCGCCCCGGTGAGCGCGGGCGCGGAGCTGCCGCGGCCGCACGCGGGTCCGGTGCGCCCGCCCGGCCCGGACCCGCTGCCGCGCCGGGTCGCGGCGATCGGCACGGTGACCTGTCTCGCGCTGCTCGGCATCGGTGCCGCGCTGGCGATTCCGTTCCGCCGCAGGCACAGCGATCCGCTCTACGACGCGGATCCGCTCGACGTCGATCCCGCAGAGAGGTAGCAGCCGACCATGGTGACCGAAGGCTTCGTCCGGCGGCCCCGGATCGCCCCGCCCCGGGCCCCGGGTGGTGAGGTGGCGCTGAACTCGCCGCCGGAGATCCAGCGGCCGCTGCCCATGCCGCTGCTGATGAAGCTCATGCCGGTGGTCATGGTGGTCGCCGTCGTCGGCATGATCGCCATGATGGTGATGATGGGGCGCAACTTCCTGCAGAACCCCATGATGATGATGTTCCCGATGATGATGATCATGTCGATGGTCGGCATGATGGCCGGCTTCCGCGGCGGCGGCCCGAAGTCCGCCGCCGAGCTGAACGAGGAGCGCAAGGACTACTTCCGCTACCTCGACCAGCTCAGGAAGGACGTGCGGCGCACCGGGAACAAGCAGCTCGAGGCGCTGCTCTGGAGTCACCCGGAGCCGGCGGACCTGCCCTCGGTGATCGGGACGAGGCGGATGTGGGAGCGCCGCCCGGCGGACCCGGACTTCGGGCACGTGCGGGTCGGGGTCGGCAGCCACCGGCTGGCCACCAAACTGGGCAGGCCGGAGACCGGCCCGCTGGAGGATCTGGAGCCGGTCTCCACCGTGGCGCTGCGCCGCTTCGTGCGCACCCACTCGGTGGTGCACGAGCTGCCGACCGCGGTCTCGCTGCGCGCCTTCCCCGCCATCGACATCGCCGGCGACCCGGAGGAGTCGCGCACCCTGGTGCGCGCCATGCTGATGGAGTTCACCGCGTTCCACGGCCCCGACCACGTGGCCGTCGCCGTCGTCTGCGCCGATCCGGACGGCCCCACCTGGGCCTGGGCGAAATGGCTTCCGCACCTGCAGCACCCGGCGCAGCGCGACGGCATGGGCTCGGCCCGGATGATGTACGGCTCGCTCGGCGAACTGGAGACCGCGCTCGGCGACGAACTGCTGGAACGCGGCCGCTTCATGCGCAATCCGCAGCCCGGGCAGAGCAGGCTGCACCTCGTCGTCGTCATCGACGACGGCTACGTGAGCGGCAGCGAACGGCTGGTGTCCGAGTCCGGCCTCGACGCCGTCACCGTGCTCGACCTGACCGCGCCGGAGAACGGCCTCGCCGTGCGCCGCGGCCTGCAACTCGTGGTTGCCGACGGCGCGGTGAGCGCGCGCAGCGCGGCGGGCACCGAGCGCTTCGCCACCGCCGACCGGGTGAGCACCGCCGAGGCGGTGGCCTTCGCCCGCGGCCTCGCCCGCTACCGGATCGCCACCGCGGCGCAGATCGTCAGCCTCGGCGACGAGACCCGCACCGACCCCGGGCTGATGTCGCTGCTCCGCATCCCGGACGCCGCGCAGATCGACCCGACCCGGGTGTGGCGCCCGCGCACCGCGCGGGAGCGGCTGCGGGTGCCGATCGGCATCACCCCGGACGGCACCCCGGTGGAGCTCGACATCAAGGAGTCGGCGGAGAACGGCATGGGCCCGCACGGCCTGTGCATCGGGGCCACCGGCTCCGGCAAGTCCGAATTCCTGCGCACGCTGGTGCTCTCCATGGTGACGACGCACTCGCCCGACTACCTGAACCTGGTGCTGGTCGACTTCAAGGGCGGCGCCACCTTCCTCGGCCTCGACTCGCTGCCGCACGTGGCCGCGGTGATCACCAACCTCGAGGAAGAGCTCTCGATGGTGGACCGGATGAAGGACGCGCTGGCCGGCGAGATGAACCGCCGCCAGGAGCTGCTGCGCTCCGCGGGCAACTTCGCCAACGTCACCGACTACGAGAAGGCGAGGGCCGCGGGCGCACCGCTCGACCCGCTGCCCGCGCTCTTCGTCGTGGTCGACGAGTTCTCCGAGCTGCTCTCGCAGAAGCCGGATTTCGCCGACCTGTTCGTGATGATCGGCCGGCTCGGCCGCTCGCTGCACGTGCACCTGCTGCTCGCCTCGCAGCGGCTGGAGGAGAACAAGCTGCGCGGCCTCGACTCGCACCTCTCCTACCGGATCGGCCTGCGCACCTTCTCCGCCAACGAATCCCGCGCGGTACTCGGCATCACCGACGCCTACCACCTGCCGTCGGTGCCCGGCTCCGGCTACCTGAAGAGCGACGCCGACGACCCGCTGCGGTTCAACGCCACCTACGTCTCCGGCCCGTACGTCTCGCCGAGCACCGGCCGCGAGGCCGCGGGCGGGGTGATCGGGGGGCAGTCGCCCGCGGTCTTCACCGCGGCTCCGGTGTTGCTGCCGGAGCGGCCGGAACCCGTCGTCCGGCAGCGCACCGGGCTGCCCGACCTGCCCCCGCCGCCCGGCGCAGCCGCCGCGGCGGAGGAGGGGCTGCCGGACACCCTGCTCGGCGTGGTGGTCAAGCGCCTCACCGGGCACGGCCGACCGGCGCACGAGGTCTGGCTGCCGCCGCTGGACGAGTCGCCCACCGTCGACATGCTGCTGCCCGACCCGGACTGGCGCTCGCCGGTGAACCGGCACGGCCAGCTGTGGATGCCGATCGGCGTCATCGACAAGCCGTACGAACAGCGCCGCGACGTGCTGACCGTGAACCTGGCAGGCGCGCTCGGCAACGTCGCGGTGGTCGGCGGCCCGCAGTCAGGCAAGTCCACCGCGGTCCGCACCCTGATCATGGCCGCGGCCGCCACGCACACCCCGGAGCAGGTGCAGTTCTACTGCCTCGACTTCGGCGGCGGCAGCCTCTCCGGCCTCTCCGGGATCCCGCACGTCGGCTCGGTGGCCGGGCGGCTGGACAGCGACCGGGTGCGCCGCACCATCGCCGAGCTGACCACGCTGCTGCGGCAGCGCGAGGAGCGCTTCGCCGAGCTCGGCATCGAGTCCATGGCCGAGTTCCGGCGGCGCAAGTTCGCCCAGCTGGAGGCCAGGCTGATCAACGGCACCGAGGCCGACGCGAGCGACCCGCTCGCCGCCGACCAGTTCGGCGACGTCTTCCTGGTGATCGACGGGTGGGCCGCCGTGCGCGAGGAGTTCGACACGCTGGAACCGCAGATCAACGCCATCGCCGGCCAGGGGCTCTCGTTCGGTATCCACGTCATCCTGGCCGCCTCCCGCTGGGGCGAGATCCGGCCGGTGATCAAGGACCAGATCGGCACCAGGATCGAGCTGCGGCTCGGCGACCCCACCGACTCCGAGATGGGCAGGCGCACCGCCGCACTGGTGCCGCAGGGCCGCCCCGGCCGCGGCCTCACCCCGGATCAGCTGCACATGCTGGTCGCGCTGCCCCGGCTGGACTCCGACTCCGATCCGGGCACCCTCGCCGACGGCGTCGTCGCCGCCAAGCAGCAGCTGGAGCAGCTGTGGGGCGCCCGCCGCGCGCCCGAGGTGCGGATGCTGCCGCTGCAGACCGAGCGCGCGGACGTGCTCGCCGTCGCCGCCGAGCACGGAATCCGGACCAGCCCGACCCGGGTGGTGGTCGGGATCGGTGAGAACGAGCTGGCGCCGGTGGTCCTCGACTTCGGCACCGAGCCGCACTTCATGGCGCTCGCCGACGTGGAGTCCGGCAAGACGACGCTGCTGCGCAACATCGTCATGGGCATCCTGGAGAACGCCACCCCGGACCAGGCCAAGGTGATCCTGATCGACTACCGGCGCACCATGCTCGGCGTCGTCGACGGCGACCACCTCGCCGGCTACAGCACCTCGTCGCAGACCTCGGGGCAGATGATGGCCGGGCTGGCCAGGTACATGGCCGAGCGCATCCCCGGCTCGGACATCACCCCGCAGCAGCTGCGCGAGCGCTCCTGGTGGTCCGGTCCGGAGATCTACGTGGTGGTCGACGACTACGACATGGTCGCCACCGGGGTGAATCCGCTGCTGCCGCTGATGGAGTACGTGCCGCAGGCCCGCGACATCGGGCTGCACCTGATCATCGCCCGCCGGGCGGGCGGCGCCTCGAGGGCGCTCTTCGACAATGTCATGGGCGCCATGAAGAACATGTCGGTGGACGCGCTGCTGATGAGCGGCCCGCGCGAGGAGGGCAAGCTCTTCGGCGACGTCCGGCCGCAGCGGCTGCCGCCGGGGCGCGGCATGCTCATCTCCCGCTCGCGCGGGCTGGAGATGGTGCAGATCGCGCACCTGCCACCGATCCAGTAGCGCAGTGCGTACCCACCGGTCTTCGCTGTAAAACCATCGGCCGACAAGGAATTTCGGCAGGCAGGCGCTGGATAACGCTTCGGAAACGGGCTCCGGTCGCGGGCGGTACTTCGCTTGACAGGGTCCGGCTGGGGTTTAGTGTAGTCAACGTTCTGAACGCTCTGATCCGGTGTTGTGCGGCGATGACTGCGAGGCAACGTGGCAGGTTCGGATAGTTCTACGGTCGTGAAGACCTTTCCCGGTACGGCGAGGGGCGCCGATTCGGGGGATCGGGCCCCGGAAACGGGGCAGCTACCTTTTTCCGATCTGCTTCTCCGTGCGCTGCGGGGGCATCGGGTGGTGGGCGGACCGCTGCTGTGGTTCGCCCGCGATCTGGCGGTGCTGCACGAGCGGCGCATCGGCCCCGGTGGCCCGGAGTCGCCGATCGCGTCGGCGGCGCTGCTCGAGATCGATCGCCGCCGAGGTGAACTCGTGATGGCGATCGACGACTGGGTGGCGCGCAGCGTGCCGGAGCACCGGCTCGGCGCCACCCTGCACACCGAGACCATCGGTGCGGTGATCGACCGCCTCGCCGAGTCCTCGGTGCGCGCGCACCGCGCGCTGATGACCCTCGACGCCGCCGACGACCGGCTGCACAGCGCGTGGCACCACCTCGCCGAGCTGAGCGACGGCTACGACGACCTGGTGCGCGACGTGCTGGAGGGCAGGCGCAGGCTCCCGGAGTGGTGAGGGCCTGCTCTCCGCCTGCTCAGCCGCGGAAGACGGCGAAGTCGTCGGCCACCGTCGCCGCGAGCTCGACGTAGGCCCGCTTGGTGTTCTTGTGCAGGCGGTGCAGGTCGATCTCCGCACCCTCGGAGAGGTGCCCGTCGTAGGGGATGATGTGCACCGCGCGGCAGCGCGACAGGAAGTACTCGCGCAGGTGCTGCACCCCGACCGTCGGCGACCCCTCGCGCGGCAGGTTGATCACCACCACCGCATTGCGCACCAGGTGGTCGTGGCCGTGCAGGGAGAGCCAGTCCAGGGTGGCCGCCGCGCTGCGCGCGCCGTCGATGGCGGCCGACGAGATCAGCACCAGCGAGTGCGCGGTGTCGAGCACGCCGGTCATGGCCGAGTGCATGAGGCCGGTGCCGCAGTCGGTCAGGATGATGTTGTAGAAGCGCTGCAGAATGCGCGCGACCGCGCGGTACTCCTCGTCGCTGAACGCCTCGGAGGCGGCCGGGTCGCGCTCGCTCGCCAGCACCTCCAGCCGCGAGGTGCCCTGCGAGGTGTGCCTGCGGACGTCGGAGTAGCGCTGGATCGCGGGGTCGAGCAGCAGGTCGCGCACGGTCGAGCGGGTCTGCAGCGGCACCCGCTGGGAGAGCGTGCCGAAGTCCGGGTTGGCGTCGACCGCGATCACCCGGTCGCCGCGGATCGAGGCGAAGATCGAGCCGAGCCCCATGGTGGTCGTCGTCTTGCCGACGCCGCCCTTCAGCGAGAGCACCGCGATCCGGTAGTCGCCGCGGACCGGCTGCCGGATCCGGGCCACCAGCTCCTGCAACCGGCGCTCCTCGGCCGACATGCCCGGGTTGATGGCGCCGCCGGAGACGTGGTGCACGGCCTTGCGCCAGCCGCTGCCCGGCGACTTCTTCGCCCGGCGCATGGGGACGTCGTCCAGGGATGGGGGCGGGGTGGAGCCGTAGACGTTCGGCGGGGTCGCGTTGACCGGCCTGCCCGGCTGGAACGGGTGCTGGCCCGGGCCGGGGCCGTACGGCGGAATCTGGTTCGCCGGTGGCTGGTTCGGCCCCTGGCCGTACTGCGGGCGGAACTGGTTCGGGCCGGGGCCGTACGGCGGAGCCTGGTTCGCCAGCGGGTGGCCCGGGTCGGAGCGGTACTGGGCCTGCGGGAAGTGATTCGGCGGCAGCTGATTCGGTCCGGGCCGGTTCGGGTCGGGGCCGTACGCCGGGGCAGCCTGATCCTGGCCGGTCCCGAACTGCGGCGGAACCTGGCTCGCGAGCGGCTGATTCGGCTCCGACCGATACTGCTGGTGCCCCGGCAGCCGGTTCGGATCGCCGTCCTGCGGCGGCGCCCCGTTCGCGCCGGGGCCGTAGGGCGACGGCGCATCGCTCGTCGCGCCGGTGCCGTACGGGGAATACGGGGAAGATGCCTCGCCGGTCGGCGCGGAGCCGTAGGACGAGGGGGCCTCGTTCGCCGGGGCGGGGCCGTAGGCGGGGGGAACCTGGTTCGTCGGCGCGGTGCTGTAGGGCGGCGGCGACGGTGCGGGATGCGGTGCGGCCGAGCCGTTCCCGACGGGCGGGGTCGGGTAGGCGGTGGGCGCGGCGTGCGGGGGAGCGGGCGGGTAGAGCGGGCCCGCCGCGGGCAGGTCGAACTGCTGCGGCGCGACCGGCAGGCTCGGTGCCGAGCGGTACGCCGACGAATCCGGTTCCGGCGCGGGCGGTTCCGGTGCGCTCTCGGGCTGCTCGGCGCCGTGCGGCCCGCCACCGTTGCCGGTCGGCCCCTGCCACGGCGGCACGCTGCCGCCGGTGACCGGGGCGACCGGGGCGCGCGGCGGAAGCGCGTCCGGCGTACCGATCTGCCCGCGCTCCAGCGGCTCGTCCGGGTCGGGCTCCACCTCGGCATCCCGGTGCAGCGCGGAGAGCCCCTCGCGGAACTCGGCCAGATCGCGATGCGGCGCGGCCTCGTCCGGCTCCTCGTCCGTGGTGTTGCTGGGTACCGGCAGCCGTTCCGGTGGCGGCGGCAGTTCGGGCCGCGCCCTGCGCCGCTCCCTGATCACCGATGTCTCGCGCAGCCCGCCCGCGGCGCTCGCCCCAGCACCGAGCGGCTCGAACGCGCTCGAAGGCTGCGAGGGGTTGCGAGTCGGCAGCGTCGGCCGCGGGCTCTCCTCCGGCGCCACCGCGCCGGTGCGCGGATCCCGCAGCGCCTCGTCTCCCGGCCCGGCCTCCCGCAGCTCGTGCCGCGCGCGCCCGTTCCGATCGTCGTCCCGCCGAGCCTCAGCGGGCACGGGCTCGCCCCGCTGCCCGAGCGCATCGCTACCGAACCCCGCCGCCTGCTCGGCAGGCGGCCGCGGCACGGGAAGCTCCGCCTCGAACTCGCCGCGCTGCTGCCCGGAACCGAACTCCCCATCGCGCAATGCGAACTCGGCCCGCTGCTGCCCAGCTCCGGCCGCGCCGCCCTGCGGCGGAAATTCCGACGGCCGCGTTCGGTAGTCGGCGGCGTCGCTTCCCGGCGCGAACTCGGCCGGCTGCGCTCCCGAACCGGAATCGCCGTTCCCCGAGACGAACTCCCCGTATTGCGCTCCGTACCCGGGCTGACCGCTCCCGTCCTGCCGCGGCGCGAAAAGCCCCGAATCGCCCCCGGATTCACCATGCCCGAAGCCCCACCGCTCCGGCTCGACCGCCGCACGCCCGCCCGGCTCCGCCTGCTCGCCGCCGGCCGCGGGCGCCTCGTCTCCGCGCCGCCAACCGCGCCGCCGCTTCTCCCGCCGCCCGACCTCGGGCCGCTCCCCCTCGGGGGCGCGATTGCGGAACCGGGAACGGCGCGGCGCGGGCGCCTCGTCGTCGGACGGCAGGTTCTGCACGGGTGCTTCGTAGCCGACCTGCGTGACTTCGCTCTCCGAGAGCCACGGCGGCAGCATGGGGAGGCCGTCGTCGTTGCGGCTCACCTGTCCCCCTCGATGTGCTGGACCGTTTCGCTGGACTCAGGGGGTCAGTTTACGGGACCGTCCGGGCGCGGCGCGGAAGGGGCGATTTTGCCTGATCGGCGGCCCCTCGGTATCCTGGGAAGACGGTGCGCCTACAGGCATGCGTTCACCCGGGAACATTCGATCCGTTTTCGACGTTCGATTGTTCGCTGGTGCTCGGACGGTGCGGTGCCGGCGCCGGTAGGACCAGAGCAGTAATCACACCAGGTTGAGCGTAACCGGGATCGCGGAGGACATGGCGAAAAAAGACGGGGCCATCGAGGTCGAGGGTCGGGTTGTCGAGCCGCTGCCGAATGCGATGTTCCGGATCGAGCTCGAGAACGGACACAAGGTTCTCGCGCACATCAGCGGGAAGATGCGGCAGCACTACATCCGCATCCTTCCCGAGGATCGGGTGGTCGTCGAGCTGTCGCCCTACGACCTGTCCCGCGGCCGGATCGTCTACCGCTACAAGTGACGGGCTCGCCCCGGCGAGCACGCAGCAGAGCTTCCCCAGCCGTCGGGCTGGGGAAAAGTTGTGTCCACACACCGTGGGCCACAGTAAGAGATTGGACGGACGTGAAGGTTCAGCCGAGCGTCAAGAAGATCTGCGAGAAGTGCAAGGTGATCCGCCGGCACGGGCGGGTCATGGTGATCTGCGAGAACCTGCGGCACAAGCAGCGTCAGGGCTGACACCACCGAGCACCGATCGCTGATCGGGCTTGACCGAAGAAACTCCCAGCGCCAGCCACACGCTTGGGAACGGGTGGGTCGTGAGATCCACCCGGGCGTGTGCGCTCACCACCGGAACGGAGGCCGGTGCCCCAGACGAGGGGATGGACAGGGAGCAGACCTCCGCAACATTAAGGAACCTGCCAGATGGCACGTCTCATGGGCGTCGATCTCCCGCGCGAAAAGCGCATGGAGATCGCGCTGACCTACATTTTCGGCATCGGCCGTACCCGTTCCCACGAGATCCTCGCCGCCACCGGGGTCAGCCCCGACCTGCGGTCGAAGGATCTGAGCGACGACGACCTGACCCGGCTCCGCGACTACATCGAGGCGTCGGACCTGAAGGTCGAGGGCGACCTGCGCCGCGAGGTGCAGGCCGACATCCGCCGCAAGATCGAGATCGGTTGCTACCAGGGCATCCGGCATCGTCGCGGCCTGCCCGTGCGGGGCCAGCGCACCAAGACCAACGCGCGCACTCGCAAGGGCCCGAAGAAGACCGTCGCCGGTAAGAAGAAGTAAGGGAACCGATGCCTCCGAAGAGCCGGGCCTCGGGCCCGAAGAAGACCCAGAAGTCGCGTCGCAGGGAAAAGAAGAACGTCCCGCACGGCCACGCGCACATCAAGAGCACGTTCAACAACACGATCGTGTCGATCACCGACCCCGCGGGCAACGTCATCTCCTGGGCGTCCTCGGGCCACGTCGGGTTCAAGGGCTCGCGCAAGTCGACCCCGTTCGCCGCCCAGCTGGCCGCCGAGAACGCTGCCCGCAAGGCGCAGGAGAACGGCGTCAAGAAGGTCGACGTGTTCGTCAAGGGCCCGGGTTCGGGCCGCGAGACCGCGATCCGTTCGCTGCAGGCCGCTGGCCTGGAAGTGGGCACGATCTCCGATGTCACCCCGCAGCCGCACAACGGCTGCCGTCCGCCCAAGCGGCGTCGCGTCTAATAGCGGGAAAGGAAGTAGAACGACATGGCCCGTTATACCGGACCCATCACCCGCAAGTCGCGGCGTCTGCGCGTCGACCTGGTCGGCGGCGACCAGGCCTTCGAGCGGCGCCCCTACCCGCCCGGCCAGCACGGCCGGGCGCGGATCAAGGAGAGCGAGTACCTGCTCCAGCTGCAGGAGAAGCAGAAGGCCCGCTTCTCCTACGGCGTCATGGAGAAGCAGTTCCGCCGCTACTACGAAGAGGCGAACCGGCAGAAGGGCAAGACGGGTGACAACCTGCTTCGCCTGCTGGAGACCCGCCTCGACAACGTCGTCTACCGCGCCGGCATCGCCCGGACCCGGCGGCAGGCCCGTCAGCTCGTGAGCCACGGCCACTTCCTGGTCAACGGCAAGAAGGTCGACGTGCCCAGCTACCGCGTCAGCCAGTACGACATCATCGATGTCAAGGAGAAGTCGCTGCCGACGCTGCCCTTCCAGGTGGCGCGCGAGACCGTCGGCGACCGGCCCCTCCCGGGCTGGCTGCAGGTGCTCCCGGGCCGGCTGCGGATCCTGATCCATCAGGAGCCGGAGCGCGCCCAGATCGATGTGCCGCTGCAGGAACAGCTGATCGTCGAGTACTACTCGAAGTAGGTCAGCGCTGCTGGTGCGTGGCCGCCGTTCGCGGTGGCCACGCGCAACACCCCCACCACGAGGCGTCAAATAGCGGGCGCCCACACAGGAGGATGATCCCTTGCTGATTTCCCAGCGTCCGACGCTGACCGAAGAGGTCGTCGCGGAGAACCGCTCGAAGTTCACCATCGAACCACTCGAGCCGGGCTTCGGCTACACCCTCGGCAACTCGCTGCGCCGTACCCTGCTGTCCTCGATCCCGGGGGCCGCGGTCACGAGCATCCGCATCGACGGCGTGCTCCACGAGTTCACCACCGTCCCCGGGGTCAAGGAGGATGTCACCGACATCATCCTGAACCTCAAGGGCCTGGTCGTGTCCTCGGAGGAGGACGAGCCGGTGACGATGTACGTCCGCAAGCAGGGCCCAGGCACCGTCACCGCCGGTGACATCGTGCCCCCGGCCGGCGTCGTCGTACACAACCCGGACATGCACATCGCCACTCTGAACGACAAGGGCAAGCTCGAGATCGAGCTGGTCGTCGAGCGGGGCCGCGGCTATGTGCCCGCCGTGCAGAACAAGGCGTCCGGTGCGGAGATCGGCCGGATCCCGGTCGATTCGATCTACTCGCCGGTGCTCAAGGTGACCTACAAGGTCGAGGCCACCCGCGTCGAGCAGCGCACCGACTTCGACCGGCTCGTGCTGGACGTCGAGACCAAGAACTCCATCACCGCGCGGGACGCGCTCGCTTCGGCGGGCAAGACCCTGGTCGAGCTCTTCGGCCTGGCCCGCGAGCTGAATGTGGAGGCCGAGGGCATCGAGATCGGGCCGTCGCCCGCCGAGGCGGATCACATCGCCTCGTTCGGGCTGCCGATCGAGGACCTGGATCTCACCGTCCGCTCCTACAACTGCCTCAAGCGTGAGGGTGTGCACACGGTGGGCGAGCTCGTCGCCCGCACCGAGTCGGATCTGCTCGACATCCGCAACTTCGGCCAGAAGTCCATCGACGAGGTCAAGGTCAAGCTGCACGCGCTCGGCCTCTCGCTGAAGGACAGCCCGGCCTCGTTCGACCCGTCCTCCGTGGTCGGGTACGACGCGAACACCGGGACCTGGAGCGACAGCGGAACGTTCACCGATACCGACGGCGGCGAGCAGGACTACGCCGAGACCGAACAGCTCTAGGTCCCCCCGGGGAGGCATCCCCGGGCTGCGGCCTCTCATGCGCCGAGAGCGTCAGGCCCAGAGGCGGTAGCGGAGCGTAGCCGCCGCCGGGCCCCGCGAGGGGCGCAATCAACAAGGAGACAGTGAAATGCCCAAGCCCAAGAAGGGTGCTCGCTTCGGCGGGTCGGCGTCGCACCAGAAGGCGATCTTCGCCAACCTGGCGACGGCGCTCTTCGAGCACGGTCGGATCACGACCACCGAATCCAAGGCCAAGGCGCTGCGCCCGTACGCCGAGAAGCTGGTCACCAAGGCGAAGGGCGGCACCCTCGCCGACCGTCGCGAGGTGCTCAAGGTGATCCGGAACAAGACCGTCGTGCACGAGCTGTTCGCCACGATCGGCCCGTCGTTCGAGGGTCGCGAAGGCGGCTACACCCGCATCACCAAGACGCTGCCGCGCAAGGGCGACAACGCCCCCATGGCCGTGATCGAGCTGGTCCGGGAGAAGACCGTGTCCAACGAGGCCGATCGCGCTCGCCGCGTGGCCGCCTCCAAGAAGGCCGAGCCGGTCGCCGAGGCGCCCGCCGCCGAGGAGACCGAGGTCGAGGAGACCGAGGCGGAGGCCGCCGCCGAGGCGCCCGAGGCCGAGGCCGCCGAGGACAAGGCCGCCGAGGACAAGAAGGAATCCTGAGCTGACTCCGGATTCCGGCGACGAGCCCGTCACCCGCGAGGGTGGCGGGCTCGTTCGCGTGCGGCTCGACATCAGTTACGACGGGACCGATTTCACCGGGTGGGCTCGGCAGCCTGGGTTGCGGACCGTGCAGGGGGTGCTGGAGGAGTCGCTGAGCAAGGTTTTCCGCTCGCCCGTTCAGCTCACCGTGGCGGGGCGCACCGATGCGGGGGTGCATGCGGAGGGGCAGGTCGCGCACTTCGACACCGCGGGGGAGTTCGACGGGCCCAAGCTGGTGCATCGGCTGGCTCGGTTCCTGCCGAAGGACGTCCGGGTCACCGGTGCTCGGCCCGCGCCCGCGGATTTCGATGCTCGGTTCTCCGCTGTGCGGCGGCACTACGTCTATCGGTTGACCACCGCGCCGTACGGTGCCGATCCGCTTGCCGCACGCGGGGTGGTGCCCGCCAGGGCCGGCCTCGATGTGGCGGCCATGCGTGCGGCTTCGCGGAAGTTGCTGGGGCTGCACGATTTCGCGGCCTTCTGCCGTCGGCGCGAGGGGGCGACCACGGTGCGTGAGTTGCAGCGCTTCGACTGGGAGCAGTCGGGGTACGCGCTCACCGCTTTCGTCAGCGCGGATGCTTTCTGCTGGTCCATGGTGCGGAGTCTGGTCGGGGCGGTGCTCGCCGTCGGTGAGGGGCGGCGGACGCCCGAGTGGGTCGGGAGTCTGCTGCTCGAGCGGGAGCGCTCCAGTTCGGTCACCGTCGCCCCGGCGCACGGGCTCAGCCTGGTCGCCGTCGACTACCCGGCCGATGCCGATCTCGCCGCGCGCAACGCGCAGACCCGAGAAATGCGCACCGTGCCCGGACCGGGGTGCTGCGGCGGCTGATCTCGCATCCGCGTCCGGGGGCTCGACTTGTCTCCGCGCTGAGCTTGCGGCCGGAGGCGTGCCGGATCGCTCGGCTCAGGAGCGGACCAGGCGGGCGATCGCCTCGGTCGCCTCTTTGATCTTCGCCTCCGCTTCGGGGCCGCCCGCGACGGCGGCGTCGACGACGCAGTGGCTGATGTGATCCTCGAGCAGCCCGACCGCGACCGCCTGCAGCGCCTTCGTCATGGCCGAGACCTGGGTGAGGATGTCGATGCAGTACTTCTCCTCCTCGACCATGCGCTGCAACCCGCGCGCCTGCCCCTCGATGCGGCGCAGCCGCTTGAGGTAGTCGTCCTTCGCGGTGATGTAGCCGCGCCCGGTGTGGTCGTGCTCGCGACTGGCGTCGGTCACCGGCCCTCCTCGTCTGGTTCGATACCCCCCAAGGGTACAGCAATCACCGGCTCGGCGGCCCGGTTCGCGACCGCCAGACCGGCCACCACCAGCACCGATCCGACCAGCTGCAGCGGTGTCACCGCCTCGCCGAGCAGCAGCCAGGAGAGCCCGACCGCGAAGAGCACCTCGCTCAGCAGCACCAGCGACATGAGCGTGGCGCCGAGCCGGGCGGCGCCGGCGACCCCGCACAGGTAGGCGAGCACCGTGCTCACCAGGACGAGCAGGGTGAGCGCGAGCGGCACCGGCAGCTCGCGGTGGTCCATGAGCGCGGTGCCGGCGCCGACGACCAGCGGCAGCGCCCCGATCCCGATCAGCAGCCAGGTGGTCAACGCGGCGACGGTGAGCCCGGAGCCGAGCAGCGCGACCGGGCTGAGCCGGGCCGTACTGCGCTCGGAGAGCAGGAAGAAGACCGCGTTGCCGATCATGGAGAGCCCGGCCCAGGCCAGTCCGACCGGGTCCGGGCTGCCCGCGCCGAACACCTGGACCACCAGCGCGGCACCGGCCAGCGTCACCGCCGCGCCGGCCAGCGTTCCGGTGCTCGGCCGCCTGCGCCCGACCACCCAGTGCCAGGCGATCACCACGACCGGCGCCAGGAACTGGATCATCAGCGTCACCGCGACCTGCAGCGTCGCCAGCGAGAGAAAGAACGAGGCCTGCACCCCGGCCACCCCGACGGCGCCGAACGGAACGACGGTGCGCAGTTCACGGCGGCCCGCCCACAGCCCCCTCGGGTCGGCGAAGGCCGCCAGCAGAAGCATCACCGCGGCGGCACCGGTGAGCCGCGCCGCGAGCACCGCCCCCGCCGACCAGCCCGCGCCGAGCACCGCCTTCACCAGCGGCCCCGACGCCGCGAAGGCCAGTCCGGAGGCCACCGTCAACCACACGCCGAGCGCCGCACGCGACATCACAGCGCCCATCCTGCCGCGCACCGTGCTCGCCCGACCGGTCGGGGTGTGATCCACCCATCCGGCCCCGCCCGTCCGAGCCGCGCCGCCGCCACGGAGAATCGACCCATGACTTCGGACCGCAGGCCCGCCCTCGCCGTCATCGGTGGCAGTGGGTTCTACGACTTCTTCGACGGTGCCGCCGAGCAGCTCGAGGTGCAGACCCCCTACGGTGCGCCGAGCGCGCCGATCGCGGTCGGTGAGGTGGCGGGCAGGCCGGTCGCCTTCCTGCCGCGGCACGGCGGGAAGCACGAGTTCGCGCCGCACACCCTGCCGTACCGGGCCAACCTCTGGGCGCTGCGCACGCTCGGCGTGCGCCGGATCTTCGCGCCGTGCGCGGTGGGCAGCCTGCGCGCCGACTGGGGACCGGGCACCGTCGCGGTGCCGGACCAGCTCGTCGACCGCACCTCCGGCCGCGAGCAGACCTACTTCGACGGCGGCGGTGTGCACGTCTCGTTCGCCGACCCGTACTGCGCCGAGCTGCGCGCCGCCGTGCCGAAGTCCGGGGTGGCGGGGCTGTCGCTCGAGTCCGGCGGCACCATGGTCGTGGTGCAGGGCACCCGCTTCTCCACCCGCGCCGAGAGCCGCTGGTTCGCCGCGCAGGGCTGGGACCTGGTCAATATGACCGGCTACCCGGAATCGGTGCTCGCCCGCGAACTGGAGATGTGCTACGCCGCGGTGGCGTTGGTGACCGACCTGGACGCCGGGCTGGCGGCGGGCGACGGCGTGCACGCGGTCGACGTCTTCGCCGAGTTCGAGCGCAACCTGGTGCCGTTCAAGGAGCTCGTCCGGCGCGCGGTGGCCGCCACCGAGAGCACCGAGACCTGCGCCCGCTGCCGGGTGCACGACGGCGTCACGCTCCCCTTCGAGCTGCCGTGAGCGGCGCGGCCAGGCTCGGCCGGGCGCAGTCCCCGCTGCGGCTGGAGGTGATCGTCGGCAGCGTGCGGGCGGGCCGGTTCGCGCCGACCGTGGCGGACTGGTTCCTGCGTACGGTCAGGGCCGACCCCGATTTCGACACCGGCAAGCTGGATCTCCTGGAGTTCCCGCTGCCGCAGGACCTCAGCGAGAACGACGCGGTTCGCCTCTTCCGGCGCAGGCTGGCCGCCGCCGATGCCTTCGTGCTCGTCACCTCCGAGTACAACCACGGTTACCCGGCCGCGCTCAAGACCGCGATCGACAGCGCCAAGCACGAGTGGCGCGGCAAGCCCGTCGGCTTCGTCTCCTACGGCGGGGTCTCCGGCGGCCTGCGCGCGGTGGAGCAGCTGCGCCAGGTGGTGGCCGAGGTGCACATGGTCTCGGTTCGCGAGTCGGTGAGCTTCCACCGGGTCAGGGGGCAGTTCGGCGCCGAGGGCGAGACCGCCGACGGCGCCGCGATCGACGGCGCAGGCCGGATGCTGCGGCAGCTGAGCTGGTGGGGCAAGGCCCTGCGCACCGCGCGGGATGCCGGCCCCTACCCGGGCTGAGCGCTACTGGTTCGCCATCGCGCGACGGCCGCGCGGCTGCCCGATGTAGGTCGACTCGCGCGGAATGGAGACCAGCGTCAGGTGCGCCTGCGCGGTGCCGGTCCGCAGGATGACGTGGTTGCCGATGGCGCCCGGCTGGTGCAGCGAGAGGTCCGGCCTGGTGGCTGGCCAGGCCGACGGGTCGCCGGTGACGTAGATGGTGGTGACGCCCGCGTGCGGGGGCGGGGCGAGCACGCCGTCCACCACCGCCGCGGTGAAATCGGCGTCCGACTGGTGCGTCTCGACCGCGATCCCGAGCCGCTCCGGGTTGCCGATCGTTGTCACCAGGTTCTCCCAGGCGTGCGGGCGGTCGGTGCGGATCAGGATGCGCTCGCCGACCGCGAGCGCGCGGAACACCAGCTGCTGCGCCAGGTACAGCTCGCCGGCCAGGTAGACGGTGGAGATGCCGCTGCCGACGAGCCGCATGGCGACGCCGTTGCCCTCCTCGTCCGAGCCGATCAGCTGCCCGCAGCCGGAGGATGGCAGGTGCAGCGCGCCGAGCACCTCGATCGGGTACTCGGCCATCGGCACCGTCTCGTCCACGCCGGGCACGGCCAGCGGCAGGTGCGCCAGCAGCGCGTCCCGGTGCCTGCCGTTCATCGAGACCATGCCGGAGAGCTTGGGCTTCTCCGGCAGTTCGCGGGCGGAGAGCCGCCAGGCCGCGCCGATGCTCACCGACTCGGCGTTGCTGCCCGGCCGCAGCCGGACCGCGACCGTCGTGCCGCGCGACGGCGCCACCCAGAGCTGGGCGAGCAGGTCGGAGCCGAGCCGCCCGGGGTCGACCGCGGTGCCGATGTTCACCGCGTTGCCGATCTCGGCGTAGCGCCAGCGGTGAGCCAGCTCGCGCGGGTCGAAGCCGCCGGTCACCTGGAGCACGGCGGTGCGGATCTCGGATGCGGTGAGGATGCGGGCCGCGCAGTCCGCGTCCTCCAGCGCGCGCACGATGCGCTGGGTCGCGATGGTGACGGCGCGCGCCGCGCCGCTGTTGCCGCCGCCGCGCCGCTCGGCCGCGCCGGGACAGCGCACCGCGTCGAAGGCGATGGCCAGCCAGACCGTCCGGTGCGCGGTCGCGGGCAGCGGCCCGAGCAGCGATTCGTAGATCGCGCCGGCCGGGGTGCCGGAGCGGCTGCGGTGACCATGGCTGATGATGTCGATCCCGCTGAGCAGGATGTCGTGCTGATTCAGGCACTGCGCGAGCTCGGGCAGCGGCAGCAGGTGCGAGGCGTGCACGGTGGTGCGGGCGATCCGGGTGAGCCCGCCGAGCGGGGGAAGCACCTCGACCACCGTCACCACCCGGCTGCCGTCCCAGTACAGCCCGTGCGAGCGGCCGTCCGGGCCGCGGAAGTCGACGGTGTCGCCGAGCTCGTAGCCGCGCCGGGTGGAGTACCCCCAGGCGGTCGAGATCCAGTCCAGCACAGTGCGTTTGGCGACGGGGATGAGCGGTAGTACGGCCGCGGCGATGACGATGCCGAGCGCGGGCAGCCCGCCGAGCCCCGCGGTCAGCGCGATCAATCCGGCCCCCAGCCCGATGATCTGCGCGACCAGCAGATTCTGCAGTGATATCCGTCCGAGCAACGGGCGTGGGCCCGCGCCGACAGGTTCGGCCATCGTCGTCCCCCAAGCAACACCAATGCCGGCCGTTTCCGCTGGCCGAACTGAAAAGCAATCTCCGCGAAACTGTACTGTGTTGCGCCGGTGAGAGCACCGTTCGGGGGAAGGAACCGTGCCGGCCGCGGCCGCGGGTGTCAGCCGGTCGGGGCGGGGTCCGCGCCGACCGGCCGGTCGTCCGCCGCGCCGGGCGGCCCGTTCGCCGCGGCCGGCTCCCGGCGCAGCTCGGCGACCTCGGCGCGCAGCGCCCGCACCTCGTCGAGCAGCGTGCCGAGCTGCCGCTCGCTCTGGTCGGCACTCGCCTCGACCGCCTTCAGCTGGTCGAACACCCAGCTGGTCGTGGTTCCGATGGCGAAGCCGATCAGCCCGATGCCGAAGGTCATCAGGATCAGCGCGACCAGCCTGCCCTCCGGTGTCACCGGGTAGTAGTCGCCGTAGCCGACCGTCGTCACCGTGACCGCGGACCACCACAGCGCGTCCCCGTAGTTCTGGATCTTGGCGTCCGGCGCGCCGTATTCGGCGTCGAAGAAGGCAAGGCTGCACAGCAGGATCACCAGCAACGAACTGGTGCCGACGTAGATGGAGAGCCGGAAGCGGGTGAGCCGCGCCCGGTTCAGCGTGCCGAGCATGAGCAGCGCCGCGCGCACCAGCCGCAGCGGCCGGAACGGCGGAACCAGCACGATCAGCAACTCGAGCGGGTGCTTGCGCAGGAACTGCCAGCGGTCGCGGGAGAGCGCCATGCGGATGACGAAGTCGGCGGCGAAGGCCGCCCAGATCACCAGGTCGATCCGGGCCAGCCAGGTGTCGAGGTGCGGCGAGGCGCCGGTGTCGAGCACGTACCAGGCGTAGGTGCCGAGGAAGATTAGGGCGAGCAGCAGCATCGGCACATTGGTCGCGCGCTCCCAGGCCTCCCGGCGGCTCGGCGTCGCAGTCACCCTCGTCATGGCAGCTACCCGGTTCGATCGGACGTGGTCACCACATGTTTCGCGGTGCCGAGCGCCGACGCTACACGGTGCAGGCCCCTGGCACCCGGTGGCTCAGGTCGCGTCCTCGTGCACGCCGAAGCGGCGGCGGATCGGGAAGGAGGCCAGGTAGCCGAGCACACCGGCGGCCACGATCACCGCGGTGCCGATCAGCGCGACGTTCCGCGCGGTGTCGTCCGGGGCGGGTGCGGGTGCCGGGACCGCCAGCTGGACGCTCACCGCCGCGGCCGGGATCTTGGCGGGCAGCGCGGCGGGCACCTCGTTGGTGAGCGCCGCGACCGGGTCGACGGTGCCGTACCCGACGTAGGGGTTCCAGCCCTCGGCCGGGGCGTGCGCGGTGGCCTGGATCCGCCGGATGACCTCGGCGCTGCTCAGCTCCGGAAAGCGGGCGCGCACCAGCGCGGCGACCCCGGAGACGTACGGCGCGGCGAAGCTGGTGCCGCTGTAGGCGGTGTACTGGCCCTGGTTGGTGTACTTGCCGTTGGAGGTGCCGCCGGCGCGGGCGTCCAGCGAGACCACGTTCTCGCCGGGCGCGGCCACCCCGACCCACGGGCCCGGCACGGTGAACGCCGACGGCGCGCCCGCGGCATCGATCGAACCGACCGAGAGCACGTACTGGTCGAACCAGGCGGGCGCGACGTAGGAGGTGACCCGGGTCCACGGGTCGGCGCCGGGGTCGAGCGGGTCGAGCCCCGGGTTGCTCGACTTGCAGGCGTCGGTGTTGCCCGCCGAGGTCACGATCACGGCGTCGCGCTCCAGCGCGGCGTAGCGGACCGCCGCGCCGAGCGCGGCGAACTCGCGGCTCTCCGGCTTCTCGGTGGGGCAGGCGACCAGCGAGATATTGATGACGGTGGCGCCCGCGTCCGCGGCCCTGCGCACCGCCGAGGCCAGGGCGGAGACCTTGCCGTAGCCGTCCGGCATGTCGTCCGGGCCCTTGTTCCGGCCCGCCCCCTCCTCCTGGTAGAGCGCGCTGGTCTGCCTGATGCTGAGCAGCCGCGCCTCCGGCGCCACCCCCGAGAAGCCCTGGTCCGGCAGCTGGCTGGCGCCGATGATGCCCGCGACGACGGTGCCGTGCGCGTCGCAGTCCTCGCTGCCGTCGCCGCCGGCGGCGACGAAATCGCCGAGCGGAGTCAGGTTGGGCAGCCGGGGGTGCGGGGAGACGCCGGTGTCGATCACCGCGACCACCTGGCCGGCGCCGCGCGAGAACTGCCAGGCCCGATCCAGGTCGAGCGTCCGCTGGGTCGGCGGGACGGACGGGCCGTCCCCACCCTGCTGGGTGCTGTAGCAGGCGGCGTTCCCCGGGCGCTCGGTCTTGCCCGGCGGTGCCGCGGGGTCCCCGGCGGGCAGCGCCCCCGGGTCGACGATCGGCGGCCGGTTGTCGGCCAGCGCTGGTCCGGCGGCCAGCGTTGCCGCTACCCCGAGCGCGGCCGCGAGAGCCGCGAATCGCCGCACCGGGCTCACAACCCGCGGACGAGGGCGTAGAGCTCGGCCACCCAGAAGACCAGCGGCAGCACCGCGGCGACGAAGGCGTACTCCAGCAGCTCCACCGCGCGGCGCATCGGCGGCGTCGCGGTCTGGTTCGGCACCACCATGCCGAGGACGAGCGCCGCGACCAGCAGCAGCATGGCCGCACCGAAGACCAGCAGCGGCTGCTCCATCTCGATCGCCATCCCGACCAGCATGGCGAGCGCGATCCCCGCCCCGCCCGCGATCAGCACCACCGCCTGCTCGGCACCGGCGTAGGTGCGGCTGCGGAAGGCCAGCACCACCGCGCAGACCAGCGCGAGCGCGATCCCCTGCCAGTACGGCGTCTCCGCCTCCGGATCGGCCGCCGCCAGCGCCCCGGCCACGGTGACCAGCGTGGTCGCGGTGACCAGCCCGGCCAGGTACATCCTGGCCCGCTCCGACTTGGCGCGCAGCACCTCCATGGTCGGCAGCGCGCGGTGGTCGTCCGGATCGTCCTCGGTCGGGTCGATCGGGGTGCCCGGCGATGGCACCGGCGGCAGCGGCAGCTTGGCGAGCAGCATGGAGACCCGCGGCGCCAGCGAGAGCCCGCCGAGCGCGGCCGCGGCGAGCACCGCCCCGATGGCTCGCACCGGATGCTCGGTGAGCAGCCCCACCATGGCCGCGGGCGCCGTGAACACCGCCAGCGTCGCCGCGCCGATGAACAGCCCGAGCCCGACCCCGGTGACCCGCCACGCCAGCACCGCGGTCGCCCCGAGCAGCACCGAGCCGAGCAGGATGTGCGCCCAGCCGTAGTGATCGGGCACGTAGAGCATGCCCGCGCTGAACGCGGGCGGCAGCGCGCAG
Source organism: Nocardia jiangsuensis (assembly GCF_042650385.1). Taxonomy (NCBI): domain Bacteria; kingdom Bacillati; phylum Actinomycetota; class Actinomycetes; order Mycobacteriales; family Nocardiaceae; genus Nocardia; species Nocardia jiangsuensis. The sequence goes on from NZ_JBHSAX010000017.1 coordinate 554,399, forward strand.
CCGGCGAGCACGAGCGAGGCCGAGGTGTCGCCGTACATCCGGCTCAGCACCATGCCGACCACCACCAGCAGGATCGCCACCGCCAGCGCGATCGAGCCGCTCACCCAGACCGGCATGGCATCCGGCGCGAGCAGCAGCCCGAGACAGCCGACCAGCATGGTCAGCGCCGCGAGCACCGCGCCGGTGAGCCGGGCGCTGCGCGGGGTCCAGCCGCGGAAGTGGTTCGCGTCGGCGATCGCGACGTTGTACATGATGTCGTCGAAGAGCGGGGTCGGCGCGGTCTGCGATGCGCTCTCCAGCATCAGCAGCTCGCCGTCGCGGACGCCGTGCTCGCCGAGGCTCAGCGAGTTGGAGAAGGGCGGGTGGCCGATCCGGGCCAGCACCCACTCGGCGGGCTCGAAGCGCTCGCCCTCGTTGTCGAACTCGTTGCTGCGGCTGTGCTGGGCGACCATGTCGACCACGCTCGGGATGACGAGCGCCACCGGGACATCCACCGGAATCGCCATGTCCACCTGGGTGTGCTTGGCCAGGATGGTGACCCGCGCGAGGTCGGGCGCGCGCACGATGCCGCGCGAGGAGTCCTCGTCGATGTGTCCGAGCCGCGTGTGCGTCACGGTGTCCCCCAACTTCGTTGCTCGAGTCGTGTTTCCGCAGGCCATACGCCGGGGAAGGCCCCCGGGCAGCAGCTTGCGAACCCACCCTCCGCCCAGCAGAATGCTGTGCGAACTGTACGACATGTCAGCCGTGGCCTCCATACCGAGGCTCTGCCGCGGCGGGCGAAGATGGGGGACGCAGTCGATGAGCACGGTCAGGTTCCAGCGGCGTGCCCGCCGGGAGATGCCACGAACGCCCGGCGGTGAGGTCACGCTGCAGCCGCCCCCCGAGATCCCGCGCGTCACACCGGGAAACCTGCTGCTCAAGCTGATGCCGGTGGTCATGGTGATCGGCATGGTCGGCATGATGGCGCTGCTCTTCACGCAGGGCGGCGGCATCGCGTCGAATCCGATGAGCCTGATGTTCCCGCTCATGATGCTGCTCTCGATGGCGGGCATGTTCGCCGGTCAGGGGGGTGGCAAGGGCCAGAAGGCGGCCGAGGCCAACGAGGACCGCAAGGACTACCTGCGCTACCTCGACCAGGTGCGCCGGGACGTGAACGACACCGCGGCCCAGCAGCGCGCCGCCGTCGAGTGGAGCCACCCGGAGCCCGAGCTGGTCTGGATGCTGGCAGGCACCAGCCGCATGTGGGAGCGGCGCGCGGGGGACAAGGACTTCTGCCACGCCAGGATCGGGCTCGGCGGGCAGCGGCTCGCCACCCGGCTGGTCGCGCCCGAGACCGGCCCGGTGGAGGAGCTGGAGCCGATCGCCGCGGTCTCGCTGCGCCGCTTCGTCCGGGCCCACTCCACCGTTCCCGACCTGCCGACCGCCATCGCGGTCAAGGGCTTCGCCACCATCGCGCTGGACGGCGACCGCGCCGAGGCCAGGGACATGACCCGCGCGATGCTGGTGCAGCTGGCCATGTTCCAGGCCCCCGACCAGGTGTTGATCGCCATCGTCGCGGGCCCGGACACCGCCCGCGAATGGGAGTGGACCAAGTGGCTCCCGCACACGCAGCACCCGGACGCGCAGGACGGCATCGGCACCCAGCGGATGTTCTTCGGCTCGATCCGGGAGGCGACGGCGGGTCTCCAGCCGCTGCTCGCCAACCGCGTGCGCTACTCGCGGAACCAGCCCGCCAACCCGAACATGGTGCACATCGTGCTCGTGGTCGACGGCGGCCTGCTCGAGGCCGAGGAGGAGCAGCTGCGCGAATCCGGGTACGAGGGCGTCACGCTCATCGACCTGTGCGGCTACGCCCCCCGGCTCGCCGTCTCCCGCGGCATCAAGATGATCGTGGAGAACGGCGAGTGCACCGGCCGCGGCGCCACCGGCAACCAGGAGCGCTTCGCCCTGATCGACCGGATCAGCGTGCAGCAGGCACAGCAGGTGGCGCGCAGGCTGGCGCCGTACCGGGCCGCGACCCAGCGCAGCAGCGACGTCGAGGTGGACGACACCGAGGCCATCTCCACCTGGTCGCAGCTGATGAGCCTCGGCGATCTCGGCGCCTTCAACCCGGAGCAGGCGTGGCGGCCGCGGTACGGAAGGGAGCGGCTGCGGGTGCCGTTCGGCATCGGCGCCGACGGGCTCCCGGTCGAACTGGACATCAAGGAGGCCGCGGAGAACGGCATGGGCCCGCACGGGCTCTGCATCGGCGCCACCGGCTCCGGCAAGTCCGAGTTCCTGCGCACGCTCGTGCTCAGCCTGCTCGCCACGCACTCGCCGGACCAGTTGAACCTGGTGCTCGTCGACTTCAAGGGCGGCGCGACCTTCCTCGGGCTGGACGGCGTCCCGCACGTCGCGGCCGTCATCACCAACCTCGAGGAGGAGGCCGACCTCGTCGACCGCATGAAGGACGCCCTCGCCGGCGAGATGAACCGCCGCCAGGAGGTGCTGCGCGCCGCGGGCAACTTCGTCAACGTCTCCGAGTACGAGAAGGCGCGGGCGGCCGGTGCCGACCTGGACCCGCTGCCCGCGCTGTTCGTCGTGCTCGACGAGTTCTCCGAGCTGCTCACCCAGCACCCGGACTTCGCCGAGCTCTTCGTGATGATCGGCCGGCTCGGCCGCTCCCTGCACGTGCACCTGCTGCTCGCCTCGCAGCGGCTGGAGGAGGGCAAGCTCAAGGGGCTGGAGAGCCACCTCTCCTACCGGATCGGGTTGAAGACCTTCTCCGCGAACGAGTCCCGCCAGGTGCTCGGCGTCCCGGACGCCTACAACCTGCCGAACAACCCCGGTGGCGGCTACCTCAAGGCCGACTCCGGCGAGATCCAGCGGTTCCAGGCCAGCTACGTCTCCGGCCCGTACGTCGGCGGCGGCCCGCAGCGCGAGGTCACCCAGGCCGGGGTGGCCGGCGGCGACATCGACGTCACCGCGCGGCAGTTCACCGCCGCCCACGTCGACTTCCGCCCGGTGGACCGGATTCCGCTCCCGGTGCGGGTGAACGCCGACCCGGAGCCGGGCGAGGAGGGCGAGCGCCTCTCCGACCTGGAGATGCTGGTCTCCCGGATCAACGGCCACGGCAGGCCCGCGCACGAGATCTGGCTGCCGCCGCTGGACGAGGCGCCGACGCTCGACCAGCTGGTGCCGCGCTCGATCCTCACCGGCGAGTACTCGGCGGTGGCCTCGCTGCGCGCGCCGGTCGGTATCGTCGACCGCCCCTACGACCAGCGCCGCGACCCGTTCCTGATCGACCTCTCCGGCGCCCGCGGCAATGTCGCGGTGGTCGGCGGGCCGCAGTCGGGCAAGTCGACCGCGGTGCGCGCCATGATCATGGCTCTCGCGCTCACGCACACCGCCGAGCAGGTGCAGTTCTACTGCCTCGACTTCGGCGGCGGCACGCTCACCGGCCTGCAGGGGCTGCCGCACGTCGGCTCGGTCGCAGGCAGGCTGGACGTGGACAAGGTGCGGCGCACCGTCGCCGAGATGACCACCATCGTCCGGCACCGGGAGCTGCGCTTCCGGCAGCTCGGCATCGAGTCCATGGTCGAGTACCGCAGGCTGCGCGCGATGGACCCGGCCAGCAGCCCGGCCGCGGCAGGCGCGCACGACGACGCCTTCGGCGACGTCTTCCTCGTCATCGACGGCTTCGGCTCGATCCGGCAGGATTTCGAGGCGCTGGAGCAGGTCGTGATGAACCTGGCCGGGCAGGGGCTCTCCTACGGCGTGCACGTCGTGGTCACGCTCTCCCGCTGGATGGAGGCGCGGCCCGCGCTCAAGGACCAGGTCGGCACCCGCATCGAGCTGCGGCTCGGCGACCCGATGGACTCCGACTTCGGCCGCAAGCTGGCGGCGCTGGTGCCACAGGGAAGGCCGGGCCGCGGCATGACGCCGGAGGGGCTGCACATGCTCACCGCGCTGCCCCGGATCGACGGCCGCCCGACCACCGACGACCTCGGCTCCGGCGCCGCCGCCGCGGTCGAGCAGATCGCGGCGCGCAACCCGGGCCGCCCCGCGCCGCAGGTGCGCATGCTGCCGGAGCGCTTCGACCGGGACGACCTGGTCCGCGCGCTGCCCGGCTGGCCGCGCACCCCGGACCAGCACGGCACCAACCTGCGGATTCCGATCGGGCTCAACGAGTCCGAGCTGGCGCCGGTCTTCCTCGACTTCGGCGAGCAGCCGCACTTCCTGGTCTTCGGCGACAGCGAGTGCGGCAAGACCAACCTGCTCCGGGTGATCTGCCAGGGCATCGTCGAGTCGAACGCGCCGGTGCAGGCCAAGATCATCCTCGGCGACTACCGGCGCTCGATGCTCGGCCTCGTCGACGGCGAGCACCTGGCCGGCTACGCGCCGTCCGAGGCCATGCTCACCGGCATGTCCGGCGAGCTGGCCAAGATCCTGAAGAGCCGGATGCCCGGCGCGGACGTCACCCAGCAGCAGCTGCGCGACCGCTCCTGGTGGACCGGGCCGGAGCTGTTCCTCGTGGTGGACGACTACGACCTGGTGGTCACCTCCGCGGGCAGCCCGCTCGCGCCGATCGTCGAGTACCTGGCACACGCCAAGGACATCGGCTTCCACCTGGTCCTCGCCCGCAGGGCGGGCGGCGCCTCGCGCTCGCTCTTCGAACCGGTGATCTCGCGGATGAAGGACGTCGGCACCACCGGGCTGATCATGAGCGGCAATCGGGACGAGGGCCAGCTCTTCGGCACCGTGCGCCCGAGCGAGCAGCCGCCCGGCCGCGGCACGCTGGTCGGCCGCTCCGGCACCGGGCTCTTCCAGGCCGCCTGGAGCCGGGACCGGTGAGCCCGACGGTCGCACTGCACATCGACGGTGACGACCTGCACGCCGTCGTCGGCCCCGACCCGCGCGGCGCCGTGGAGTGGAACGTCACGCTGGACGGGCTGCCCGCCGCCGCGGGCAGCGCGGGTGGCCCGCTCGCGGGCGAGCTGCGCCGGGACGCCGAGCGGCGCGGCACCGCGCTGCCGATCGAGGCGGTCGCAGTGGCCCATCCCACGCAGTGGGGCGCCCCCGCGCTGGCGCACGCGCTGGACGGGCTGTTGCCCGCCGTGGCGGCCGACGTCGCCGCCGTGCCGACCGCGCACGTCGCCGCCGCGCACTACCTGCGCAGCCGGGCGCTCACCCGCGCCAGCGTGCTCGTCGTCGAGTTCACCGCGCTCTCCAGCACGGTCGCCCTCGTGGACTGCGACAGCATCGAATCCACCGTGGTGGCCTGCGAACACGAGCCGACGCTCGGCGCGGGCGGATCCGCCCCGGCCACCGCCGAGCGATTGGCCGAACTCGCCGACCGCGTGCTCGACGACCACGCCCCGCACGCCGTGCTCATGGTCGGCGCCGCCGACCCCGAGGTGGGCGACCTGCTCCGCAGGCACCTGGCAACCCCGGCCTTCGTCCCCGAGGTGATCGCGCTCTCCGGCCGGGAGATCGCCAAGGCCGTATGGTCCGACACCCGCCGCCCGACCCCCGGCCGCGCCCCCGCGCTGCCCGGCAGACAGGCGATGGACGTGCAGGCGACCATCGGTGCCAACCTGCGCGCCCGCAGGCAGCCGCGGCGCCGCTCCCCGCTGGTCATCGGCGCCGCCGCGGTTTTCGTCGCGCTGGCCGCCGCGGCGGTGACAGCGGGCGTCACCCTGCTGCGCGCCCCCGCCGACGGCTCGGTCGCCGACAGCCCGGCCATCCCCGGCGCCGCCCGCCCCACCACCCCGCCCCCGAACAGCACGGCCGAGGCGGGCCGGGTCACCGTCACCGTCCCCGCGGAGTGGCGCCCAGCGGCCGCCGCCGACCCGGAACGGCTCGTGCTCACACCGGATTCCGCGGTGCGCGCCAGGATCACCGTCACCCAGTCCGTGCTCGCCGCGAACGCCGCCACCGAGGACGTCGCACGTGACCTGCAATCGGAGATCGCTCGCGCCGAACCGGGCCGATTCGGTACCGTGCAACGAGACGTCGTGTTCGGTGATCGCCCCGGCCTCGCCTACGACGAGTTTCCGGGGGACGGTTCCGAAGTCAGGTGGCACGTCATCGTCGACCGCGGTGTCCAGGCCGGCATCGGGTGTCAGTACGGCAGGGGGAGGTGGGACACAGTTCGGACCGCATGCGAAGAAGTGGCGCGGTCACTGACCGTTCGTCCCTGACGGTGTCGGAACCGGGGGGAGAACATGGGAACCGATGAGACGCGTATCGCGTCCAACACATATGTAGGGGATCGACCACCTCGCCCGGCGACGGTCAGGTCCAACTCGAGCGAGAGGTAATTCGGAATGTCCGATATTGTTGGTATTGATCAGGGCCGCGCCCGGCAGGCCACGGCTGATGTCGAGGCCGTCGTCAACGGGATGCGGGCCACCCTCCGTCGGATCCAGACCGTCGTGGACAGCGCGCGCGACGGCTGGCGCGGCACGGCGAACGGCGCGTTCGAGTCGGCCTCGGCGCGCTGGAGCGACGAGGGCCGTCGGCTCAACGCGCTGCTCGACGAGATGACCATCAAGCTGAACGAGGCGAACAGCCGGTACGGCCAGATGGAGCAGGATTCGTCCGGCGTCTTCAACCTGAAGGTCTAGTCTCAACACCGTTTTCCACAAGGGGAGAAGCATGGAGATCTACTACAACAAGGCCAAGATCATGCAGACGATCGCCGACCTCAAGTCGGCGCAGCAGGATCTGGGTAGCCAGGACAACGACATCAAGTCGGCCTCCACCAAGCTGGCCGGCGCCTGGGAGTCGGGTGCGGCGACCACCTTCCAGGAGGTGCAGACCCGGTGGAACAATGAGTTCACCGACACCCAGGACGCGATGAACCAGCTGATCAACGCGGTGCAGAGCGCCCTCGACGCGGCGATCGCGACCGACGGCCGGAACGCCAGCATGATCGGCGGCTAGGACCCGAACTCGGTTCGCGGGCTGCGCTTCGGCGCCGTCCGCGAACCGCCGGGCCGAATCGGCTACTTGATCCGCGATTTCAGCGTCGGGATCAGCTTCGTGAGCAAGGCCTGCTCCGAATTCGGACCCCATTCCTTCATGGCCGCCACCACCGCGGGATCATCGACGGCGATGATGGTGGCCTTCGATTTCGTCACCCAGGTCGGCAGACCGGCCAATCCGCCGCCGCCGGCCTTGGGATCGCTCCGGAGCACGATGAGATACCCCTGATCCACCAGGCGGCTGATGTCGATCTCGGCCATATAGTCCAGGTCTCTCGGCGAGGTCTCCTCGCCCTTCCTGGTGTAGTTGGCGTTGTAGGTCAGGCCGAGACCGGTCAGGAAGTCCGCCTGGGGGCTCGGAGTCAGATAGGCCGAGAGGTCTGATTCCAGGCTGCTGGTGCTCCCCTCGAAGCTGATCAGCATGACCGGTTTACCCGCGAAGGCCGGATTCTGTTGTCTGGCTTCTTCGATCGTCGCGGGTACGACGGCCGGGGCCGTCGTAGATGTAGTCGCGGCCAGCGGTTTACTCTCGGAATCGCTGCTCGATGTGATTGCCCACACCCCGCCCGCCGCGGCGATCGCGATCACCGCCGCTGCCACGCCGATCACGATTCCGCGCCGCCGGTTCGGCCGGGTGGCCCGTACGGTCGCGATTCCCGCCTCGGTCGGCACCTCTCCGCGAGGATCGGTGGGAAATCCGTAGCTGGGCACCGCATAGGCCGTCGGCGCCTGGCTGTACCCGCCACCGCTCAGTGCCGCGGTCGCCGCCTCCGCGAACTCGCGCGAATTCAGGAATCGCTGTGCAGGTTCCTTCGCCATGGCCCGCGCGAACACGTGGTCGATCGCGTGCGGCAGGCCGGGATCCACCTCGGTGGCCCGCGGCGGCGGCTGATGCAGGTGTCCCATCATGACCAGCGCCGGCTGATTCCCCGGGTACGGATTTCGGCCGGTCAGCAGCTTGAAGAACGAGCACGCCAGGCTGTACAGGTCGGCCCGGTGATCCAGCGGCATGCCGGCCAGCTGCTCCGGCGCCGCGTACGCGATGGTCGCCAGGAAGCTGCCGGTCTGGGTGAGCTCGTTCGCGTCGTCCGTCGATTTGGCGACACCGAAGTCGGTGAGCAGTACTCGCTCCTCGCCGTCCTCCGGGGTGGCGAGCAGAAAATTCGCGGGCTTGATGTCGCGGTGCAGCAACCCGCGCCGGTGCGCGTAGTCCAGCCCCTTACCCACCTCGGTGAGAATGTGCAGCGCGCGCCTGGACCCGAGCCCGCGGCCGACTCGCGCCAGCTCGGCGCCCGCGTCGGTGCCGTCGACGTACTGCATGGCGATCCACAGCTGTCCGGACTCTTCACCCCGGTTGTAGACCGAGACGATGTTCGGGTGGTCGAGACCGGCGGCCAGGTTCGCTTCGCGTTCGAACCGCGCCCGGAACTCGCGGTCGGTGGAGAGTTCGGCACTGAGCACCTTGAGCGCGTCGGTGCGCGGCAGGGTCGGATGTTTGGCCAGGTACACCGTGCCCATGCCGCCCGCGCCGAGCACCCGCAACACGCGGTACCCGCCGACGACCGTGCCCGCGTTGATCGGCATGTCCGGCATCTCCTGTTCTGCTTCCCCGCTGTCCCACCCCGGAAGACAGTACGGAAGCGGGCCTGACCCGCGGTAGCTAGTAGCTGTTCGCCAGGATCGCGTACTGGGCCGCCGCACGCTGATGGAGGTCGATGACCTGGTCACTCTCCACTGCGGCCACATAGCGTCCGTAGGGAACCATGCACCGGTAGCGCAATCCCGGCCCCGCGTCGGTGGCCTTGCTCCCGCACCGGACGTTCGGTACCGCTTCCGGCGTGTCGGCGGTGCCGGTGTACTTCTGGCCGAGCACGGCTCCGGCGAGGTCGAGCGCCGCCGCGGGGTCCCGGGTGCGGAACAGCAGTGTCGCGCCGGTGGAACCGGAGGTGACGAGCCGATCCACGCCCGCCGCCTCGAAGACCTTCCGGCGGTCGTACTGCTCGGTGACGTGCGCGAGCGCGCCGCGTGAGTTGTACCGCGCCTGGGTGAACGGGGAGGGCGCTCCGTCGGCGCCGGGGTTGAGGGTCCGGCTGAACATGCGATCGGGGTCGTACTCCAGGCGCAGGATGTCCTCCCTGGTGAGCGGCGGTAGCGCCGCGAGTAGCCTGCGCTGGTTGTCGAATGCCATGCGCACCAGATTGGTCAGCTGCGGAAGCGACGGTTTCGGGATCTCGGCCAGGACGTTGATCACATACGAGCCCTGCGCCACGGTAGCTCCCAGCGTGGGGATGCCGGGTCGCCAGTGCGCGTGCGCGTCCGGTGTATTCGGGATGCTCACGTTCTGATTCAGATCCGGTGCCACCGCGAAATCGGTCTGCTCGAGCTCGCGCGCGGTGCGCTCGGCGGTGGCGCCGTCCGGGAACTGCATGACCGAGACGGTGACCTTGGTCGCCTCGGGATCCTCCCGGTCCGGCTCCCTGTCGGTGACGGTGAGGGCCCAGCCGAACAACATCCGATTGCGTTCGACCACCTCCCCGTTGACGTCGGCCAGCACCTTCTTCGCGTCCGTGGTGGAGAGGATCGGCCCGCTGCCGCGGAGGTAGTGCAGGGTCGCGTCGATCTCGGCGCCGAGCACCATGTTGTCGGCCAGCCGCATGACCGCCAGCCGGGTGCCGTCCAGGAGCGTGTGCTTGTAGTCGTAGCGAAACTCCAGCGGAGCGGTGGAGTAGCTGCCGACGTCGAGGGTGCGCACGTCGATCTCGGCGGCGGTGGGCTGCCCGGACCGGGTACCACACCCGGTGGCGGCCAGCGCCAATACTCCGAGCACCGCGGGGATCAGACGCAATCGGTGCCGCATCGAAGCCTTCATCGAAGCCGTCCTCGATCTCTCAGTTCGTCTTCGCGAGGATCGCGTACTGCGCCGCGATCCGTTGCTGGGCGTCGAGCAACTGCCGCGCGGTCACCTCCGCGGTGTACCTGCCGAAGGTCACCCCGCAGTAGACCCCGACGGCAGACGCCGCACCGATGTACTCCAGACACTGCGCGAAGGGCAGGTTCGCCGGCGGCGCTGCCCTGCGGAAGAACCGGCTGGGTTCGGCGCGCTCGGTCAGCAGCTGTTCGGCAGCCGCGGCATCCCGGGTGCGATACAGGAAATTGCCGACCCAGGCGACGGCGTCGACGCCCGCGCGTTCGAACGATTCGGCATCGAGGCCCGGGTCCATCCCGATCTGCAGCCCGCCGTGCCGGTCGAAGACACCGGGAATGCCGAACTGGTTCTGGTCGATGGCGAGCGTGTTCAGTGTTCGTCCGAGCATGCCCGTCGGATCGACGTCGAGCTCCATCAGCTTGTCGACGGGGGTGGGGACGTAGCTCTCCAGCGCGGGTTTCATCTTCTCGATGCTGCGCGCCACCCTGGCACGGAGCTTGTCGGCATCGTTGGCCTGCAACTCGCGCATCACGTTGTCGTCGATGTGCGTGAAGAGCAGGAACTTGCCGACGGCGTAGAAGGAGTGGATCGAGCCGGGCCGGGAGCGATCGGTGTGCGCTCGCGCCTCCGGGAAGCCCGCGATCGGCTGGATCTCCGTTTCCGGGCCGAGCGCCGAGCGCTCGACCTCGGTGAAGGCGTCGGCAGCGCTCGCGGCATCCTGCTCACTTTCGAACAGCAGCGCCAGATTGTCGAGTTCGTACGACAGCTCCGGCTTGACCTCCGACCGGCCCGCGGTCACGAAGCCGGTGACGAAGCCCCGGATGAGCGGATCGAGCGCCGACGCCGGGGCGTAGAGCCGCATGCCGATGGCGGTACCGCCCATGGAGGTGAACATTCGCACCGGCGCGTTCATCGCCGAGTGCGTGACCTCGGGATCGATCTCCATCGGCAGCGGGAGGTGATCGCCGAGCCTCATGGCCTCCACGATGCGGGCCATGTCCAGGCTGGTCGGCTTCGTGTAGGTCTTCGGCTCGGTCGGCAGATTCCCGACGTCGAGCGCGGCGAGATCGACCTCAGGCCGGGCAGGCGCCGCCGAGTCACCCGTTCCGCACCCTGCCGTCACCGCGACGACCGCGGCCAGGAGGGCCGCGCACAGCCCTCGGCGTCTGTTCACCATCAGTCCCCTCCATCGCGGGCGCGGGGCTCCGGGACAACCCTCCGCGACCGGCGCGTGTGCCCGCGAGTCCTCCACTCGCGGGGCGAATACCCGAGAGAACATAGCACCCGGCTCGGACCGGGGGCCGGGTGTGAAGCGGGGGCTAGAGGCTGTTGGCGAGCAAGGCGTACTGCGCGGCGACCTTCTGCCTGACGTCGGGTTCCAGGTCGCTGCTGACCACGGCGACGTAGCGCTTGTAGGTGACGAAGCAGCTGAAGGCGTACTCGGTTTCCCTGTCGCCCGCGGCATTGAGCCGGAGGCACTTCGCGCCGGGGACGTCGTTCGGGGCGCCGATCGGGTCGTACTCGGCGCCCGCGCTGTCGATCAGGCCGGTCATGAAGGTGCGGGCGGCGTCGGTGTCGCGGAGGCGGTGCAGCAGGGTGTTGTCGACGACGGCGCTGCTGTCCAGCCCGGTCTCCTGGATCAGCTGCTGCCTGGCGGCCTGGTCGTCGGCGGCCTGCAGCATGCGGCCGGGGCCGTAGACGGCGAAGCGCTGCGGGTCGGGGGTGCGGTCGGCGCGGCTCTCCACCACGACCCGGGCGAGCATCCCCTCCGGGTCGACCGGCAGGTCGTCGAACTCGGCGGTGGGGGTGGGCCGGAAGCTGTCCAGCACCGGGACCTCGGCGGTCAGCGCCTTGTCCACCCAGCTCACCAGGTCGGCGCTGTCGGCCTTCGGCCGCTGCACGTAGAGCGAGATCACGAACTCACCGTGCGCGAGGAAGGCGCCGACGCTCGGGACGCCGGGGCGCCAGTGCAGGTAGGCGTCGGAGAACTTGGTGGAGGAGAGCTTCTGGTTCTCCGGCGCGACGTTGATGTCCGCGTCCTCCAGTTCCTTGGCGGCCGCGGCCGCGGCGCCCTGGTCGGGGAAGCGGAGCACGACGGTGGTGACCGCGGTGGCGTCGCTGACCGGGAGGGTCTCGCCCTTGGGGTCGGCGCGGTCGGCGCCGGCGGCGACGTAGCCGGTCAGGAACTTGCGGTTCTCCAGCACCGGGCGCGAGACGTCGGCGAGCAGCCCGATGGTGTCGTCGACGGTGGTCAGCACCGAGCTGGTGCGGCCGTGCGAGAGCGAGGGGTCGATATCGATCGACGGGACGACGGCGTCGGCCATCCGGATGCCCTCCAGCACGGCGCCGTGGCCGGCCGGGCTCACGTCGTAGCTGTGCCGGTCCACCTCGTACTTGCCGACCTCGAGCTTGCGCACGTCCGGCTCTCCGGCGACCGGAGCGCCGGGGATGCTGCAACCGGCGAGCAACCCCGCGACGGTCATCGTGGAAAGGCAGAGCGCGATGCGCGACATCCGAACCATCACAGGCCCCTCGATCCTCGGCGATGTGGATATGAAGTTACCGGAACCGGACGCCCCGTGGCGGGGCGAAGCAGCGGCGGGCAGCGGGACGCCGTAACCCGCGGTGCCATAGGCTTGATCGCGTGCCGACGACTCAGCGTTCACGCCGCAGCGGCGGCCTGTGCTGTGAATGTGGCCACCGCCGCCGGGGCCGGTCCCGGTGAGGGATCGCCAGGTCGAGGTCGTCGCCGGGCAGCACGCCGTCGCCAGGGTCGCGGGGGCGGTCGTCGTGGTCCGGCATCGCGGCCCGACCCGGCCGGTGCCGGATTCGCCGACCGCGGCCGCGGTGGAGTCGCTGGCCGAATTGGTCAGGGCGGCCTTCGAGCGGGAGGGCGGGGCCGGCGCGACGATCGCCCGCGAGGCCACCCGCTGGCTCATGAAGCACGCCGAGCAGATCAGCCCGGGGCAGCCGGTCGACTTCGGGATCCTCTCGGTGGGCGAGAACGGCGGGGTCGCGGTGTTCCTGCACGGCGCGGTCACCGCGGTGCTCGCCGGCGCGAACGGCACCGAGCAGCTGCGCGGCAGCGATGCCGCGTTCACGGTGGACCGGGTGGCGCCGGTGCCCGCTCGCGCGGTCGCGCTCTTCGTCGACGACCGGGACGGCCGGATCCCCGAGCTGCCCGCGGAGCGCGGCATCGGCTGGCTGGTCGAGGGGATCGCGCAGGGCGGCGGAGCGATCCTGTGGTCGGACGCCGCGCGCGCCGGGAGCCTCCCGCTGCCGGAGCCGAGCGGCGCGCACCGCAGGGCGGAGCCGCCGCCCATCCCGACCGCGCGGATCGAACGCGCCCCGCGCCGGGGGCAGACCGAGCCGCCGCGCCCCGCCGAGCGGGACGAGACCGAGGCCGCCGCCACCGCGCTGCTCGACCAGGTCGAGGCCACCGATGCGCTGCCTGCGACCGCCCGCCCCGCCGCCACCCTGCCGCCGGACCCGCACCGCGCGCCCACCCAGCACGGCACCGACCCGGCGCCGCCCCCGGACCCCGACCTGCAGCGCCGGTTGGAGGCGACCGCGCGGGCCGCCCCGCTCAATGCCAAGGTCATGGGGTTCAAGTGCGCGCGGGCGCACCCCACCGACCCGCGCTCGGCCTTCTGCACCGTCTGCGGCATGCCGGTGGACCAGACCCAGCCGCTGATCGAGGTGATCCGCCCGCCGCTCGGCCTCCTGCTGCTCGACGACGGCCTGACCTACCTGCTCGCCGCCGACGCGGTGATCGGCCGCGATCCGGACCACTCGGAGTCGGTGAGCCGCGGGATGGTGCCGCTCCAGGTGGAGGACACCTCGGGCGGCATGTCCCGCGCACACGCCGAGATCCGCCTGCTCAACTGGGACGTCGCCGTCCTCGACCTGGGCTCCACCAACGGAACCCGCACCCGCATGCCCGGCTACCGCGACTGGCTCCGCCTGGCCCCCCACCAGCCCATGCTGCTGGTCCCGGGCGCCGAGGTCATGATCGGCAACCGAGTGCTCCGCTTCGAACCCGCCGCGCCACCCCCCTTCGGCGGCTGAGTCTCCCGGGCCCCCGGGCCGAACGATTCAGCTGTATCTGGCCAGGCAGGTGCTCTCGCCGCCGAGTACTCCGGCTCGGAAGGCGTCGACCCGGGCGAACCCGCTCGGCACCGTCTTGCCCTCGACATCGCTGGCGGCGAGACCGTCGGTGAGCAGGCCGGAGACGGCCTCGTCCAGGTCGCCTGCGGCGAGCCGGATATCGCCCTGGTCGGCAGGGCGCCCGGATTCCGCGAGCTTGCCGGTGACCACGCCGGAGAGGCAGGCCGCGCGCAGCCCGGTCTTGGCGCCGACCAGGTCCTGGTCGTTGCTGTGCTGCACCGCGAGCGCGTAGCGGGAGATGAAGACGACGTAGCCGTTGTAGTCGCCGGTCACCTTGAGTGGAAGCGGGTCGTCCAGGTCGCCGACGGCGCCGCGCTCGGAGAGCTTGGGGATGTCGGTGGCGATCAGGTTGCTGGTCGGGCAGTAGGAGACCGGCTCGGTGGTGGCCCCGTCGCTGCACTCGATCTGCGCGCCGCCGTAGTTGTAGCGCGGCCGGTCGTCGAGCGGGAGGATCGCGGCCAGCGCCTTGCTCAGCTCGATCAGCGATTCCTTGGTGATGTCGAATTCACCGGTCTGGCCCTGGAAGCTGGTCGGCAGGTCGCCGCGGCGCTGGTTGATCTCCTCCTCGTCGATGCCGCGGCAGGCGCGCGGGCCGTCGGTGAAGCCGATCTGCACCGCGGTCACCCGCTCGAAGGCGGAGCCGTGCACGCTCTCCGGATCGTCGGGGTCGGAGTCGCGGATGGCGACGGTGGCGGCGAGCACCGAGTTCAGCCCGTCGGAGGTGTTGATGGTGAAGTGCTTCGACTTGCCCTCGGCCACGTGCCGCATGAAGGCGCCGGCGAAGCAGTCGGCCTGCTGCTCCTTGACGATCACCGGATCCCGGCCGGTGACGATCTTGGCCATGTTCTGGATGGCGTGGCCGTACTCGTGCGCCAGCACCATGACCACCGACATCTGCCCGAAGGTCTCGGACATGGTCGGCAGCAGCACCTCCCGATCCCAGCCGATGGAGTTGTCCAGCCGGCAGTAGGCGGCGTTCACCAGGCGGTAGGTGGTGTCCTCGCAGAACTCCGGCGCCGAATTGCGCGGCGCCTTCGCGCTCCAGGAGAGCAGCTTCTCGACCGGCTGGAACTCGCCGTCGAACTCGGTGCGGTAGACCTGCCGCCAGTAGGACTGGATGTCGTCGACGGCGTTCAGCGCGAGCCGGTCGATCTCGCCGCCGTCGCTGCCGGTGGCGGTGAGGTCGGTGGCGGGGGCGCCGGGGCGGGGCCCGCTCGGCCCGCTGGTGGTCGGCAGCCCGGCGACCTTGAACGGGTCGTCATAGATGGAGACGGCCCGGCCGTCGACCATGCGGGTGCATCCGGCGAGCAGCAGCACGAAACACAGGGCGGCCACGGCGGCGGTGGTCGCTCGACGATTCGGCAAGGCAGGATCCCCCCTCGGTCGGCCGTTCTGAGTTCCCCGCGGTCGGTCACCGGATCGGGACAAAAGGCGCGTCGGGGGCCCTTCCGCTGTCCGGGTGATGGCATAGTATCCGCTGCATGTCTTCACCGGGGGCGCAGTCCATCACCGTGCGCCATGAGGGAACCGAACGCGTTTTCGAACCGAGCCACAAGGTCACCCTTGGCCGGGCGCCGGAAGTCACGCTGTTCGTGGACAGCCCGCTGGTCTCCCGGGTACACGCGACGCTGACCTGGCAGGGCGGTTCCTGGGTGCTCGCCGACAACGGCAGCACCAACGGTGTTTTCGTGGACGCGCGGCGGTTGAGCAGGCCGGTCCCGATCGACCGGGCCACCCAGGTCCGGCTCGGCGACGCGATCAGCGGGCCGCTGCTGCACCTCATCCCGGCCGGTGCGCCCAGGCAGACCGGTGCCACCCCGGTGGCGCGGCCGCAGTCCGGGCCGCAGTGGCCGCAGCAACCGCAGCAGCGCCCGCCGTTCCCGCAGCAGCAGCCCCCGCAGCAGCGGCCGCAGTCGGGCCCGTTCCAGCAGCAGCCGCCGCAGTCGGGGGCCTTCCAGCAGCCGCCGCAATCGGGGCCGTTCCAGCAGCCGTCGGCGGCCCAGCCGCAGATCAACGTGAATATGACGACGCGGGCGGATTCCTCCTCGCTGCCGCCGGTCCGGGCCCGGCCGTCCACCGCGCCGATCGCGCGCGCGGACCGGCTTCCCCCCGGCGGGCTGACCATCGGCCGCACCTCGGACAACCAGATCGTGGTCAACGACCCGCTGGCCTCGCGCAGGCACGCGCGGCTGATCTCCGCCTCCGAGGGGCTGACCATCGAGGACCTCGGCTCCTCGAACGGCACCTTCGTCAACGGCGGCAGGCAGCAGCGCGCGGTGCTGCGCGAGCGCGACGTCGTCACCATCGGCAACATCGACTTCGAGGTCCAGCAGGGCGCGCTGGTGCACCGGCAGAAGCCGGTGGCCGAGCAGGGGCTGCACGTGCACGGCGTCGGCTTCACGGTGGAGAACAACAAGCAGCTGCTCGTCGATGTGAACCTGCAGGCGGGCAGCGGCACGCTGACCGCGCTGATCGGGCCGTCCGGTGCGGGCAAGTCCACGCTCTCCAAGCTGATCGCGGGCAGTACCAGGCCCTCCGGCGGCGTTGTCACCTTCGAGGGCCGCAACCTGCACGCGGAGTACGAGGCGCTGCGCTCCCGGATCGGCATGGTGCCGCAGGACGACGTGCTGCACCGGCAGCTCACCGTGCGGCAGGCGCTCGGCTACGCCGCCGAGCTCCGGCTGCCGTCCGACACCACCAAGGCCGACCGGCAGCAGGTGATCGACGGCGTGCTCGGCGCGCTCTGGCTGACCGAGCACGCCGACACCAGGGTCGACCGGCTCTCCGGCGGCCAGCGCAAGCGCGCCTCGGTGGCGCTGGAGCTGCTCACCGGCCCCTCGCTGCTGATCCTGGACGAGCCGACCTCCGGGCTCGACCCGGCGCTCGACCGCCAGGTCATGACCATGCTGCGCGAACTCGCCGACGCGGGCCGCGTGGTGATCGTCGTCACCCACTCGGTGGCCTGCCTCGACATGTGCGACCAGGTGCTGCTGCTCGCGCCGGGCGGCAAGACCGCCTTCTGCGGGCACCCGGCCGGGGTCGGGGCCGCGCTCGGCACCAGCGACTGGGCCGAGATCTTCGGCAAGGTCGCCGCCGATCCGGACCAGGCCTTCGCCGCCTACCGCTCGCGGCAGGCGTTCGTGCCGCCACCGCCACCGCCGCCGCCCTACGGCTCGGCGGGCAGCCCGCCCAAGTCGAGCAGCGTCAAGCAGTTCTCCACCGTGGCGCGGCGGCAGCTCCGGCTGATCTTCGCCGACCGCGGCTACCTGACCTTCCTGGTGGTGCTCCCGTTCATCCTCGGCGGGCTCTCCCTGGTCGTGCCCGGCAAGAACGGCTTCACCAGGGGCGGGCTCACCCAGGCGCCGGACGGCTCGCTGATCCCGTCCGGCGGTGCCGAGGCGCAGCAGCTGCTGGTGGTGCTGATCCTCGGCGCCTGCTTCATGGGGTCGACGCTCACCATTCGCGACCTGGTCGGCGAACGCACCATCTTCCAGCGCGAGCGTGCGGTCGGGCTGCTGCCCGGCTCGTACCTGTGGGCCAAGATCGCGGTCTTCAGCATCACCGCCTTCCTGCAGTCGGCGGTGCTGGTCGGCATCACGCTGGCGGGCAAGAAGGCGCCGGGCGAGGGGGCGGTGCTCGCCTCGGGCAGCGCCGAGCTGTACATCGACATCGCGGTGACCGCGGTCTGCTGCGTGGTGTTCGGGCTGCTGATGTCGAGCTTCGCCAAGTCCAGCGAGCAGGTCATGCCGATGCTGGTGGTCGCGGTCATGGCCCAGCTGGTGATGGCGGGCGGGCTCATCCCGGTGACCGACCGGGTGGTGCTGGAGCAGGTCTCCTGGCTCTTCCCGTCCCGCTGGGGGTACGCGGCGGGCGCGTCGACGGTCGACATCCGCTCGATCTTCCTCAGCGCCCAGCCGGACGGGCTGTGGAACCACGAACCCGGCATCTGGGCGCTGAACATCGGCATGGTGCTGCTGCTCACGCTGGTGCTCGCGCTGGTCACCCAGCGCAGGCTGCGGTTGAAGAAGTCGTCGGCATGACGGCGCCGAGCGGGGCTTGCGGGCACCAGGCACACTTATGCCTGTGACGGTGCGAGTTGGGGCGGTACATCTCGGCTGGGATGTGGTGTCCGTCGCCGCTGGCGGCGGGGAGACACCGATCCGCCCGGTGAAAGTGGAGGGTACGTACTCGACGCCCGCCTACCTGCTGGCGGACTCGTCGGGCAGGCTGCACACCGCGGGCGTCGACCGGCTGCGCCCGGATCTGGGCATGGCCATCGCCGACGTACGCGACATCCTCGGCCACCCGCAGATCGTGGTGGCCGGCGCCACCTGGCCGGCCGAGATGGTGTTCCGGGCGCGGCTCTACAACCCGCTCGCCTCGATCGGCAGCTACCTGCGCGGCAAACCGGACGTGGTCGCCATGCCGTACCCGGACGACTGGCCGGAGGAGAAGGTCGAGCTCTACGCCGAACTGGTCGAGCAGCTCGACGTCGAGGTGGAGCCGCTGCCGGAGAGCGTCGCGCTCTCCGGCTACGTGCGCGCGCTGAACCTGGTGAGCCCGCCGGACGAGCGGGACCCGAACGGGATCGGCGCCACCGGCGTCTACTGCGACGGCCGGACCGTGCTCGTCGTCGCGGTGCACGGTGACGACGAGCAGCCGACCGAATCGGTGGACGTGCACTTCGACCCGGCCGCGCTGCGCGAGGCGCGCGCCGCCGACGACGTGGTGATCGAGGTGATGGCCGCGGCCCGCTCGATCGGCGCGGACACCTCGACCATCCTGCTCGCGGGCAATGTCTACGACAACGAGCCGCTGCGCTTCGCCTTCCGCAACCACCTCGGGCAGCGCTTCCGGGTCGCCGACCACCCGATCCACGCGCTCGTCCTCGGCGCCGCGCACCTGCTGGTCGCCGAGGGCGACGCGGGCGAGCCGGAGCAGGGCGGCAGGCACGCCGAACGGTCCGCCGGCGAGCAGGGCGCCGGGGTGGAGCAGCCGGAGGCCGCGGCCTGGAGCAGCTCGGTGCAGCGGGACGAGCCCGAGCCGCCTGCCGGCTCCGGCAAGGGCGGGCTGTGGAACCGGATGCGGGACAACTTCTTCGGTGCCCCCGCCGTCGCGGGGGCGATGGCGCTCGCGGTGGTGGCGCTGCCCGGCGACGGGCAGGTCACCGCGGCCGAGCCGGTTCCAGCGCTCGCGGCCCCGGCCGCGGCGGGTGAACCGGCGCTGCCAGGGGCCGGGTTCGCGGGGTCGGGCACCGGCGGCTCGGCCGCCGTGCGGGCACCGGGAGCCCCGGTGCTGCCCGCCGGGTTCGGGGAGCCGGTCTCCTGCGCCGTGACCCCGCGGATCGCCGACGGGCACCGCGAGGGCATCGCCTCGGCCCGCGCCGAGCTGTGGTTCCGGACCGGCCGCGACACCGCGGCCGGGGAGCCGGACTGCGCCGTGCCCGGCGTGGACACCCTGCGCTACCTCATCCCCGGCCCGCCCGGGGCCCGCGACCCGGGCCCGCCGATCGCCATCTGAGCCGATTCGGTCGCCGAACCGGCGGCTGGTATCGTGGCCGATTGGCGTGTGGACATCCGGGTTCTCCCGGATGCGCTCGAGGCCCGGGTCTCCACCGGCCGCCGGAAACCCTCGACCACGCGCTGGGCCGGCAACACCGACGACAGACAGGGATGCACTGTGCCTACGTACAGCCCGAAGGCGGGTGACGTTACCCGCACGTGGTACGTCATCGACGCCACGGACGTAGTGCTCGGACGCCTTGCCGTGCAGGCAGCGACGCTGCTTCGGGGCAAGAACAAGCCGACCTACGCGCCGAACGTCGATGGTGGCGACTTCGTCATCATCATCAATGCCGACAAGATCTCGCTCAGCGGGAACAAGCGGCAGGACAAGCTGATCCACCACCACTCCGGCCACCCGGGCGGCCTCAAGTCGCGCTCTGTCGGTCAGGTCATGGAGACCCGCCCCGACCGGGTCGTGGAGAAGGCGATCAAGGGGATGATCCCCAAGAACAAGCTGGGCAACGCGATCGCGGGCAAGCTCAAGGTGTACGCGGGCCCGACCCATCCGCACGCCGCGCAGCAGCCCGTCCCGTTCGAGATCAAGCAGGTGGCCCAGTGACCGCTCCCGAAAACGACGCGCTGAACCCCGACGAGGTCGAGGTCGAGCTCACCGAGTACACCTCGGAGGATCCGAACGCCGAGGTCGTGACCGAGGACTACGGCTACGAGGCCGAGTCCGACGAGGACTACGCCCCGGTGCTGATCGACCGCCCGGTGCAGACCGTCGGCCGCCGCAAGGAGGCCGTCGTCCGCGTCCGCCTGGTGCCCGGCTCCGGCAACTTCGTGCTGAACGGCCGCACCATCGAGGACTACTTCCCGAACAAGGTGCACCAGCAGCTGGTGAAGTCCCCGCTGGTCACCGTCGAGCGCACCGAGTCGTTCGACATCTTCGCCCGGCTCGTCGGCGGCGGCCCCTCCGGCCAGGCGGGCGCGCTGCGCCTCGCCATCGCCAGGGCCCTGATCGAGGTCACCCCGGACGACCGCCCCGCGCTCAAGCGGGCCGGCTTCCTTACCCGTGACCCGCGCGCCACCGAGCGCAAGAAGTACGGCCTGAAGAAGGCCCGCAAGGCGCCTCAGTACTCGAAGCGCTGATCTACTCGATCGTCCGAGAGCAGGCCACCGGCGCCGCCGGTGGCCTGCTCTCGTGGTGTACGCGGAACTTTCTCGAGGACGTATAAATGGGACGTTTGTTCGGCACCGACGGCATTCGCGGGCTCGCCAACGGCTCGCTCGGCCCGGAACTCGCACTCCGGGTGGCCGGGGCGGCCGCCGAGGTGCTCGGCAGGGGCAAGGCCCGCCCGCTCGCGGTGATCGGCCGCGACCCGAGGGCGAGCGGCGAGATGCTGGAGGCGGCGGTCACCGCCGGGCTCACCGCGGCCGGGGTCGACGTGCTCTCGGTCGGCGTGCTGCCGACGCCTGCCGTCGCCTACCTGACCGGGCTCTACGACGCCTGCCTCGGCGTGATGATCTCGGCCTCGCACAACCCCATGCCGGACAACGGCATCAAGATCTTCGCGGCGGGCGGGCACAAGCTCGACGACGCGATCGAGGACCGGATCGAGGCCCTGATCAGGGCGGACACTCCGCAGCGGCCGACCGGCGCCGGCCTCGGCCGGGTGCGCAGCGCCTCCGCAGCCGCCGGGCCGGACGTGCCGGCGAAGTACTCGCTGGCCGGGACGCACGAGCGCTACGTCGAGCACCTGGTCGCCACCACCGGCGAGGACCTCGCCGGGCTCACCGTCGTGGTGGACTGCGCCAACGGCGCCGCCTCCGAGGTGGCCCCCGCGGTCTACCGGGCGGCGGGCGCGACCGTGATCGCGATCAACGCCGAGCCGGACGGGCTGAACATCAACGACGGCTGCGGCTCCACCCACCTCGGCCCGGTGCAGGCGGCGGTGCTGGAGTACGGCGCCGACCTCGGCCTCGCGCTCGACGGCGACGCCGACCGCTGCCTCGCGGTCGACGCCACCGGCGCCGTCGTCGACGGTGACGCCATCCTCGCGGTGCTCGCGATCGCCATGCGGGAGCGCGGCGAGCTGGCCGATGACACCCTGGTGGCGACGGTCATGAGCAACCTCGGGCTGCACATCGCCATGCGCGAGGCCGGGATCGCGCTGCGCACCACCGGCGTCGGCGACCGCTACGTGCTGGAGGAGCTGCGCCGCGGCGGGTTCAGCCTCGGCGGCGAGCAGTCCGGCCACGTCATCCTGCCCGCGCACGGCACCACCGGCGACGGCGTGCTCACCGGGCTGCACCTGATGGCGCGGATGGCCGCGACCGGGCGGAGCATGGCCGAGCTGGCGAGCGTGCTCAGCACGGTGCCGCAGGTGCTGGTGAACGTCCCGGTGAGCGACAAGTCGCTGGTGGCCGCGGCGCCCGCGGTGCGCGAGGCGGTGGCCGAGGCGGAGCGCTCGCTCGGCGACAGCGGCCGGGTGCTGCTGCGCCCCAGCGGAACCGAGGAGCTGGTCCGGGTGATGGTCGAGGCCACCGACCCGGCCAGGGCGCGTCAGCTCGCCGACGATCTGGCCCGCCTGGTCGGCTCGTTCTAGCCGAGCTGCCAGGCGCGCAGGAAGCCGGTGAAGAGCACGAGGAAGCCGCCGACCTCCGCGACGATCAGCAGCACGGTCGCGAGCTTCAGCGCGACCGGGATGTCGCCGCGGTACTGGTTGGTGGTGTCGCGGCGCCACCCGTGCAGCACATAGCTGGCGATCGCGCCGACGAAGAAGGCGAGCACCACCAGGTCGGCGGCGAGGTTCACCGCGGTCGGCCAGGCGCTCAGCTCGGTGAAGACCGCGAGCAGCAGCCCGGCGAAGGCGTAGAGCAGCGCCGCACGGTGCGCGATGTCGACGTACGGGTGCGCGGCGCCGTCCGGGGAGCTCCGCATGCCGCGGTACTTCCAGACCCCGAGCAGCAGCGCCGCCAGAAAGATCAACCCGGTGATCAGCAGCGTGACCCTGGTGTCGAGGCCGAGCGTGGCGATCAACGGTCACTCCTCCGTGAGCCTGCCGCCGGCCAGGTGCCAGCGGCGGGTGGCGCGCACCGAATCGAGCATCCGCCGATCGTGCGTGACCAGCAGCAGCGTGCCGTCGAAGGAGTCGACCGCCTGCTCCAGCTGCTCGATGGCTGGCAGGTCGAGGTGGTTGGTCGGCTCGTCCAGGACCAGCAGGTTCACCCCGCGGGCCTGGAGCAGTGCCAGTGCCGCCCGCGTCCGCTCGCCGGGGGAGAGCGTGGCACAGGGGCGCAGCACGTGCGGGCCGCGCAGCCCGAATTTGGCGAGCAGGGTCCGCACCTCGGCCTCGGGCAGCTCCGGTACCGCGGCGCCGAAGGTCTCGGCCAGGGGGGCGTCGGCCCGGAACAGCCCGCGCGCCTGGTCCACCTCGCCCACCAGCACGCCGGAGCCGGTGCTCGCGCTGCCGCTGTCCGGCTCGATCCGGCCGAGCAGCAGCCCGAGCAGCGTGGACTTGCCCGCGCCGTTCTCGCCGGTGAGCACGACCCGGTCGGCCCAGTTCAGCTGGGTGCTGATCGGGCCGAGGGTGAAGCCGCCGCGCCGCACCACCGCCGCGGAGAGCGTGCCGACCACCGAGCCGCTGCGCGGGGCAGCGGCGATCTCCATGCGCAGCTCCCACTCCTTGCGCGGCTCCTCGACCACGTCCAGCCGCTCGATCCGGCGCTGCGTCTGGCGGGCCTTGGCCGCCTGCTTCTCGGTGGACTCGGCGCGCATCTTGCGCCCGGCCTTGTCCGAGTCCTGCTTGCCCTTGCGCCGCGCGTTGCGCACCCCGTGCTCCAGCCAGTTGCGCTGCATCTGCGCGCGCGCCTCCAGCCCGGACTTCGTATCGGCGAACTCCTCGTACGCCTCGCGCGCGTGCCTGCGCGCGACGGCCCGCTCGGCCAGGTACGACTCGTAGCCGCCGTCGTAGTAGTCGACCTGCTGCTGCGCCAGATCCAGCTCCAGAATGCCGTTCACGGTGCGCGCCAGGAACTCCCGATCGTGGCTGACCACCATCATCGGCACCCGGATGCCGAGCACGAAGCGCTCCAGCCGGGCCAGGCCGTCCAGGTCGAGGTCGTTGGTCGGCTCGTCCAGCAGCAGCACGTCGTAGCGGGAGAGCAGCACCGAGGCCAGCCCGGCGCGGGCGGCCTGGCCGCCGGAGAGCGCCGTCATCGGGGTCTCGACGCCCCGCGGCAGGTTGCTGTCCAGCCCGAGTTCGGCGGAGATCTCCGCGGCGCGCTGCTCCAGGTCGGCGCCGCCGAGCGCGAGCCAGCGCTCCAGGGCGGGGGTGTAGTCGTCGGCGCCACCGTCGGCGAGCCGCTCGGCGGCGGCGTCCATCGCGCGCTGCGCCTCGGCAACCCCGGTGCGCCTGGCCAGGAAATCGAGCACGGTCTCGCCGGGCACCCGCTCCGGCTCCTGGGCGAGGTGCCCGACGGTCGCGTCCGGCGGGCTCAGCGTGATGCCGGCCGCCGGCGCGCCCGCCAGCAGCCGCAGCAGCGTCGACTTGCCCGCCCCGTTCACCCCGACCAGGCCGATCACGTCGCCGTCGGCCAGCGTGAGATCGAGATCCTCGAAGAGGGTGCGTTCGGCGTGTCCGGCCGCGAGACCGCGGGCGTGCAGGGTGGTGCTCACCCCCACGAGTCTGCCGTGTCCGGGTCCGACCCCGAGACCGGGCCGGGCGGAATGGGGGTCGATATGGGTACCGCGACCGATGCGGCGCGAACCCGGCTCGCGGAGAGTGGAAGTCGTCACGAGGAGGAGATCACCATGACCACCACACCGACCCGCCGCTTCACCCGCACCGCCGACAACCAGGTCGTCGCCGGGGTCTGCGGCGGCATCGCCCGCTACTTCGGCTGGAACCCGACCGTCGTGCGCATCGCGTTCGTGCTGTCCTGCCTGCTGCCCGGTCCGCAGTTCCTGGTGTACGCGGCGCTGTGGCTGCTGATGCCGAAGTACTGAGCATGCGCTCCGGGTCGGCGGGTGACAGGATGGAGGGCCACACCCGCCGATCGGCCTTGCAGGAGGAGCCGTGGTCAATTCGGCCGAGTTCCCCGGGATGGACCTCCCCGACGTGGATGCCGCCTCGCCGCTGCACGACCTCGGCGAGGTGGGGCTGGTGCACCCCACCCAGGACATCGACGGCGACGGCGCACTCGACTCGATCACCGAATCCGACGAGCACGGCCTCCGGGTCTGGACCGACGCCGACCGCGACGGCCTCGCCGACCACCTGACCGTGGTGGAGAAGGACGGCGACTACGCCGCCTGGGAATTCCACCACCACCCGGACGGCACCTCGGAGTGGGTGCGCACGGATCGGGGCAGGCTCGGCTGAGCCGCGATCCGGCGGAACCGCGAGCACCCCGGCCGCGTCGAAGGAGGGTAAGGCGGTTCCGGGCCGGGTGCGGGGCCGCCGCACATCCATCGGGCGAGCAGGAGCGGAGGGGGCGCAGCGATGAGCAGCGAGATCGTCGGGGTGAGCACCGGCGAACTGAAGCGTCTGGCGAACGAACTGCAGGGGTCGGCGAGTGCGGTGGGGAGCCTCGTGCAGGCCGTCTCCGACCATCCCGTCGGGCCGGGGGAGGTCGGCGCGAACTATCCGGCGGAGGGGGCGGCCGTCCGGGCCGGGCTGGCGGCGCTGGGGGAGCGGATCGCCGGCTGGTCCGGCGCGACGGCGGCCGCCGCCGAGTCGATTCTGGTCGCGGTGAACCGGCAGAGCGCGGCCGACCGCCCCGAGTCCGGCGAGCGGTGACATGACCTTCACCGTGCCGTCCGGGGCCACCGTCGCCCAGCTGCTGGAGCTGGGGTCGCAGAGCCTGCTCTACTTCGAGCACTTCGGCCCGCGCTACCAGCGCTGGGCGAAAACGGTGCCGGAGAACGGCGACTACGCCACCCTGCACCGCCGCTTCTCCGAGCAGAACGGGGTGTCCGAGGAGCGGATTCGCGCCACCGCCGACACACTGCGCGGGGTACTCGGCGCACTGCGCGAGCAATACCAGGCGCAGGGCGACAGCACGCGCGCGATCGCCGGGGTCTGGCAGGGGGCCGCGGCGACCGCCGAGATCTCGCTGCTGAACCGGCAACTCGCGGTCGCCGAGGTGGATATCGCCGCGCTCGCGGGGATCTCCGCCGAATTCGACCGGCTGCCGGAGGCGCTGCGTGCGGCGGTGCGCGGCAAGGCCGAGATCGTGCCGCAGATCCTGGAGCACGGCACCGAGCTGAAGATCGACGGGAAGACGCCGGAGGATGTCGATCTCATCATCGACGGGGCCGATGGGTTCGGGTGGACGCACACGCTGAGCGCCGGTTCCGCGGCGAGCCGGGCGCAGGCGCTGTTCCCGGATCTGCGGCTCGGGGTCTGGGAGGAGTTCGTGTACGGGGGCGGGGCCGTGCAGAGTCCGTGGTCGCCGTATCAGGATGTCATCGCGGAGCGGTGCCGGGGTTGGTTGGACGAGCTGTTCGTGCCGGATTACGAGCGGAAGGTTCAGAAGTTCGGCGAGCTCTGCACGGTTGTCGATGACGGGGTTCGGCGGGTGTACGAGGGGGTTGTGGGGAAGTTCGGGGGGTTGTCGGGGGAGGGGTATCCGCGGCCGGGGGATTCGGCGTCCGAGACGCCGGGTGAGCTGCCCTCGGGCACGGCGCCGGTGAGTACCGAGCCGATCGGCACCACGCCCGCGTCGACCACGCCCGTCGCGCCGACGCCGTCGGGTACCACGCCGTCCGAGGTATCGCCTTCTGCCACAGCGCCTTCTGCGACGTCGCCGGCAGCGACCACGACGCCGCCCACAGCTTCGCCCACGACGACCTCGCCCACGACGACCTCGCCCACGACGACCTCGACGCCGTCCACGACGACTTCGCCGACTACGGAGTCGCCGACGACGAGTACGCCGACCACGTCACCGTCACCGTCGCCGACGACGAGCACGCCCTCGACCACATCACCCCTCACCACGGCTCTGGAGGGGCTCAGCACGCTGAACTCGGCGGCGCAGACCCTGACACCCATCGCGCAGAGCGTGGCGCAATCCCTCGGCACCGGCCTCAGCGCCCTGACCGACTCGGTCACCGCGGGCATCGACGACGCCCTGGAACGTGTCCAGCAGGCATTCGAGCCGGTCGACGCGGATGGCGACGGCCGGCCCGACGACCGGGTGCTCGCCGGCTTCCCGCTCGGCGAGCAGCAGGCGGAGGTGGCGCTCGGCGCCGACGGGCAGCTCTCGCTCACCCTCACCGAACCGGGCGGATCGAGTGCCGAATACCGGCTGGAGACCGACGAGAACGGCCACCCCGTGCTGGTCCAGGTCGACCCGGAGACCGGCGAGAAGATCGAGCCCGCGGGTGAGGCGGCCCCCGGCGACGATCCGCGGCCCGGGCCCGCGCCGGACGACGCCACCGGCGCCCCGGCTCCGGACGCGAGCGGCCCGGCGCCGCAACGACCAGCCGACGCCGCTCCGGCACCCCCCGCTCCGGCGAATCCGGCGCCCGATGCCTCCGCTCCAGGTGACCTGGGCCCGCCGACCCCGGCTCCGGGTGATCCCGGTACGGCGGCTCCGGCACCGGGCGGGGTCGCGCCGACGAATCCCGCTCCCGCCGATCCGGCCCCGTCGAACAACCCCGGCACCGGGATACCGGCCACCCCGCGCCGGGAGGAGGACGGCGAACACCGCCCCCGGGAATTCCCGGACAGCACACCGGCCGAACCACCGGCCCCGGCCCCGGACAGCGGTGCCAGACTCTCTGAAGCAGGCCCCCTGTGAACCGCCGCCCGACCGGCACCCACCGCTGGTCCGCCTCCCTGCGCGGCGGCGCAGGCCACCGCCCGGCCCTGCGCTGCGCCGGTCCCATCGACCGCCGCGTCGACGCATCCGCCGACCCCACCCCCGACGACCCGACCCGAGACGAACCGGGCGCACCGGCGAAGGAAGGTGAATCCCCGTGACCCTCGAAGCCGACCTCGACCGCATAGCCGCCGAATCCACCCGCCGCTCCGCCGCCGTCATCGACGAACTGACCACCGCCAACGCCCGAACCGCCGCCATCGCCACCGACCTCGCGACCCGCTCCGCCCGCGCCATCGAGGCCATCCAGCGCCAGCGCCCACCCGCCGACCCCCGGCAGGAGCCCGGACCAGCGCAGCAGGAGGGCCGGCCGGACATGGCGCTCACGCCAGGCGAACCCGGGTGGCCGATACCCGAGCACTCGGACTCGGGCCCTGCGCCACAGGGAGCTGTGAGCTCGCGCAGCGACCGGGGGTGGCTGACACCCGAGGACCCGAGCCCCGCTTCCGCAGGCACCGCGGCCGCTACCGCTCGGACGCGCGGCGAGCCGGATCCGAGCCTTGCGCCGATGGCCGCGCCGGCGACCGGGGGCAGGCATGCCGCTCCGGACCCGGACGAGAACACCCGCCCGCTCTGGCGCGCCCCCGGCCCGGACGATGCCGAGGCGGGCACCGCACCCCTGCCGGTGATCGAGCCGAACGAGGAGCAGCGCCGCCGGGAGGAACTGCAGGAGCGCCGCGATGCGATCGCGCGCTCCATCGCCGCGCGCAGGGCGCAGAGCGTCGCCCGGCCGAGCGACCAGGACGACGAGGAGGGCGAGTACTACCGGCGCACCAGCTGGCTGATCTGACGCAGCCCGATCTTCCCCCTGCCCGCGTCCGGCTCGACCGGCGCGTGCGGGTCGACGGCGATGGTCCGCGGAATCTCCGCCTCGGGGTCCGCGAACGCGGCGTAGGTCTTGTCGCCGAGCAGGCTGTGCAGCAGGTACCCGGTGAGCAACGCTCGGGTCGCCCGCGCGTTCTTCGCCTCGAACTTGCCGATGCCGAAGGCGGCGAGCGAGCGCCGCCCCTCGATGAGGCCGTTGTGCGAGGCGCCCTCCAGGGTGCGTAGCACCAGCGGCCCGCCCCACGCCCTGGCCAGCGGCAGCGTGTCGGAGCTCACCGACTTGGCGTCCACCTCGCCGCCGAGCACGAAGGCGGGGATGTCCAGGTCCGGCGCGAGCTCCTCGGCGGCGGGCGCGGTGGGGGCGGGGAAGAGCGCGACGTACGCGGCCACCCGGCGCTGCGCGGCGGCGATGGCGGCGGCGCCCGCGCCCATGCCGTGCCCGGCGAGTGCCAGCTTTTCCGGGTGCACGCTGATCGAGCCGTTGCCGAGCCGGACGCCGGTGCAGATGTCCAGCGTGGTCAGCAGGTCGGTGGCGAGCCCGAGGTGCGAGGGGATCGGGCCGCGCTCGGTGTCCGGCGCGGCGGCGACGATGCCCCAGGAGGCGAGGTGCTGCAGCAGCTCGCGGTAGTTCCCCACCTTGGTCAGCCAGGCGTGCCCGAAGGCGACGGCGGGCAGGTTGGTGCCGCTCTCGGGGGTGAAGACGACGCCGGGCAGCCCGGCCACCGCGAGGTTCCCGCGGAGCACCCGGTGCGGGCCGCGGCTGGTCAGGGTGGTCACGAGTGATTTCACAGACGCCGACACGACGTGAACGGTAGCCGATAAGTACTGTGGGGAGCCATGTGCGGAATCGTGGGGTACGTCGGGTACCGGGATGCGCTCGGCGTCGTCGTCGACGCGTTGCGCCGCATGGAATATCGCGGGTACGACTCGGCGGGCGTCGCGATTCTGGACGGCGCGGGCGCGATTTCGGTGGAGCGCAAGGCGGGCAGGCTCGCCAATCTGGAGGCCGAGCTGGCCGAGGCCGGTGCGAGCCGGTTCGCGGGCACGACCGGCATGGGGCACACCCGCTGGGCGACGCACGGCGCGCCCACCGATCGCAACGCGCACCCGCACCGGGACGGCACCGGAACGGTCGCGGTGGTGCACAACGGCATCATCGAGAACTTCGCGCCGCTCCGCCGCGAGCTGGAGGACTCCGGTACCGAGCTGAGCAGCGACACCGACACCGAGGTCGCGGTGCACCTGGTGGCCGCGGCCTACGCCGATGGCCCCACCGCGGGCGACTTCGTGGCGAGCGCGCTGGCCGTGGTCCGGCGCCTGGAGGGCGCCTTC
This sequence comes from Nocardia jiangsuensis, assembly GCF_042650385.1. Taxonomy (NCBI): domain Bacteria; kingdom Bacillati; phylum Actinomycetota; class Actinomycetes; order Mycobacteriales; family Nocardiaceae; genus Nocardia; species Nocardia jiangsuensis. The sequence goes on from NZ_JBHSAX010000017.1 coordinate 584,014, forward strand.
ACGCTGGTCTTCACGCACGCCGACCACCCGGGCACGATCATCGCGGCGCGCCGCTCGACCCCGCTGGTGGTCGGCGTCGGCAAGGGCGAGATGTTCCTCGCCTCGGATGTCACCGCGTTCATCGAGCACACCAGGGAAGCGGTCGAGCTCGGCCAGGACCAGGCCGTCGTGATCACCGCCGACAGCTACCGGGTCACCGACTTCGACGGCGTCGACGCGGGCCACCGCACCCGCCCCTTCACCATCGACTGGGATCTGGCCGCCGCGGAGAAGGGTGGCCACGACTACTTCATGCTCAAGGAGATCGAGGAGCAGCCGGTCGCGGTGGCCGACACGCTCATCGGGCACTTCACCCAGGACGAGTCCGGCGGCCGGATCGTGCTGGACGAGCAGCGCCTGGCCGACCAGGAGCTGCGCGACTTCGACAAGGTCTTCGTGGTGGCCTGCGGCAGCGCCTACCACTCCGGGCTGCTGGCCAAGTACGCCATCGAGCACTGGACCCGGCTGCCGGTCGAGGTCGAGCTGGCCAGCGAGTTCCGCTACCGCGACCCGGTGCTCGACCGCTCCACCCTGGTCGTCGCCATCTCGCAGTCCGGTGAGACCGCGGACACGCTGGAGGCGGTGCGGCACGCCAAGGAGCAGAAGGCGCGGGTGCTCGCGATCTGCAACACCAACGGCGCGCAGATCCCGCGCGAGTCCGACGCGGTGCTCTACACCAGGGCGGGGCCGGAGATCGGCGTCGCCTCCACCAAGGCGTTCCTCGCGCAGGTGACGGCGAACTACCTGGTGGGGCTGGCGATCGCGCAGGCGCGCGGCACCAAGTACCCCGACGAGGTGGCGCGCGAGTTCGCCGAGCTGGAGGCGATGCCGAAGCTGGTCTCCCGGGTCCTGGAGACGGCGCCGCAGGTGCGGGCCATCGCGCGCGAGCTGGCGCAGGTGCCGACGGTGCTCTTTCTCGGCAGGCACGTCGGGTACCCGGTGGCGCTGGAGGGCGCGCTCAAGCTCAAGGAGCTCGCGTACATGCACGCGGAGGGGTTCGCCGCCGGTGAGCTCAAGCACGGCCCGATCGCGCTGATCGAGCAGGGGCTGCCGGTCATCGTGGTCATGCCGTCGCCGAAGGGGCGCGCGGTGCTGCACTCCAAGCTGCTCAGCAATATTCGGGAGATCCAGGCCCGCGGTGCGCGGACCATCGTGATCGCGGAGGAGGGCGACGACACGGTGCGGCCGTTCGCCGACGACCTCATCGAGATCCCGACTGCGCCGACGCTGTTCCAGCCGCTGCTCTCCACCGTGCCGCTGCAGATCTTCGCCGCCGAGGTGGCGCAGGCCCGCGGGTACGACGTGGACAAGCCGCGGAACCTGGCCAAATCGGTGACGGTCGAGTGAGCGGGGCGGGCCATCGCCCGCCCCCTACTGCACGACGACGGCGCCGCGCATCTCCGGGTGCAGCGAGCACAGGTAGCGGTAGTTGCCCGGTGCGATGAAGGTGTAGCTCCAGGAGCCCTCGTTCAGGATCGGGCTGTTGATGCCCATCGCCCGGTCGCCGATGCCCTGCACCGAGTGCGCCGCGCTGTCGGCGAATTCCCAGGTGACGGTATCGCCGACCCGGACCTCGAGCTCGGCGGGGGAGAAGGCCATCTCGTCCACCCGCACGGTGATCGTGCTCGGCTCGGTGGCCTGCTGTGAGGTCGGCACGCCCGCCGCGGCGGAGGTGGTGCTCGCCGGGGCGGCCGTGCCGGAATCGTCGGTGCCGCAGGCCGCCGTGCACGCGGCGACGGCGATGGCGATGGCGATGGCGATGGCGATGCGGCGGGAAGTGGGCATGATCGCCAAGCGTAGTCGGCGACCGGGGGCGGGCTCGCCGGCCGCGCCCCGCATCCGGCGCGCGGGGCACTGTGCGATGCTCGCGCAAGACCGGGCACGGGTAGTCGAGGCAGCGCAGGAGGGGTCATGGCGTTCTCCCGTCGGGGGTACTACAGCGCGGATCAGGTGCGGGCGGCCGAGGCCGAGCTCTTCACCCGGGTCGCGGACGGGGTGCCGATGCGGCGCGCGGCGCACGGGCTCGCCACCGTGGTGGCGCGCGAGCTCGCGGAGCGCACCGGCGGGGTGGCCGGGCGCCGGGTGACGCTGCTGGTGGGGTCGGGTGACAACGGCGGCGACGCGCTGTGGGCGGGCGCCGCGCTGCGCCGCCGCGGTGTCGCGGTCACCGCGCTGCTGCTGCAGCCGAAGCGGGCGCACGCCGCCGGGCTCGCCGCGCTGCGCCGGGTGGGTGGCCGGGTGCTGAACGCCAGTTGCGCGGTGCCACCGCACCCGGCGTCGATCGCGGCGCTCGACGCCGACCTGGTGCTCGACGGCATCGTCGGCATCTCCGGGCGCGGCTCCCTGCGCCCGGTCGCGGCGGCGCTCGTCGCCGCCGTCCGCGCACCGATCATCGCCGTCGACCTGCCGAGCGGTGTCGACCCGGAGACCGGAGCGGCCGACGGCCCGGCCGTGCGCGCCGCGGTGACCGTCGCCTTCGGCGCGCGGAAGCCGGTGCACGCGCTGGCCGGGCCGCGCTGCGGACGGATCGAACTGATCGAGATCGGACTGCGCCTGCCCGAACCGGAATTCGCCGCACTGGAGCCGGCGGAGATCGGGTCGCGCTGGCCGGTGCCGGGCGCGCACGACGACAAGTACAGCCAGGGGGCGACCGGCGTCGTGGCCGGTAGTGCCCGCTTCCCTGGCGCGGCGGTGCTCTGCGTCGGTGGCGCGGTGGCCGCGACCTCCGGCCTGGTGCGCTACGCAGGCACCGGCGCCGATGCGGTGCTCGCCCGCTTCCCCGAGGTCGTCGCCACCGAGGACCCCGCGAGCGCGGGCCGGGTGCAGTCCTGGGTGATCGGCCCCGGTGCGGGCACCGACGCGGCCGCCGCCGAACGGCTGCGCACGGTGCTCGGCACCGACCTCCCCGTTGTCGTCGACGCCGACGCCCTCACCATCCTGGCCGCCGACCACGCACCGCTGCGCGGTCGCGCCGCCCCGACCGTGCTCACCCCGCACGCGGGCGAGTTCGCCCGGCTCACCGGCGACCCCGTCGGCGCCGACCGGGTCGCCGCCGCCCGCGACCTGGCCCGCTCCTGGAACGTCACCGTTCTGCTCAAGGGCCGCGCGACGATCGTCGCCGCCCCCGACGGCACCGTCCTCGTCAACGAGGCGGGCGGCTCCTGGGCCGCCACCGCGGGCGCGGGCGACATCCTGGCGGGCGTCATCGGCGCCCTCCTCGCCGCGGGCCACGACCCCACCTGGGCCGCCGCGGCCGCCGCCCGCGCCCACTCCCTCGCCGCCAACCTCGCCGCCACCGCCACGGCAGCCCCGTCGGCCCCGACGCTCCCCGTCCCCGCGACATCCCCTGCGGCCGCACCCATTTCGGCGACCCCGCTCCTCGAACACCTCCGCCCCGCCATCGCGACGCTCCGCGCCACCGCCCCCACGACCCGGTGACCGGAGGCACGCCGGAACAGCCGCGAGCGCCGGTGCCCCCGATCACAGTGGCAGGATCGGGGACCGTGCATGCGCAAGTGGAGACCGTTGTCGACCTGGGCGCCATCGCGCACAATGTGCGGATCCTGCGGGAGCACGCGGGCACCGCGGCGCTGATGGTCGTGGTCAAGGCGGACGGCTACAACCACGGCGCGGTCGAGGTCGGCCGCGCCGCGCTGGCGGCCGGAGCCCGCGAGCTCGGGGTCACGACGGTGGCCGAGGCGGTGGCGCTGCGCGAGGCCGGGATCACCGCGCCGGTGCTGTGCTGGCTGAACGACGCCGCGGCCGACTTCGCCGCCGCCGTCCGTGCCGACGTGGAGATCGGCATCTCCTCGCTCGCGCACCTGGAGGCGGTGGCCGCGGCCGCCCGCGCCACCGGCTGCCCCGCGGTGCTGAGCCTCAAGGTGGACACCGGGCTGAACCGCAACGGCATCGCCGCGGCCGGCTACCCCGCGGTGCTGACCGCGCTGCGCGCCCTCGCCGACGAGGGGGTGGTGCGGCTGCGCGGCATCTTCTCGCACCTCGCGCACTCCGACGAGCCCGGCCACCCCTTCCTCGACGTGCAGCGCGCCCGCTTCGTCGAGGCGGTCGCGCTGGCGAAGGAGCACGGCCTGGAGCCCGATGTGCTGCACCTCGCCAACTCCGCGGCCGCGCTGACCAGGCCGGATCTCGCCTTCGACATGGTGCGGCCCGGCATCGCGGTGTACGGGCTGAACCCGGTCCCGCAGGTCGGCGATTTCGGACTGCGGCCGGCGATGACCTTCCGGGCCAGGGTGGCGCTGGTGAAGGAGGTCGCGGCGGGCGAGGGTGTCTCCTACGGCCACGAATGGATCGCTCCCCGGGACACCACGGTTGCGCTGATCCCCGCCGGGTACGCCGATGGTGTGTTCCGTACCCTCGGCGGCCGTTTCGACGTCTTCGTCGGCGGGGCACGGCATCCCGGCGTCGGCCGGGTGTGCATGGATCAGCTCGTGGTCGATCTGGGCGCGAACTCCGCCGGGGTCGGCCCCGGCGACGAAGCCGTGCTCTTCGGCGCGGGCTCCGGCGTGCCGGGCGCCCAGGAGTGGGCGGATCTGCTCGGGACCATCCACTATGAGGTGGTGTGCTCCCCGCGCGGCCGAGTGCGGCGGACTTTCACACAGGAGGACCGATGAAGCGGATCGTGCAGGGTGGCGCGGCGACCGCGGTCGCCGTGAGCGCGCTCGCCGTCGCGCACGTGCTGCGGCGCATGGGTTCCCGGGTGCTCTGGCCCGCGCGCGCCGACGAGTACCGGGACGAGGACTTCGGCCTGCTCGGCCGCGACCGCGCCGCCGTGGTGCACGCCACCGACGGCGTCCCGCTCGCGGTCCGCGAACACGGCCAGGCGGACGCCGCGGTCACCGTCGTCTTCGTTCACGGCTTCTGCAACGACATGACCTCCTACCATTTCCAGCGGCGCGATCTCCCCGTGCTCTGGGGCGACCGGGCCCGGCTGGTCTTCTACGACCAGCGCGGCCACGGCGAGTCCGGGGTCCCGGAGGCGGCGAACTGCACCGTGGCCCAGCTCGCCGACGATCTGGCCGCCGTGGTCGAGGCGCGCGCTCCGCACGGCCCGGTGGTGCTGGTCGGGCACTCGCTCGGCGGCATGGCGGTGCTGGCCGCCGCGGCCGCACACCAGGGGCTCTTCCGGCAGCGGGTCGCGGGCGTCGCCCTCATCTGCACCACCGCCGCGGGGATGACCACGGGCGGTATCGGCCAGCTGCTGCCGAACCCCGCGCTGGACGGTTTCCGGCTCGCGGTCCGGTTCGCGCCCGCGCTGGTGCAGGCCGGACGGGCCACCGCGCGGCACGTGATCACCCCGCTGCTGCACGTGAGTTCGTTCCACGGCCCGGTGAGCCCCACGGTCTCGCGCTTCACCACCTTGATGATCGACCGCACCCCGGTCGCGACCATCGTGAAGTTCCTGCAGGCCATCGAGGTGCACGACGAATCGGCGGCGCTGCCCGCGCTGGCCGGGGTGCCCGCGCTGGTGATCGGCGCCGGCTACGACCGGGTGATCCCGGTCAAGAACTCCGAGCTGCTGGCCCGCGAGATCCCCGAAGCCGAGCTGGTCCGGCTGGACGGCGGCGCGCACATGCCGCACCTGCAGTTCCCGGACGCCGTCAACGCGGCGCTGGACCGGCTCTTCGCCAGGGCGGTGCCCAGCGCGGGGACGCGAAGGGCCTCCGGTGGCTGATCCGGCCACCAGGCTGCTGCCGACGGTCGAGGACACCGAGGCGCTCGGCCGGGAACTCGCCGCCGGGCTGCGCGCCGGCGACCTGGTGGTGCTGGACGGCCCGCTCGGCGCGGGCAAGACCGCGCTCACCCGCGGCATCGCGGCCGGGCTCGACGTGCTCGGCCGGGTGAGCTCGCCGACCTTCGTGATCGCGCGGGCGCACCGGGCGGGCGGCCGCGGCGTCGGGCTGGTGCACGTCGACGCCTACCGGCTCGCCGGTGACCTGGACGAACTCGACGCGCTCGACCTGGACGCGGACCTGGACCGCGCGGTCGTCGTGGTCGAGTGGGGGCGCGGCGTGGTCGAGCACCTGACCGACCGGCACCTGCTCGTCCGGCTGGTCCGGGAGCCGGAATCCGATGTGCGAACGGCCAGTTGGGAGTGGGTCCGGGAGCGGTGAACCCGCGGCCCTTCGGCGGCGGTACCACCCGGTATCGTTGACCGAATCATGCTTGTACTCGCCGTCGACACCGCGACCCCCGCCGTCACCGCGGGGCTGGTGCACCTCGAGCAGACCGGAGCCGGGCCGATCCCGGAGCGGGTGCGCACCGTCGCCTCCCGGGTGCACGTCGACGCTCGCGCGCACGCCGAGGTGCTGACCCCGCAGATCCTGGAGTGTCTCGCCGAGTCCGGCTGTGCCCGTAGCGACATCGGGGCCGTCGTGGCCGGGGTCGGGCCGGGCCCGTTCACCGGGCTCCGCGTCGGCATGGCGACCGCGGCCGCCTTCGGGGACGCGCTCGGCATCCCGGTGTACGGCGTCTGCAGCCTGGACGCCATCGCCGCCGACGCCGGGCGGGAGCCGCCCGGCGAAATTCCCGCCCTCGGCGCCGATCCCGACGCCGCCGGGCTGCTCGTGGTGACCGACGCCAGGCGCCGCGAGGTGTACTGGGCGCGCTACCGCGACGGCCTGCGGGTCGCAGGCCCCGCGGTGGACAAGCCCGCCGACGTCGACCCGGACACCGTCGTGGCGATCGCGGGCTCGGCCTCGCACGTCGACCTCTTCGACCTGCCGGTGCTCCCGGTGGAGAGCCCGTCGCCGCGCGGGCTGGTCACCGTCGCCGCGCCCGCGCTGCTCGCGGGCACCGCGCCGGAGCCGCTGGTCCCGCTCTACCTGCGCAGGCCGGACGCGGTCGAGCGCAGCTACCGCACCCTCGACCGGACGGGAGCGTGATCGTGGCCATCCACATCGAGCCGATGCGGCCCCGCGACATCGAGCGCTGCGTCGAGCTGGAGCAGCTGCTCTTCCCGGAGGACGACCCGTGGCACGCGGTCGCCTTCCGCTCCGAGCTGGCCGGCTCGCACAACCGCTACATCGCGGCCCGTGACTCCGACGACAGGCTGGTCGGCTACGCCGGGATCGCGCTGCTCGGCGATGCCGCGTACCCGGAGGCCGAGGTGCACACCATCGGCGTCGACCCGGAGGTGCACCGCGCCGGCATCGGCACGCTGCTGCTGGAGTGGCTGCTGACCGAGGCCGCCAAGCGCGGCGGCCCGGTCTTCCTCGAGGTGCGCACCGACAACGCCCCCGCCATCGCGCTCTACGCCAAGCACGGCTTCCACATCATCGGGCTGCGCAAGAACTACTACCAGCCCAGCGGCGCCGACGCGTACACCATGCGCCGACCCGAGCTCGGCGACTTCCCCGGTCTGGTACCGGACGGCGGCCCCGGCGCGGCGGTGCGCGGCGACGAGGTGCTCTCGTGATCGTGCTCGGGATCGAGAGCTCCTGCGACGAAACCGGAGTCGGCGTGGTGCGGCTGCACCCCGGCGGCCGCTGCGAGCTGCTCGCCGACGAGGTCGCCTCCAGCGTCGAGCAGCACGCCCGCTTCGGCGGCGTCGTCCCGGAGATCGCCTCGCGGGCGCACCTGGAGGCCGTCGTTCCCGCCATGCGCCGGGCGCTGGCGACCGCGGGTATCACCAGGCCGGACGCGCTCGCCGTCACCATCGGGCCGGGCCTGGCCGGCGCGCTGCTGGTCGGGGTGGCCGCGGCCAAGGCGTACGCGGCCGCCTGGGACATCCCCTTCTACGCGCTGAACCACCTGGGCGGGCACGTCGCGGTGGACACCCTGGAGCACGGCCCGATGCCACCCTGTGTCGCGCTGCTGGTCTCCGGCGGGCACACGCACCTGCTGCGCGTCACCGACCTGGCCGAGCCGATCACCGAGCTGGGCAGCACCGTCGACGACGCGGCGGGCGAGGCCTTCGACAAGGTGGCGCGGCTGCTCGGGCTCGGCTTCCCCGGCGGCCCCGCGCTGGACGCCGCCGCGGCCACCGGCGACCCGGCGGCGATCGCCTTCCCGCGCGGCATGACCGGCCCGCGCGACGCGAGCTACGACTTCTCCTTCTCCGGCCTGAAGACGGCGGTGGCGCGGCACGTGGAGGCGGCGCAGCGGGCCGGGATCGCCCCCGAGGCGCTGCCGATCCCGGATATCGCGGCCTCCTTCCAGGAGGCCGTCGCCGACGTGCTGACCCGCAAAGCGGTGCGCGCCGCGCAGGACACCGGAGTGGACACCCTGGTCCTCGGCGGCGGCGCGACGGCCAACTCGCGGATCCGGTCGATGGCCGAGGAGCGCTGCGCGGCGGCCGGGCTCACGCTGCGGGTGCCGAAGCCGCGGCTCTGCACCGACAACGGGGTGATGATCGCCGCGCTCGGCGCGCACGTCATCGCGGGCGGCGCCGAGCCGTCTGCGCTCACGGTGGAGACCGACCCGGGGCTGCCGGTGTCGATCAGCCGGGTCGGCTGAGCCGGCCGGGGGGGCGACGTCAGCGCGGAACGGCGAGCGTCGGCAGGGGAGTCGAGCTCTCCGCGGGCGTGGTCGTTCCGCCCGCGGAGCCGGAGTCGGCCGGCGGCGCCAGCGGCATGCTGCTCGCGGCGGGGGTCTGCGCGTCCAGCGGCAGCGGAGACGGGGTGACCGTACGGGCAGGCGCGGTGCTCGGCATCTCCAGCCCGGGGCCGAGCGAGTTCGGGAACGGGATCGGCGGATTGTTCGGGTCCGGGCGCAGCGTCGGCGAGGTCGGCCCGGCGGGCTGGCTCGCGGTGACGGTGACCGGCGGGGTAGTCGTCTCCGGTGGCTCGGCGGTGGTGCCCGGCGCGACCACAGGTGTCGGCGGGACGGGAGGGGTGGTCGGCGTGGGGATCCCGCCGCTGCTCGTCGTGCCTGCGGGCGAGATCTCCTCGTCCGCGATCGGCGCGAATTCGCGCACCCCGTAGCCGATTACCAGCCCGACCACGACCAGCGCGCCGACCAGCACCCCGGCCACCTTGGTCACGGTCCGGCCGGAGGTGTCGGCGCGCACCGCCGCGATCGGAGCCTCCGGCAGCGCCTGCGCCTGATCGGCGACGAGCGCGGCACCCTTGGCGATCACGGCGTCCGGATCGGGCACGGTGAGCACCGGGATGCCGAGCCGGTCGTGCAGGGCGGAGAGCACCGCCGGGATATTGGCGCCGCCGCCGATCACGGTGACCGCCTCCGGCAGCCGCTCCGCGCGCTCGGCCGTGGTCGCGGTGAAGTGTGCGATATCGCCGAGCAGATCTTCGATCAGGTACTCGAAGTCCTCCCGGGTCAGCTTGAGCGGGCGGCCGGCCACGTGGTCGACGGTCACCGCGGGCGTCACCGAGAGGTGCTCCTTGGCGGCGCGCGCCCGGTTCACCAGCGTGTGCCGGTTCGGGCGGGTGCCGCGCCTGGCGAAGTGCTGGTCGACCAGGTGCCGGTAGATGAGCTCGTCGATGGCGTTGCCGCTCAGCACCGAGGTGCGCTCGGCGACGAGCACCGCGCCGTCCGCGCGGTCGGCCACCGTGACGGTGAGCCCGGTGGCGCCGAGGTCGACGACGGCGACGGTGCCGTACCGGTCGAGGAGGCCGGTGTGGCGCAGATAGGTGAGTGCGGCGGTGAACTCGGGGACCATCCGCAGATCCCGCTGCCTGCCGGTGGCGGCGCGGATGATCTGCTCCTGCTCCTTGCCGCGGTAGGCGACCGCGACGCTGGTCGGCGCCTCGGCCGGAACGGGCTCGGGGCGCTCGGTGTAGCGGCCGCCGACCGGGTGCACCGGCTCGCGCGGGTGCGTGGCGGGCAGCTGGGTGGTCATCAGCTCGATGGACGAGGTGACCAGGTCGCCGAGGTCGGAGTGCGCGGCGTCGGCGGAGACGACCCGGTAGTCGAAGGTCTGGGCGCCGTTCGGGGCGGTGACGACGGTGGCGGAGCAGACGACCTCGTTGCCTGCCGAGATCCCCAGAGATGTTCGCATGGTCACCTCCCCTCGCGCGCGGACTGTCCGTAGCTGGCGTGTGGTGTTTCGAGTTCGAAGGCTCCGCTGTCACTGTGACGGGGAGTCACTGTGAATTCCGGTACCACCGAGCTTCGATGCCCGGCAGGCGCCGCGGAGCGGCCGACACGGAACGCTCGACCATAGTGTCACGATCCGTTATCCGAACGTTACAGATTTACCACGCCCTTGGAAAGTCCCCCAGTTCTGGTGACTGGAGGGGGCGTGTCCCGGCCGGTACGCAGCGGTAGCAGAGTCAGGCCTTGAGCGCTGGCACTCGCATGTATAGAGTGCTAGTCGACGCTGTGTGAGGGCTCCGGCACCCGCGACGACGGGGCTGTACGCAGGGTCAGCACGAGACCGACCCCAACGGGTGGAGCAATAGGTTCCGCCCGACCGTAAACCCCGAAAGTGGAGGGCTCAACGTGGCGAGCGTGAACATCAAGCCGCTCGAGGACAAGATCCTCGTCCAGGCCAACGAGGCCGAGACGACGACCGCCTCCGGCCTGGTCATCCCCGACACGGCGAAGGAGAAGCCGCAGGAGGGCACCGTCGTCGCCGTCGGACCCGGTCGCTGGGACGACGAGGGCGAGAAGCGCATCCCCCTGGATGTCCAGGAGGGTGACACCGTCATCTACAGCAAGTACGGCGGCACCGAGATCAAGTACCAGGGCGGGGAGTACCTCATCCTGTCGGCGCGTGACGTCCTGGCCGTCGTCACCAAGTAGCCGTTCGGGCACCCGCGTTCCG
>NZ_JBHSAX010000017.1:594895-779120 GCF_042650385.1 Nocardia jiangsuensis
CTGGAACGCGGTGTCGACAAGCTCGCCGACGCCGTGAAGGTCACCCTCGGCCCGCGGGGCAGGCACGTCGTGCTCGCCAAGGCGTTCGGCGGCCCGACCGTGACCAACGACGGCGTCACGATCGCGCGCGACATCGAGCTCGAGGACCCGTTCGAGAACCTGGGCGCGCAGCTGGTGAAGAGCGTCGCGACCAAGACCAACGACGTCGCGGGCGACGGCACCACCACCGCCACCGTGCTGGCCCAGGCCCTGATCAGGGGCGGGCTCAAGAACATCGCCGCGGGTGCCAACCCGATCGCCGTCGGCGCGGGCATCGCCAAGGCGGCCGACGCCGTCTCCGAGGCGCTGCTGAAGCTGGCCACCCCGGTCTCCGGCGAGGAGGCCATCGCCCAGGTCGCCACGGTCTCCTCGCGCGACCCGGAGATCGGCGCGATGGTCGGCAAGGCGCTGACCACCGTCGGCAAGGACGGCGTCGTCACCGTCGAGGAGGCGTCGACGCTGCTGACCGAGCTGATCGTCACCGAGGGCGTGCAGTTCGACAAGGGCTACCTCTCGCCCTACTTCGTCACCGACACCGACGCGCAGCAGGCCGTCCTGGAGGACGCCTACATCCTGCTGCACCGCGAGAAGATCAGCTCGCTGCCCGACCTGCTCCCGCTGCTGGAGAAGATCGCGGAGAGCGGCAAGGCCGTCCTGATCATCGCCGAGGACATCGAGGGCGAGGCGCTCTCCACCCTGGTGGTGAACAGCATCCGCAAGACGATCAAGGCCGTCGCGGTCAAGGCGCCGTTCTTCGGCGACCGGCGCAAGGCGTTCCTGGACGACCTGGCCGTCGTCACCGCGGGCACCGTGGTGAACCCGGACATCGGCATCGGGCTGCGCGAGGCCGGGCTCGACGTGCTCGGCGTCGCCCGCCGCATCGTGGTCGGCAAGGACGAGACCACCATCATCGACGGTGCGGGCACCGCCGACGACATCGCCGCCCGCAGCGCCCAGCTGCGCCGGGAGATCGAGGCGACCGAGTCCGACTGGGATCGGGAGAAGCTCGAGGAGCGCCTGGCCAAGCTGGCAGGCGGCGTCGCGGTGATCCGGGTCGGCGCGGCCACCGAGACCGCGCTCAAGGAGCGCAAGTACCGGGTGGACGACGCGGTCGCGGCGGCCAAGGCCGCTGTCGCCGAGGGCATCGTGCCCGGCGGCGGCACCGCGCTGGTGCAGGCCGGGGCCTCGCTCGAGGCGCTGCGCGATTCGCTCTCCGGCGATCAGGCGGTCGGCGTCGAGGTGGTCAGGCAGGCGCTGCGCGCGCCGCTGTACTGGATCGCCACCAATGCCGGGCTGGACGGCGCGGTCGTGGTCAGCAAGATCATCGAGGGCGAGCTGGGCTTCAACGCGGCCACCCTGACCTACGGTGACCTGCTCGCCGAGGGCGTCGTCGACCCGGTCCGGGTCACCCGCTCCGCGGTGGTCAACGCTGCCTCGGTCGCGCGCATGGTGCTCACCACCGAGAGCGCGATCGTCGAGAAGCCCGCCGAGGCCGAGGATCACTCGCACCACGGGCACAGTCACTGAGTGTCACGTCGTGAACAGCGCCCCCGGACCGTGTGGTCCGGGGGCGCTGTTCGTCGTGGCGACGGTGATCGCGCCGTCCGGCGCGCGGGTTCGCGCTCCGCGCGGTCGGGCCCCGGTGCCGGTAGCGGCGGGCAGATCGGGCGCTGTGGCGTCAGGAGGCGGTGTCGCGCTCGGGGGCGATGGCGTCGAGGAGGCGGGCGCGGAGCGCGGGTGGCGGGGCCGCGGCGGTGACCTCGGAGAGCGCCGCGAGCGCCGCTCGGGAGCGTCTCACCTCGGTGCGGAACTTCTCGCGGGCCGCGGTGCCGAGCACCACGAGCATCGCTGCGTGGTCTTCGTCGTCGATCGAGCCGAGCGCGACGGTGTGCGCGAGGTCGAGACCCGGCTCGTCCATCTCACGGCACCCCCAAACTTCTCTTCAGGCGAGTGAGCCCGTCCCGTATCCGGGACTTGACCGTCGGCAAGCCTACGCCGAGATGGCGAGCCACCTCCGCGTAGGTGCGGCCGCCGTAGTAGGCGAGCGAGATCGCCTCGCGCTGCGTCTCGGTCAGCGTGGCGAGCCCGGCGACCACGGCCTGCTGCTCCAGCCTGCGTTCCACCTCCTCGGTCACCTCGTCGAAGTCGTACCCGAGTACCCGGCTGCCGTAGGTGTTCTCGCGCTGGCTGTGCGCCTGCTCCGCGCGCACCCGATCGACCGCGCGCCGGTGTGCCAGGGTCATCAGCCAGGTCAGCGCCGAGCCCTTGGCCGGGTCGAAGCCCGAGGCGGTGCGCCAGATCTGGAGGTAGACCTCTTGGGTCGTCTCCTCGGCGTAGCCTGCGTCCTGCAGCACCCGGAGCACCAGCCCGAAGACCCGCGCGCTCGTCCGGTCGTAGAGCTCGGCGAACGCCTCCTGGTCGGCGCGGCCGCAGCCGCGTAGCAGCTGCGCGAGCTCGAGATTCTCCGCCGCGCGCGCCGTCGTAGCAGTGCCCGTTCCCGGTGGGCAGGCTGCTCTCCGGAACGCATCGCCCCCTGCGGCCGAAGGCCGCGTCGTCACAACGCTCCATTCTGAGTCATCGCGGACTACGGTAGCGCGCGACTCCCAGAGCCGGGGCAGGACACGGCAAACCATCGGCCAACCGGCAGCGGGGCGGAAAAGTTCCGCTCCGGCACCGTGGCTACCAGCCATCGGCCGGTGCGGCCGGAAAACTTCCGATCACCGGCGCCGGAAACCCGCAGCACCGAGCGACCGTTTGGCTTACAGGCATTCGGCGCCGCTGCACCCGGTGGATGGGAGCGGTGGGCGGAACGGCTCTCAGACCGTCATCCGGCGCCGGTTGCGCCTGGCGTGCAGCTCCCGCTCGGTCTCGGACATTCCGCCCCAGATGCCGTACGGCTCGCTCACTTTGAGCGCGTGCGCGCGGCACTGGATGAGGACCGGGCAGGTTCGGCAGATCTCCTTGGCGCGCATCTCCCGCGCGGTGCGGGCGCGGCCGCGTTCTCCGTCGGGGTGGAAGAACACCGCCGAATCCACGCCGCGGCAGGAGCCGCGCATCTGCCAATCCCAGACGTCGGCGTTCGGTCCGGGGAGGTGGGTGGGCATGGGCATGGTGAACTCCTCGTGGTGCGAGCTCGTCGGCGTTGTCGAGCCGGTTCTACTGCGAACAGGTGTCAACCACGGCGTCGCCGGAACTCGCTGACGCGAGGTCGCTGTAATTTCGCGCGGCGCCGACCGTGGCGATGAGTTACGTTAGGACCCGGGTCGAAATTCCGTCAATAGTTCGGCGCAGGGGTTCCTCGAACAGGCGGAGAACAGATTTAACCTTCGCACTGTTTACAAGTGCGGCCCGTCCGGCGATACTGATCGGTTGACCAAACTGAGGTCGCTCATCGCCGTTCGGTGCATTCCTTGAAAAGCCCTGGTAGAAGCATTTTTGCCGATGATCGAGCGGTTTTTGCGCGTGCCCCGGGGCTGGGGCGGCGGCCCGGCGCGGCGTCGTGGTCGCCCGCCGACAGCGCCGGAGATGGCGAAAACGGGGCGCGCGGGTTAATAGCGGGAAACGTGCGTGAATTCGAAAGTCCACGCGATCGCCTTTGACCGGACGAGATTTACCTGATGGAAACATCGTTCACCGTGGAAAATGCTGAGAGATTGCCGCGCAGGTGAGAGTGGTTCGCTGGGGTCGCTCGGATACAGTGCCTCCGGTGGTAAGCCTCCCGCACTCGGTTCTCGCCGCCGCCGCCTTCGGCCCCGCGCCCGGCGCCGCCCGGCTACCGCCCGCGCGCACCCCGCTCGACCGCTGGCACCGCGCCGTCGCGCTCGGCGGCGCGGGCCGCTACGCCGCCGCCCGCGCCGAGCTCGCGGCGTTCAGCCGCCCCGGCACCGCCCCCGTGCTCCGCTCGCTCGCGCTCAGCACGACGGCCTCGCTCATCCGCCAGTCCGGCAGGCACGCCGCCGCCGCCGATCCCGACGGCCGAGCCGCCCACCTCGTCGCTGGTATCGGCCCGCGCGCGGGCCGCGCCGGCCCGTCGGCCGGCCGCCGCTCAGGTGCCGCCACCGCCGGCGAACCGGCGCGGCCGGAGGCCGACCCCGGTGCCCCCACCGCCGGCGGGCCGGACGCCGATCCCTGGTTCGGCGCCCCGGACGCCGTCGACGCCTGGTGCGACGCGCTCACCGGCCTCGCCGCCGACGCACTCGGCAGCGCCCGCCCCGCCCTCGCCTTCCGCCTCCTCGCCCGCGTGCGGGAGCCGGCGCGCACCCGCCCGCGCGCCGCGGTCCGGCTGCACTGGGTGACCGCGGAGACCGCGCTCTCGGTCGGCGACCCCGGCACCGCGCTCGAGCACGCCGCCGCGGCCGTGGAACTGGGGGCGCAAGCCCCCTCGACCCGGCACCGGGTGAAATCCGCCCTGCTGCTCGCCGCCGCCACCGCCGCGTCCGGCGACGCCGCGGGCGCCGCGGCGCTGGCCGAGCCGGTCGCGCGCGATTGCGCCGCGCACGATCTGCTCCCGCTGCGCTGGGCCACCGCCATGCTGCGGGCCGGGCTCGGGGTGGCCGCCGCGGCCGCGGAGGCGGCCGAATGCGCGGCCCTGCTGCGGGCAAGGGGGGGTGACTTCTCGGGTCCGGCCGGCTCCTGAACCGGATTCGATCTTCGGCCCGACCACGGCGTCAGCGCCCGCGCGGCGAAATACTCTCCCGGGGGCGGGATCCGCGGACCGCACCGGGTGCGCGTGTGGCATCTGTTGTGTCGCTATTGTTGGAGCCGTTCCGTCCGATCGGGCGGAAGCATCGGTTGTCACCGCCGGTGCCACTTGTAACGCCAGGAATCTCTCTGACGATGACGCACTCGGGCGAAGAGTTGGACCTCGCCGTCGCTGCCGCTGCGCAGGGCGACAGATCCGCTTTAGCTCAGGTACTCGCACTGGTCCGACCACTGGTGGTTCGTTACTGCCGGGCGCGGATCGGCGCCGCGGAGCGCGGCCAGCTCTCCGCCGACGACGTCGCGCAGGAGGTCTGCTTGGCCGTGATGACGGCGCTGCCCCGGTATCAGGACCAGGGCAGACCCTTCATGGCCTTCGTATACGGAATCGCTTCGCACAAGGTCGCCGACGCCCATCGGAACGCCGCCCGTAACAAGGCGGAGGCGATGGCCGAAGTACCAGATGTCATATCCACCGACCAGGGACCGGAGCAACGGGCTCTCGATTCCGAGACGAGCCGGCAGATGAACCGTCTGCTCGCGACTCTTCCGGAGAAGCATCGGGAGATTCTGATCCTCCGTCTGGTCATGGGTCTGTCAGCGGAAGAAACCGCGGTCGCCGTGGGCAGTACGGCGGGCGCGATACGGGTTGCCCAGCACAGGGCACTCGCGAAACTGAAGTCACAAGTGGCGAGGGCAGGTGAAATGTATGGCTAGGGATGGCGAGCGCGGCGATCGCACAGCGTGGCTCGGCGCGCGGAACAGCGGTCCCTATGCCGGGGGGACCGGTGACTCCGGTCCCGTCGATATCGCCGCGGTACGCCGCGACGACGCGCTCATCGACGCCATCGCCAGCGATGGACCGGTGCAGACCGACAGCCCGGAGGAGTTCCAGCTCGCGGCCTTGCTCGCGGACTGGCGCGCGGAAGTGGTCGCGCCACCCCTCCCGGCGGCGCCCGATCTCGACGAGATCGTGGCGGCTGTCAATCAGGAGATCGGTGCGAGGAAGGTGCGGGTCGGGCCGCGCGGCGGCAGGCTCCGGCTGGTCCGCCCGCTCATGGGGGCGGCGGCGGCGCTCGCCCTCGTCTTCGGCGGGATGACGGCATTCTCCTACAACGCCGAGCCGGGTGACCCGCTCTGGCGGGTCAAGGAAGTCGTTTTCAGCGAGCAGGCGCAGACCACCGTGGTGGCCCGCGCCGACGACGAGCTGAGCCAGGTGCAGGCGGCGCTCGCACAGGGCGACAACGACCAGGCGCGGGTGCTCCTCGACCGGGTGCGCGCTACCGCGCAGCAGGTCGACGACCCGGCCAAGCAGGACGATCTGATCGAGCGTTGGAACGCATTGGTGGCGGAACTGGGGAAGGTCGCGCCCGAAATCGCCAGCCAGATCACGTCCACCCAGGCCAGGCCGACGGAGCCGAAGCCGTCCGGGCAGGTGCCGACCACGGTGCCGACCGAGCCGGGTACCACCCCGGACCCGTCGGTGCTCGGCACCCAGGAGCCGAGTACCCAGGACCCGGGCACCGTGCTGCCGACCAGGCCGACGGGCCCGACCCAGGAGCCGACGCAGCAGCAGCCGCCGACGCAGCAGCCCACCCAACCGGAACAGCCCACACCCCCGGCACCGACCACGATCGCCTCGCCGACCGTGGTGGTGCCGACAGCCGGGGGCGGTGGCGCCCAGACCCAGCAGCCGGTGCCGACCCAGTCGGCGCCGGCTGTGGACACTGTGCCGCCGGCTCAGGTGCCCGCGGTTCCGGCGGTTCCGGTCACCCCCGGGGGCTGAGTACGACACAGCGAAGAGCCGGCCGTCGGGTGACGGCCGGCTCTTTCGCGTCCGCGCTCGGCGGGCTGTGTGCGTGCGCCCGCCTGGATCCGGCGCGCCCGGTGACCGCGCGCCGCAGGGTGTTCTTCGCCTCAGCTGTCGAAGCCGTCGAATCCGTCGCCGTGGAAGGCCTCGTTCATCGAGGCGTCCGCGTAGCCCCGGCAGTAATCCCAGGTGACGTAGGCCTCCGGGGTCGGGTCGTAGGCGGGCTCGTGCGGGCGGACGGTGCCGTCGACGAGCAGTTGGAGCAGATTCGCGCGGAGCATGTCCCAGTCGTGGTAGTGATCCTGCCTGCAGTCCTCGCAGCTGACCACGAGCCCGCGGATTCCGCGGTGTGCCAGCAGGGCTTCGTAGACAGCGAGGTCGGCGAGATCTTCCTCGACCGCGAGGCGCTCATGGGGATCCAGCGGCTCACCGGGCTCGATGGCGTCGAGCGCGGCGGACGGGTCGGAGGGGTCTCCGGCGAAGGGATCCGGCGGCAAGCCAGGTGGTAGATGGTCACGCACATCCCCACGGTACGCAGAACAGGTGGGTCTGCGCCAGCGGTGCGCCGGGCCAGTTTCCCGGGCGGACCGACTGGAACATCGCGTTCACGCGACCGATACCATAGGCGAAAGGCACAGGCGATGCCCGCGCAGCTCGGCGTATTTACGGAAGCCGTC
Source organism: Nocardia jiangsuensis (assembly GCF_042650385.1). Lineage (NCBI taxonomy): Bacteria > Bacillati > Actinomycetota > Actinomycetes > Mycobacteriales > Nocardiaceae > Nocardia > Nocardia jiangsuensis. The sequence continues at coordinate 602,120 of NZ_JBHSAX010000017.1, forward strand.
CGTATCGCGCGCCGAATCCGGGGCCGCCTCCGCCGCCACCGTCCATCCGATTCACACCGCCGCGGCGCCGGTTCCGATCCGGTTCCCGGTGCCTTCGGCGTCCAGAAGGGGTCGATCCGAATGAGTAATCCCGTACCGGGCGAACGACTCGCCGCTCGCCCCCATACGGGTGGTGACGATCCGAACAAGATCGCCATGCTCGGTCTCACGTTCGACGACGTGCTGCTGCTGCCCGCGGCGTCGGACCTGATTCCCAGCTCGGTGGAGACCTCCAGCCAGCTGTCCAGGGAGATCCGGCTGCGCACCCCGCTGGTCAGCTCGGCGATGGACACCGTCACCGAGGCGCGGATGGCGATCGCCATGGCGCGCGCGGGCGGCATGGGCGTGCTGCACCGCAACCTCTCCGGCGCCGACCAGGCCGCCCAGGTGGAGACGGTGAAGCGCTCCGAGGCGGGCATGGTCACCGACCCGGTCACCTGTCGCCCGACCGACACCCTCGCCGAGGTGGACGCCATGTGCGCCCGCTTCCGGATCTCCGGCCTCCCGGTCGTCGACGAGCAGGGCGCGCTGGTCGGCATCATCACCAACCGCGACATGCGGTTCGAGGTGGACCAGAACCGCAGGGTCGCCGATGTCATGACCAAGGCGCCGCTGATCACCGCCCAGGAGGGCGTCACCGCGGAGGCGGCGCTCGGGCTGCTGCGCAGGCACAAGGTGGAGAAGCTGCCGATCGTCGACGGCGGCGGCAGGCTGCGCGGCCTGATCACGGTGAAGGATTTCGTCAAGACCGATCAGTATCCGAACGCCACCAAGGACCGGGACGGCAGGCTGCTGGTCGGCGCCGCGGTCGGCGTCGGCGACGATGCCTGGTCGCGCGCGATGACGCTGGCCGACGCCGGCGTGGACGTGCTGGTGGTCGACACCGCGCACGGCCACCAGGCGCAGGTGCTGCAGATGGTCACCAAGGTGAAGACCGAGGTCGGCGAGCGGATCCAGATCGTCGGCGGCAACGTCGCCACCAGGGCGGGCGCGCAGGCGCTCGTCGACGCGGGCGCGGACGCGGTGAAGGTCGGCGTCGGTCCCGGCTCGATCTGCACCACCCGCGTCGTCGCCGGCGTCGGCGCCCCGCAGATCACCGCGATCCTGGAGGCGGTCTCGGTGTGCCGGCCCGCGGGCGTCCCGGTGATCGCCGACGGCGGCATCCAGTTCTCCGGCGACATCGCCAAGGCCATCGCGGCCGGCGCCTCCACCGTCATGCTCGGCTCGCTGCTCGCAGGCACCGCGGAGTCTCCCGGTGAGCTCATCCTGGTCGGCGGCAAGCAGTTCAAGAGCTACCGCGGCATGGGCTCGCTCGGCGCCATGCAGGGCCGCGGCCAGGCCAAGAGCTTCTCCAAGGACCGCTACTTCCAGGACGACGTCCTCGCCGAGGACAAGCTGGTCCCCGAGGGCATCGAGGGAAGGGTCCCGTTCCGCGGCCCCGTCAACCAGGTGATCCACCAGCTCGTCGGCGGCCTCCGCGCCGCCATGGGCTACACCGGCTCGCAGAACATCGCGCACCTCCAGGACGCCCAGTTCGTCCAGATCACCGCCGCGGGCCTCAAGGAGAGCCACCCCCACGACATCACCATGACCGTCGAGGCCCCCAACTACACCGGCCGCGGCTAAGCTCTACCCCGGCTTGCGCAGAAGCCGGGGTAGAACCATGTCCGCCCCCGGCGCGGCACCCCCGGGGCGGCACCCCCGGGTCAACATCCGGATCCAGCGGCGACGTCACAGACGAGCCCACAACGGTTTGCGGCCCGTCCCGCGTTCGGCGGCCGAAGCAATGCGGCGCAGCCGCGAGTCTCGGCCGCCGAACGCGGGACCCCGAAGGGCCGCAAACCCGCCCGCGCCAGCGGGCAGAAAGGCACAGCACTTATGCGCGACATGGTTGAGATCGGCATGGGGCGTACAGCTCGCCGGACCTACGACCTGGACGACGTCGATATCGTCCCGTCGCGGCGCACCCGCTCCTCCAAGCAGGTCTCGCTGTCCTGGCAGCTGGACGCGTACCGCTTCGACATCCCGGTGGTGGCGCACCCGACCGACGCGCTGGTCTCGCCCGAGTTCGCGATCGAGCTGGGCAGGCTCGGCGGTCTCGGCGTGATCAACGGCGAGGGGCTCTGGGCCAGGCACGCGGACGTGCGGGCGAAGATCGAGCAGCTGACCGACCTGGCCTCCGCCGGCCCGTCCGATCGCGCGGTGGCGCTCCTGCAGGAGCTGCACGCGGCCCCCATGCAGCCGGACCTGCTGGCCGCGGCGGTGGCGCAGGTGCGCGCAGCCGGGGTCACGGTCGCGGTGCGGGTGAGCCCGCAGAACGCCCGCGCCCTGACCCCGGCGCTGGTGCAGGCCGGCGTCGACCTGCTCGTGGTGCACGGCACCATCATCTCGGCCGAGCACGTGAGCGAGGGCGAGCCGCTCAACCTCAAGACCTTCATCGCCGAGCTGGACGTCCCGGTGGTGGCGGGCGGGGTGAGCGATCACCGCACCGCGCTGCACCTGATGCGGACCGGCGCGGCGGGCGTGATCGTCGGCTACGGCTCGTACCCGGGCGCGACGACGACCGGCGAGGTGCTCGGGATCGGGGTGCCCATGGCGACCGCGATCGCGGACGCGGCGGCGGCGCGGCGGGACTACCTGGACGAGACCGGCGGCCGGTACGTGCACGTGATCGCGGACGGCGACGTCTCGACCTCGGGGCAGCTGGCGAAGGCGATCGCCTGTGGCGCGGATGCCGCGGTGCTCGGGGTTCCGCTGGCGCTGGCCGCGGAGGCGCCGGGCCGGGGCTGGTACTGGCCGTCGGCGGCGGCGCACCCCTCGGTGCCGCGCGGCGCGCTGCTCGAGGTGGACGACCCGTGGGACGCGGGCGGCGCCGACCCGGAGCGGGCGCGGCCCGATCTGCACCGGGTGCTCTTCGGCCCGTCGGACGACCCGTTCGGCTCGCTGAACCTGGTCGGTGGGTTGCGCCGGTCGATGGCGAAGGCGGGCTACTCCGATCTCAAGGAGTTCCAGAAGGTCGGGCTGACGGTCCGGGCCTGAGCGGTGTGCGCCCGGAGGAACCGGCCGATGGCGATGTTCACCGGCTCCGGGTGGGTCATGGTGACGGCGAGCCTGGCGCCGTCGATCTCCAGGTAGGTGGCGCCGGGCAGGCCGCGCGCGAGTTCGCGGGACCGGTCCCTGGCGATGCCGCTGTGGGTGGCGTGGATCACCAGGGCGGGGCAGGTGATCTCGTCGAGCCGGTCGGCCACCGAGTCGCGGGCGAGCACGCAGCCGGCGGCGACCTCGATGTCGCGGCGGCCCTGGCCGAGCCAGCGCCTGGTCCAGATGGCGCGGTACCAGTCGTCGTCGCCGATGAGCCAGCGGGCGAGCTGCTGCGCGGCCCGCTCGCGGGAGGTCTCGTCGTACCAGAGGTCGAGGAATCGCAGTGTGGCGGTCGACTGTTCGCGGCTGAGGCCACCTGCCTCGGTGCTGATCAGGATCAGCCCGGCAACCCGCTCCGGGGCGAGCAGCGCGGTGCGCAGCGCGGTGAAGCCGCCCTGCGCGGTGCCGCCGACCACCGCGCGCTCCACCCCGATGTGGTCGAGCACGGTCAGGGCGTCGCGGGCGGCGGTCCAGAAGGTGAAGGGGAGGCGCTGGTCACGCGTGCGGCCGTGGCCGCGCGCGTCCCACGACACGATGCGGAACTCCGGGCTGAGGGCGGCCTGCTGCGCGGCGAACATCGTTCGGTCCATGAAGAATTCGTGCGCCAGCAGAACGACCGGCCCGGTGCCCCCGCTGTCCTCGTAGTGGATGTCGGCGTCTATCGCACGGGCGAACGGCACGCCGATGAGGATAGCCAGCGGCGCGGGGGTGCGCGGGGCGATTCGCGCGCTCACTAAACTGTGCCGGTGGCAGATACCCAGAGCCCTGTTCTCGTCATCGACTTCGGCGCGCAGTACGCCCAGCTGATCGCCCGCCGGGTGCGCGAGGCGCGCGTCTTCTCCGAGGTGGTCCCGCACACCATCACGGTGGCGGAGATCGCCGAGCGGAAGCCGGCGGCTGTGATCCTGTCCGGCGGCCCGGCCAGCGTGTACGCCGACGGCGCGCCGCGGCTGGATGCCGGCCTGTTCGATCTCGACGTCCCGGTGTTCGGCATCTGCTACGGGTTCCAGGCGATGGCGCAGGCGCTCGGCGGCACCGTCGCGCAGACCGGGACCAGGGAGTACGGCCGCACCGAGCTGAATGTCGACGGCGGCGTGCTGCACGGCGGGCTGCCCGCGGTGCAGCCGGTCTGGATGAGCCACGGCGACGCGGTGACCGGCGCCCCCGACGGCTTCACCGTCACCGGGACGTCGGCGGGCGCGCCGGTCGCGGCCTTCGAGGACCGGGCGCGGCGGCTGGCCGGGGTGCAGTACCACCCCGAGGTGCTGCACTCGCCGCACGGTCAGCAGGTGCTGAGCCGGTTCCTGCACGAGCTGGCCGGGATCCCGGCCGGCTGGACCCCGGCCAATATCGCGGAGTCGCTGATCGGTGCGGTGCGCGAGCAGATCGGCGACGGCCACGCCATCTGCGGCCTCTCCGGCGGGGTGGACAGCGCGGTGGCGGCGGCGCTGGTGCAGCGCGCGATCGGGAACCGGCTGACCTGTGTCTTCGTCGACCACGGGCTGCTGCGGGCCGGTGAGCGCGAGCAGGTCCAGCAGGATTTCGTCGCCTCGACCGGCGCGAAGCTGGTGACGGTCGACGCGGTGGACAAGTTCCTCGGCGAGCTGAAGGGCGTCACCGACCCGGAGGAGAAGCGCAAGATCATCGGCCGGGAGTTCATCCGGTCGTTCGAGGACGCGGTCACCGGGATCGTGGCCGAGCAGAGCGAGGGGGGCGGCGCGGGCTCGGTGGAGTTCCTGGTGCAGGGCACGCTCTACCCGGACGTGGTCGAGTCCGGCGGCGGCAGCGGCACCGCGAACATCAAGTCGCACCACAATGTCGGCGGGCTGCCGGACGATCTGGAGTTCGCGCTGGTGGAGCCGTTGCGGCTGCTCTTCAAGGACGAGGTGCGCGCGGTCGGGCGCGAGCTCGGGCTGCCCGAGGAGATCGTCGGGCGCCAGCCCTTCCCCGGGCCGGGGCTCGCCATCCGGATCGTCGGCGAGGTGACCGGCGACCGGCTGGCCACGCTGCGCCAGGCCGACGCCATCGCCCGCGAGGAGCTCACCGCGGCCGGGCTGGACGGGCAGATCTGGCAGTGCCCGGTGGTGCTGCTCGCGGATGTGCGCAGTGTCGGCGTGCAGGGCGACGGCCGCACCTACGGCCACCCCATCGTGCTGCGCCCGGTGACCAGCGAGGACGCCATGACCGCCGACTGGACCCGGCTGCCCTACGAGGTGCTCGAGCGCATCTCCACCCGGATCACCAACGAGGTCGCCGAGGTCAACCGGGTCGTGCTCGACGTGACGAGCAAGCCGCCGGGCACCATCGAGTGGGAGTGACGCCGAACGGGCGCCGCTCCCGGTGGGAGCGGCGCCCGTTCGCGGCGCGGTCAGTCCTTCGTGTTCCGCCCGCGCGGGAGTACCAGCAGGATGCCTGCCACGATGGCGACGCCGACGGCGGTCCAGCCGAGCGGGATGATGTCCACCGCGCTCGGGCCGACGAAGGCCCCGATGCTGATCGCCAGGCCGATCAGCCCGGCCACCAGCATGGACAGCGACGGCCCGCTGCGGCGGCGCTTGCCGCACCCGGTCTCGGCGTGGTCAGCCACGGCGCACCTCCACGTTGCCCGCGACGACATCGATGTTCAGGTCGAGCACCGGCGCGCCGGGGGTGGCCGGGCCGCTGATGCCGGGGACGCAGTTGGACTCGCCCATGGTGGTCGCGCAGGTCATGTTCACCGTCAGGTCGGCGGGGAGCAGCACCTCGGCCTCGCCCAATCTGACCTCCAGCTGGACCGCGCGGTTCTCGGTGAGCGCGAGCTCGCGCAGGTCGAGCGTGGCGTTGCCCATGTTCACCCGGTAGGCGGGTTCGAGCGTGCTCGCCGACGCGGCGGTCCAGACGTGCTCGCCCATGTCGGCCCGGTCGAAGTTCATCGGGCCGATCAGCGAGGCGAGCAGCACGAACCCGGCCAGCGGAACGGCCGCGAGGTACAGCCCGTGGCCACGGCGCAGGAACGCGCCGACCAGCAGGCCGATACTGAGCACCGCCAGCGCGGCGCCGCCGATCATCGCCGGTGTCATCCACGCGGCGCCCGCGGCGGCGACGGAGCCCGCCGCGCCCGCGGCCAGGATGGCGAGGCCGATGGTCACCGGTGTGAGGCGGGAGCGCGGGTGGCGCTCGGGCGGCGCGACCGGTGTCTTTGCCGGGGTGGGCTCGGGGAGGTCCCAGGCGAGGGGGGCGACGCCGAGGGGGTCCCAGGAGGGCGGAACCGGGGTGGGGAAGGGGTGCCGGGCCGCCGGGGTCGGGGATTTGGTGAGGTTCGGGCGTTCGGGGGTCGGAATGCCGGATGAGGCATTCGGGTCGGCCGCGGCGATCGAGGGACCCGCGGTGCCGAGGTCGGCCGCGGCGACCGAGAGACCCGCGGTGCCGGAGCCGGTCGCGGCGGCCGGGGTACCCGCGGTGCCGGACCTGGCCGCGGTGGTCTCGGCCGCGCCGGTGGCCGGGGTTTCGCCGATCCGCTCCGGGTCGGCGGCCGCCTTGGTCAGGTCCGCCCCGTGGCCTTCCGGCTCGGCGTCCGGCTCCGCGCGCAGCGGCGTGGTCGCGGCGGGATCCTGCTCCGGCACGTAGAACTCCGGGAGCTTGGTGTACGGCGAGTACGGCCCCGGGTCGGCGCGGAACATGTCGCCGACCGAGCGCAGCGGCGACCCGGCCGGGACACCGGGGTAGCCGGTGGCGGGGAAGCCGCCGAACGAGGTCACGGGCTGCCCGGGCAGCCCGAGCGGCGGCTCCGGCTGCCGCAGGTGCAGCAGCCACCACCCGCCGAGCATGAGCGCCATGCTGATCAGCCCGGAGCCGCCGAGCCCGACGCCGATCGGGCCCATCGTGCTCACCGCGATGGCGAGCGCGACGATCAGCACCACCGTCTTGGTCTGCGACTGCGACTTGTCCAGCAGCGAGCGCGGGGGCACGCTCGGGTCGCCCGCGTCGTCGAGCATCAGCCAGGCCAGCAGGTAGAGCACGATGCCCGCCCCGCCGAACAGCGTCGACACCACGAACGCGATCCGCACCAGGACCGGGTCGATGTCGTAGCGCCTGCCGAAGCCGGCGGCGACGCCGGCGACCGGGCCCTGGCGCGACATCCGGACCGGCCGGGTCTGCCACAACTGCTGGAGCTGGTCTCCGATGCTCGTCTTCATGCTTTCCATGGTGGCGAGACCTGGGCTTTCGCGCATCGGGGGTAACCCTGAATCGCTACCGGGGGGCGGCGGGTCAGGGTGTTTCCCGATATCCCCCCGGGCGGGGGCGTGCCACCATCGGAGGTATGTCCCCCGCCCCCGCCACACCCGTGCCCGCCTCCCCGCCGCGGTTGGTGCGGCGCACCGGCGGCCGGGTGATCGGCGGCGTCGCGGGCGGGCTCGCGGATCACCTCGGCATCCGGGTCTTCCAGGTGCGGATGGCCTTCGTGCTGCTCTCCGCGCTGGCCGGGGCCGGGATCTTCGGCTACGGCCTGCTCTGGCTCTTCACCCCGGCGGGGGCGGACACCGAGGAGGTCTCCGGCGAGGAGCGGCGGCAGGCGGTCGGGCTGGTGCTGCTCGGCATCGGGCTCGCGGTGGCGGTGTCCTGGGTGTTCAGCGGGCGGATCGCGGGCATCGTCGCACCCATCGTGGTGGTGGCGGTCGGCGCCGCGCTGGTCTGGCGGGAGTACGACGCCGACGGCGGCGGCCCGCGCTCGCTGCTCGGGCTGCCCGCCAAGCCGACGGTGATCACCTGGTCCCGGATCATCGCGGGGGTCACGCTGGTCGTGGTCGGGCTCGGCGTCGTGGTGCTGGCCAGGATCGACCTCGGCTCGCTCGGGCCCGCGCTGCTCGCGGTCGGGGTCACGCTGCTCGGTGCCGGGCTGCTCACCGTCCCGCTCTGGGTGAAGACGGTGCGCGCGCTGAACGCCGAGCGCGCCGCCCGCATCCGGAACGAGGAGCGCGAGGAGATCGCCTCGCACCTGCACGACTCGGTGCTGCAGACGCTCGCGCTCATCCAGCGTCAGGCGGCCGACGCGCAGGAGGTGGTGCGGCTGGCCCGCAGCCAGGAGCGGGAGCTGCGGCGCTGGCTCTTCGAGGACGCGGGGCCCGCGCAGTCCAGCCTGGCCGCCGCGCTGCGCACGATCGCCGGCGAGGTGGAGGACCAGCACGGGGTGAAGGTCACCCCGGTGACCGTCGGCGACGTCAGCATGGATGTCGGCGACACCGGGAGCGGGCTGCCGAGGGAGCACTTCACCGCGCTGCTCGGGGCGGGCCGGGAGGCACTGGTGAACGCGGCCAAGCACGCGGGCGTCCCGGAGATCGACCTCTTCGCCGAGGCCGAGCCGCACCGGGTCAGCGTCTTCGTCCGGGATCGCGGCGTCGGCTTCGACCCGGCCGACATCCCGGCCGACCGGCAGGGGCTCGCGCGCTCGGTGCGCGGCCGGATCGAGCGGCGCGGCGGCACCGTCGAGGTGCGCTCCACCCCCGGCCGCGGCACCGAGGTGCGGATCGTCATGCCGCGCAGCGATTCCGGGGCGGAGGAGGAGGCCGTGCTCAGCCCCGCGGCCCGGCCGTGAGCTCCCACGGGCATGATGGCTCCGTGACGAGGAGGAGTAACCGGTGAGTGTGCGCGTCTTTCTGGTCGACGATCACGCCGTGTTCCGGTCGGGGGTCAGGGCCGAGCTGGGGCGGGAGGCCGACATGGAGGTGATCGGCGAGGCGGGCGGCGTCGCCGACGCGGTCTCCGGCATCAATACCGCCAGGCCCGATGTGGTGCTGCTGGACGTGCACATGCCGGACGGCGGCGGCGTCGCGGTGCTCAACGGCATCGACGACGGCCCGGTCTGCCTCGCGCTCAGCGTCTCGGACGCCGCCGAGGACGTCATCGCGGTGATCAGGGCGGGCGCCCGCGGCTACGTCACCAAGACCATCTCCGGCGCCGAGCTCGCCGACGGCATCCGCCGGGTCGCAGGCGGCGACGCCGTCTTCAGCCCGCGCCTGGCCGGCTTCGTGCTCGACTCCTTCACCGGCCGCTCCCCGGTGCCCGAGCCGCCGCTCGACCCCGAGCTGGACTCGCTCACCCCGCGCGAGCTGGAGGTGCTGCGGCTGCTCGCCCGCGGCTACACCTACCGGGAGATCGCCGAGGCGCTCTTCATCTCGGTGAAGACCGTGGAGACGCATGCCTCCAACGTGCTCCGCAAGACCCAGCAGTCCAACCGCAATGCCCTGACCCGCTGGGCGCACCGCCGCCGGATCGACTGAGGACTACAGCGCGACGATGATGATCGCGATCACCAGCACCAGCCCGATGAGCAGCCCGGCGGCGATCGCGAGCGGCGCGCCGGGGTTGCTGCTGAAGCCGCCGCCGCTGCCGGTACCGCTGCCGAGCCGCTGTTGCTGCTGCGGCGCCGCCTGCGCCCCCGCGTGCTGCCGGTGCGGGCGGGGCAGCGGGGTGGAGTGCGGGCTGCGCTGCCCGGAGGCGGAGTTGCGCGCGGCCCAGGCCGGAATGGTGCCGTCCTCGGTGCGCACCGGTGCGCCGAGGATGTACGGCGCGGTGCCGGGACCGAAAGCGGCGGTGAGGATCTCGTCGCGCGCCTCGGCCATGCTCGGGCGGCGCTGCGGGGCCGGCTCCATCATGTGCAGCAGCGCGGCGGTGAGGACGCCGCTGCGGGTGGGCGGGATGATCTGCGCCATGGCGGCCCGCGCCACGACGGCGTCGCTGTCGTCGTCGAAGCCGAAGGGCGGCTGGCCCTCGATGGCGGTGTAGAGCGTCGCGCCGAGCGAGAAGACGTCGCTGGCGGTGGTCGGCACCGCGCCGCGCGCCACCTCCGGCGGGAGGTAGGACGGGGTGCCGGTGATGATGCCGTCCTGGTGGTCGGCGGGGTCGCCGGCACCGCTGGAGATGCCGAAGTCGCTGAGCTTGGCCTTGCCGACCTCGGGGCCGCGGTCGGCGACCAGGATGTTGCCCGGCTTGATGTCGCGGTGCACGATCCCCGCCGCGTGCGCGGCGGCCAGCGCATCCGCCACCTGGGCGCCGATCTGCGCCACCTCGACCGGCGGCAGCGTCTCCACCAGTGCCAGCGCCCGCGCCACGCTGCGCGAGGGCAGGTGCTCCATCACCAGCCAGGGCTCGCCCGCCTCCAGCACCACGTCGTAGACCGCGATGGCGTGCTCGTGCGAGAGCTTCGCCGCGACCCGGCCCTCGTGCATGATCTGCTCCCGCACCGCCCGCGCCGTCGCCTCGTCCAGCCCGGCCGTCGTGAGCACCTGCTTGATCGCCACGTCCCGATTCAGCAGCCGGTCGAGCGCGAGCCACACGGCGCCCATGCCGCCGCCGCCGATCTTCGACTGGAGCCGGTATCGGCCTGCCACCAGGTAGTCCGGGCCGATGATGGGGCGGGGGCGATCGATCATGGTGTGCAGGGTAGTCGAAAGCCCCGGTAGCCGACCTGATTCGGGGCGGGGGTGAGACGGGCGTCCGGTTCGGCCTGCGGAGCCGACCCGGGGTCGGCTTCCCCTCCCCGGGCATCGAACGTATATTCGATTGCGGATCGATAGCTGGCAGCCGGAGGTGAGGGTTACATGGACCGATCGCGACGCCTCCCGCCAGGTTTGCCCATCCCCTCCCGCCCGGACGCGGGACCCCGAATGGCCGTGAACCCGGCCCGCCGGAGGCGGGCCCGGTGACACAGCGTCTGCTCGCGCTCTGGTGTCCGGACTGGCCTGCCGTCGCGGCTGCCTCGGTCGCCGGGATTCCGGCGCACCGTCCGGTGGCGGTGCTCGCCGCCAATCGGGTGGTCGCCTGCACCGCGACGGCGCGGGCGGCCGGGGTCCGGCGCGGCCTGCGCCGGCGTGAGGCCCAGGCCCGCTGCCCGGAGATCTTCCTGGCGCGCGAGGACCGGGACCGCGACGCCCGCCTCTTCGAGCCGATCGTCACCGCGGTGGAGGCGACGGTGCCCGGCGTCGAGGTGCTGCGCCCCGGCCTGCTCGTGCTGGCCGCCCGCGGCGCCGCCCGCTACTTCGGCTCCGAGGAGCTCGCGGCCGAGCGGCTGGTCGACGCGGTGGCGGCGGCGGGCGCGGAGGCGGCGGCCGGGATCGCCGACGCGCTCTCCACCGCTGTGCTCGCCGCCCGCCGCGGCGCCGTCGTCGCGCCGGGCGGCGGTGCGGAGTTCCTCGCCCCGCTCCCGATCGCCGAGCTCGCGGCCGAGCCGGGCGCGGACGCGAAGTACCGCGCCGACCTGGTCGATCTGCTGCACCGGCTCGGCCTGCGCCGGATCGGCGACTTCGCCGCGCTCACCCCGGCCGAGATCGCCTCCCGCTTCGGCGCCGACGCCGTCGCCGCGCACCGCTGCGCCCGCGCCGTGGCGGAGCGCACCGTCTCCGCCCGCCGCCCGCCGCCCGAGTTCACCGTGGTGTACCGCTGCGACCCGCCGATCGACCGGGTGGACGCCGCCGCCTTCGCCGGCCGCATGCTCGCCACCAGACTGCACGCCGCGCTCGCCGCCGCGGGCACCGCGTGCACCCGGCTGGTGGTGAGCGCGGAGACCGAAGCGGGCGAGGAACTCTCCCGGGTCTGGCGCTGCGCCGAGCCGCTCACCGCCGCGGGAACGGCGGACCGGGTGCGCTGGCAGCTGGACGGCTGGCTCACGCACCGCTCCCGCCCGACCGGGCCGATCACCGTGCTCCGGCTGGAGCCGAGCGAGGTGGTGCCCGCCGGTGCGCTGCAGCTCGGGCTGTGGGGCGGGTCGGGGGAGACCGAGGGGCAGGCGCGCCGCGCGCTGATCCGGGTGCAGGGGCTGCTCGGCGGGGAGGCCGTGCAGTTCGGGGTGCTCAGCGGGGGTCGCGGGCCGGGGGAGCGGGTGACCATGGTCGCGCTCGGCGACGAGCGGGTGCCCGCCGCCGATCCGGCGCTGCCCTGGCCGGGCAGGCTGCCCGAGCCCGCGCCCGGCGTCGTCCTGGTCGACCAGCCCGCGGTGCTGCTCGAGGCCGCCGACGGCGCCGCGGTCGAGGTCACCGAGCGCGGCGTCTTCAGCACCGCCCCGGCCCGGCTGCGCTGGGGCAGCCGGGAGTGGGCGCTGGCCGGCTGGGCCGGGCCGTGGCCGGTGGACGAGCGCTGGTGGGCGCCGGGCTCGGCGACGGTCCGCGCCCGCGCGCAGATCCGGCTGGACGGCGAGCCGGCGGACGCCAGGGTGCTGCTGCTCGCCTACCGGGACGGCGGCTGGCGCGCCGAGGGGGTCTACGACTGACCGCGCGCCATCTCCGCCGCCAGGGTCTCGCCCACGTAGCCCAGCGCCGCGACGTACTCCGGGAGCGCGAACCGGCGCATCATCTCGGCGGCATCGACATCCTCGACGCGCTCGTGCACCCACCACAGGTGGCCCTGCGGATCGCGGAAGCGGGCGATCGTGTCGCCGAACGGCATCGCGGCAGGCTCGGTCACGATCCGGGCGCCGCGCTCGCGGGCCGCGCGCACCGCCGCGGCGAGATCGGGCACGTACACCCGCGTATGGGCGGGGGTCGACGGCCATTCGGGTGGTGCGTCGAACAGCATGAGCGACCCGCCGGAGAGCTCGATCTCGACGTGGTTGATCATCGCGCCGTTCATGACGCGGCTGCCGTGGCGCTCGGTGGCGCCGAAGACGGCTGCGAGGAATTCCAGCTCGGCTTCGGTGTCGCGCGAGATGATCCAGCTCGCGACCGGGGCGACCCCGGCGGGCGCCGGGCCGGTGGACGGGGTGTTCGTCACGGTGACTCCTCCCTGTTGCTCACTCCGATCGTCGCAGCAGCCACCGACATTCGCCGCGGGCGGCGCGCGCCACGGCGCCCGGCGTCACCAGTGTGTGCCCGGCACCCAGCGCCCGACCCGGCGCAGCGCGGTCCCGGTGACCCGCAGCGGCGTCGAGCGTGATCGCGACGGCTCGGCCCACCCCGAATCCTGCTGCGGCGCAGCCTCGTTCTCGCCCTTGGCGGCGGGGGAGTCGGGCAGCGCGCGGTAGTAGCGGTGCAGGATCCGGTCGCGCAGCTTCGGGGTGAGCAGCGCGCCGTACTCGGCGATGGTGCCGAGCGGCACATCGATCCGCCGCGGCCGCTCGATCAGCGCGCGCACGATGGTGGCCGCCGCCCACTCCGGCGTCTCGGCCGGCCCCTGGTTACCGCTCGGCGCGATCATCGGGGTGCGCACCAGCGGCATGTGGATGGTCGTGAAGGTCACCCCGTCCGCCATCGTCTCCACCGCCGCCACCTCGGTGAACTTGTCCAGCGCCGCCTTGCTGGCCAGGTACGCGGCGAAGCGCGGCGTCGCCACCTGCACCCCGGCGCTGCTGATGTTCACGATGTGCCCGAAGCGCCGCTCGCGCATCTGCGGCAGCAGCGCGAGGGTGAGCCGGAGCGCGCCGAAGTAGTTCACCGCCATGGTGCGCTCGAAGTCGTGCAGCCGGTCGGTGGAGCGGTGGATCGCACGCCGGATGGAGCGGCCCGCGTTGTTGACCAGCATGTCCACCCGGCCGTGCTCGTCGAGGATGGCGCGCACCGTGCGCTCCACCGACTCGTCCTCGGTGATGTCGCAGGGGTAGCCGTACGCGTCACCACCGGCCGCGCGCACCTCGGCGACCGCCTCGTCGAGCTCGTCCGCGCGCCGGGCCAGCAGGAACACCGTGGCGCCCTTGGCCGCGGTGGCGAGCGCGGCGGCCCGGCCGATCCCGGAGGAGGCGCCGGTGATGAGCACGTGGCGGCCGGTCAGAGTTTCACCCATGGGCTGAACTTACTCTCAAGTAAGATGACCTGCCAAGGTCCAATCGAATCAGAAACTTATATAAATTTCTGCTAGAAAGGGGGGCGTGCCCGACCTCGATCCCGCCGCCCTGACCTCCGTCATGGAGCAGTTCACCCGGATGTTCATCCGCCTGCCCGCGGTGCAGCAGCGCAGCTTCACCACGCTCTCGGTGCTGCACACGCTGGCCGGGCGCGGCCCGCAGCGGCTCTCCGCGCTCACCGCGGGCGAGCAGGTCACCCAGCCCGCCATCACGCAGATCGTGGCCAAGCTGGAGCGCGACGGCCTGGTGGCGCGCGGCCCCGACCCGAGTGACGGCCGCGCCGTGCTGGTCCGGATCACCCCGCGCGGCGCGGCGACGGTGGCGAGCAGGCGTACCGCCAGGGTGGCGCGGATGGCCGAGCTCGTCGCGCTGCTGGAACCGGAGCACCGCACGGCGCTGACCGCCGCGCTGCCCGCGCTGGCCCGGCTGGCCGAACTCGACGACGAACGGAGCCGGTGATGGAACGCAGCCCCGTCCACGTGCCCGACGCGGTGCTCGACGATCTCCGGCAGCGGCTCGCCCTGACCCGCAGGGCCGCCGTCCCCGGCGACGGCTACGGCGTCTCCGGCGCCTACCTGCGTGAACTGTGCGAGTACTGGCGCACCGAGTACGACTGGCGCGCCGCCGAAGCCGCCATGAACGCCTACGACCACTACCGCGTGACCGTCGACGGCGTCCCGGTGCACTTCCTGCGCAGGCCGGGCGTCGGCCCCGCGCCGCGGCCGCTGATCCTCACGCACGGCTGGCCGTGGACCTTCTGGCACTGGTCGAAAGTGCTGGAGCCGCTGGCCGATCCCGGCGCGCACGGCGGCGACCCGGCCGACGCCTTCGACCTGATCGTTCCCTCGCTCCCCGGCTTCGGCTTCTCCACCCCGCTCGACCGCACCGACCTGAACTTCTGGCGGATCGCCGAGCTCTGGCACACGCTGATGACCGAGGTCCTCGGGTTCGAGCGCTACGCCGCCGCGGGCTGCGATGTCGGGGCGCTGGTCACCGCCCAGCTCGGGCACCGGTACCCGGACGCGGTGTACGGCATCCACATCGGCTCCGGGCAGCCGCTCACGCTCTTCAACGGCGACCGCGGCTGGGACGTCAGCGGCGGCAGGCCCATCCCGGACGACCTGCCCGGCCCGGCCAGGGACCGGCTGATCGCCCTCGAGCACCGCTTCGCGGTGCACCTGGCCGCGCACACGCTGGCGCCGGACACCCTGGCGCACGCCCTCGCCGATTCGCCCGCGGGCATGCTGGCCTGGATCCTGGAGCGCTGGACGTCGTGGAGCGACTGCGGCGGCGACGTCGAGCGGGTGTTCCCGCGCGACGACCTGCTCACCCAGGCCACGATCTACTGGGTCGGCAACTCGATCGGCACCTCGATGCGCACCTACGCCAACAACAACCGCCACCCCTGGACGCCGGCGCACGACCGGAAACCCGTGGTCCAGGTGCCGACCGGGGTGACGCTGGTGGCGCACGAGAACCCGCCGGGCGTACCGACCGCGGAGCGCGCCGCCTGGTTCCGCGCCACCCGGGCGGAGTGGTACCGGCTGGGCGAGGTCACCGTGCACGAGCGCGGCGGCCACTTCATCCCCTGGGAGATCCCCGGTGAATGGGTCGCTGACCTGCGCCGGACCTTCCGGGCCGCGCGCTGATCCGCGGATAACCGCGACGTTGCGAACAGATGTTCGATCCGCACTCGAAACGTTCGAACACATGTGCGATACTCGGCGCATGGCGGACGATCGGATGGCGGATATCTACGCCGCGGTGCGGCTCGGAGGTGTTGACCGTGCGGCGGCGCGACGCGCGCTCACGGAGGTATGGGAGGAGCTCGGCGAGGACGGTGATCCCGTGCAGCGGTGCGTGGTCGCGCACCACCTCGCCGACGTCCAGGACTGCGCGGAGGACGCGCTGTACTGGGATCAGCGGGCGCTGGCGGCGGTCTTCGCCTACGGCGTCCCGCTGGACGAGGGGCTACGCGGCTTCCTCCCCTCGCTCTACCTGAATCTGGCCGACAGCCAGCGCCGGACCGGCGATTTCGAGTCGGCCCGGATGCAGCTGACCATCGCGCGCGGCCATCTCGACGTGCTGGCGCACGACGCGTACGGCGACATCATCAGGTCCGGGCTGGAGCACGTGGAGCAGGCGCTCGCGGCGGGCTCCACCGAGCGGCTCTCGGCCTGAGGCGCGGTCGTGGGCTGGGATCACGGCCCGCCCACCTGGGCGGAGATGGAGCGGATGCTCTCCGGCCGCCGCTCGGGCCGCGCCGATCCGGCGACGATGCACCCGGGCGACGGCGGCGACAGCCCGGCGTGGTCGCGCAGGCGCGGCGCGTACCGGGCCGGTCCCGCGGCGCCCGTGAGCGCCGCGGTGCCGTACGCGGAGCTGCACGCGCACTCGGCGTACAGCTTCCTGGACGGCGCCGTGCACCCTGAGGAGCTGGTGGAAGAGGCGGCGCGGCTGGGCCTTTCGGCGCTCGCGCTGACCGATCACAACGGTTTCTACGGCACCGTGCGCTTCGCCGAGGCGGCGAAGGAGTGGGGGTTGCCCACCGTCTTCGGCGTCGAGCTCTCGCTGGGCTCCGCGCCGGAGCGGGGGCGTCCGGCGGTCGCCGGCTGCGGTACCTCCTCCCGGAATGAGGGCCGGGAGGAGGGGTCCCCGGCGGCCGGGGACGGCAGGGGCACCGATGGGCGTTCCGATCCGGAGCGGGCGGCGCGCGGCGGCGCGCGGCGGGGCGGTCGCTCCAGGGGCGGGTCCGGGCTGCGCAGCCGCGGGGCGCGGGGGCCTGCGGTCGAGGCCGCGCCGACCGGGGCCGCGGTCGGCGGGCACGCGGAGGCACCGGATTCCGCGCCGCGCACCGGCGAGCCCGATCCGGCCGGGCCGCACCTGCTCGTCCTCGCCCGCGGTGCCGAGGGGTACCGCAGGCTCTCCCGTGAGGTGGCCGCCGCACACCTGGCGGCGGGCGAGAAGGGCATCCTGCGCTACGACCTGGACGCGCTCACCGCCGCGGCGGGCGGCCACTGGCACATCCTCACCGGCTGCCGCAAGGGAACGGTGCGCCGCGCCCTCGCGCTCGACGTGCTCGCCCGCGATTCCCGCGCCCCGCGCGCCGAGGCCGCGCTGCGCGACCTGGTGGAGCGCTTCGGCGCCGACCGGGTGAGCGTCGAGCTCACCCACCACGGCATCCCGGAGGACGACGAGCGCAACGCCCTGCTGATCGCGCTGGCCGACCGGGCCGGGCTCCCGGTGCTCGCCACCACCGGCGCGCATTTCGCCGCCCCCGCGCACCGCCGCCGCGCCATGGCGCTCGCCGCCATCAGGGCCAACCGCGGGCTGGACGAGATGGCGGGCTGGCTGGCCGCGGCGGGCGGAGCGCACCTGCGCTCCGGCGCGGAGCTGGCCGAACTCTTCGCCGACTGCCCGGCCGCGGTGGCGCACGCCGCCGAGCTGGGCCGCGAGTGCGCCTTCGACCTCCGGCTCATCGCCCCGACGCTGCCGCCCTTCGACGTCCCGCCCGGCCACGACGAGCTGTCCTGGCTGCGCGAGCTCAGCTATCGGGGCGCCGCGAAGCGCTACGGCCCGCGCGCGGCGAACGAGCCCGCCTACGCGCAGATCGAGCACGAGCTCACGGTGATCGGCCGGATGAAGTTCCCCGGGTACTTCCTGGTGGTGCACGACATCGTGGACTTCTGCCACCGCAACGGCATCCTCTGCCAGGGCAGGGGCTCCGCGGCGAACTCCGCGGTCTGCTACGCCATCGGCATCACCAATGTCGACCCGGTCGGCAACCACCTGCTCTTCGAGCGGTTCCTCGCACCGGAGCGCGACGGCCCGCCCGACATCGACCTCGATATCGAGTCCGACCGCAGGGAGGAGGCCATCCAGCACGTCTACTCCAGGTACGGCCGGGAGAACGCGGCGCAGGTGGCGAATGTGATCACCTACCGCGGCAAGTCGGCGGTGCGCGACGCCGCGCGGGCGCTCGGCTTCTCGCCCGGCCAGCAGGATGCCTGGAGCAAACAGGTGAGCCGGTGGTCCGGGGTCGCCGCCGAGACCGGCACCGACATCCCCGCCGACGTGCTCGAGCTGGCCGCCGAGCTGGAGGGGCTGCCGCGGCACCTCGGCATCCACTCCGGCGGGATGGTGATCTGTGACCGGCCGATCGCCGACGTCTGCCCGGTGGAGTGGGCCCGGATGGCGGGCCGCAGCGTGCTGCAGTGGGACAAGGACGACTGCGCCGCCATCAACCTGGTGAAGTTCGACCTGCTCGGCCTCGGCATGCTCTCCGCCCTGCACTACATGATCGACCTGGTCGGCGAGCACATCGGCGAGACCGTGGAGCTGCACGCCATCGACCTCGGCGAGCCCGCGGTCTACGCCATGTTGACCAGCGCCGATTCGGTCGGCGTCTTCCAGGTGGAGTCGCGGGCGCAGATGGCGACGCTGCCCCGGCTGAAGCCGCGCGAGTTCTACGACCTGGTGGTCGAGGTCGCGCTGATCCGCCCCGGCCCGATCCAGGGCGGCTCGGTGCACCCCTACATCCGCCGCCGCAACGGCGAGCCCTACCGGCTCGACCACGAGGCGCTGCGCCCCACCCTCGACCGCACCTACGGCGTGCCGCTCTTCCAGGAGCAGCTCATGCAGCTCGCCGTCGACGTCGCCGGCTTCACCGCCGCCGAGGCCGACGAGCTGCGCCGGGCCATGGGCTCCAAGCGCTCGAAGGCCCGCATGGAGCGGCTCAGGGACCGGCTCTTCGCCGGGATGCGGGAGCGGCACGGGATCACCGGCGAGGTGGCCGAGCGGATCTACGAGCAGATGTACGCCTTCGCGAATTTCGGCTTCCCGGAGAGTCATTCGCAGAGCTTCGCGGCGCTGGTCTTCTACTCCGCGTGGTTCAAGCTGCACTACCCGGCGGCGTTCTGCGCGGGGCTGCTGCGCGCCCAGCCGATGGGGTTCTACTCGCCGCAGTCGCTGGTCGCCGATGCCCGCAGGCACGGCGTCGCGGTGCACGGGCCGGATGTGAACGCGAGCCGCGCCGAGCCCACCCTCGAGCGCCGCGGCACCGAGGTACGGCTCGGGCTGGCCGCGGTGCGGCACATCGGCGACGAACTGGCCGCCCGGATCGTCGCCGCGCGCGACAAGGACGGCCCCTACACCTCGTTCACCGACCTCACCGGCCGGGTCGAGCTCACCGTGCCGCAGGCGGAGTCGCTCGCCACCGCGGGCGCGCTCGGCGCACTGGCCGGTCCGCGCCGCTCGGCGCTCTGGGCGGCAGGCGCGGCGGCGGGGGAGCGGCCGGACCGGCTGCCCGGCATCGGCGCGGCCACCGCGGCGCCGTCCCTGCCCGGCATGAGCGGCCTCGAGCTGGCCGCCGCCGACGTGTGGGCCACCGGCGTCTCACCGGACAGCTACCCCACCGAGTTCCTCCGCGCCTACCTGGACAGCATCGACGTGCGCCCGGCATCCGGGCTGCTCGCGGTGCGCGACGGCACCCGGGTGCTGGTGGCGGGCGCGGTGACGCACCGGCAGCGCCCGGCCACCGCGGGCGGGGTCACCTTCATGAACCTGGAGGACGAGACCGGCATGGTGAACGTGGTCTGCTCGGTGGGGCTGTGGCAGCGGCACCGCAGGCTCGCGCAGAGCGCCTCCGCGCTGATCGTGCGCGGCCTCGTGCAGAACGCCGAGGGCGCGGTGAGCGTGGTGGCCGAGCATCTGCAGCCACTGGACCTGCGGATGGCGTCGAAGTCGCGGGACTTCCGGTAGCGGGCCGCTACGCTGCGCTCATGCGGAAGGTTGCGGTGTTCTGTGCCGGGCTGCTCGGGCTCGCCCTGCTCGTCGGCTGCGGGGCGGACGGCTCCGAAAGCGCGCCCGGCGCACCGGATTCCACGGTCGCCGCGCCCGCCGTGAGCCCGCCGGGGCTGCGCGAGCAGGGCGCACCGGCGCCGTCGGACAACGAACAGGCGCCGGACACCACGCGCAAGGAGGTCGTCACCGGCGACGTCGCACTGGTCGCCGACGACCCCATCGCCGCGGCGGGCATCATCGCCGACCGCGTGCGCGCCCTCGGCGGCCGGGTGGACAGCCGCACCGAGCAGCCGCGCACCGACGAGAACGACGGCAGCTCCGGTTACCGCCCCCTGCCGCAGGGGCCGAGCGCCTCGCTCACCGTCCGTGTCCCGAGCGACCGCACCGACGCCTTCGTCGACGGCCTCGGCCAGGTCGGCCGGATCACCAGGATCAGCCTGAACCGCGCCGACGTCACCATGCAGTGGGAAGACCTCGACGCCCGCATCCGTGCCCTGCAGACCTCGGTCGACCGCCTGCGCGCCCTCATCGCCGGCGCCACCACTACCGCCGACCTGATCGCCGCCGAGCAGGCGCTCTCCTCCCGCCAGGGCGAGCTGGACAGCCTCATCTCGCAGCAGCGGCTTCTCGACGACCAGGTCGCGCTCTCCACCCTGAGCATCTCGGTCACCACCCCCGCCGCCAACCCGGTCGACGACGACGAGCCGAGTTCCTTCTGGGGTGGCATCGTCGCCGGCTGGAACGGGCTGGTCGACCGGCTCGGTGACGCGGTCGTCTTCACCGGCAAGGCGCTGCCGACGCTCGCTTTCCTCGCCGTCGTCGGCGGGCTGATCTTCGCCGTGTTCCGCGCCGTTCGCCGCCGTCGCGGCTCGGGCACCGCCCCCGCCCCGGGCAAGGCGTGGGCCGAGCCCGAACCGGCGGCCGCCTCGGCGAAGGCCGAACCGGCTACCGGCACGGCCGGGGGGAACGTCGAACCGGCCGCAGCGGTGCAGCCGGATGCACCCGCTTCGAAGCCAGGCAGGGGCACCTCCGATGCCGACCGTCCGCGCGACGATCACCCCGAACAGCCGTAAGGGCCCCCTGGTCGAGCAGCTCGACGACGGCACCCTGAAGCTCTACGTCCGAGCCCCCGCCACCGAGGGCAAGGCCAACCGCGCCGCCGTCGAACTTCTCGCCGCGCACTTCGGCGTCCCCCGATCAGCGGTCCGCCTCACCGCGGGCGCGGCCTCCCGCCACAAGCGCTTCGAGATCGGCTAGACCCCGCCGGAAAATCCCTGCTGCCGCCACGCCTCGTACACCGTCACCGCCGCCGCGTTCGACAGGTTCATCGACCGCCGCCCCGGCACCAGCGGAATCCGCACCCGCGCCGTCACCCGCGGATCGGTGAGCACCTCCTCCGGCAACCCCGTCGGCTCGGTCCCGAACAACAGCACGTCACCGGGCTGATAAGCGACATCCGTATACCGCACCTCCCCCTGCGTGCTGAACGCCAACACCCGCTCCGGCCGGATCACCTCGAACGCCGTCTCCAGATTGGGATGCACCCGCACCGAAGCCAGATCGTGGTAATCCAGCCCCGCCCTGCGCAGCTTCGCCTCCGACAGGTCGAACCCCAGCGGCTCGATCAGATGCAGCTCACACCCGGTCCCCGCGACCAGGCGGATCGCGTTGCCGGTATTCGGCGGAATGCACGGCTCGTGGAACATCAGGTGAAACACAAGGGAAAATCCTCTCAGATCACGGCGGGCCGGAGAGTTCGGACGTCGGGATTGCCGCTGCGGCGGACCGAGCCATGGCGCAGGATGGGAGCTATGGGCGTGAGCTCCTCGGAGTCGGTCGCGGCGCCGCCACATCCGGCGCTCGCCGGGCTGGTCGGCGCGTATGCCGAGTTCAGCGAGCGGGCCGGTGGGCCCGTTGTGCGATACGAGCCGGCGAATGCCGGGGCGGTGCTGGTGGTCGAGTTCGCGGATCCGCTGGTCGTCGCCGATGCGGCGGAGCCCGCGGTATCGCGCACCTGGCGGGCGTTCGCGGCGGGGCCGAGCCTGGGGCCGACGCGGACCGAGCACGCGGGGGTGCAGCACTGTGTGGAGGTGCGGCTGACACCGCTCGGGCTGTATCGGGTGGTGGGAGATGTGTCCGAGCTGGCCGATCGGACGGTCGGGCCGGCGGAGTTGTTCGGCCGGGACGGCCGGGAGTTGCCGGAAAGAATGGTGGCGCAGCGGGACTCGGCAAGCAGGTTCGCGTTGCTCGACGCGCTGTTCGGCCGGGCAACGGCGGACGGCCCCGAGCCGGACCCCGAGGTCGTGTACACCTGGCACACCCTGCAGCGGAGCGGCGGCACGGCGGGGATCGGCGAGATCCGCGCCGAGATCGGCTGGAGCCGGGCCCGGCTTGCGCGCCGGTTCCGCGCCCAGATCGGGCTCACGCCCAAGGCGGCGGCCAGGGTGATCCGCTTCGGTCGGGCAGCCGCCCTGCTCCGCGCACCGGACCCGCAGCCGCTGGCCGCCATCGCCTTCTCCTGCGGCTACGCCGACCAAGCGCACTTCACCCGCGACTTCCGCGAGTTCGCCGGCCGCCCGCCGAGCACCTGGGCCGCCGGCCAGGGGTGACGCCGCCGCGCGGGTGAACATTCGTTCAAGACCGGCGACGCACCGCGCACCTAGGGTCGGGCGAACCACCGAAACGGAGGGAACCACCCATGACCGGTGAACCGAGCTTCTTCGAGATCGGCGTCCCCGACGCCGGCCGCGCCCGCTCGTTCTACGAGCGACTCCTCGGCTGGAAATCGCACGAGACCCAACCGGGCGGCCCGGCCTGGCTGGAGACCGGCGGCGTCCGCGGCGGCGTGCACAACGGCGACGAGGACCGCCGGATCGACATCTTCTTCCGAGTCGACGACATCGAGGCCGCGGCGCGGAAGGTCCGCGAACTGGGCGGCGAAGCCGACGACCCCGGCCCGGAAACGGAGGGCTTCGGCCGCTTCGCCTTCTGCCGCGACGACCAGGGCGTGCGATTCGGGCTGCACCAGCCGGGTCTGTCACAATCGCAGGCGTGACAGACCCGACCGTGGCGCGAAGCGAATCCGGAGGCGGCAGCTGGGGCGCGCAGTTCCTGCGCTGTCACCTGCCGATGGTGGTCGTCGGGCTGGTCGTGCTGGTGGCGATCGTCTTCGTCGCCTCCGACCGCTGGCGCCGCGGCGCCTTCATCTTCGGCAGTGCGGCGCTGCTCGCGGCCGTCTTCCGGCTGTGCCTGCCGACGGTGCGGGTGGGGCTGCTCGCGGTGCGCGGCAAGCCGTTCGACGTGGCGGCGCTGAGCCTGCTCGGCAGCACCATCGTCTTCCTCGCCGCCACCATCAACACGCTCGGCGTCGGTTAACGGTTCGCCCTCGCCAGCTCGGCGGTGCGGGCCAGCAGAAGCGAGATCTGCTCGGCCTCGGTGAGGAAGCCGTCGTGGCCGTCCCTGGAGTGGATGACGTCCAGCCCGGTGCAGCCGGGCAGCAGCTCGGCCAGCTCGCGCTGGGTGCGCAGCGGGTAGAGCCGATCCGAGTCGACCCCGCCGACCACGCACGGCACCGGGGTCGAGCCGAGCGCGGCCGCGACCCCGCCGCGGCCGCGGCCGACATCGTGCCGGTTCATGGCCTCGGAGAGCAGCACGTAGGTGGCGGCGTCGAACCGCGCGACCAGCTTCTCCGCCTGGTGCTCCAGGTAGCTCTGCACCGCGTACCTGCCGCCGTCCCACGGGTCCTCGCCGTCCTGCGGCAGGTTCTCGAAGCGGTGGTCCAGCTCGGCCTCGGTGCGGTAGCTGAGGTGCGCGATCCGCCGGGCGACGGCGAGCCCGGTCACGGGAGCGCTGCCGGTGCCGTGGTACTCGCCGCCCTGCCAGGCCGGGTCGCCGACGATGGCGGCGATCTGCGTGGTCTGGGTGCCGATCTGGTCCGCGGTGGCGCGCGCGCCGACCGCGAGGACCAGCGCCGCGGCCACCCGCTCCGGCTTGCCGACCATCCACTCCAGCACCCGCATGCCGCCCATGGAGCCGCCGATCGCGGCGGCCAGCCGCTCGATGCCGAGCAGGTCGGCCAGCGCGATCTCGGCGGTCACCTGGTCGCGGATGGAGATCTCCGGGAACCGGCTGCCCCACGGCTTGCCGTCGGGGGCGGGGGCGGCGGGGCCGGTGCTGCCCTTGCAGCCGCCGAGCACATTGGTGGCGATCACGCACCACTCGTCGGTGTCCAGCGGGGCGCCGGGGCCGACCATGCCCTCCCACCAGCCGGGCGCGGGATTGTCCGGGGCGCTGGCGACGTGCGCGTCGCCGGTCAGCGCGTGCTCGACCAGGATCACGTTGTCCAGCGCGGGGGAGAGCTCGCCCCAGCGCTGCACGGCCAGCCGCACATCCGGGACGACAGCGCCGTTCTCCAGCTTGACGTCGCCCACCGCGATCACGCCGGACGTGCCGTCCGGTGGTGGCAGCAGGGCGGTGCCCGCTTCGATACCCACGGTCACGACGCCGCGTCGAAGCCCGCGCGCAGGTCGGCCAGGATGTCCTGCAGCCCCTCGATGCCGACGGCGAGCCGGACCAGCCCCGGCGTGACGCCGGAGCTCGCCTGCTCGTCCGGGGTGAGCTGGGAGTGCGTGGTGGAGGCCGGGTGGATCACCAGCGAGCGCACGTCGCCGATATTGGCGACATGGCTGTGCAGCGTCAGCGCGTCGACGAACTTCTTGCCCGCCTCGACGCCGCCCTTCAGCTCGAAGGCGATCACCGCGCCCGCGCCCTTCGGCGTCAGCTGCCTGCCGCGCTCGTACCAGGGCGAGGTGGGCAGCCCGGCGTAGGCGACCGAGGTCACCGCCGGGTGCGTGGCGAGGAACTCGGCGACCGCCTGCGCGTTCTGCACGTGCCGCTCCATGCGCAGGCTCAGCGTCTCGATGCCCTGGCTGATCAGGAAGGCGTTGAACGGCGAGACCGCGGAGCCGAGGTCGCGCAGCAGCTGCACCCGTGCCTTGAGCGCGAAGGCGGGCGCGCCGAGCTCGGCGAAGACTGCTCCGTGGTAGCTGGGGTCCGGGGTGGTGAAGCCGGGGAAGCGGTCCTCGCCGGATTCGGTCGTGCCGGTCCAGTCGAAGGTGCCGCCGTCGACGATCGCCCCGGCGATGGCGGCGCCGTGGCCGCCCAGGTACTTGGTGGCCGAGTGCACCACGATGTCGGCGCCGTGCTCCAGCGGCCGCAGCAGGTAGGGCGTGGCCACCGTGTTGTCGACGATAAGCGGGACGCCCGCGTCGTGCGCGACGGCGGAGATGCCGGGCAGGTCGAGGATGGCGCTGCTCGGGTTGGCGATGGTCTCGCCGTAGAACGCCTTGGTGTTCGGCCGGACGGCGCCGCGCCACTGCTCCAGGTCGTCCGGGTCGTCCACGAAGGAGACGGTGATGCCGAGCTTGGGCAGGGTGTAGTGGAAGAGGTTGTAGGTGCCGCCGTAGAGGTGCGGGCTGGAGACGATGTGGTCGCCCGCGTTGGCCAGGTTCAGGATGGCGAAGGTCTCGGCCGCCTGGCCGGAGGCGACGACCAGCGCCGCGACGCCACCCTCGAGGGCCGCGATCCGCTGCTCCACCACGTCCTGGGTGGGGTTCATGATCCGGGTGTAGATGTTGCCCGGCTCGGCGAGGCCGAAGAGCGCAGCGGCGTGCGCGGTGTCCCGGAAGGTGTAGGACGTGGTCTGGTAGATCGGCAGGGCACGGGCGTTGGTGCTGCCGTCGGGGGTCTGCCCCGCGTGCACCTGCTTGGTCTCGAAGGACCAGTTCGCGGTGGGGTCGGTCGTCTCGGTCACGTGTTACCTCCAGAAAGCGCGCTTGCTCCCGGCCGTCGGGAGCCGGGTCATCACCCGGAGCACCCCGCCGCTGCTGGAGGGTTGCCGGCCAGCAAGCCGGGGCTTCGCGCTGGCACTCATGACCTGTTCGACATCGTAACCGGACCGAGGTCTGCCGATCGAACCCGAGTGCGGGGCTATCCACAGGTGAGCGTTGTGAATGCGATCACAGGGGGTTCACGGGCGCTCTGGGCGGGTGGGTGCTGCGCCGCCCGTGGCTCTCGTCGTAGGCTCGAACGGTGAGCAAGGGGCGTGTCCTCGGTCACGCCGGACCTACTCGCGAGTAACGAGCCAGGGTCGCCGCAAGGGTGACCCTCGTCGTTCCCTGCGAGGTCGGGCAGCAGTACGCTTGTCTTGTTTGCACCACAGGGTCTCGCCGACCAAGCGGGACATCGATGTTGTCTGTTGGACAGCTGGGGTCCGCTCACAAGCGTGTTCGCCTGGCCGTGCAATGAGGGCACACACCCTAGGAGGACACGAAGATCCATGTCCAAGATCAAGGTTGAAGGCACCGTCGTAGAGCTCGACGGCGACGAGATGACGCGGATCATCTGGCAGTTCATCAAGGACAAGCTGGTCCACCCGTACCTCGATGTGAACCTCGAGTACTACGACCTCGGCATCGAGTACCGCGACAAGACCGACGACCAGGTCACCGTGGACGCCGCCGAGGCGATCAAGCGCCACGGCGTCGGGGTCAAGTGCGCCACGATCACCCCGGACGAGGCGCGGGTCGAGGAATTCGGGCTGAAGAAGATGTGGCGGTCGCCGAACGGCACCATCCGCAACATCCTCGGCGGCACGATCTTCCGCGCGCCGATCATCATCTCCAACGTCCCGCGGCTGGTGCCGGGCTGGACCAAGCCGATCATCATCGGCCGCCACGCCTTCGGTGACCAGTACCGCGCCACCGACTTCAAGGTGTTCGAGGCGGGCACCGTCACCCTCACCTTCACCCCGGAGGACGGCAGCGAGCCGATCGTGCACGAGGTCGTGAAGATGCCGGAGGCCGGCGGCGTCGTCATGGGCATGTACAACTTCAAGAAGTCCATCGAGGACTTCGCGCGGGCCTCGTTCAACTACGGCCTGCAGCAGAACTACCCGGTCTACATGTCGACCAAGAACACCATCCTCAAGGCCTACGACGGCATGTTCAAGGACACCTTCCAGGAGGTGTTCGACGCCGAGTTCAAGAGCCAGTTCGACGCCGCCGGGCTCACCTACGAGCACCGGCTGATCGACGACATGGTCGCCTCCTCCATGAAGTGGGAGGGCGGCTACGTCTGGGCCTGCAAGAACTACGACGGCGACGTGCAGTCCGACACCGTCGCGCAGGGCTTCGGATCGCTCGGCCTGATGACCTCGGTGCTGCTCACCCCGGACGGCCAGACCTGTGAGGCCGAGGCCGCGCACGGCACCGTGACCAGGCACTTCCGCCAGCACCAGCAGGGCAAGCCGACCTCGACCAACCCGATCGCGTCGATCTTCGCCTGGACCCGCGGGCTCGAGCACCGCGGCAAGCTGGACAACACCCCCGAGGTGATCGGCTTCGCGCAGACGCTCGAGGACGTCGTCATCAAGACGGTCGAGGGTGGTCAGATGACCAAGGATCTGGCCGCGCTGGTCGGCGGGGACCAGGGGTACCTGAGCACCGAGGAGTTCCTCGGCGCGCTCGACGTCAACCTGGCGCGCGCGCTGCGCTGATCTCGCTCGCGCAGGCCCCCGTTCCGCTGCTCGCGGAGCGGGGGTTTTGCGATTGACAAGGCCCCGCGTCGGCACAAGAGTGGTCAGCAGAGGGATATGGGGGCCGGCGATGCGGGGAGGGTTCTACAACCATGTGGACGATCCTGACGAATTCTGGGACGACGAGCCGATCACGCGGCGGGCCGCTCCGCCCGTCGCAGCGGTGGCGGCCGAGCCGCCGCCACTGACGGAGCCCGCCCCGTCCACCGTCGCTTCGCCGCGCGTCTCCATGGCGATCGACGGGGGATGTCTCCCTATCGGAATTTCGACGAGCCCGGGGTGGCGACCCGGGCCGGGGGTGGCCGGTGAACTCATGGCGGCGTACCGGGCAGCCGTGGCTGAGCGCCTCGAGCAGCTGTGTGGCAGCGGCAGCTGGCCAACCGAGCGACAAATCTCGGATGCGGCTGTTCCCGATCTCCGGACCATGCTGACGGTGCTGCTGGAGACCCGCACCTGGGACGAGTACAGCAGGCTCTCCAGCGAGCTGATCGGCAACGGGCGGGTTCCATGCGGCGGGCCGGGCCGTCGTGCACGGGGAGCACGCCGTCACCATGATCGCCGACCGGACGTACATCCGCTCGATCGCGGTGCGCGGGGAATGGGCCGCGACGGCCCATCCCGACGAGGTCTGCGACGAGATTCTCGGCTGCGCGGACAGGATCCGCTCGGTACGCCCGCGGCTCGGCGCGCGCGGGGACTATTCACGCTGGACGGACACCGAGCTCGAACACGAACTCGATCTGCACCGGCTCCGACTACTCGATTCCGAGGTGCACCGTGACCGATGAAGTGGGCGTGAGCATCGCCGCGATGCGCTTGGCCGTTCGGAGCTGGCAGGAAGCCGCCGTCAGCGTCGGCGAGGGTGTCGGTACGACATCGAAACTCGAGATCGCGGCGACGCACGCCGGAACATTCGCGGAGGCCCTCGGCAAATACCAACCGGCACCCGGGTACTTCCGTGACCGGCTGAGCGAAGGCGTCACGGTCCTCGAGGACATCGCGGAAGTCCTGAACGCGGCCTGCAACGCCCATGAGGCCGAGGAGCGGGCGAGCACGGGCCAGCTGACGAAGCTGGAGAGCGAGATATGAGCGGCGACCGGGCGAGCCTCATCGACAAGATCTCGTACATCAGGGAGAAGAAGGATCGAATCGGCGATCTCCCGGCGAAGGTGGACGACTATGCCGGGGTTCTCGTGTCGCACGTCCGGGCCAGCGGTTACGGAAGCGCTGTCGTGAACCCGCTCGGGGCGCTGAGCGTCGAGGACGCGGTCGACGAGATCTGGCGGGAACGAGACAAAGCGAACAGCGCCATCCGGGAGACCTGGGCGAAGCTGGACCAGCTCGATCCCGATCTCGAAGTGCCGGTGCGGTTCATCGATGTCGCGAACGAGTGGCGCGGGCTCAGGAACACCCTCATCGAAGTCGGGAACAACTTCAACGACACCAATCTCGCCAGCGAATGGCAGGGTGCCGCAGCGACCAGGTACGCGGAACTGCGGGTGCGACAGAAGGACGCCTTCGATTTCCTGCCCCTGGAGTTCGACAAGATCGCGCAGAGCCTGGAGACGATCGCGTCCTCGGAGCTGACGCTGTACGGCGAGCTCGCGGTCAAGGCGCAGGAGCTCATCACCAAGGTGGAGGAAGTCACCGTCGACTATATCGACGCGCTGCTCGACGTCTTCTCGCTCAGTGGTGCGGTCGCGCAGATCAAGGCGCTCACCTCGGCGGTCGAGGCCGCCAATTCCTTTATTCTCGGTGTCGTTCGCGGGATGGCAGAGGCCGCCAAGAACAACATGATCGAGGGGAACAAGATCGCCGAGTCCATCGATGTTCAAAAGGGATTGCCGGACAACAGGTGGCCCAGCGCGGTGAAGTCTTCCTATGGAGCCGGAATCGAGGGGATCCGCGCGGCGATCGGGGACGGGTCGACGCGGGACGGGGACAAATCGGACTGGAGTGTGGCGCGATGAGGCACGGGCTGCCGATTCTCGTCGGTGTAGCTCTGCTGGCGGGGGTGACGGGATGTACCGATCCGCCGCCGGAGCCGACCCCGGTGCCGACCCCGGTGCGGGACGCGATGACACACGGGGAGCTGTGTGATGCGGTGGCCGGCTTCTTCGCGGACGAGCTGAGGGCCGTCGCTGTGCAAGCCGATCCGAATGTTTCCGCGGACCTGGAGGTCGGCCCCGGCACGATCTGCGAGATCAGGCAGGACGGTGGTCGGATCGGCTACTACTCGGCGCGGAGCGCGCCGGACGAGCCGGATCCGACCGACCGGGTCCGCGGATTCGTCCGGGAGCCCGCGCTGGGTGACGCGGTCTGGGTCTACGACCTGCGGGCGGCCCCGGAGGACCCCTCGACCAAGGTCCGCTTCGCCACCCGGGTCGAGGAGTGGAACGCCACCCTCGAGGTCGTGGACACCGAGACGCGGACGGCAGACGGCGGGCTGCGGCTGAGCGACGGCGACAAGGTTGCGGCAGTTCGCTTCCTGCGGGAGCTGACCGCCGAACTCACCGGCTGACTCCGGTCCCGTCCCTGGGAGGCGGGACGGGAGGGTGGTCAGTCCACGGCGGCCGGGTGTAGTGCGGCGACCGCGCGGCTGAAGCTCGCGGTGCCGTGCCCGGCCGCCTCCTGCTCCTCGAAGATCCGCAGCAGCGGATCGAGGAGGCCGGTGCGGACGCCCGCGCCCGTGGCGGTGGCCTGGATGTCGGCGAGCCCGCTGCGGTTCACCGCCAGGTCGGAGAAGCTGACCGGGTACTCGCCGGAGTCGATCTCGTCGGCCAGCATCGGGAGCAGGTCGAGCACCGAGCGCAGCCAGGGCAGCAGCAGGTCGTCGGTGAAGGGGCGGGCCGAGCCGCCGACCATGGCCGTGGCCTGGAAGAAGCCGGCGAACAGGCCGTACATGCCGCCGAGCACCGCCATGTCGCGCAGTGCGGCGGCGCCGGGGTCGGTGCCGAGGTAGCGGGCGGTGCCCCAGGCGGCGAGCACGTCGGCGTACTCGGCGCGGGCGGATTCGGAGCCGCTGTGCAGCAGCACGCTCTCCGGGGTGCCGAGCGTCTGCGGCACCGCGAGCATGGCGCCGTCCAGGAAGCGGGCGCCGTGTGGCTCCAGCGCGGCGGCGAGGTCGCGGGCCTGGTCCGGGCGGCCGGTGGCGACGTTCAGAACGGTGCGGCCGCGCAGTGCGGGGCCGAGCGGGAGCAGCGTCTCGGCCGCCGTGGTGGTGCTCGCCGAGACGGAGACGATCAGCGGGCTCGCCGCGACCGCGTCCGCGAGTTCCGTGGCGACGGTGGCGCCGGTGAGGTCCGCGCCACGGCCCGGCGTGCGGTTCCAGACGGTGACGGGGTGGCCGGTGCGCAGCAACAGGGCGGCGATGGCAGCGCCCATCCGGCCGAGGCCGAGCACCGTGACGGGGGTGGAGGTCATCGGAGTTCCCTTCGGAAGTAGTCGGGGTGGGCGCCCGGCATCCAGTCTTCGTGCGGCGAGGCGGCGACGACAGTGGCAGGACAGACCGCTGACGAACGATTCCCGCCATACCCTGAACGGCATGCGGAACCGCACCGTCGCTCTCGCGCTCGCTCCCGGCGCGCTGCACCCCTGGGACCTCTACGAGCTGGGCGTGGTCGCCGCCGTCTTCGGCACCCCGCAGCCCGACCTCGCCGATCCCTGGTACGACCTCCGGGTCTGCGCGATCGGCGGGGCCGGGGCGGAGCAGCCCATCGGGTTCGGCACGGTCATCCGGCCGGAGTACGGGCCGGAGGGGTTGGTCGGCGTGGACACGGTGATCGTGCCGTCGGTCTCGCACGAGTGTGTCGGTGCTGAGCGGCCGGTGCCGGAGGAGCTGGTGCGCGCGCTGGCCGCCGCGCACGCGCGGGGAGCCAGGATGGTCGCGCTCTGCGACGGCGTCTTCGCGCTGGCGGCGGCGGGGGTGCTCGACGACCGCCGGGTGACGGTGCACTGGGAGCACGCCGAGCTGCTTGCGCGCAGGCACCCCCTGGTCCGGGTGGACGATTCGGTGCTCTACGTGGACGACGGCGATGTGCTCACCAGCGCCGGGATGACCGCCGCGGTCGATGTCTGCCTGCACCTCGTGCGCCGCGACCTGGGCGCCGTCGTGGCGAACAAGCTGGCCAGGCGGATGGTGGTGCCCCCGCACCGCTCCGGCGGGCAGGCCCAGTTCGTCGAGCTCGCGGTGCCCGAACGGCCCGCCGACGACCTCGGCCCGGTGCTGCAGTGGGCGCTGGCCCACCTCGGCGAGCCGCTCACCGTGGAGATGCTCGCCGCCCGCGCCGCCATGAGCCCCCGCACCTTCCACCGGCGGCTGCTGAAGTCGACCGGCTCCACGCCCATGCGGTGGCTGCTGAACCAGCGCCTCGCGCACGCCAGGATGCTGCTGGAGACCAGCGCGCTGCCGGTGGAGCGGGTCGCCGGCCTCTGCGGGCTCGGCACCGCGACCAATCTGCGCAGGCACTTCGCCGCGGTGCTCGGCGTCTCCCCCGCGCAGTACCGGCGCACCTTCGAACAGCACTGACCACGGGGTGGCCGATCTCACCGCGGGATCGGGAAACCTGCCGCACACCGGCGAGGTTGCACGGGAGCGTGACTTCTACCGCGACCGCTGTCGCGACTCCGCGCACCAGCTGGCACCTGCCCGCCGTGCTGGCCATGGCGCTCGGCGGGTTCGGGATCGGGACCACCGAGTTCGTCACCATGGGGCTGCTGCCCGATATCGCGGGCGCCATGAACGTCTCCGAGCCGACGGCCGGGCACGCGGTCTCCGCCTACGCGCTCGGCGTGGTGATCGGCGCGCCGGTGATCGCGGCCGCCTTCGCGCGGGTGCCGCGGAAGAAGCTGCTGGTCGGGTTGATGGTGGCGTTCACCATCGGCAATCTGGCGACGGTGCTCGCGCCGAGCTACGGCCCCCTCGTTGCCGCGCGGTTCGTGGCGGGGCTGCCGCACGGCGCCTACTTCGGCGTCGCCTCGCTGGCCGCCGCGAGCCTGGCGCCCGCCGGGCAGCGGGCCAAGGCGGTGGCGGCGGTGATGCTCGGGCTCAGCGTGGCCAATGTGGTCGGGGTGCCCGCCGCCACCTGGCTCGGGCAGGCTTTCGGCTGGCGTTCGGCCTTCGTCGTGGTCGCGGTGATCGGGCTCGCCACCGTCGCGGCGCTGCTCCGCTTCGTGCCACCGCTGACCGGGATCGTCACCACCAACCCGCTCACCGAGCTGAGCGCGCTGCGCAGGCCGCAGGTGCTGCTCACGCTCGCGGTCGGCGCCATCGGCTTCGGTGGGATGTTCGCGGTCTACACCTACGTGGCCACCACGCTCACCGATGTCGCCGGGCTCGGCGCCGGGCTGGTGCCGCTGGTGCTCGCGCTCTTCGGGGTCGGGATGGTGATCGGCAATATCGCGGGCGGCTTCCTGGCCGATCGGGGGGTGGATCGCTCGATCTTCCTCGGCATGATCGCCATGGTGGTGATCCTGGCCGGGTTCGTCGCGGCCGCGCACAATCCGGTGACCGCCGCGATCGGGGCGCTGCTGGTCGGGGCCTCGGGCGCCGCGCTCGCACCCGGGTTGCAGACCCGGCTCATGGATGTCGCCGCCGACGCCCAGACGCTGGCCGCCGCGCTCAACCACGCCGCGCTGAACATCGCCAACGCCGCGGGCGCCTGGCTCGGTGGTCTGGTGATCGCCGCGGGCTACGGCTACACCGCGCCCGCCGCGGTCGGCGCCGCCCTCGCCATCAGCGGCGTCCTGCTCTTCGCGATCACCGTCGCGCTGGCCCGCCGGGCACCCGCGCACTGAACCGCCGCCGACACCGCGTGAGGCGGTCTTCCAGGACGGCACAGGCCGCGCGCTCACCCAGGGCCTCTCCTCCGTTGCTCGCGTCAGCCCGACGGCCGCGCCGGTCGGCCCGTGCCCGCGCGCACCCCCCGCCACCGCCCGCCTCGCGCGTAGAATCCGCTGATGGCCAGCAGCGTGGCGGGCGGCCGCCGCACCCAGCACGAGCGCAGCAGCGCCATGCGTGAGCGGCTGCTCGACGCCACCGTCGACTGCCTGGTCGAGTACGGCTACGCGGGCACGACGACGCCGCGCATCGCGGCACGGGCCGGGGTGACCCGCGGCGCCCAGGTGCACCACTTCGGCGCCAAGGCCGATCTGGTGGTCGCCGCCGTCCGGCACCTGGCGCAGCGCCGCTCGGAGATCGCGGTCCGCGAACTGGACCGCGCCACCACCAGCGCCGACCCGCTCGGCGTCGCGCTGGAGCTGCTCTGGGAGACCCACCAGGGCCCGCTCTTCGCCGCCTCCGCCGAACTCTGGATCGCCGGCCGCACCGACCCGGTCCTCGCCGCCGCCCTGCGCGAGGCCGAACCGGTCATCGACGAGATGGTGCTGACCACCGTCGCCCACCTGCTCCCCGCCGACCGCGACGCCCGCCCGCTGCGCGACCTGCTCTACACCGCCATGGACGTGCTGCGCGGCATCCTGGTCGCCGACTTCGTCGGCACCGACCCCACCCGCGCCCGCCGCCGCTGGCTCCGCGCCATTACCGAATTGCGCCGTACGCTGCCGGAACAGCCCCCCGGCGTGCCACGCTGACACCGGTTGCAGCGAACCCGCCCGCCCCCGCGACCCCGCCGGTATGGTCACTTCCATACAAGCGTGCACGCATGTATGCCGGGAGGAACAACGATGTTCGAGTGGTCCGAGACCGACCTGATGATCCGCGACGCGGTGCGCGGTTTCGTGGACAAGGAGCTCCGGCCCCGGCTGGACGAGCTGGAGAGCGGTGAGCTGCCGCCGTACCCGGTGATCCGGAAACTGTTCGCGCAGTTCGGGATCGACGCCATGTCGGACGAGGCGGTGCGCAAGTCGCTGGCCCGCGAGCGGGCGGGCGAGAGCGCCGCCGGGGCGAGCGAGGAGAACTCGCAGGACTCCATGATGGCGGTGCTCATCTCCGAGCTCTCCGGTGTGAGCCTGGGCCTGGTCAGCGCGCTCGGCGTGAGCCTCGGGCTGGGCGCGGCCACCATCCGGGCGCGCGGCACGCTGGCGCAGAAGGAGCGCTGGCTCGCCGATCTCATGACCATGCGCAAGGTCGCCTCCTGGGCGATCACCGAACCGGACTCCGGCTCGGACGCCTTCGGCGGCATGCAGACCACGGTCCGCCGGGACGGCGACGACTACATCCTCAACGGCCAGAAGACCTTCATCACCAACGGCCCCTACGCCGACGTGGTCATCGTCTACGCCAAACTCGACGACGGCACCACCGCCAAGCGCGACCGCAAGGTCCTCACCTTCGTGCTCGACTCCGGCATGCCCGGCTTCACCCAGGGCAAGCCGTTCAAGAAGATGGGGCTGCACGCCTCGCCCACCGGCCAGCTCTTCTTCGACGACGTCCGGCTCGGCCGCGACCGGCTGCTCGGCGAGACCGAGGAGCACAGCAGCGGCGACGGCAGGGAGAGCGCGCGCTCCAGCTTCACCGCCGAGCGGGTCGGGGTGGCGTTCCAGGCGCTCGGCATCATCGAGGAATGCCTGCGGCTCTCGGTCGACTACGCCCGCGCCCGCACGCTGTGGGGTCAGGAGATCGGCCGCTTCCAGCTCATCCAGCTCAAGCTGGCGAAGATGGAAGTGGCCAGGATCAACGTGCGCAACATGGTCTTCAGCACCCTGGAGCGCGGCCGGGCCGGGAAGCCGCCGAGCCTGGCCGAGGCGTCGGCGATGAAGTTGTACGCCTCGGAGGCGGCTACCGACGTGGCCATGGACGCGATCCAGCTGTTCGGCGGCAACGGGTACATGCAGGAGTACCGGGTGGAGCAGCTGGCGCGGGACGCGAAGTCGCTGATGATCTACGCGGGCAGCAATGAAATCCAGGTCACCCACATCGCCAAGGGGTTGCTCGCCGACTCCGCCACCAAGCGCTGAGAGGAACCCGCATGGCAACGGCAACCACCATCGCGGGCAAGGTCGTCGTCATCACCGGCGGCGCGCGCGGCATCGGCTTCGCCACCGCGAAGCACCTGCGTGACCAGGGCGCCCAGGTGGCGATCGGCGATATCGACGAGGCGAAGGTCAAGGAGGCGGGCGCCGACCTCGGCCTCGAGGTCTACGGCAGGCTCGACGTCACCGACCCGGACTCCTTCGCCGCCTTCCTGGATCAGGTGGAGCGCCAGCTCGGCCCGGTGGACGTGCTGGTCAACAATGCCGGGATCATGCCTGCGGGCCGTTTCGACGAGGAACCGGACCGGGTGAGCCGCCGGATCATGGACATCAACGTGCACGGCGTGATCGTCGGCAGCAAGCTCGCCACCCAGCGGATGGCGCCGCGGCGCAGCGGCCACGTCATCAATATCGCCTCGCTGGCCGGCGAGGCGCCGACGCCCGGCCTCGCCACCTACTGCGCCAGCAAGGCGGCGGTGCTCGCGCTCACCGACACGCTGCGGGCGGAGTACCGGGAGCAGGGCGTCGAGTTCTCCGCGGTGCTGCCGACCTTCACCAATACCGAGCTGGTCTCGGGCACCGCGGGAGCCAAGGGCATGAAGAACGCCGAGCCCGAGGACATCGCGGCGGCGGTCGCCGGGCTGATCGCCAAGCCGAAGCGCCGGGTCGCGGTCACCAAGCTGGCCGGGGCGCTGGTGGCCTCGCAGTACTTCCTGCCGACGAAGGTGAGCGAGTACCTGGCGCATGCCTTCGGGCTGGAGAAGGTCTTCCTCGACGATGTCGACACCGCCGCGCGCAGCGCCTACGAGCGCCGCGCGCGGGGCGAGGACGAGTAGCTACAGGGCGCGCAGCCGGTTCCGGCTGGCGTAGACGTGCTCGGCGATGAGCGTGGCGATCCGGTCCGGCGCCTCCAGCATGGGGACGTGGCCGACGCCGTTGACCAGGATGCGGTCGGCGGAGTCGGGGAGTTCGGTCAGGTAGCGGCGGGCGTAGACCCGGTTCGGGATCACCCGGTCGTACTCGGCCAGCAGCAGCCGGACCGGGGTGCCGAGCGTGGCGAGGTCGGGGAGTGCGGGGTGGCGCACGCCGCCGAGCAGCAGGGGAACCATGGCCGCGCACTGCAGGACGGCCTGCACGGCGGCGCTGGAATCCCGGCTCGCGATCCGGCCGGGGTGCTTGGCCAGCGCGTACCCGGCCAGCCTTCGCACGACCGGGTTGTCCATCGGCCGCACCCCGATCCGCTTTCCCGCCTCGGCGAGCGGGACCAGCGCGAGGAACTTCAGCCCCACCCGGAACTGGGTCAGGCTCGGCGAGCCCCAGCCGCCCGCCGGGGCGATCAGCGTCAGCGTGCGGGCCCGGCCGCGCCGCGCCAGCTCGGCGCCGATCCAGCCGCCGAGCGAGTTGCCCGCGATATGGCAGGTGCGCCAGCCCTTCTCGTCCAGCATCCGCTCGACCTCGTCGGCCAGTTTCCCCACGTCGAGGGGGCCGTCGACCGGGGGGCCGCCCCAGTGGCCAGGCAGTGCGGGCGCGAAGACCTCGCAGCGCGCCGCCATCCGCGCCGCCACCTGCTCCCAGCAGTGCGGGGAGAGCAGGAAGCCGTGCAGGAGCAGCAGCGGGTCGCCGGAGCCGAGGTGCAGCGCGGCGATCGGCTGCGGGCGGGCCGGAGTCGGGCGCTTCGCCTTCGGCGCCGGCTCCGGGGCCGGGCGCGCGGGCAGCGTGGTCACTCGCCGGGTGCCGTAGTGGCGGGTCAGCGGCTCCTCGCCAGGCGTGCCCGTGGCGATTACCGATTGCGATCCGTGCGCTGCCGGAGCTGCCGTGCGCTGTGCGCCGTGCGCTTCGGCGCGGGCGATACCCGACCCGGGCGGGATGGTGTCCGCGGACGCCGGGGCCCCTGCGGGCGCGGCGGCCGGGAACGGCTCGCCTGCGGCGGTGGCGAGCGCGGGCGCATGCGGAACGGCCGCGTCGAGCGGCCCGACCCTGCGGCGGCGGACGAAGGTGGCACGCGGGAAAGTGCGGCGGAATGAACCGGTGTCGGACGACATCGTCGGCACCCCTTCCTGGGCGGTGACGGCGGTGTCGCGGCGCCCGGGGGACGTTCGCCGGGGCCGGTCGGCTCCGGAGTTGCGGAGCCCGCCGGTGCGGTGGGCTCCCGCGGACGCCCGGTGCCGGGTGTGGCGCCGGGAACGTACGTGTGACCAGCATTGTACGGTTTTCGGGTGCCAGGAATCATCACAACG
This sequence comes from Nocardia jiangsuensis, assembly GCF_042650385.1. Taxonomy (NCBI): domain Bacteria; kingdom Bacillati; phylum Actinomycetota; class Actinomycetes; order Mycobacteriales; family Nocardiaceae; genus Nocardia; species Nocardia jiangsuensis. The sequence continues at coordinate 639,672 of NZ_JBHSAX010000017.1, forward strand.
GTGAACGTCAACGGCGTCCGGGCGGCAACCGGCAAGGGGCTGCTGGAGTGGTTGGCTTCGACCGAGGCCGACGTCGTCTGCCTGCAGGAGACCAGGGCCACCGACGCCCAGACCCGCGCCGCGCTCGCCCCCGCGCTCGGGATGTGGCACCTGGTGAACGCCGAACCGGGTGCGAAGGGCCGCGCCGGAGTCGCGATCCTCTCCCGGCAGGAGCCGTCGGCCGTCCGGATCGGCTTCGGCAGTGCGGAATTCGACGGGTCCGGACGGTACGTCGAGGTGGACTTCGACGGGTTGACCGTCGCCAGCGTCTACGTCCCCTCCGGCGATGTCGGCACCCCGCGCCAGGACGAGAAGTTCCGCTTCCTCGCCGAGTTCGGCGCACACCTGGCGGCTCGCGGCGGTGCCGCTGTCGTGGCGGGCGACTGGAATATCGCGCACACCGAGCGGGATTTGAAGGCTTGGAAAGCCAATCGCAAGTCGTCCGGGTTCCTCCCCGAGGAGCGGGCCTGGATCGACGGACTCCTCGCAGACGGGTGGGTGGACGTCGTCCGCGCCCTGCACCCCGAGGGTGACGGCCCGTACTCCTGGTGGTCCTACCGCGGCCGCGCCTACGACAACGACACCGGCTGGCGCATCGACGCGGTCTTCGCGACCCCTGAGGTCGCGCACTTCGCGGAGTCCGCGCGCGTGGAGCGGGCGGCGACCTACGCCGAGCGGTGGTCCGATCACGCTCCGGTCACGGTCGGATTCAGCGAGCTTCCGGGGATCACCGGCACCCGGACCGGCATGGCCCTGGCGGGAAGCCGCACCTCCTAGGTGATCAGGTACAGCCGTTCGTTCGGCAGACGGCGAAACTGCGGAGCGCAGTCGCTGTCCACCCGCACCGCATCCACATACCGGCGTTCCGCGTGCTCCTGCACGAAGATCAGCGCCGCTGTCAGGCAGGCGATGTAGTCCAGCGGTATTCCGCCGAGCCGGATGCTCAGGTGCACATCCGGCTCGTCGGGCGCCGGAGAGGCGGGCATCGGCAGCACGGGACGTTCTCGCCCGCCGGGAGTCGGCCCCTCCCAGTTGCGGAGCGCGACTGCGACGGCTTCCACCGTCTCCGCTGAGACAGCGCGGTGTTGCCCCCGTGTCCGAGGAAACGGAACACGTTGTGGCAATGACCTTCTCATCAGTTCCCCCTTCGCTGCCTGGTTCGCGCTCGACACCAGGAACGGACACCGGTGCCGAGCGCTGGGGAAAGACGGTAGGAAGTCCGGGCACCTGCGCGGGGTACATTTCCTACCCCCCACGGAGCCGATACCCTTGATGCGAGGTGACACCAGGCGGGAAGGTGGTCCCACGATGACAATCGACGAACTCCCGATCGGGATGCGAATCAAACGGCTGCGGACACGGAGGGGCATGTCGAGGCCGGTGCTGGCCGGACTTCTCGGCCGGTCCGCCGAGTGGGTCAAGGCCGTGGAGAACGGCCGTATCAAGACCCCGGCGCTACCGATGCTGCTCCGCATTGCCCGGGCTCTCGAAATCAAAGACCTGGCTGAGCTGACCGGAGACGGTTACGCGGTCCCCGTCGGCGTATTCGCCGGCGAACGACATGCGGCACTGACCGACGTGCAACAGGCGCTCACCGATTACCGAACGCACAACGCGTCACGACCGGAATCGGTGGGGCACCTGGCGGTGCGCCTGAATCAGGCTTGGACGATTCGTCATTCCAGCCCGGATCACAGAACACAACTGGGTGCCCTGTTACCCGGTCTTATCCGGGATGCGCAGGGCGCGGTACGAGCCGGCGGACCGGACCGCCGATCCGCACGCCGGGTACTTGCGGGCGTCTATCAACTGGCGGATTTCTACGTCGCCTATCAACCCGCCCCTGAGCTGGTCTGGCTCGTCGCCGACCGGGCATTGAACGAGGGGTACGAATCCGACGACCCCTACGTCATCGCCTGTGGCGCCTGGGCGATGGTCCAGGCGCTGCGGGATTCGGGGCGTTGGGAGGAAGCGATCGGCCTCGCCCGGACAGCGGGTGAACGAATCGCTCCCTATCTCGATCGCGACAACACGCCGAACGATTGGCACGGCATCGCCGGGGCGCTGGACGCCGAGCTCGCCTACGTCCACGCTCGCTGCGGTCGGCATGGTGAAGCATGGGCGTACTGGGAGAGGGCCGATCGGGTGGCCAGTGCGCTCGGCGCTGACTATCGGCACGTCCAGACCTCGTTCTCGATGCCGGTCATGGCAGCACACGCCACGACCCTCGGCGTGGAATTGCGACGATCCGGAGAAGCGGTGCGGGCAGCGAACAGCTTCGACGCAGGCAGCATCGCGTCGGTGCCGCGACGATCCCGCCACTTCATCGAGGTGGCGCGAGCACACACGCAGCGTGCTGAACACGCGGTCGCATTCGCGCTGCTGGACAAGGCGGCACAAACCGCGCCCGAGACTATTCGGTACAACGGTTTCGCGCGGGAGATGTTGCACGGGTTGCGGAAGAATCCGCCATCGGGGTTGCGCACCGATATTCGGCGATTGTGCGATGAGGTCGGTATCGCGGCGTAGTCGGGCAGTGCGCGGCAGTGTCACATCGACGCAAGGATTCGCGAGTGGGCGCACGGCGTGATCACTACCGAGACCCGGACGCGCCACTTCCGAACTCGCTGAAGCCGGGGGCTGCGGCACTGGTCACCGATGAGTGCGGACGCGTGCTGATGCAGCGCCGCGGTGACTCGGGCAACTGGTCGCTTCCCGGCGGGATCATGGAAGTGGGCGAGACGCTGGGAGAGTGCGCGGTCCGGGAGACCCGCGAAGAAACCGGGCTCGATATAGCGATCACCGGGCTGCTCGGCATCTATACCGACCCCGCGCACGTGATCGCACACGCGGATGGCGAGGTCAGGCAGGAGTTCGCGGTGGTGTACTACGGCCAGGTGATCGGCGGGGAGATCTCGATATCCGACGAGTCGACGGAAGTGAAGTTCCTCGGTCTCGAAGAGCTGGAAGCGCTGCCTGTGCACGATACAGTCCGGATTCGACTGCGGCATCATGCCGAGCAGCGACCGAGCCCTTATCTGGGATGAGGTTCGGTGCGCTATCTACAGTCTGAGCCGCCGGATTGGACCTCCCTTTTGGGCGAATGCCGGGCGGAGGCGTTCCACCTCGAGGTCCGGGACGCCTATGCCGTGCCCACCGAGTCGGAGCGGTTCCGTCGCTTCCTCGAGGGTGCGCCCGCGCTGCCGGACGAGCACAAGAACCGGTGGAACGATCTCATCCGGGAGACCACGGCGCGGGGCGTGATCGTGGGCCGGGTACGGGTTGTCACCGTCCCGCACACCGACTATCACCGCTGGCTGTTGTCGGTCACCGATTCGAACACTGCGGCGGGTGAGGTCATTCGATATCTGCCGCGGCATCTGGCCGGAGAGGTGCCACCCGATGATTGGTGGCTCATCGACAATGAACGGGTCGTCTACAACCTGGTCGGTGCAGACGGGAAACCGGCGGGGCTGGCGGTGACCACCGATCCCGCGATCGTGGGGTACTCCCGGAGCGTGAAAGAACGGCCATGGGCGCTGGCCATCCCCTATCGCGAGTACATCAGCCGGTGACCGGGTGACGTAGATTCCTGTGTCATGACGAAAAGCCGCAGCGCTGAGCAGCACCGATGAGCGAGGCGCAGAAGGGCAGAAGCCCCCTGACCAAGGTGCTGATCGCGCTCGGCGGGTTGGTCGTGATCGTCCTGGTCGGACTGTTCGCGCGCGGTGGCGACGACCAGGGCAGCGCCTCGCCCTCGGTGGCAGCGACAACGACGCAACCGGCGAAATCCACGACCGCGACCGGCGAACGGAACGCCCCGGTCACCGCCCAGGCCCCGGACGTCCCGGCCCGCGCCTACGACACCCTGACGGAGATCGACGCCGGCCGCTGGCCGGACTCCGCCAACGCCCCCGGCACCAAGGGCGGCGACCGCTGGCAGAACCGCGAAGGCAACCTCCCGCGCACCGGCACCGACGGCAAACCCGTCACCTACCAGGAGTGGGACGTCAACCCCAAGCAGCGCAACCGGAACCGCGACGCCGAGCGAATAGTCACCGGCAGCGACGGCACCGCCTGGTACACCGGCGACCACTACGCCACCTTCACGAGGATGCGCTGATGACCAGGCCGATCCCGCTGGCCCGCTTCCTGACCCCGGACGACGCGGAGCCCCCGCTCGGCTCGCTCGCGGTGGACCCGGCCGAATTCACCGAGGTCCGGCACCGTGCGCCCGCCGGTTTCGTGGTGCGCGAACTGCGCGGCAGCCGGATGCGCACCGTGAGCGGGCTATTCGACGAGTTCGCGGCCGCCTTCCAGTTCCCGTACTACTTCGGCGCCAACAAGGACGCCTTCGACGAGTGCCTGCGCGATCTCGACGAGAGCCTCGGCGCGGCCACGGGGTACCTCGCGGCCATCAGGGATTCGGCGGAGCTGCTGGCCGAGCAGCCCGCCGAGCGGGGCTGGTTCGCCGACGCCATGCGGGACGGCGCGGAGTACTGGGCGCGCCGCGAGGTCCGGTTCCGGGTGGTGCTGCAGGGCGAGCCGGCCCCGGTGCGCGCGGTGCCGCTCACGCTCTGAAGCGGCGCGCCAGATCCTCGCCGAGCAGCACGAACACCTCGGTGGTGTGCTCGATCAGCTGCTCCTTGGACATCGTGAGGTCGCCCTGCAGCCAGACGGTCAGGGTCTGTACCAGGCCGCCGACGAGGTAGGTGGCGCGGAAGTCGATGAGCGGATCCGAGGTGGGGTCGGTGACGCCGTAGAAGTCGCCGCCCTGGGCCGCTACCAGCCGGGCGAAGGCGCGGACGGTGGCGTTGGTGCGGGCCCGCAGCTCGGGGGTCGCCATGCCGGCGATCAGCGCGACCTCGGCTTTGCGCGGGTCGTCGGTGAGCAGGTGGATGCCTGCCGCGATGGCGGCGTGCGCCTTGGCGCCCGGCTCGTCGGGAGCGGTGCGCAGCGCGGTCAGGATGGTGGCGGCGAGCTCCTCGGCGATGCTGTCGATCAGCGCGGTGAGCACCGCGTCCCTGCTGTCGAAGCTCTCGTAGTAGTACCGCTCGTTCAGCCCGGCCGCGGTGCACAGCCCGGAGACGGTGAGCTTGCCGAGGCCGTGCGTGCCGATGATCTCCAGCGCCGCCGTGAGCAGGGCCGATCGCCGCTGCGCCCGCCGCTCGTCGGCGGAGACGCCGCCGTAGGTCCGCTGGGCTGTCACAGTCTCGATTCTGACACGGCCGTGTTCCGGCTCCGCCCGGTTGCCTCGGACCATAATCTGGGGGATCATCTTGCCAGATGCCACGAACGGAAGGCGGCACCCCCGATGAGCACCGGATACTTCGCGGACAGCTCGATGGCCAGGCGGGTCATGAGCAAGCGCATCGTCGGCCTGACGTACGGGCAGCGCGCCCTCGTCGTCGGCGCGGTGAACCCGCTGCTCTACGTCGGCACGGCGGAGAACACCGCGCACCGCGCCACCCCGTACACCCGGCTCGCGCTCACCGGCAGGCTCTTCGAGGCGGTCTTCCTCGGCACGAAGGACGAGGCCGACCGGGCCCGTGCCTACACCGCGCGCAGGCACGCCCCGGTGCGCGGCGCGCTGCCCGAGGACGCGGGCGCGCACCACCCGGCGGGCACCGCGTACTCCGCGAACGACCCGCACCTGATGTTCCTGACCATGGCCTTCACCTTCGACTCCGCCGAGGTCATGTACGACCTGCTGGTGCGCCGGCTCACCGACGGCGAGCGCGAGGGGCTCTACCAGGACTACGTCCGGTGGGGCGAGCTCTTCGGCATGCCGCGCGGCGCGGCCCCCGCGAGCTACCGCGGCTTCCGCGCGTACTTCGACGGCTACCTCGCCTCGGACGAGCTGTTCCTCACCGAGGAGGCGAAGCTGGTCGGCTCCTACCTGGCCGGGCAGAAGGTGCCGTACCCGCAGCGGCCGCCGCTGCAGCAGGTCACCTCCGGCTTCTTCCTGCTGGTGCAGGGCAGCCTGCCGCCGCGTATCCGGGAGATGTACGAGATGCGCTGGGGGCTGCGCGAGGAGGCGGGGTACCGGGCGCTGGTGCGGGCGGCCCGCGCCGCGCACCTGCACCCGCCGCTGCTGCCGCCGGTGCTGCGCTCCACGCTGGCCGGGCCGAGCGCGCCGATGTACAAGCTGGTCTCGAAGCGCGAGCAGGAGCTGGTGCGCACCGGAAGGCCGAGCATGCCGGGGGTGGACACCCGGAATTCCGCTTGATGGGCCGTGCGAAGATCGGGGCATGTCCAGCCCCGCGCAGCCCGGTGAGCGCAAACAGCGCGTGCTCTCCGGGATCCAGCCGACCAGTTCCTCGTTCCACCTCGGCAACTACCTGGGTGCGCTGCAGTACTGGGTCACCATGCAGGACGACTACGACGCCCTGTACTTCATCCCGGACCTGCACGCCATCACCGTCCCCCAGGACCCGAAGGAGCTGCGCGCCCGCACCCGCGGCGCCGCCGCGCAGCTGCTCGCCATCGGCATCGACCCGGCGAAGTCGACGCTCTTCGTGCAGAGCCAGGTGCCCGAGCACGCCGAGCTCGCCTGGGTGCTGAGCTGTATCACCGGCTTCGGCGAGGCGAGCCGGATGACCCAGTTCAAGGACAAGTCGCTCAAGCAGGGCGCGGACAACACCACCGTCGGGCTCTTCACCTACCCGGTGCTCATGGCCGCGGACATCCTGCTCTACCGCCCGCACCAGGTACCGGTCGGCGAGGACCAGCGCCAGCACCTGGAGCTCACCCGAAACCTCGCGCAGCGCTTCAACACCCGCTTCAAGAAGACCTTCGTCGTCCCCGAGGCGCACATCGTGAAGGGCACCGCCAAGATCTACGACCTGCAGGACCCGACGGCCAAGATGAGCAAGTCGGCCTCGACCGACGCCGGGCTGATCAACCTGCTGGACGACCCGAAGGTGACGGCCAAGAAGATCCGCTCCGCGGTGACCGACACCGAGCGCGAGATCCGCTTCGACCAGGCGGCCAAGCCGGGCGTCAGCAACCTGCTGGTGATCCTGAGTTCGGTCTCCGGTACCCCGATCGCCACGCTCGAGAAGGATTACGCGGGTAAGGGTTACGGCGACCTGAAAGCCGATGTCGCCGCGGCCCTTGTCGAGTTCGTCACCCCGTTCCGCGCGCGGGTCGACGAGTACCTGAGTGATCAGGGCGAACTCGACCGCATCCTCGCCGCCGGTGCCGCGCGGGCGCGCGAGATCGCCGGCAACACGCTCGCACAGGTTTACGATCGGGTGGGGCTGCTCACTCGGTGAGTAAGCGCGGGGGCCGAGCCGAGGGGCGAGACCATGCAGGTGATCGACGACACCAAGGCCGGGATCGAACGGCGCATCCAGGCCCGGCCGTGGCTGGACCACCTGGTCCGGGCCGGTGGCCGCTACCAGCGGCAGCGGGGTGACTACTACGCCGCCGGGATTACCTACTTCACCGTGCTCTCGCTCTTCCCGCTGCTCATGGTGGCCTTCGCGGTCGCCGGGTTCGTGCTCGCGGGCAACCCCGACCTGCTCGGCGAGGTGCAGCAGAAGGTCATCGAGAACGTCCCCGGCTCGATGGGCGACCAGCTCAACGACCTGATCGACCAGGCCATCCGCTCGCGGAGCACGGTCGGGGTGCTCGGCCTGCTCACCGGCGTCTACACCGGGCTCGGCTGGATGACGAACCTGCGCGCCGCGCTCACCGAGCAGTGGGACCAGAAGACCGAGGAGGGGAACTGGTTCACCACCAAGCTCTCCGACTTCGTCGCGCTGCTCGGGCTCGGGCTGGCCATGGCGGTCTCGCTCGGGCTCTCCGGGCTGGCCTCCAGCGGGCTCGGCGAGTGGCTGCTGCGGTTCTTCAAGCTCTCCGAGCTGCCGGGGGCGCGGTTCCTGCTGGTGCTGATCGGCATCGTGCTCGGCTCACTCGCCTCGTGGGCGGTGTTCTGCTGGATCATCGCGCGGCTGCCGCGCGAGCCGGTCACGCTGAAGAGCGCGGCGAAGGCGGCGGCGATCGCCGCGGTGGTGTTCGAGGTGTTCAAACTGGTGGCCTCGCTCTACCTGCAGACGGTACTGAGCAGTCCGGCCGGGGCGACCTTCGGGTCGATCATCGGCCTGATGGTGTTCAGCTACATCACCTATCGGATCGTGCTCTTCGCGACGGCGTGGGCGGCGACCGCCACGGAGAACGAGCGCGAGGTGACGATTCCCGCGCCCGCGCCCGTCGTCATCGAGCCGCGGGTCGGGCCCGCCGGGACCACGGCCGCGGCGGGGGCCGCCTGGTTCGGCGCGGGCGCCGCTGCCGCGCTGGGAGTTTGGTTGCTCCGCAAGCGCTGAGCGGAAATGCCACGGTGGCCGCGCCCCGCGGCTGCTGCCGGGCAGGCCGGGCGGCGCGCCCGGCCCCCGGATCAGCGGCGGCGGTTGACGCTGCGGGCGGCGACGAGCAGCGCCAGCACGACGAAGACGCCCGCTGCGATGAAGAAGATCCGGGCGCGGTCGCGGGTGTCGCTCGCCGCGGGCAGGTCCCGATCGCCGGGGTCGGCGGCGGGCGGCGCGGCCAGCGTCGGACCCCCGCCGGCCGGCGCGGCGGACGCGTCCGGCAGGGTGCCGACCCCGCCTCCCCGCCGCACGGCGAACCCGTAGTCGAGCAGCCGAGCCGCCTGCTCCCACGGCCGCAGCGGCAGCACATCCGCCTTGAGCAGCGTCACCACCAGCCTGCGGCCGCCACGCTCGGCGCCGGCGACGAAGGTCTGCCTGGCGTCGTCGGTGAACCCGGTCTTGCCGCCGAGCGCACCCTCGTAGTTGTAGAGCAGGTGGTTGTCGTTGCCGATCACGAAGCCCGGGTGGTCGGGGTCGCCGGGGATCCGCGGATCCGGCGGGAAGCCGGGGAAGTCGATCTGCTCGGTGCGGATGAACTCGGCGAACCGCGGCTCGCCCATGGCTTCGCGGAAGATCACCGCCAGGTCGTAGGCGGAGGTGCTCATGCCGGGGCCGTCCAGCCCGGACGGCGTCGCGGCCCTGGTGTCGAGCGCCCGCAGCGAGCGCGCCAGGTCGTTCATCTTCGCGACCGCGACCGGGTCGCCGCCGAGCTGGGCGGAGAGCGCGTGCGCGGCGTCGTTGCCGGAGGCCATCACCAGTGCCTGCAGCAGCTGCCGGTTGGTGTAGCGCCCGCCGGGGCCGATGCCGACCCGGGTTCCCTCCACGTCGGCGTCCGCGGCGGTGCCGGTGACCACGGTGTCGAGTTTCAGCGCGCGCAGCGCGACCGTGGCGAGCAGCACCTTGATGGTGCTCGCGGGCCGGTAGCGGCCGTGCGGATCCTTGGCGGCGAGCACCTCGCCGGTGTCCAGGTCGGCGACCACCCAGGCGGTGGCGGAGATGTCGGCGGGCACGGGTCCGGCCGAATCGGGCAGTACGACACCGCATTCCGCCATCCGTTTGCCACCGATGGCAGGTGACGGCACCGGCAGCGGCTCGGGCGCGCGCTCGCCCGGCTCGGGCACCTCGGAGGCGTCGATCGGGGCGGGCGGCTTGGTCCGCTGCGCGCAGTCGCCGGTGTCCGGCGTGCTGAACGGGGTGGTGGTCGGCGGTGGAGCGGGCTGGGCGAGGGCCGGCGCGGCCACGGCGCCGGCGAGCACGGCGGCGGTGGCCAGCACCGCGGCGACCGCGCGCCACGGGTCGCGAGTGATCATCAGGGAGAAGGGTATCCGGTCTGCTCGGCCGGTCAGACGGGTAGCCGCCCGTCCCTGGCGCAGCGGGCGGGGGTGTCGTCGTCCATGCCGGTGAAGAAGGCGCCGAGCACCTCCTCGACCTCGGTGAACGAGCGGGCGCAGTAGAGCACCGGCTGGTAGTGCGTGATGTCGTAGCCGGCGGTGCCCATGGCGGCCACGTCCAGCGGGCGCAGCCGGGCCGCGCGGAACTCCTCGATCTCGCCGTACGAGGAGAGCAGCCCGGCCCCGTAGCAGCGGACCTCGCCGCGCTCCCGGAGCACCCCGAACTCCAGCGAGAACCAGAAGACGTCGGCGAGGAACTTCAGCGCGGCATCGGTGCGCAGCCGCCGCGCCGCCGCGCCGACCGCGACGTAGAGCGCGGCCAGCCTGGCGCTGGCCAGCTGGGTGCCGTGCCCGACGATCTCGTGCACCGCGTCCGGCTCCGGGGTGTAGAGCGGCGCGCTGTGGTGCCGCAGGTACTGGGTGGCGTGGAAGACCCGGTCAGCGAACGAGCCGAAGAACTGGCGCAGCGGCACCAGCCCGGCCGCGGGCGCGTAGCGGAACCCGCTCAGCGGCGCCAGCGCGGCGGAGACCTGGTCCAGCTGCGGCACGTGGTCCGCCGGCAGCCCGAATTCCCGGGCCGCGAGCCGGATCTCCGCGCAGGCGTAGCTGCGGTGCTTGCGCGCGAGTTCGGCGGAGACGGTGCGCCAGACGGCGTGCTCGCGCTCGGTGTAGGCCACCCGGGGGGCGGGCTCGCCCGGGGTGTGCGCCAGCGCCAGCGCCGCGATGGCGTCGCGGCGGGCCCGGTACTCCCGGTCCTGCGCGCCCGGGTGCTCCGCGCTCAGCCGGACCCGGACCGCGCCGTCGCCGCCGCGGGTCACCGGCGAGTAGAGCTGCGCTTCGGTGAACATGTCCCGATGCAAGCACCGCGGGCCCGGCGCGGCAACGCGCCCCGCCGCAGCTGTACACACTGCTCAGCTGGGTGAGCTGCGCTGCGTGATTCGGAGCGAAGCCCTCGCGTCGGCGGCGTTCTTGACGCAAGATGGCGAATGTAAGAAGGAGGACGCATGCGTACAGTGCGGATCGATCTGGACCAGCAGCTGCTGGCCGCTGCCGCCGCCATCATGGGCACGTCGAACAGCAATGCCACGGTCAACGAGGCGCTGCGCCGGATCGTCGTGCACGAGCGCCAGCTGCGGCACCTGGAGCGGCTGGCCGCGGATTCGCTCGCCGCGCTGCCCCCGCGCGAACCGGTCGTGCTCGACGGCTGACCGGTCTGTCGGTACCCCCTGGCACCATGGCAACCCTGCACCGTGCACGGAGGGGGTTCGATGTCGGTACCGTTGGCCGGTCTACCCGGTGACCAGCGTCCGAGGGAGCGGCTGCTCGCGCTCGGGGCGCACGCGCTCACCGACGGTGAGCTGCTTGCCCTGCTGTTGCGCGAGGGCAATCGCGGCATCGGCGTCATCGATCTCGCGCACGCCCTGCTCGCCGAGTACGGCGGGCCCGCCGGGCTGGCGGCCGCGCGGCCGGAGGAGCTGGCCGGGCGCACCGGGATGGGCGTCGCCAAGGCATCGACGGTGGTCGCCGCCTTCCACCTGGCCGCGCGGGCCCGCGGCGCCGCACCCGGGCGGCTGGTCGCCGGCGCCGCCGATGTCGCCGCGGTGGCGTCCCCGCTGTTCACCGGCGCGCGGGTGGAGTTGCTGCTGGTCCTGGTCTGCGATGCCAGGCATCGGCTGCGGCACCGGGTCTTCGTCGCGCAGGGCGCGCTGGACCAGGTGGCGGTCCCGGTGCGGGAGATCCTGAACACCGTGCTCAGGCACGACGGCCGCGCCTTCGCCGTCGTGCACAACCACCCCTCCGGCGACCCGTCGCCCAGCTACGACGATCGACGCGCCAGCACGGTGCTCGCTGCCGCGGCGGGTACCGTCGGGCTTCGCTTCCTCGGCCACGTCGTGCTCGCCGGTGAGCGCTGGTCCCGCGCGGATCCGCTGCCGGACGGCTGGTGAGACGGCCACGGCCGCCCTCGCACGGGGCGAGGGCGGCCGTGGCCGCGGAACCGGGGAACTCAGCGGGCGAAGAGTAGGGCCCGCTTGACCTCCTGGATCGCCTTGGTCACCTCGATGCCGCGGGGGCACGCGTCGGTGCAGTTGAAGGTGGTGCGACAGCGCCAGACACCCTCGACGTCGTTCAGGATGTCGAGCCGCTCGCGCGCGCCCTCATCCCTGCTGTCGAAGATGAAGCGGTGCGCGTTCACGATCGCGGCCGGGCCGAAGTAGCTGCCGTCGTGCCAGTACACCGGGCACGAGGTGGTGCAGCACGCGCAGAGGATGCACTTGGTGGTGTCGTCGAACCTGGCACGGTCGGCCTGGCTCTGGATCCGCTCGCGGGTCGGCTCGTTGCCCGAGGTCATCAGGTAGGGCTTCACCGCGCGGAACGCGTCGAAGAACGGCTCCATGTCGACGATGAGGTCCTTCTCCACCGGCAGGCCGCGGATCGGCTCGACGGAGACGGTGATGCTCTTGCCGTCCTTGGGCAGCATGTCCTTCATCAGGACCTTGCAGGCCAGCCGGTTCACCCCGTTGATCCGCATGGCGTCGGAGCCGCAGACCCCGTGCGCGCAGGAGCGGCGGAAGGTGAGTGTGCCGTCCAGGTAGGACTTGATGTAGGTCAGCACGTTCAGGAACCGGTCGGTGGTGAGCACCGGCACCTGGAACGACTCCCAGTGCGCGCCGAGATCGTCCTCCGGGTTGAACCGCGCCACCTTGACGGTGATCATGGTCGAACCCTCCGGCACCGGCGCCGCGGCGGCCGGGGTCGACTTGTCCAGTACGGCAGTCATCAGTACTTACGCTCCATCGGCTCGTAGCGGGTCTGCACGACCGGCTTGAAGTCGAGGCGGATGTCGGAGAGCAGCTCCGCGCCCTCCTTGTACGCCATCGTGTGCCGCATGAAGTTGACGTCGTCCCGATCCGGGTAGTCCTCGCGGGCGTGGCCGCCGCGCGACTCCTTGCGGTTCAGCGCGCCGGCGACGGTGACCTCGGCCAGCTCCAGCAGGAAGCCGAGCTCGACCGCCTCCAGCAGGTCGCTGTTGTACCGCTTGCCCTTGTCCTGCACGGTGATCCGCGCGTAGCGCTCCTTGAGCGCGTGGATGTCGGTGAGCGCCTGCTTCAGCGTGTCCTCGGTGCGGAACACCGACGCGTTGTTGTCCATCGACCGCTGCAGCTCGGTGCGGATGTCGGCCACCCGCTCGTTGCCGTGGTCGGAGAGGATCAGCGCGAGCCAGTCCTGCACCATGGCCGCCGGGTTCTCCGGCAGCTCGACGAACTCGGAGCGCTCCGCGTACTCGGCGGCGGCGATGCCCGCGCGCCTGCCGAAGACGTTGATGTCGAGCAGCGAGTTGGTGCCGAGCCGGTTGGCGCCGTGCACCGAGACGCAGGCGCACTCGCCCGCGGCGTACAGCCCGGGCACCACGTTCTCGTTGTCGCGCAGCACCTCGCCGCGGATCCGGGTCGGGATGCCGCCCATCACGTAGTGACAGGTCGGGAAGACCGGGACCAGCTCCTTCACCGGGTCGACCCCGAGGTAGGTGCGGGAGAACTCGGTGATGTCGGGCAGCTTCTCCTCGAGCACGTCCGCGCCGAGGTGGGTCACGTCGATGTAGACGTAGTCCTTGTTCGGGCCCGCGCCGCGGCCCTCGAGCACCTCGAGCACCATCGAGCGGGCGACGATGTCGCGCGGCGCGAGGTCCTTGATGGTGGGGGCGTAGCGCTCCATGAACCGCTCGCCCTCGGCGTTGCGCAGGATGCCGCCCTCGCCGCGGACCGCCTCGGAGATCAGGATGCCGAGCCCGGCCAGCCCCGTCGGATGGAACTGGTGGAACTCCATGTCCTCCAGCGGCAGCCCCTTGCGGAACACGATGGCCATGCCGTCGCCGGTCAGCGTGTGCGCGTTCGAGGTGGTCTTGTACATCCGGCCGGAGCCGCCGGTGGCGAAGATGATCGACTTCGCGTGGAAGACGTGCAGCTCACCGGTGGCCAGCTCGTAGGCGACGATGCCGGTGGCGACCGGGCCGTGGTCGGTCTCGGTGAGCACCAGGTCGAGCGCGTAGAACTCGTTGAAGAACTCCACGTCGTGCTTGACGCAGTTCTGGTACAGCGTCTGCAGGATCATGTGGCCGGTGCGGTCCGCGGCGTAGCAGGCGCGGCGCACCGGCGCCTTGCCGTGGTCGCGGGTGTGCCCGCCGAAGCGGCGCTGGTCGATCCGGCCCTCGGGCGTCCGGTTGAACGGCAGCCCCATCTTCTCCAGGTCGAGCACCGCGTCGATGGCCTCCTTGGCCATGATCTCGGCGGCGTCCTGGTCGACGATGTAGTCGCCACCCTTGACGGTGTCGAAGGTGTGCCACTCCCAGTTGTCTTCTTCGACGTTGGCCAGCGCCGCGCACATGCCACCCTGGGCCGCGCCGGTGTGGCTGCGGGTCGGGTACAGCTTGGTCAGGACGGCGGTCCTGGCCCGCGGCCCCGCCTCGATCGCCGCGCGCATGCCCGCGCCGCCCGCGCCGACGATCAGGACGTCGTAGCGGTGCTCTTGAACAGGACGAATGTCTGTCATCGAGGGTGCCTGTTCCTAACTGATGTTGGGGTCGAAGGTGAAGATGACGTACGTGCCGACGCTGACGATCAGGATGATCGAGATCGCGAGCAGCGAGTTCAGCCAGAACCGGGTCGAGTCCTTGCGGGAGTAGTCCGCGATCACGGTGCGCAGCCCGTTGCCGCCGTGCAGCTGGGCCAGCCAGAGCATCGACAGGTCCCAGACCTGCCAGAACGGGCTCGACCAGCGGCCGGCCACGAAGGCGAAGTTGAGCCGCTTCACGCCGCCGTCGAGCAGCAGCATGATCGACATGTGGCCGATCACGAGCACGATCAGCAGCAGCCCGGAGAAGCGCATGAACAGCCAGGCGTACTTCTCGAAGTTGCTGCTCGCCCGGCCGCGCGGCGAACGCGGCAGGTCGAGGCTGGCCGGGCGGTCGTAGGACTTTCCGAGGACGGGTGCAGACATCTCAGTGCTCCGTGAAGAGGTAGAAGAACATCCGGCCGATGGCACCGCCGGCCAGCACCGCGGTGATGCCGAGGATGATCCAGAGCATCAGCTTCTGGTGGCGCGGCCCCTCCGACCAGAAGTCGACCAGGATGACCCGCACGCCGTTGAGCGCGTGGAAGAGCACGCAGACGACGAGCCCCATCTCCATGAGCGCGACGAGGGGATTCTTGTACGTCTCGATCGTGTCGTTGTAGGCCTCGGGGCTCACCCGAACCAGGGCCGTGTCCAGCACGTGGACGAAAAGGAAGAAGAACAGCGTGACGCCGGTGATCCGATGCAGCGCCCAGGACCACATTCCGGGGTCGCCTCGGTACAGCGTCTTCCGCTTCGGCTGAGCCGGAGCTTCGATCGTGGTCATAGCGTGCGGTGCCTCCAACGTCGTTGATGGACCCGGTCACAGATCCGACGCCGGCTGCGTGGAGGGGGCGAATGCCCAGGTGGCTGCGCTCCGGCCCGCCGCCGGGAAACTGAACCGTTCTGCGATCGACTCTAATCCTCCGGGTTTGCCGGAACTAATTCGGCGTGCCGTGCGTTGCGCGACACCCGTTCGAGTTAGGCTTACCTTTGTCGCAGCGGAAAGGGTTGTCGTACGGCCTCCGCGTGCCCGTTTCCGGCCCGCCGGAGTGGGTGCTCCCACCCCTGTTTCGGGGGCCAAATCCCCTGTACGGCAGGGGAAAAGCAGAGTAAACCGGGATCGTCCCCCGGGTTCTCCGCATTCCGCTCCGGAAGCGGGGCGGTGATGCGCTGCTCGGTATTGCGGAGCGGCGCAATGTGGAAAATGTCTCACCGCGTTGCCGCCTTCTTCCGAAAGCTACTCGGCGGTAATGAAGAAAACGAAAGTGGATGCCGATGACGATCGACTGGACGGCCCTGCGCGGAAGCGCGCGCGACGCCATGGAGCGAGCCTACGCGCCCTATTCGCGCTTTCCGGTCGGCGCGGCGGCGCTGATCGGCGATCGGGTGGTCACCGGCTGCAATGTGGAGAACGTGTCCTACGGCCTCGGGCTGTGCGCGGAGTGCGTGCTGGTCGGCACTGCCGTTGCCACCGGCGGCGGGCGGCTGCGCGCGGTGTCGGTCTGCGACTCCAGGGGCGCGATCCTGATGCCGTGCGGTCGCTGCAGGCAGGTGCTCTTCGAGCACGGCGGCGCGGAGCTGCTGATCGACCATCCGTCCGGGCCGAAGCCGCTCGGAGAGCTGCTGCCCGACGCGTTCGGGCCGGACGATCTCGCGGCGGTCGAGCGGCAGCGCTGAGTCTCCGCCCCCGCGGCGGCAGCCCGACGCCCGAACGGCGGCTTCACGGCCCGGCACGGGCGGCGCCCCTGTGCCACACTCGGCCGCGTGAGGGCACTCGACGCGGTTTCGATCATCACGGCCAAGCGCGACGGCGGCGAGCTCGCCGACGAGCAGATCGACTGGGTCATCGACGCCTACACCCGCGGCGCGGTGGCCGACGAGCAGATGGCCGCGCTGGCCATGGCGATCGTCTGGCGGGGGCTCGACCGCAGGGAGACGGCGCGCTGGACCGCCGCGATGATCGCCTCCGGGCAGCGGATGGACTTCACCGACCTGCCCCGGCCGACCGTGGACAAGCACTCCACCGGCGGGGTCGGGGACAAGATCACGCTCCCGCTCACGCCGCTGGTCGCGGCCTGCGGCGCGGCGGTGCCCCAGCTCTCCGGGCGCGGGCTCGGGCACACCGGCGGCACGCTGGACAAGCTGGAGGCGATCCCGGGCTGGCAGGCCGACATCTCGGTCGCCCGGATGCGCGAGCTGCTGGCCGACCCGGCGATCGGCGCGGTGATCTGCGCGGCGGGCGCCGGCCTCGTCCCGGCGGACCGCAAGCTGTACGCGCTGCGCGACGTCACCGGGACGGTGGAGTCGGTGCCGCTGCTCGCCAGCTCGATCATGAGCAAGAAGATCGCCGAGGGCACCGCGGCGCTGGTACTCGACGTCAAGGTCGGGGCAGGCGCCTTCCTGCCCGACCTGGCCGACGCGCGGGTACTCGCCCGCACCATGGTCGAGCTCGGCACCGATGCGGGGGTGCGCACCACCGCCCTGCTCACCGACATGGACGCCCCGCTCGGCCACACCGCGGGCAATGCGCTCGAGGTCGCCGAATCGGTCGAGGTGCTCGCCGGCGGCGGGCCGGCGGACGTGGTCGCGCTGACCCTCGCGCTCGCCCGCGAGATGGTCGCCGCCGCCGGGCTGGACGCCGACCCGGCCGAGGTTCTGGCCTCCGGGCGCGCCATGGATCACTGGCGGGCCATGATCGCCGCCCAGGGGGGCGATCCGGACGCCCCGCTGCCGCGCGCGGCGCACACCGAGACCGTCACCGCCGCCGCGGACGGTGTGCTCACCCGGCTCGACGCCCGCGCGGTCGGCGACGCCGCCTGGCGGCTGGGCGCGGGCCGGGCCCGCCAGGGTGACCCGGTGCAGGCGGGCGCGGGCGTGGTCATGCACGCGAAGCCCGGGGAGTGGGTCCGCGCGGGCGCCCCGCTCTTCACCCTGCACACCGACACCCCCGAAGCCTTCGAACGCGCCCGCGCCGCACTGGACGGCGCCACCACCATCGACGCCGACGCGGGCGACACCCCCGCGGGCCCTCTGATCCTCGATCGGATCGGCTGAGGACCGCCGCCGCCTCCCGGGGCCACACACCGATCGGGCGCCGCCTGTCGCGCTCGCGTGGGCGCGGGCGCACCCGTGGGCCGCGAGCGTGGCCGGAGCGCGTCTCTGCGCGGTGACGCCGCGGCGAACCGGAACCGGCCCGGGGGCGAGCGCCCGGTGAACCAGCACTGCCACAGCCGGTAACCAGGGGTACGCGGGCGCCGATGGCGGCTAACGTTGGAGCATGACAGGACCGATGCCGCTCACCCTCGCCTCGATCCGCCGCGCGCCGAAGGCGCTGCTGCACGACCACCTGGACGGTGGCCTGCGCCCCGCCACGGTGCTCGAACTGGCAGGCGAGTGCGGCTACGACGAGCTACCGGCCGCCGACGCGGCGAGCCTCGCCACCTGGTTCCGCGATGCCGCCGACAGCGGTTCGCTGGAGCGCTACCTGGAGACCTTCGCACACACCGTCGCCGTCATGCAGACCCCGGACGGGCTGCGCCGGGTCGCCCGCGAGTGCGTCGAGGATCTCGCCGCGGACGGCGTCGTCTACGCGGAGGTGCGCTTCGCGCCGGAGCAGCACCTGGCCCGCGGCCTCACCCTGGACGAGGTGGTCGAGCACACGCTCGCCGGCTTCCGCGAGGGCGAGGCGCTGGTCGCGGCCGCGGGCGGCCGGATCACCGTGGTCTGCCTGCTCACCGCCATGCGGCACGCGGCCCGCTCACTCGAGATCGCCGAGCTCACCGTGCGCTTCCGGGACCGCGGCGTCGGCGGCTTCGACATCGCGGGCGCCGAGGCGGGATACCCGCCCACCCGGCACCTGGACGCCTTCGAGTACATGCGGGCCAACAGCGCGCACTTCACGATCCACGCAGGCGAGGCCTTCGGGCTGCCATCGATCCACGAGGCGCTGGCCTACTGCGGCTGCGACCGGCTCGGCCACGGGGTGCGGATCACCGACGACATCACCGTGCCGGGCTCGGTCGCCGACGCCGAGCTGGGACTGGTGGCGAAGTACGTGCGGGACACCAGGATCCCGCTGGAGCTCTGTCCCTCGTCCAACGTGCAGACCGGCGCCGTTCCCTCGCTGGACAAGCACCCGTTCGACCTGCTCGCCCGGCTGCGCTTCCGGGTCACGGTGAACACCGACAACCGGCTGATGAGCGACACCACCATGAGCAAGGAGATGCTCAAGCTGGTGCAGACCTTCGGCTACGGCTGGAGCGATCTGGAGCGCTTCACCATCAACGCGATGAAGTCGGCGTTCATCCCGTTCCCGGACCGGCTGAAGATCATCGACGACGTGATCAAGCCGGGCTACGCGGTGATGCTCGGCTAGCGGTTCACTTCCGCTGGTCGAGCTTGGCCTCGAACCAGGTCTCCAGCTCGCGCCACGCGGTGGCCTCGGCCTGGAACGGCGGGCTCGGAGCCAACCGGGTCGGGTCCGGGTTGAGCAGGTAGGAGACGTACCAGCCGAGCGGGGTGGAGGGGGCGAGCGCCTTCTCCACCGCGTCGTCCTCGGCGTAGTCGGCGGCGTCGGTGAAGAGCTCGACGGCGAGGTCGAGCTGGTCGACGTCGACGGTGAGCGGGCCCTCGCCGAGGTCGTCGCCGAGACCGGGAAGCACGTAGACGTTCTCGTCGGTGACCTCGACCTCCAGCGAGCCGTCGATGGCCGCGGTCTGCACCTCGTCGTAGGTGCTCACCCTGGCCAGATCGTGCTCGTGGTCGTCGGCGAGGTGCCTGGCCAGCGCCCGCTCCGAGTCGAAGACCGCGATGGAGCCGCCGCGGCCGAGGAAGATCGGCTCGTCGTCGAGGTAGCAGCGCAGGGTGAACCAGGTCCCGTCGGCGGTGATGATCTTGACCGGGTCGATGCCGACCTCGGCCCAGAACGACTCGTCCTCGTCCTCGTCCTCGGCGTCCTCGTCGTCGGCCTTGGTGAGATCGACGGCTTCGAACTCCTCGCTGTCCGCGGCGTCGTCGGCGTCGACCACGTTCTCCTCGGCGGCGAGCAGTTCGGCCTCGGCCACCGCGACCGCATCGGCATCCACCTCGGGCGACTTCACCACCCCGTCGATGGCATCGAGCACGCTGTCCCAGCCCTTGGCGATGGCGGCGCCGATCTGGTCCCAGAGCTCCTCGCCGTCGCGGCCGGTGAAGGCGTTGGGCCCGCCGGGCAGCGCACCGAGCACCGGGTTCCCGCCGAAGAACTTGGTGACGGTGTCCAGCTCGCAGACCTCGCCGATATTGCGCACCATCTCGAGCGTGTCTTCCAGCTCGGCGACGGTGTCGGAATCCGGGTCGGCCGCGGCCAGCTCGGGAACCCCGACCAGATCGAAGCTGTGCTCCTCCTCCGGCTCCAGCTCCGCGGCGGAGAGCCCGGCCACGACCTTCCAGGCCGGATGGTCGACGAGATCGTTGTCGGAGTCGGTGCGGATGAACGCGGCGAGCTCCGCGACGGACTCGAATCCGTACAGGCTGTCCTCGTGCCCGAGGAACGCCTCCCACTCGTCGTCACCGTCCCGCCAGCGCGGTGCCCAGAGGGTGACGAGATCGCCATCGGTCAGACCGAGCTCGATCGGGACGATGTCTCCAGAAGCCATGGGCGGAAGCCTATCGACCTTCCGGCTCAGGCACTATCCCGCCTGCCCCGGCCCGGCCGCGGCACCGGGAGCCGGCGCCGGGGCGAACGACTCGTTCAGTGTCGCAACGACCTTCGAGCGCTGCCCGCCCGCCTCCTCGGCGGCCTGCCTGCAGGCCCAGACGATGAGCCTGCCCACCTCGGTGGGGGGAAGCGTGGTGACGGCCTCGGAGAGCCGCAGCGCGGTGAGCGCGCCGTCGCTGTCCACCTCGACCTCGACCGCGCCGTCCTCGGTGGCGAACCGGCCGCGCACCTGCTTCAGCCCGTGCAGCGCCGCCTCCAGCGCCTCCAGCTTGCTGGTCGCCCCGGCGACCAGCGCGTCCATCTCCGCGCTCATACCGGCCTCATCCAGCTCGTCGGGCCGGTGTCCGCGTCGTCCATCCGGTCGAGTTCGTCGACCGCCTGGTTGCGGGTGGGCAGGCCGAGCCGGTCCAGGATGTCGGCGGGCATGCCCGCCTCGCTCAGCGTCTCGCGCCGCTTGGCCTTCGCCGCGATGGTGGAGCGCTTGGTGAGCCGCAGGATCTCGTCGGCGAGCGCCTGCGCGCCGTACCGGTACTCGCTGCGCTCGAAGCCGATCTCCACCGGCATGCCCTGGTCGGTGGCGCGCACCGTGATGGTGCCCGCGCGATTGCTGCTGGCCGCCACGGTGACCGGCGGGACGCCGGGCTCCTGCTGCTCGCTCATGTGGTCGGCCTGTAGAAGCCGTAGAAGTCCATCCCCGAATTCTCCGTTCGCACCGAACTGATCTGGACCGGGTCACCGGCCTCGACGAACTGGCCGTTGCCGATCACCATCGCGACGTGCCCGTCCCAGATCGCCAGGTCGCCCGGCATGAGGTCGCCCGCGGAGATCTGGGTGGCGCCGCTGCCCTGCTCGGCCGCGAGCCGGGGCAGCTCGACCCCGGCCTCGCCGTAGGCGTACTTGGTGAGCCCGCTGCAGTCGAGCCCGGCGCCGGGGGAGTTGCCGCCCCAGACGTACGGGGTGCCGACCGTGCCGAGCGCGGCCTGCACCGCGGTGGCGGCCTGCTCGTTCGGCGCCTCCACCTTGCTGCCGTCCGGCAGCGTGATCTCCACGCCGTCGCGGGTCGGCGCCGCGGAGCCGGTGTCCGGCTGCTGAGTGCTCGGCGACGGCGTGGTCGCCGACGGCGTCGCTGCCTTCGAGGCCTCGGTGACCAGCGGATTGTTCATCACGGTGCTCAGCAGTGAACCGGCGCTGCTCGCCACTCCGCTCGCCCCGGAGAGCAGCTGCTGCGGAATCCCGGACGAGGCGAGGGTGGAGGCGAGCGAGGTGGACGGCGGCGGCGTCAGCCCGTTCATGCTCGCGGTGTGCGTGTCCAGCTCGCCCTGCACCCGCCCGACCACGCCGACCGCCTGGTTGATGTGGTCGATGGCGGAGCCGATCACGGCGGTGATCCCGGGCGGGGTGGCGATGGCCGGGCCCAGCGCGGTCGCGGTGGAGACGAAGGACTGCAGGATGCCGTTGAGATCCTTCTGCCCGCCCTCCACCTCGGCGGCGGCCTGGTTCACCACGGTCGCCATCTCGGTGTTGGTGTCGGAGATCGTCGCGGCCGAGGTCTGCACCCGGAGCGCCTTCGCGGTGGTGGCGTCGGCGGCGGTGCCGTCCCACGCGGTGTTCACCTGATTGATGCTGGTGCGGCCGAACTCGTGGATCCGGTCGACCGCGGCGGAGGTGGCGCGCAGCGCGTCGGCCGGGCCGCCGGCGGGCAGCACGCCGGAGCCGAACGAATTCAGCAGGTCGACCAGCGGTTTCGCCAGTGCGTCGATGTCGATCACGCGCTCACCCGTTCGGATCGACGGGCGCGATGGCGGCCGCGCTGCCGAGCTCGGTGTCCGCGATGGCGCCGGCCGCGGCCGTCACCGATCCGCCCATGCTGGTCAGTACCGCGGAGAGCTGACCGATGGCGGCGACCTGGCCCGCGTGCGCCGTGGCGTACGCGGCCATGAAATCACCGCCGATCAACCCCATGATCGGGCCGAGCAGCGCGGGCCCCGCCCCCGCCGCCGACGTGCCCGCCGCGGCCATCTCCCCGGCCATGATTTGCGCGGACGCACCGTAGGCGACGATGCCGTCGGTATCCGCCGATGTCTTGTCCATGACAGCCCCCCATCCGTTTCCCACGCAGAGTACGTCATTCACTCTCTTCGACGCGCCCGCTCGGCCGCCGGTTCCCCGGCTCGGCGCCGAATTTCCCCGGCGCGACCTTATCGTTCCATCATGCGCACCCACACCGTGGACCATCCGCTGGCCGCCGCCCTGCTCACCACGTTGCGCGACGCGCGCACCGGGAACGCCGAGTTCCGCTCCGCGCTGCGTGATCTCACCGGGATCCTCGTCTACGAGGCGCTGCGCGACGCCCCGGTCACCCGGTTCGACGTCACCACCCCGGTCTCGGTCGCCGACGGCACCCGGCTCGCCGCGCCGCCGCTGCTGGTCCCGGTGCTGCGGGCCGGGCTCGGCATGGTGCACGCCGCCGCGGCGTTCGTGCCGGACGCCAGGATCGGCTTCGTGGGCGTGGCGCGCGACGAGGCGACGCACGAGCCGGTGCCCTACATGGAGTCGCTGCCGGCGGACCTCTCCGACGTGCCGGTCTTCGTGCTCGACCCGATGCTCGCGACCGGCGGCTCCATGCGGCACACGCTGGAGTTGCTGGTGGCGCGGAAGGCCAGGGACATCACCGCGCTCTGCGTGGTCGCCGCGCCGGAGGGCATCGCCACGCTCGGTGACTCGGGATTGCCGGTGCGCCTCGTGACCGCCGCCATCGACACCGGCCTGAACGCCGACGCCTTCATCGTCCCCGGCCTCGGTGACGCGGGCGACCGCCAGTTCGGGCCGCGTTGAATTGTCGCGCCTTCGGCGCGACGGGGTTCGCGCCCTTCGGGCCGGGCGCGAACCCGGTGCGGGGTGCGTTCAAGTGGGTTGCAGGGTGGTGCAGAAGTCGCGGAGGGCGGCCAGGCGCTCGGCGGCGGCTTTCCTGACGTCGGGGAGGGCGGTGGCGTCGGGGACCGGGCGGACGACCTCGAGGTAGCACTTGAGCTTGGGCTCGGTGCCGGAGGGGCGCACCACGATCCGGTCGCCGTCGCCCTCGAGGACGAGGGCGTCGGTGCGCAGCGGGCCGCGGGTGGCGGCCAGGTCGGTGTAGCGCACCGGCGCCCCCGCGATCCGTTCCGGCGGGGCGGCGCGGAGCGCGGCGACGACGGCCGCCGCGGCGTCCCGGTCGGTGAGCCGGAGCGAGACCTGGTCGCCCGCGTGCACGCCGAACTCGACGGCGTAGCGGTCCAGGTCGGCGAGCAGGGTGGTGCCCGCGGCGCGGCGCCTGGCCACCAGGTCGGCGGCGAGCACGGCGGCGGAGATGCCGTCCTTGTCCCGGACGGCCGCCGGGTCGACGCAGTGCCCGATGGCCTCCTCGTAGGCGTAGACCAGCCCGTCCCCGGCTCTGGCCAGCCACTTGAAGCCGGTGAGCGTCTCGGCGTAGCGGGCGCCGCGCGCGGCGGCCACCCGGCCGAGCAGCCGGGAGGAGACGAGGGTGGTCGCCACCAGGGCCCCGGCCGGTGCGGTGCGCAGCACGTCGCCGCCGAGCAGCACGCCGGTCTCGTCGCCGCGCAGCATGCGCCAGCCGTCCGGGCCGGGCACGCCGACGGCGCAGCGGTCGGCGTCCGGGTCCAGCGCGATCGCCAGGTCCGCCCCGACCCGCTCGGCCAGCGCCAGCAGCAGGTCGGCCGCGCCCGGCTCCTCCGGGTTGGGGAAGGCGACGGTGGGGAAATCCGGGTCCGGCTCGAACTGCTCGGGCACCACGTGCACGTCGTCGAAGCCCGCCGCGGCCAGCGCGCGCAGCGCCACCGCGCCGCCGACGCCGTGCAGCGGGGTCAGCGCGATCCGCACCGGTGCACGCTCGCCGGGCCCGCCGATCCGCCGCGGAATCCCGATCACTCGATCCAGGTACGCGGCGAGCGCACCGCCGTCGGCGGGGGCCACCGCGGTCCGCGGGATCGGCTCGGTGACGGCCCGGATGGCGCGCTCGATCTCGGTGTCCGCCGGGGCGACCAGCTGCGCGCCGCCCTCCAGGTAGACCTTGTAGCCGTTGTCCGCAGGCGGGTTGTGCGAGGCGGTGATCTGCACCCCGGCCACCGCGCCGGTCGCGCGCACCGCGTGCGCGAGCACGGGGGTCGGCAGCGGCTCCGGCAGCAGCGTCACCCCGAATCCGGCCGCGGCGAGGATCTCCGCGGTCACGGTGGCGAACTCTGCCGACCCGTGCCGCGCGTCCCGGCCGACGACGACGCGCCCGCCGCCGAGACAGCGCGCACGCAGCCAGGCGGCGAGCCCGGCGGTGGCGCGCGCGACGGTGACCGCGTTCATACCGTCCGGCCCGTCCCGCAGCGGGCCGCGCAGCCCGGCGGTGCCGAAGCGCAGCATCTAGAGCCGCTCCAGGATGCCGCGCAGCAGCTTGCCGAGCCGCGGCGCAGCGGCATTGCCCTCGGCCAGCACCTCGGCGTGCGAGAGGTTGGCCCCGGTCACCCCGGCGGCCAGGTTGGTGACCAGCGAGATCCCGAGCAGCCGGACGCCGAGCGCGCGCGCCGCGATGGCCTCCAGCACGGTCGACATGCCGACCAGGTCGGCGCCGATGGTGCGCAGCATCCTGATCTCGGCGGGCGTCTCGTACTGCGGGCCGATCAGCCCGGCGTACACCCCGTCGGCGAGGCTCGGGTCGATCTCGCGGGCCAGCGCGCGCAGCTCCGGATCCCAGGCGTCCACCAGGTCGACGAAGGTGGGGCCGGTGAGCGGGGTGCGGGCGGTGAGGTTGAGGTGGTCGGCGATGAGCACCGGCTCGCCGACGGCCATGCCGTCCCTGATCCCGCCCGCGGCATTGGTGAGCAGCACGGTCTCCGCGCCTGCCGCGACGGCGGCGGTCAGCGGGACGACCACCTCGGCGGGGGAGTACCCCTCGTAGAGGTGCTGGCGGCCCATGAGCAGCAGCACGTCGGTGCCGCCGACCCGCACCGAGTGCACGGTGCCGACGTGGCCCTGCGCGGTCGGCATGCCGAAGCCGGGTAGCTCCGGCATCGGCACCGACGCGGTCGGCGTTCCGATCTCCGCGGCCGCGTCCTGCCAGCCCGACCCGAGCACCACCGCGACGCGGTGGCGCGCTACCCCTGTCCGCTCGGCGATCGCCGCGGCGGCCTCTTCGGCAAGCATGGGGTCACGATAGTCGGGGGCGGTGCGCGCTTCGGCGCTGGTGTGGCCCCGGTCACCGCCCGGCCTCGGCTACCCGCCGGTAGGGTGGCCCGGTTACGCTGCCCGCATGCCGTATCTGGAGCGCCGGGGTGACGTGTTCGTGCTGTACCTGGGATCGGAGGAGCAGCACGGGGCGGACGAGGAGAACCGCTTCCACCCCGACGTGCTCGCCCGGTTGAACGCGCTGCTCGACGAGGTCGAGGGCGCCGAGGGGCCCGCGGCGCTGGTCACCACCGCCACCGGCAAGTTCTTCAGCAACGGTCTGCACACCGACTGGCTCTTCGCCAACCCCGGGGAGATGCACGGCTACCTGGACAGCGTGCACGCGCTCTACGCGCGGCTGCTCACCTTCCCGCTGCCCACCGTCGCCGCCGTGAACGGCCACGCCTTCGGTGCCGGCGCCATGCTCGCCACGTCGCACGACTTCCGGGTCATGCGCGCCGACCGCGGTTACTGGTCGCTGCCAGAGATCCACCTCGGCATGCCCTTCACCGTCGCGATGAACGCCCTGCTCACGCACCGGCTCACCAACCAGGTCGCGGTCAAGGCGATGACCACCGGGCACCGTTTCGGCGCCGACGAGGCGATCTCGGCGGGGATCGTGGACACCAAGGCGGGGGCGGACAGCGTGCTCGACATCGCGGTCGAGCAGGCCGCGGGGCTCGCGGCCAACCGCAAGCCGAACCTGGCCGTCATCAAACGCGCCCTGCACGGCGCCGTCCTGGCGGACCTCGCCACTCCGACCACGCCGGAGAATCTCGCGTTCGGTGTCTGATCGTCGCGCCTGCGGCGCGACGGGTTGCGTGCCCTTCGGGACGCGAGCCGGGCGCGCAACCGTTCTGCTCACACCGGGTTGAACGGGCGGTAACCACCGGGGTAGTGCCAGACTGGTCGGCATGCCCGGGATCGACGCACCGACCGACGGTGCCGTCGCGCGGGTGCACGCGTCGGTCGAGGCCGCGAAGGATCGGCTGATCGGGCTTTCGCATGCTCTGCACGCCGATCCGGAGCTCGCCTTCGACGAGGTGCGCAGCACCGCGCGGACGATCGAACCGCTGCGCGAGCGCGGCTTCGCGGTGCGCACCGGGGTCGCCGGGCTGCCCACCGCCTTCCGCGCGGTCTACGGCAGCGGCGAGCTGACCGTCGGGCTGTGCGCGGAGTACGACGCGCTGCCGGAGATCGGCCACGCCTGCGGGCACAACATCATCGCCGCCGCCTCGGTCGGCGCCGGGCTCGCGCTCGCCGACGCCGCCGACGAACTCGGGCTCACCGTCGTCGTGCTCGGCACCCCGGCCGAGGAGAGCGGCGGCGGCAAGGTGATCATGCTCGACCACGGCATCTTCGACGACCTGGCACTGGCCATGATGGTGCACCCCGGCCCGTTCGACGTGGTGGGCGCGCGCTCACTGGCGCTCAGCGACCTCTCGGTGCTCTTCCACGGCCGCACGGCGCACGCCAGCGCGGCGCCGGAGCGCGGCCGCAATGCCGGCGACGCCGCCACCATCGCCCAGGTGGCGCTCGGCCTGCTGCGCCAGCACCTCGGCCCCGGCCAGCAACTGCACGGTATAGTCAACGACGGTGGCGTGGCCCCCAACATCGTGCCCGGACGTGCGGAATTGCTGTATTACCTACGCGCAGCCGATTCCGCATCCCTCGATGATCTGACGCGCCGAGCGTCGGATTGCTTCGCGGCGGGCGCCCTAGCGACCGGCTGCACCCACGAGATCCGGACGCTCGCGCCGACCTACACCGAGCTCACGCCCGATCCGGCCCTGCTCGCCGTGTACCGCGAGCAGATCACCGGCCTCGGCCGTACGCCGCTTCCGCCGGAATTCGAGGCGCAGCGGCCGCTCGGCAGCACCGACATGGGCAACGTCACCAACATCGTCCCCGGCATCCACCCGGTGATCGGCATCGAGGCGGATGGCGCCGTGACGCACCAGCCGGAGTTCGCCGCGGCGAGCGTCACCGCCTCCGCCGACCGCGCCGTGCTGGACGGCGCGGTCGCGCTGGCGTGTACCGCGGTGTCCGTTGCCCGCGATGAGCAACACAGGAGCAGTCTGTTGCAACGACTCGTTCGACGACAGGAGGATATTCGGTGAGCACGAGCGGTCATCTGGTGCGATCGGGCCGGAACGTGGTTGACACGTGGCTGGCCGAGCACCAGGTGGACCTGGTCCAGTGGCGCAGGCACATCCACGCGAACCCGGAGCTGTCCAGGACCGAGTTCGCGACGACGGAGTTCGTCGCCACCTGGCTGACCAAGGCGGGGCTGGCGCCGCGCGTCCTACCCGGCGGCACCGGCCTGCTCTGCGACATCGGCCCGGACGGCCCGCGGATCGGGCTGCGCGCCGACATGGACGCGCTGCCGCTGCAGGAGTTCACCGGGCTGCCGTTCTCCTCCACCGTGCCCGGCGTCTCGCACGCCTGCGGGCACGATGCGCACACCAGCATCCTGCTCGGCACCGCGCTGGCGCTGGCCGATGCCGACCTGCCGGTCGGCGTGCGGTTCGTCTTCCAGCCTGCCGAGGAGGTCATGCCCGGCGGCGCGATCGACGTGGTCGCCACCGGGGCCATGCGGGGCGTCGAGCGGATCTTCGCGCTGCACTGCGACCCGCGGCTGGAGGCGGGCCGGGTCGGGGTCAGGGTCGGGGCGATCACCTCGGCGGCCGACACCATCGAGCTGGTGCTCGACTCGCCCGGCGGGCACACCTCGCGCCCGCATCTCACCAGCGACCTGGTCTACGCCATCGGCACCGTCATCACCGGGCTGCCCGGCCTGCTCAGCCGCCGGATCGACCCGCGCACCAGCACCGTCATGGTCTGGGGCGCGGTGAGCGCGGGCAAGGCGCCGAACGCCATCCCGCAGACCGGCATGCTCACCGGCACCGTGCGCACCGGCGACCACGCCACCTGGGAGCTGCTGGAGCCGCTGGTCCGCGAGATCGTCGACGCGCTGCTCGCCCCCACCGGGGTGCGCTACCAGCTGAACTACCGGCGCGGCGTACCGCCGGTGGTGAACGACGAGCGCTCGACCCGGATGTTCGAGGCCGCGATCAACGACCTCGGCCCCGGCGCGCTCGCCGACACCCCGCAGTCCGGCGGCGGCGAGGACTTCTCCTGGTACCTGGAGGAGGTACCGGGCGCGATGGCGCGGCTCGGCGTCTGGTCCGGCCGGGGCGACCCGCTCGACCTGCACCAGCCCACCTTCGACATCGACGAGCGCGCGCTCGCCGTCGGCGTGCGCGTGCTCAGCAACATCGTGCTGCAGGCCGGGAGCTAGACCGAGAAGTTGCCCGGCCCGACGTTGCGGCTGTTCCTGGTCCGCAGCGCGTGCACGTAGTCGGCGGGGGCGCCTGCCTTCTCCGCCGCGTCGGCCATCACGCCGATGTAGCGCGCGGATGGCAGGCCGCCCTCGTACGCGTCCAGTACGTAGAGCCAGGCCAGCACCGGCTCGGAGCCGCTGCCCGTGCTCGGGGTGACGCGCAGCCGGATCTTCCGGTGGATGCCGAAGTCCGAGCCCTCCCAGCGGTCCAGCCGCTCCTCGTCCTCCGGGGAGACGTCGTAGAGCACGACGAAGACCCGCGAACCCGGCTCCTCGACGACGGTTGCCAGCGGGCCCTCCCAGCCGATGTCGTCACCGGCGAAGGTCAGCCGCCACCCCTCCAACCAGCCCGTTCCCGACATCGGGGAGTGCGGACAGCGCTCTTGCATCTGTGTGGAGTCCATGTTGGATCCGTAGGCGGCGTATATCGGCACCCGGAGAGCGTATCCAATGTCGCCGCCGGGGCCACCCGGTCCCGGCGGACCGGCTCGACTTCCGGCGCGGCGGGTTCGCCGCGCGGGCTGGCGAGCCGGTCCGAGCTCGGCCGATTACGGTTGTCGGCGGAGCTCCGGAGATCCCGGGACCAGCACGAGCGAGAGGTGACCCATGACCCGCATCGCGATCATCGGCGGCGGCCCGGCCGGCTACGAGGCCGCGCTGGTGGCGGCGCAGCACGGCGCGGCGGTGACGCTGATCGACTCCGACGGCATCGGCGGCGCCTGCGTGCTCTGGGACTGCGTTCCGTCGAAGACCTTCATCGCCTCCACCGGCATCCGCACCGATCTGCGCCGGGCCCGCGATCTCGGCATCACGCTCGACCCGAAGCAGGCCGGGGTGCGGTTGCCCGAGGTGAACCAGCGCGTCAAGGCGCTGGCGCTGGCGCAGTCGTCGGACATCCGCTCCAAGCTGCGCGCCGCCGGGGTCACCCTGCTGCCCGGATACGGCTCGCTGCAGGAGCCGGTCGGCCGGGCCGAGCACCGGGTGCTCGTGCGCGACGGCGACGGCGCCGAGCAGACCGTGGAAGCCGAGGTGGTGCTGATCGCCACCGGCGCGAGCCCGCGGGTGCTGGCAGGCGCGGAGCCGGACGGCGAGCGCATCCTGACCTGGCGGCAGCTCTACGACCTGGCCGAGCTGCCGGAGACCCTGGTCGTGGTCGGCTCCGGCGTCACCGGCGCCGAATTCGTCTCCGCCTACACCGAACTCGGCGTCCAGGTGAAACTGGTCTCCAGCCGCGACCGGGTGCTGCCCGGCGAGGACGCGGACGCCGCGCTCGTCCTGGAGGACGCGCTCGCCGAGCGCGGCGTCGAGCTGGTCAAGCACGCGCGGGCGGACGCCGTCGAGCGCACCGCCGACGGCATCGTGGTGACGCTCTCGGACGGGCGAACGGTCACCGGGTCGCACGCGCTGATGACCGTCGGCTCCACCCCGAACACCGGCGGGCTCGGGCTGGAGAAGGTCGGCATCGAGCTGGACCGCGGCGGCTACCTGCGGGTGGACCGGGTCTCCCGCACCCCGGTCACCGGGATCTACGCGGCTGGCGACTGCACCGGGCTGCTGCCGCTGGCCTCGGTCGCCGCCATGCAGGGGCGGATCGCGATGTACCACGCGCTGGGCGAGGGCGTCAGCCCGATCCGGTTGAAGACGGTCTCCTCGGCGGTCTTCACCCGGCCGGAGATCGCCACCGTCGGCGTCAGCCAGACCGCGATCGACAACGGCGAGACGCCCGCGCGCACCGTCATGCTCCCGCTGAACACCAACCCGCGCGCCAAGATGTCCGGGCTGCGCCGCGGTTTCGTGAAGATCTTCTGCCGTCCGGCCACCGGCGTGGTGATCGGCGGCGTCGTGGTGGCGCCCATCGCCTCCGAGCTGATCCTGCCGATCGCGCTCGCGGTGCAGAACAACCTGACCGTGAACGACCTGGCCCAGACCTTCTCGGTCTATCCCTCGCTCACCGGCTCGGTCATCGAGGCCGCGCGACAGCTCATGCGGCACGACGATCTGGGCTGAGCGTCCCACGAAAAGCAGGTGTCACCTGCGTGAACACTGTTGTGCGGCAGCGCGGTTGACCTGGCGCGGACGGTACTCTCCACATTGCCAGTGTCGGACAACTGTGGTTCACTCCGTTGCGGAGACGTGATCGGCGGGTTGGTCGCGGCGTTTCGGGGTTTGGGGGGTTTCCTCCGGGAACGGCCGTGTGCCTCCCGCACGGAAAGGGATAAGCGAAAAGTGAAACATCGTAAGCCGAGCCGGGCGCAGCGAGCGATGGCGAGCACCTCGCTGCCGTTGGCGACAGCGGCAGCCGTGGCCACCTTCTTCGCGGCGCCGGCGGGGGCAGTGCCGAACGATCAGCCGACCACGCCGGCGACGCCGGCGCCGGTCCAGCCGGGCACCAACGCGACGCCCGAGCAGCAGCAGCCACAGACGCAGCAGCAGGGCCCCACCCAGCCGGGCACCGGCCCGCAGAGCCAGCAGCCGCAGACGCCGGAGAGCAAGCCGACGCCGAGCCAGCCGGGCGTGACCACGCCCGAGCAGGATCAGGCGCTGCCGGAGAAGAAGGATCCGAAGCTCAACCGGCCGACCCAGCCCGGCGTGACGACGCCGCGCGTGGCGCCGCTGCCGGTGCCGGGCCAGGAGGGCCAGCCCGCGCCGGGGCAGGCCGCACCCGGCGCCGTCGCACCGGATCAGGCGCCCGATGCGCCCGGCGTCCAGGATCAGCCCGCAGGCACCCCGTCCGCGCCCGGGGCGGCGCCGCAGGCGAGCCCGGGCACCGCCCCGCAGAGCCAGGCCCCGCAGAGCGACACCCAGGCCGACTCCGCGCCCTCGCAGACCCTGGTGCAGCCGCGCTGGGAGGCGCCGCGGGTGGACGCTGCCCCGGCCGCGCCGGTGGTCGAGATGACCGGACCGCACGCCGAGATCGGCGCCGCGCTGGACGGCGGCGCGCTGCTCCCCGGCTACGTGGCCAACACCCACCACTTCAGCAACCAGGCCGGCTACGTCGGCACCGTCGGCTACAACACCCCGACCGGTTCCGGTGAGGCCGGCGTGTCGGTGGAGTTCGTCGACAGCAACACGATCCACGTCTCCAGCTTCACCGGTGGGGAGGGTCTCGCGGACGCGAAATCCAGCGTCGTCCTCGACACCACGCAGGTGAACCTGGCCAAGGCGGCGGTCGAGGACTGGATCAAGGCCCAGCCGGGCGGCGCCGCCGCGCTGGATGCGGCCGCGCAGGTTAAGCTTCCGCCGATCGTGCCGCCGGGCGACACCGCGCCGACGACGGTCAACGTGGGTGGCGTCACCACGCAGTGGGGTGGTTCACTCCAGTACTGACACGTACCGATTGACGGGGTGGGGCGGTCGTTCGCGGCCGCCCCATTTCGTGCGTTCGAGAGGATTGGTGTGGGCTCCGAGGGTGATGCCAGAGGCAACGAGTCCGGCCGTGTGCCGGGCTTCGGCCCGCCGGTGCACGGGAGCGACGGTGCCGACGAGAACGGCTCCGGCGCTTCCGGTTTCGGGCCTCCGGTGGACGGCGGCGACGAGCCGACCACGAGGTCGGGCAGCGCCTTCGGCGCGCCGATCGGGCCGGGGCACATCCCGGGCTGGCAGCCGCCCGTCGGTTCGCGGCCGGAGGTCGGCTGGCGCCCGGCGGGCGGGTTGCTGCCCGCGGGCGGGAGCGCCGCGCGGCCCGCGGCCCCGTCCGCGCCGTTCGGCGAGGGCGTCACCGGCGCCGGGGACAGGCCCGCCGGCCCGCCCGCCCCGTTCGGCCCCGGCGTCGACGGGGACGATCCGGCGGCCCCGACCGTGCGGCACCAGGTGGCACCAGCACCCGCGGCGCAGCCGGACGCCGAGCCGCCGCAGTGGTGGAGCCAGTCGGACGAGGCCGGCGGCGTGCCCAAGCCGCCGCCGGTCGCCGCGGACGGCCTGGCCTGGTCCGACGACCCCATCGCGCGCAGGCTCGCGCCCGGCGGCTCGACCGTGGTCGAGCGGGCGCCGGCCGCGAACCGCGGCACCCTGTACGGCGCGCTCGCGGCCGCGCTGGCGCTGCTGGTCGCGGTGGTCGTGATCGTGGTGACGGTGCGCGGCGGCGGCGACTCCGATCCGGTGGCGGCGGCCCCGGTGCCGAGCACCGCCGCGCTGAGCTGCCCGGCCGCCGAGGACGGCACGGTGACGGTCGGCAACGGCACCGGAACCACCGAGTCCGGCGCGGGCGCCGTGCTCGGCTTCCAGTACGCCTTCTACGTGGAGCGCAACGGCGAGCAGGCCCGCAGGTACGTCGACCCGGACGCGGCCAACATCTCCTCCGCGCAGGTCATCCAGAGCGCCATCGACGAGCAGATCCCGGTCGGCACCACGCACTGCCTGCGCGTCACCGAACTCGCCACCGACACCTTCGAGGTCGACCTCACCGAGCACCGCCCGGACGGCGCGACCACCGTCTACCAGCAGACCGTCACCACCGTCGTCAAGGAGGGCAAACACCTGGTGCACTCCATCGACAACCGTCCTTGATTCTCGCTATGTGAGACGCGGTTTCATATCCTGGTAATCCGTGCGACAGTGGAAAGCACATCGCACGGAGGTATTCGCCATGTCGCCAACCGCTCCGCCGCTGGCCGGGAAGCTCGCCGGGCTGCGCAGCTCCGCCATTCGTGACCTGCTGGAACTCGCCGAGCGGCCGGATGTGCTCAGCCTGGCGGGCGGGCTGCCGGACGCCGCGCTGATGCCGAGGGAGCGGATCGCGGCCGCGACCGAGTCGGCGCTCACCGACGCGCGCAGCCTGCAGTACACCGGCTCGCCGGGCTGGGGCCCGCTGCGTGAGGTGCTCGCCGCGCGCGAGTCGGTGAAGCTGGGGCGCACGGTGCCGACGGCCGAGGTCTTCGTGACGCACGGCTCGCAGCAGGCGCTCGCGCTGCTGGCCGAGGTGCTGCTCGACCCCGGCGCGCTGGTCGTGGTCGAGGACCCGGCCTACGTCGGGGCGCTGCAGGTGTTCCGCGCGGCCGGCGCCAGGATCGCGGCGATCCCGCTGGACGACGACGGCATGCGGCTGGATCTGCTCGCC
The DNA here is from genome assembly GCF_042650385.1 of Nocardia jiangsuensis. Lineage (NCBI taxonomy): Bacteria > Bacillati > Actinomycetota > Actinomycetes > Mycobacteriales > Nocardiaceae > Nocardia > Nocardia jiangsuensis. Next base: position 673,390 of record NZ_JBHSAX010000017.1, read on the forward strand.
GAGCTGCTCGCCCGCGGCGAGCGCCCGGCCCTGGTGCACACGGTGAGCACCTTCCACAACCCCGGCGGGGTCACCATGAGCGCCGCGCGCCGCGCCGAGCTCGCGGAACTGGCCGCCGCGCACGGCTTCTGGGTGATCGAGGACGACCCGTACGGGGAGCTCTGGTTCGACGGCCCCCCGCCGGCGCCGGTGGCCGCGCACGGGGCGAACGTCATCCGGCTCTCCAGCGCCTCCAAGATCCTGGCGCCCGCGCTGCGGGTCGGTTGGATGGTCGCTCCGGTCCGGGTCGCCCGCGCGGTGGAGCTGCTCAAGCAGGGCGCCGACCTCTGCGGCTCGGCGCTCACCCAGCAGGTGGCGGCCGAGCTGCTCGCCGACGAGCTCTGGCTGGCCGGGCACGTGGATCGGGTGCGCGACGCCTACGGGCAGCGAGCGAAGGCGCTGGTCGGGGCGGTGCGGGAGGAGTTCGGCGCCCGGCTGCGCTGCACCGACGCGGCGGGCGGGATGTTCGTCTGGGGCGAGTTCACCGACGGCACCGACACCGCTGCGCTGCTTCCTGTCGCGGTGGAAGCGGGCGTGGCCTTCGTGCCGGGCGCGGCCTTCGCGGTCGAGGCGGGGTATCGCTCCGCGCTGCGGATGTGCTTCACCACCTCGGACGCCGCGTCGCTCACCGAGGCCGTCGCCCGGCTCGGCCGCGCGGCTCAGTCGACCCAGCCGTAGGTGCGCTCGACCGCCTTGTTCCAGGCGGTCAGGTGCCCGGCCCGCTCGTCCTCGCCCATCTCCGGGTGCCAGGTGGTGTCGGCGGACCAGTTCGCCCTGATCTCGTCGGTGCCGGACCAGTACCCGACCGCGAGCCCGGCCGCGTAGGCGGCGCCGAGCGCGGTGGTCTCGTTCACCACCGGGCGCACCACCGGCACGCCGAGAATGTCGGACTGGAACTGCATGAGCAGGTCGTTGCACACCATGCCGCCGTCCACCTTGAGCGTGGTGAGCTCCAGCCCGAGCCGCTGCGATGCGGCGTCGGCGCGCATGGCGTCGACCACCTCCCTGGTCTGGAAGGCGGTGGATTCCAGCACCGCCCGCGCCAGGTGCGCCCGGTTCACGAAGCGGGTGAGCCCGGCGATCACGCCGCGCGCGTCCGGCCGCCAGCGCGGCGCGAAGAGCCCGGAGAACGCGGGCACGATGTAGGCGCCGCCGTTGTCGGCGACGCTGCGCGCCAGCGGCTCGATCTCGTCGGCGGAGGCGATGATGCCGAGGTTGTCCCGGAACCACTGCACCAGCGAGCCGGTGACCGCGATCGACCCCTCCAGCGCGTACACCGCGTCCTGCTCGCCGAGCCGATAGCAGACCGTGGTGAGCAGCCCGTGCTTGCTCACCACCGGCGTCGTTCCGGTGTTCAGCAGCATGAAATTGCCGGTGCCGTAGGTGTTCTTGGCCTCACCCGGCTCCAGGCAGGCCTGGCCGAAGGTGGCCGCCTGCTGGTCGCCGAGGATGCCCGCGACCGGCACCCCGGCCAGCGGCCCCGACTCCGGCACCGCGTACACCTCGGACGAACTGCGGATCGCGGGCAGCACGGCGGTGGGAATGCCGAAGTCGGCGCAGATCTCCGGATCCCAAGCCAGCGTGCGCAGGTCCATGAGCATGGTGCGCGAGGCATTGGTGACGTCGGTGACGTGCTCGCCGGTCAGGTTCCACAGCACCCAGCTGTCGATGGTGCCGAAGCAGAGCTCGCCCGCCTCGGCGCGGGCCATGGCGCCGTCGACGTGGTCGAGGATCCAGCGCAGCTTGGGCCCGGCGAAGTAGGTGGAGAGCGGCAGCCCGGTGCGCTCCTGGTAGCGGTTCGGCCCTTCCGCGCCGCCGAGCTCGACGCAGAGCTTGTCGGTGCGGGTGTCCTGCCAGACGATGGCGTTGTGGATCGGCTTCCCGGTGGCGCGCTCCCAGACGACGGTGGTCTCGCGCTGGTTGGTGATGCCGACGGCGGCCAGGTCGCCCGGGCCGAGCTCCAGGTCGCGCAGCACCTCGGTGACCACGGCTTCGGTGTTGCGCCACAGGGTTTCGGCGTCGTGCTCGACCCAGCCGGGGCGCGGGAAGATCTGCTCGTGCTCGCGCTGGGCCACGCCGATCACCGCGCCGCCGCGGTCGAAGACGATGCACCGGCTCGACGTCGTTCCCTGATCGATGGCGGCCACGTAGCGACGCATCCCCGCAGGCTACTGGATGCCGCGCGCGCCGCGCATCACATCGCGGGGGGCGGCGGGGATGGCTAGGGTGGGTCTTGTTACCGGCGGGTAGCGCCCAGAACTCCGGGCGGCGTCCGCGAACGCCGTTCGCGGGCGCCGCGGCAGCAGGGCCGGGGCGAACCGCGCGGCGCGACACCGCCGGGGCGCCGCGAAGGATTCGCGGCGCTCGCATAGCCTGAACCCGCAGGCAGCGGGTAACACGCCCGCAGGACGACGCCGGCCGAAGGAGTCGAGCATGACCATCACCCCGGATTCGCAGTTCCTCGGCCCGGACCAGCGCCGGGACGCCTGGGAGCGGCTGGGCAAGGACCACTTCGACATCGTCGTGATCGGCGGCGGCATCGTCGGCGCCGGCATCGCCCTCGACGCCGCCACCCGCGGGTTGCGGGTGGCGCTGGTGGAGGCGCGCGACCTGGCCTCCGGCACCTCCAGCCGTTCCTCCAAGATGTTCCACGGCGGGCTGCGCTACCTGGAGCAGCTGGAGTTCGGGCTGGTGCGCGAGGCGCTGCGGGAGCGCGAGCTCTCGCTCGCCACCCTGGCCCCGCACCTGGTCAAGCCGCTGCGCTTCCTCTACCCGCTGACCAATCGCGGCTGGGAGCGGCCGTACGTGGCCGCCGGGCTCATGCTCTACGACTCCATGGGCGGCGCGAAATCCGTTCCCGGGCAGCGGCACCTGACCCGCGCCGGAGCGCTGCGGCTGGCGCCGGGGCTGCGCCGCTCCGCGCTGATCGGCGGGGTCAGCTACTACGACACCGTGGTCGACGACGCCAGGCACACCATGACCGTCGCCCGCACCGCCGCGCACTACGGCGCGGTGCTCCGCACCTCCACCCAGGTGGTCGGCTTCCTGCGCGAGGCGGACCGGGTGGTCGGGGTGCGGGTGCGCGACACCGAGGACGGCCGCACCGCCGAGATCCACGCGCACGTGGTGATCAACGCGACCGGGGTGTGGACCGACGAGGTGCAGGCGCTCTCCCGCAACCGCGGCCGGTTCCACGTACGGGCCTCGAAGGGCGTGCACATCGTGGTGCCGCGGGACCGGATCGTCAGCGACGCCGCGATCATCCTGCGCACCGCCACCTCGGTGCTCTTCGTCATCCCGTGGGGCGCGCACTGGATCGTCGGCACCACCGACTCCGACTGGAACCTCGACCTCGCGCACCCGTCGGCGACCAAGGCCGACATCGACTACCTGCTGGAGCGGGTGAACGAGGTGCTCGTCACCGAGCTCACGCACGCCGACATCGACGGCGTCTACGCCGGGCTGCGCCCGCTGCTGGCAGGCGAGAGCGACGAGACCTCCAAGCTCTCCCGCGAGCACGCGGTGGCCCGCACCGCGCCCGGGCTGGTCGGCATCGCGGGCGGCAAGTACACCACCTACCGGGTGATGGCCGCCGACGCCGTCGACGAGGCGGCCGCGGACATCCCGGCCCGGGTCTCGCCCTCGATCACCGAGAAGGTGCCGCTGCTCGGCGCCGACGGCTACTTCGCGCTGGTCAACCAGACCGTGCAGCTGGCAGAGGCGTACGGCGTGCACCCCTACCGGGTCAAGCACCTGCTCGACCGCTACGGCTCGCTCATCGACGAGGTGCTCGCGCTCGCCGACGGCAAACCCGAGCTGCTGGCGCCGATCACCGACGCCCCCGCCTACCTCCAGGTCGAGGCGGTCTACGCGGTCGCTGCCGAGGGCGCCCTGCACCTCGACGACATCCTGGCCCGCCGCACCCGCATCTCCATCGAGTACCCGCACCGCGGCGCCGCCTGCGCCGAGCAGGTCGCCCGCCTGGTCGCCCCGATCCTCGGCTGGGACGCAGCCGACATCGATCGGGAGATCAGCACCTACCAGGCCCGCGTCGACGCCGAGATCCGCTCGCAGACCCAGCCCGACGACGGCTCCGCCGACGCCCTGCGCGCCGCCGCACCCGAGCCCCGCGGGGAGATCTTGGAGCCGGTGCCCAGCGAGGGGTGAGTGCTCGGTCGCGGGGCACCGGGCGGGTCGTCACGGAACCGGCGAAGGTCCGCTCGCCGGCATCACGCCTCCGGCGCGCTCCGCCGCGGTGACCGGCCGCCCGCTTCGGTCCAGCGGGGACGCCTCCCGGAGGTGTCACACGCCCAGGTCCGGGCCACGTCGTCGAATTCGGCGATATCGGTGAGCCGGTAGGTGGCGTCGGGTGCCCATCCGGCGATGACGATCGCCGTCCCCGCCGTGCCAAGGGTCGCGGTGCCCGCGGCGGCCAGGTATCCGGTCACGGTGAGGTGCACGCCCGCGTACTCGGCGGCGACCCGCGTCCAGTCCGGAACGACCCACCGTCCGGCCCGCCCGGTGGTCCGGTACCAGTCGTGTCGCGTCCGGGCGGTGACCTCGAGCGGAAACCGGGCGCACAGTGCCGCTCAGGCCCGCGCGCTGTCGAGTTCGCACCCGTCGGCGGCCTCGTGCAGCCCCGCCTTCCAGCGCGAACGCCAGCAACAGCCGACGGCCACGCGGACCGCCAGCAGGACGTCCGCTGTACTCACCCCGCGGTCGTATGCCGGACGGGCCTACCGCGAACGGTCCCGCGCCAGCAGCAGATCGACCGCTACGGCGGCGCTCTGGACGGCGCTCTCCATGGTGGCCGACCAGTCGGTGGCGGTCCAGTCGCCGGCGAGGACCAGGCCGGGGACGGAGGTGCGCTGGGCGGGGCGGAGGTCGTGGGTGCCGAGCACCTGGGAGAAGGTGGCCTTCGGCATGCGGACGACGTGGCCCTGGACTACCTTCGCGGCGCGGGCGGCGGGGTAGTAGCGGCGCAGCAGCTCCAGCTGCTCGGCGACGATCTCCTCGTTGGTCTTGTGGATCTGCTCGTAGGCGCCGCTGGTGGTGAGGCAGTAGAGCCAGGCTTTGTCGGTGCTGCGGCCGGTCATGAGCTGGCGGTCGAAGACCTGGTCGATCACGCCCGTGCCACCGATCAGCGCCTCGAATTCGGAGCGGGTGCCGAGCGGGCGGTCCAGGTACAGGTTGGTGCTGACGATCGGGGTGTAGCCGAGTTTGTCCGCGCGGGCGTAGATGTCGGCGTGCTCGGGCAGGTCGTCGAGGAGGCCGCCGATATTGCCGTTCGGCACCGCGCAGACCACGGCGTCGGCGGGGATCACGCTGCCGTCGGCCATGGCGACGCCGGTGACCGTGCCGTCCTCGATGACGATTCGCCGCGCGACCGCCCGGTGCCGCACCTCGACCCCGTGCTCGCGGAAGTACTTCTCCGCCCCGGTGATGTAGAGCGTGTCCAGGTCGGTGGTCGGGTAGCCGATGGTGACGGCGCGGCGGTGCGCGATGCCGTGCCTGATGCCGGTCGCGAGCACCCGGGCGAAGACCGCCGCCGATTCCTGGTGCACCGGCTCGGCGGCGATGCCGAGCGCCAGCCAGTCCCAGATGGCCTCGCGCGCCTTGGCGGGCATGCCGACCCGGTCGAACCACTGCGCGGTGGTGAGGTCGGCGAGGTCGGCGGGCTGGTGCAGCGCCTGCCGGCCGAGCCGTGCGGTGGCGACCGCCGCGCGCGCCCGCTCCAGCGGGCTCGCGTCGGGGTGGCCGCCGAAGAGGGTGCCGAGCGCGCGGACGCCGCGGGTGTACATGTCGACGCTGCGCCCGTCCGGCCAGCGCAGCGTGCCGCGCTTCGGGAAGGCGACGTAGTCGCGGGTGCCGATGGTGCGCAGGTACCGGAAGAGGTGCTCGTAGCCGCTGGCGATCACGTGCTGGCCGTTGTCGGGCAGGTCGTCGACGGCGTCGACCTTCATGGCGTGCGTGCGGCCGCCGAGCCTGCCGCGGCGCTCCAGCAGCGTGACCTGCTTGCCCGCCTCGGCCAGCCAGACCGCGCCGGCGAGGCCGGCCAGGCCGCCTCCGATGACCACGTACTTCCGGGGATCGCCCTGCTGTCCGGCCACCATCGCCCGCCCTCCACGCTTATTGACAGGCTGCCAGTAAAGGTGGGGCGACGGAATTCGTCAAGGCTCGGGCTGGCAGCGCGGGCAGAACCAGACACCACGCTCACGCTGGGTGATTCGATCGTTCTCCGGGCCGGTGTCGCCGAGCACCCGGCGCACGATGCGGGTGCCGCAGCGGCGGCAGCCCCAGTTGTGCCGCATGTAGGCGAGCGGCACGTAGCGGTCGTGCGCGGCCTTGCTCAGGATGCGCTGGGCCTCGTTCACCAGGGCGAGCAGATCGCCCGCCGCGCGCACCGGGGTCGCCGGGTGCACCTTGCGCAGGTAGCAGACCTCGCTGCGGTAGATGTTGCCGATGCCTGCCAGATTGCGCTGGTCGAGCAGGGCGACGCCGATGGTCTGCTCGGGGTACCGCTCCAGCCTGCGCACCGCCTCGGCCGGGTCCCAGTTCGGGCCGAGCAGGTCGGGGCCGAGGTGGTCGATCACGGTGTGCTCGTCGGCGAGCGGGAACACCTCGACCTTGCCCAGCGAGAAGCCGACGGCCTCGACGTCCTCGGTGCCGAGGACCAGCCTGGCGGTGGCGCGCGGCTGGGTCCAGCGCTGGCCGCAGCGGTAGGTGCGCCACAGCCCCTCCATCTTGAGGTGGGTGTGGATCGAGGCGGTGGGGGTGCGCACGAACAGGTGCTTGCCGTAGGAGCCGACGCTCTCGACCCGCTGGCCGCGCAGGTCGACGGTGGCGTACCGCGGGACGCGGAAATCGCTGCGGGTCAGGATCTTTCCCGCGAGCGCCGTGCGCAGCCGTGCGGCCGCGCGGTAGACGGTGTCACCTTCCGGCACAGCAGCGCTCCTTCCACGAGACCCGAAGTACCCGCGTTGCGGCGAGCGAAGCGGAACCGGTGCGCGCCCGGGCCGCCGCGGTGTGGCCGCGACGCGATGCCGGTGCCGGGATCGCGTAGCCGTCGTCGAGCGCGCGTGTCTCGCCCGCGCGGGCCGCCGGCTTCCGGTTCCGGCGGCTCGGCGCCGCCCTCACCGGCCGAACTCGGGGCGGCGCACGGCGCGCTGGGGGCGCTCCTGCGTGCGTACCGCCCCGCGGCGCAGCCGCACCCCGCGCGGGGTGGCGGAGAAGCCGGCGGCGGTGAGGAAGCCGGCGAAGGTGTGGCCGTGCACGGTCTCGCCGTCGACCCGGTCGATGACCAGCGCCTCGACTCCGCCCTCGTGCACCAGCTCGGCCAGCGCGTTCGCGGCCGCCTGCCTGGCGTCGGGGTCCTCGGTGAAGGTGAGCAGCGTCTTCCCGCCGCGCTCCAGGTAGGCCACCAGCTCGCCGTCGAGCAGCACCACCATGGCGCCCGCCTTGCGGCCGGGCCGGTGCCCGCCGTCCACCTCGCCCTTGGGCCAGGGCAGCGCCGCGCCGTACGGATTGGCCGGGTCGGTGGCGGCGAGCGCGAGCGCGGTGGCGGTGCTCGGCTGCCCGTCGTGCGGTTCGTGCGCGCGCAGCCGGTCGACCACGTCGGTGGTGGAGAACTGCGCGCCGCCCAGTGAGTCCACGAAGTAGCCGCGGCGGCACCGCCCGCGGTCCTCGAACTCGGTGAGCACCCGGTACATGAGCGCGAAACCGCCGGGAACGCCCTCGTTCTGCACCGAGCCGCGGGTCAGCACGCCGTACCGCTCCAGCAGCTGATCGGCGGTGGCGTGCGCGCGCACGGTGTTGTCGGCGGCGCGCTCGGGCAGCAGTGACCAGCGCCCGGCCACCGTCGGCGGGCCGCTGCGGGTCGGCAGCGCGGGCCGCGGCAGGTAGGCGCGTGCCCGCGGCGCCCGGCGCGGGCTGCGGTGCGCGGTGGTGGCCCTGGTGGTGCCGCCGAGCAGCGCGCGGACCGGGGCGAAGGTGTCGCCGGAGACCAGCCCGGCCCAGACCAGGTCCCAGAGCGCGGCGGAGACGGCGGTGTCGTCCAGCAGCCCGGTGGCGTCGGAGAGCTGCCGGAAGAAGTAGGCGCCGCCGCTCTGCGGCATCGCCCCGTCCACCGCGCCGAGCGCGGTGAGCAGCCGCAGGTGCGTCTCGGTGAACTCCGGTTCGTCGGCGGGCGGGAGGGTGAGCGGCGCCTGCTCGGCCAGGTGCAGCGCGACCCAGCCGTCCTTGCCCGTGATCGAGCCGTGCCCGGACCAGAGCACCTCGCCGGTGGCGGTGAGCTCGTCCAGCATGGCGGGCGAGTAGTCGCGCACCCGCGCGGGCAGGATCAGCGATTCCCAGGCGGAGGCCGGAATCGGCACCCCCGCGAGCTGCTCCACCACGGTGGCGACGCCGTCGACGCCGCGCAGTGTCCGGGTGCGCACGTGCTGCCAGGCGGGCAGGAAGCGGCCGAAGGCGGCGGTCGGCACCGGCTCCACCTCGTGCCGCGCGGCTGCCAGCGAGCGCCGCCGGATGCGCCGCAGCACCTGGGTGTCGCACCACTCCGAGCCGGACGCCGCCGGCGTGAATTCGCCCTCCACCACCCGCTTCTCGGTGCCGAGGCGGTGCAGCGCGGCCGCGGCCACCGCGGTGCCGAGGCCGAACCTGGCCGCCACCGCGGCGGTGTCGAAGGGACCGTGCGTGCGGGCGAAGCGGCCGACCAGATCGCCCAGCGGGTCCGGCACCGGCTCCACGAAGGCGGCGGGGGTGCCGATCGGCAGCGGCACGCCGAGCGCGTCGCGCAGCCGCGCCGCGTCCTCCACCGCGACCCACCAGGAGCGCCCGGCGAAGCTGACCTCCAGCGCCCGCCTCGCCACCCGCAGCTCGGCGAACCAGTCGACGGGGTCGGCGGTACAGCGCGCGGCCGCCTCCTCGGCGGTGAGCGGCCCGAGCAGCCGCAGCAGATCGGCGAGCCCCTCCAGGTCCCGCGCGTGCCGTTCGGGGGTGAGCCGCTGCAGCTCCAGCTCGGTCTGTTCCAGCACCGCGGCGTCGAGCAGCTCGCGCAGCTCGACTCGGCCGAGCAGCTCGGCGAGCAACCCGGAGTCCAGCGAGAGCGCGGCGGCCCTGCGCTCGGCCAGCGGGTTGTCGCCCTCGTACATGAACTGGCCGATGTAGTCGAAGAGCAGCGCGTTGGCGAAGGGCGACGGGGTCGGCGTCTCCACCTCGACCAGCCGGACCTGCCTGCGCGCCACCCGCCCGAGCAGCTCGGTGAGCGCGGGCAGGTCGTAGACGTCGCGCAGGCACTCCCGGGCGGTCTCCAGCAGGATCGGGAAGTCCGGGAACTTCCGCGCCACGTCCAGCAGCTGCGCCGAGCGCTGGCGCTGCTGCCAGAGCGGCGCGCGCTTGCCCGGATCGCGGCGCGGAAGCAGCAGCGCGCGGGCCGCGCACTCGCGGAAGCGGGAGGCGAAGAGCGCCGAGGTGCCGACCTGCTCGGTGACGATCTCGTCGATCTCGTCCGGCTCGAAGACGAAGAGCTCGCTGCCGGGCGGCTCGTCGGTGGTGTCCGGCAGCCGGACCACGATGCCGTCGTCCGAGGCGGTCGGCGCGGCGTCCACCTCGAACCGCTCGCGCAACCGCGCCCCGATGGCCAGCGCCCAGGCCGCGTGCACCGGCGTGCCGTACGGCGAGTGCAGTACCAGCCGCCAGTCACCCAGCTCGTCCCGGAAGCGCTCCACCACCAGCGTCTTGTCGGTGGGGAGGCGGCCGGTCGCGGTGCGCTGCTCGGTGAGCAGCGCGGCCAGGTTGTCCCTGGCGAAGTCGTCCAGCCCGGCCGCGGCGGTGAGCTTCTCGATCCCGCCGTCGTCCAGGTGCCTGCCCGCGTCGCGCACGAACTCGCCGACCGCCTCGCCCAGCTCGGCCGGGCGGCCGAGCCCGTCGCCGTGCCAGAACGGCAACCGGCCCGGCTGGCCGAAGGCGGGCGTGACCAGCACCCGGTCGTAGGTGATCTCCTCGATCCGCCAGCTGGTGGCGCCGAGCGCGAAGACATCGCCGACCCGGGACTCGTAGACCATCTCCTCGTCCAGCTCGCCGACCCGGGATGCCTTCTCACCGACCATATACACCGCGAACATGCCGCGGTCCGGGATGGCGCCGCCGGAGGTGACCGCGAGCCGCTGCGCGCCGGGGCGGCCGGTGAGCGTGCCCGCGTCCCGATCCCAGACCAGCCGCGGCCGCAGCTCGGCGAACTCGTCCGAGGGGTAGCGCCCGGCCAGCAGGTCGAGCACCGCCTCGTAGGCGGAGCGCGGCAGCCCGCTGTAGCTGCCGGTGCCGCGCACCAGCTCGAACCAGCCGTCCACGTCGATGGGCTCCAGCGCGCAGGCGGCGACGGTCTGCTGGGCCAGGATGTCGAGCGGGTGCGCCGGCATGCGCAGTGCCTCGATCTGTCCGGAGAGCATGCGGTGCGCGGTGACCGCGGTGTGCACCACGTCGGTGCGGTGCTTGGGGAAGAGCACGCCGCGCGAGATCTCGCCCACCTGGTGCCCGGCCCGCCCGACCCGCTGCAGCCCGCTCGCCACCGACGGCGGCGCCTCCACCTGGACCACGAGATCCACCGCGCCCATGTCGATGCCGAGCTCCAGGCTGCTGGTGGCGACCACGCAGCGCAGCCTGCCGCTCTTGAGATCGTCCTCGATGAGCGCGCGCTGCTCCTTGCTCACCGAACCGTGGTGCGCCCTGGCCAGCAGCTGCCCGGCACCGTGCACCACGTCGGTGGAGGCGCCGATCTGCGCGGGCGGGCCGTGCGCGGTGTCGACGGGCTCGCCCATCCGCTCGGCGTAGGTCTCGTTCAGCCGGGCGGTGAGCCGCTCGGCCAGCCGCCGCGAATTGGCGAAGACGATTGAGCTGCGGTGCTCCAGCACCAGGTCGACGATGGCCGCGTCGACGTGCGGCCAGATCGAGCCCGGCTGGTCGGACTCGCCGCCGGAATCCGGCTCGGTCATATCGGCCACCGGGACCCGCACCGAGAGGTCGAAGGTCTTCGCCGCGGGCGGCGCGACGATGGTGATCGGCGCCGGGCCGACCAGGAAGCGCCCCACCTCCTCCGGCGGGCGCACGGTGGCGGAGAGCCCGATCCGCTGGGCCGGCCGCTCGGCCAGCGCGTCCAGCCTGGCCAGCGAGAGCGCGAGGTGCGCGCCGCGCTTGCCGCCCGCGATGGCGTGCACCTCGTCGACGATCACGGTGTGCACCTCGCGCAGCGTCTCCCGCGCCGCCGAGGTGAGCATGAGGAACAGCGACTCCGGGGTGGTGATCAGGATGTCGGGCGGGGTGCGCGCCATGGTCCGGCGCTCGCCGGCCGGGGTGTCGCCGGAGCGCACGCCGACGGTGATCTCCGGCGGCTCCAGCCCCAGCTTCGCGGCGGTGCGCGCGACGCCGGCGAGCGGGGCGCGCAGGTTGCGCTCGACATCCACCGCCAGCGCCTTGAGCGGGGAGACGTAGAGCACCGAGGTGCCCGCCGGCGGCTCGCCGCGCTCGCGGACCTTCGTCGCCGGGTCGCGGGTGGCCAGCCGGTCGATGGCCCACAGGAACGCGGAGAGCGTCTTGCCCGAGCCGGTCGGCGCGATGACCAGGGTGTGCGCGCCGGCGGCGATCGCCTCCCAGGCACCGAGCTGCGCGGCCGTCGGCGCCGGGAAGGCGCCGTCGAACCACTGCCTGGTCGCTGGGGAGAACCGGTCCATGGCCCCAGTGTGCACCGGGGCACCGACAGCGCGGCTAACCTGCCGGTATGGCGGGGATGGTGCGGCTCGATCTGGTGAGCCACGGGATCACCGGTGCGTTGCGGGCCGCGCGCTTCCCGGACGACGAACCGCTGCTCGACACCTGGGCCGCTGCGCCGGTCGCGCGGCCGCCCGCGGTGGTGCTGACCGGGCCGGAGCAGCGGGCGCTGCGGACGGCCGGGCTGCTCGGCGTGCACGCCGAGGTCGATCCGGCGCTGCGGGATCTGGACGCCGGGCGGTGGCGTGGCCTCGACATGGGCGAGCTGCCGACGGAACAGCTGCACGCGTGGCTGACCGACCCGGCCTTCGACGGGCACGGGGGCGAGTCGGTGGCCGCCGTGGTGGCGCGGGTCGAGGCGTGGATGCGGCGGGTCGCCGCGGCGGGGGAACCGGTCCTCGCCGTGACGCACCCCGCGGTGGTGCGGGCCGCGGTGGTCGTCGCGCTCGGCGCGCCATCGAGCGCTTTCTGGCGGGTGGACGTCTCGCCGGGCTCCCGCACCCGCCTCCACTTCCGCGGCGCCTGGACCCTGCGCCTCCCGACCTGAACCCCTACTCGAACCGAATCCCCTGCGCCAGCGGCAACTCCGTCGAGTAGTTCACCGTGTTGGTGGCCCGCCGCATGTACGCCTTCCAGGAGTCCGACCCCGACTCCCGCCCGCCTCCGGTCTGCTTCTCCCCGCCGAACGCCCCGCCGATCTCGGCACCCGATGTCCCGATGTTGACATTGGCGATCCCGCAGTCCGACCCGTCGGCGGCGAGGAACCGCTCCGCCTCGCGCTGCTCCCCGGTGAAGATCGCCGACGACAACCCCTGCGGCACGGCATTGTGCAGCTCGATGGCGGTGTCCAGCTCGTCGTAGGTGAGCACGTAGAGGATCGGCGCGAAGGTCTCCTCCCGGACGATCGCGGTCTGCGCGGGCATCCGCACCAGCGCGGGCCGCACGTAGTAGGCGTCCGGCCCGAAGCCGTCCACCCTGGTGCCACCGGAGACGATCTCGCCCCCGTCGGCCACCGCACGCTCCAGCGCCGCCGTCATGGCGCGGTACCCGCGTTCGTGGATCAGCGGCCCGACCAGCACGCCCGGGTCGGTGGGGTCGCCCACCCGCAGCTGCCCGTAGGCGCCTGCCAGCCGGCCGACCAGCTCGTCCGCGATCGAACGGTGCACGATGAGCCTGCGCAGCGTGGTGCAGCGCTGCCCGGCGGTGCCTGCCGCCGCGAAGACGATGCCGCGCACCGCGAGCTCCAGATCGGCCGACGGGGTGACGACGGCGGCATTGTTACCACCCAGCTCCAGCAGGCAGCGGCCGAACCGCGCGGCCACCCGCGGCGCCACCGCCCGCCCCATCGGCACCGACCCGGTGGCGCTGAGCAGCGCGACCCGCGGATCGTCCACCAGCACCGCGCCGTTCTCCGCGCCGCCGAGCACCAGCTGGTGCACCTCGGGATCGGCGCCCACATCGCGCGCCGCCCGGCGCAGCAGGGTGTGGCAGGCCAGCGCCGTGAGCGGGGTCAGCTCGGACGGCTTCCAGACCACGGTGTCACCGCAGACCAGCGCGATCGCGGTGTTCCACGCCCACACCGCGACCGGGAAGTTGAACGCCGAGATCACCCCGACGACCCCGAGCGGATGCCAGGTCTCCAGCAGCCGGTGCCCGGGCCGCTCGGACGGCATGGTGCGCCCGTACAGCTGCCGGGAGAGCCCGACCGCGAACTCGCAGACGTCGACCATCTCCTGCACCTCACCGACCGCCTCCGCCGGAATCTTCCCCGCCTCCAGCGTGACCAGCCCGCCCAGCTCCTCCCGGTGGGTCACCAGGAGTTCGCCGAGCCGGCGCACCACGGCCGCGCGCACCGGCGCGGGCACCGTGCGCCAGCCGCGGAAGGCGTGCGCGGCGCGCTCGATCGCGGACTCGGCGTCGGCGGGCGAGTCGGTGCGAACGGGGAAGAGCACGGCGCCGGTGATCGGGGTACGGGCGCCGAGCTCGCCGGGCTCCGGCGCCGGGACGCCGAGCGCGTCGAGCAGGCCGAGCGCGCGGGCGGCGATCGGATCGGTGGTGACGGTATCGGTCACGGGGTCCTCCCTGGAGAGCGCGGAAACGCGAACATCGTTGGGTCCGAACGCAGCACGATCGGTGAAGCGGATGTGGACCGGCCGAACTTCCCACACCTGCGCGGTTCCGCTGAGTTAGCCTTCGGTGATGGCGGATTCACCTGCACGACCCGTTCTCGACGACATCGATCGTCTGCTGATCCGGGAGCTGATGGCCGACGGACGGGCGACGCTGTCGAATCTCGCGGAGAAGGCGAGCCTCTCGGTGTCGGCGGTGCAGTCGCGGGTGCGCAGGCTGGAGGCGCGCGGCGTGATCCGCGGGTACACCGCCAAGGTCGATCCGGAGGCACTCGGGCAGCTGCTCTCCGCATTCGTCGCTATCACCCCTCTCGATCCGTCGCAGCCCGACGATGCGCCCGCGCTGCTGCAGAGCATCCCCGGAATCGAGGCATGCCACTCGGTTGCCGGCGACGAGAGCTACGTCCTCACCGTCCGGGTGGCCTCGCCGCGGCACCTGGAGCAGCTGCTGCAGGAGATCCGGGCGACCGCCAACGTCCGCACCCGGAGCACCATCATTCTGCAGACATTCTACGACAAGTAGCCTTGCGCAGTAATTAGTACTGATATCTGTAGAGATTCCGCAAATTTTCCTTACGATTGGAGTTGTGACCCTCGAACTCGAACGTCCCGGCCCAGCTCCGGCCGATGTCCGCGAGCTCCTCGCGGCCAGCATCCTCGCCGACGGCTTCGACCTCGTGCTCGACCTGCGGCGTTCCGCGGGCAGGCGGCTCGTCGACGAACGGGACGGCACCGCCTACCTCGACATGTTCGGCTTCTTCGCCTCCAACGCACTCGGCATGAACCACCCCGCGCTCGCCGCCGACCCGGCCTTCCGCGCCGAGCTGCTGGAGGCGGCGCTGCACAAGCCGAGCAACTCCGACATCTACACCGTCGCCATGGCCCGGTTCGTCCGGACCTTCGTCCGCGTGCTGGGTGACCCGCGGCTCCCGCACCTGTTCTTCGTCGACGGCGGGGCGCTGGCGGTGGAGAACGCGCTGAAGACCGCCTTCGACTGGAAGAGCAGGCACAACCAGGCGCGCGGGCGTCCGGCGGACGGGTCCCGGGTGCTGCACCTGACCGGCGCGTTCCACGGTCGCTCCGGCTACACGCTCTCGCTCACCAATACCGATCCGGTGAAGACCGACCGCTTCCCCAAGTTCGACTGGCCGCGCATCGAGGCGCCGTACCTGCGCGCGGGCCGCGACGTGCGTGCCGCCGAGGAGCGGGCGCTCGCCGCCGCGCGCCGCGCCTTCGCCGAGTATCCGCACGACATCGCCTGCTTCCTCGCCGAGCCCATCCAGGGTGAGGGCGGGGACCGGCACCTCCGCCCCGAATTCCTGCTCGCCGTGCAGGAAATGTGTGTCGAGCACGATGCCTTGTTCGTGCTCGACGAGGTGCAGACCGGGGTGGGGATCACCGGAACGACCTGGGCCTACCAGCAATTGGGGTTGGCGCCGGATGTGGTGGCGTTCGGGAAGAAGACGCAGGTCTGCGGGATCATGGCCGGTGGGCGGGTGGCCGAGGTGCCGGACAATGTGTTCCATGTCGGCTCGCGGCTGAACTCCACGTGGGGCGGGAATCTCGGCGACATGGTGCGGGCGCGGCGGATTCTCGAGGTGATCGAGGCCGACGGGCTGGTCGAGCGGGCCGGGGAGCTGGGGGCGCACCTGCTCGAGCGGCTGCGCGGGCTCGTCCCGCTGGTGCGTGATCCGCGCGGGCGCGGGCTGTTCTGCGCCGTCGACCTGCGCTCCGGTGATTTTCGGGACGAGGTGGTGCGGGTGCTGCGCGAGCGGGAGCACGTGCTCGTGCTCGGAACCGGGGAGCGCGGGATTCGGTTCCGTGCGCCGCTCACGGTGACCGTGCAGGAGCTGGACGAGGCGGTCGACGCGCTGGGGCGGGTGCTGGTGGAGCTGGGCTGAGGCGCCTGGTTCGGCGCAGGCCCGAACCTGACCCGAGTGCGGCGGCCGCCGGTGCCCCGCAGCCGCGGCGCCGGCCCGCTGGACACCCGTGCGGGCTCGTCAGCCGACCCGGAGGCCGAGCGCACCCTCGCTGAAGCGGACCACCGCGCCGCGGGCGGCGTCGAGCGCCGCCTCGAAACCGTCTCGCGCCCAGCCGGTGACGGTGGCCGTCCCGTCCGCGCCCGGCGTCACCCCGATCTCGGCGACCAGCTCGGCGGTCGTCGGCTCGCACACCGCCCAGGAGAGGTGCGTGCCGTCGGCCCACCGCGCGGCGCGGTCGCGCACGTGGTCGGGGTCGGTGATGCCGCCCGCGCGCAGGGCGGGGCGGTCGTCGATCCGCTCGTCGGCGCGGAGCGCGCGCAGGTACCAGGAGCCCGCGTTGATCTCGACTGGTTCCATCAGCGCGCGG
This sequence comes from Nocardia jiangsuensis, assembly GCF_042650385.1. Lineage (NCBI taxonomy): Bacteria > Bacillati > Actinomycetota > Actinomycetes > Mycobacteriales > Nocardiaceae > Nocardia > Nocardia jiangsuensis. The sequence goes on from NZ_JBHSAX010000017.1 coordinate 689,667, forward strand.
CCGTCCGCGGCGGGGTTCGCATGGGGCAAGGGTAGGGGGTCGGCCGGGTCACAGGAATCGGCACTGGGCGGCGCGACGGTCCGGGGTTACGCTGCGTTCGGGGGTGGGGATCGGAATCCCGAGCTCCGATGCCGGCCACTCGACGGCGACGGGAGGTACGTGATGGGGTCCGTTCGAGCGGGCTTGGACCGGCTGCCCGGCGGTAACCGCTGATGGCGGCCGCGCGCTTCGGCCGCTACCGGCTGGACCGGCTGCTCGGCAGCGGCGGGATGGGCCAGGTCTGGCTCGCGCACGACACCGAGGCGGGCAGGCGGGTCGCGCTCAAGCTGCTCTCCGCCGCGCTCACCGCCGACGAGACCTACCGCCGCCGCTTCGAGCGCGAGGCGCAGGTGGTCGCCGGGCTGGACAGCCCGCACATCGTGCCGATCCACTCGCACGGCGCCGTCGACGGGCGGCTCTACATCGAGATGGCGTACGTCGACGGTACCGATCTCGGCGCCCGGCTCGCGTCCGGCGGGCCGCTGCCCGCCGGGGTCGCCGTCGCGGTGATCACACAGGTGGCGCGGGCGCTGGATTGCGCGCACGCCGCCGGGCTGGTGCACCGCGACGTCAAGCCGTCCAACATCGTGGTGCGGCCGGACGGGTTCGCCGTGCTCATCGACTTCGGGATCGCGCACGGGGTCGGGCACACGCAGATGACCACCGCCGGAATGGCGATCGGCACCTGGGCGTACATGGCGCCCGAGCGATTCTCCGGCAGCGCCGACGCCCGCGCGGACGTGTACTCGCTGGCCTGCGTCTTCTACGAATGCCTCACCGGGAAGCGGCCGTTCGGCGACACCGATCCGGCGCGGCAGATGCACGGGCACCTCATGACCGTGCCGCCGAGCGTCGCCGGTGTGCCCGGTGTGCCCGCCGGATTCGACGCGGTGATCGCGCGCGGGCTCGCCAAGGAGCCGGGGGATCGCTACCCCTCCGCCGGGGAGTTCGCCGCCGACGCCGTGCGGCTGCTGCCCGGATCGGGCGGGCCGATGCCGACGCTGTCCATGCCTGTTCCGGGGCCGACGCCGACCCTGGTCGCCACGCGGTACGAACCGCCGCGGGTGGGGGCAGCCGGGGCCGCACGGAGCGCGGCCGGGCCGCCTGCCGGTGCCGGGCAGGTCGGCGCGGCGGGGGTGGCGGCCGGTGTGGCCGCGTGGATCGGGGCGGCTGTCGGCCGGGCCGGGCACGGTGCCGAATCGGGCACTCCCGGGCAGCCGGGCTCGGTGGCAGGTCCCGGCCCGTCGAGCCGCGGTGCCGCGAATGCGGCGCCGCGGGGTGCGGGCCGGGCGGTGGTCGGCGCGCCGAGGCCCGTTCCGGCGATCGCGCCCCGGCCTGCCGCATCCGGGTATCCGGTGCCCGGCCGTGCGGTGGCGCCCGGCGGCAACGGGGGCGCGGGGAACCTCGCGTCCGAGCGCAAGTGGTACCTGCGCCGCCCGGCGGCCGGTCCGGCGCAACCCCCGGCGAACTGGGCCCGTCCGATTCAGGACTACGCCCGCTCGTTCCGCCCGGCGGGCTGGAACGCGGTGCAGCCGCGCCGCCCAGCACACGGCCCGTCCTGGCCGTCTCGCGGCGGCAGCGCCCCGGCGTACCCGGTGCGCCCGGCCCGGGCGCCGCGGCGCAGGCGCAAACGCGGGGGCCTGCTGCGCCGGTTGGTCCTGGCGACCATCGTGATCGTCATCGCCCCCTTCGCGGTCGCCGCGGGCTGCCTGGCGCTGATCGCGGCGGGGACACCGGACGATGCCGAGGGCACCCCGCCGACGGTGCAGGAATCGCTGGGCCCGGCCCGGGACGGCAAGTTCGAATTCCTGGTCACGAAGGTGGAGTCCGGGGTGGCGCGGATCGGGCTGGAGACGGCGTCCGGCGCGTACACCGTTGTCCGCATGGACGTGCGCAACATCTCGGACGAGCCGAAGTGGTACACGCCGTTCGGGCAGAAGCTGATCGACAGCACCGGGCAGGCGCACGACCAGGACACCACCGCCACCGCCTGGCACAACGCCCAGCAGGGCTACGGCCACTCCTTCGAACTGGCCCCCGCCACCTCGGGCTCGACCATCATGGTGTTCGACCTGCCGAGCGGCACCGCCCCCGCCTACCTGGAGCTGCACGACTTCGCCTTCTCGGACGGCGTCACCGTCGGGCTCTGATCAGGCGTCGACGCTCGCGAAGGCGGTGTGCACCGCGCGCCGTCCGATCTCCAGCGCCGCGGCGAGCAGGTCGGTGTCCCGCGCGCTGCTCCCGACCTCCGGCGCCCCCGCGGGCGGGTACAGCTGCACGGCGGCGCCGCCCAGCTCGGTGGGCAGCGGGTCCTCGGTCTCCCGCTGTGCCTCGCGGGCGAGCCAGGCGCGGTAGGCGCCAGGGGCGCGCAGCCGCAGGTAGTTGCCGCCGATCACGCGGTGGCTGCGCGAGGTGGGCGGGCGGAGTTCGTCGGCGCGGCGGGTGCGCAGGACCAGCAGGTGCGTCGGGTTCGAGCGCAGCGCGGTGCGGATCGGGACCGGCTCGGCGATGCCGCCGTCGAAGTACGGGACGCCGTCCAGGATCACCGGGCCGCCGGCCAGGATCGGCAGGTTGGCGCTGGCGCGCAGCGCGAGCAGCAGGCTCGGCTTGTCCACGATGTGCGGGCGCAGGTCGATGGCGTTGCCGGTGCGGGCGTCGGTGGCGATGGGGTGGAAGGTGGTGCTGTTGTTCAGGATGGCGGGGAAGTCCATCGGCTCCAGGCCGTCGTAGACGCGGTGCACCAGGTAGTGCACGTCGAATGCGGCGCCGCCGCGGAACAGGCGCCGGGGGTCGATGACGCGGTTCATGATCGTGCGGTCGGTCCAGGAGCGCATGCCGGGGATCGCGCGGCCGCACAGCAGCCAGGCGCCGTTCACCGCGCCCGCCGAGGTGCCGTACACCGCGTCGAAGACGCCGGCCAGCCCCAGCTCCTCCAGACCCTTGACCATGCCGCTGGAGTACACCCCGCGGCTGCCCCCGCCCTCGATCGCCAGCACCAGCCGGTGCCCGTCCGCGCGCGACCCCGTCGCACGCCTGGCCCGGATCACCTCGGCGAGGGTGGGGATTTTGGTCATCCGACCGAGATTACGCCCGCGGAGGGTGGAGAAGGGATATGGGGGCTGCGCCCCCAAACCCCACAGCGCCCGACGGGCGGTAAGCGCGCACGCGCCCCTGGAACCTCCACAGCGCGCGAAGGGCGGTGAGCGCGTACGCGCCCATGAACCTCGCAATGCCCGACGGGCGGTGAGCGCGTATGCGCCTCCGAACCCCCACAGCGCCCGACGGGCGGTAGGCGCGTATACGCCCACCGCCCGTCGGGAGGTCGGGGACGAAGCCCCGCGAAACTTCTACTTGATCTCCGCCAGGACAGTGCCCTGGGTGATGGCAGCCCCCGCCTCGACGGCGAGCCCGGTGACAACCCCCGCCTTGTGCGCGTTGACCGGATTCTCCATCTTCATCGCCTCGAGCACGGCGATCAGATCCCCGGCCTCGACCGACTGCCCCTCCTCGACCGCGACCTTGACCACGGTGCCCTGCATGGGCGCGGTCACCGCGTCACCGGAGGCTGCGCCGCCGGCGGCCCCGCCGCGCTTGCGCGGCTTGGGCTTCTTCCGGACGACGTTGTTGCCCGCGGGCGCCGCGCCGCCGCCGATGGAGAAGCTCCCGGGCAGCGAGACCTCGACCCGGCGCCCGCCGACCTCGACGACCACCTTCTGCCGCGGCTCTTCCTCGTCCTCGTCGGCCGGGGCACCGGGGGTGTAGGGCTCGATGGTGTTGTTCCACTCGTTCTCGATCCACTTGGTGTAGACGTCGAACTTCGTGCCGTCGCCGATGAAGGCGGGGTCGTCGATGACCGCGCGGTGGAACGGGATGACCGTGGCCAGGCCGTCGACCTGGTACTCGGCCAGCGCCCGGCGGGCCCGCTCCAGCGCCTGGGTGCGGTTCTCGCCGGTGACGATGAGCTTGGCCAGCATGGAGTCGAACTGGCCGCCGATCACGCTGCCCTGCACCACGCCGGAGTCGACGCGCACGCCGGGGCCGGTGGGCTCGCGGTACACCGCGACCGGGCCGGGGGCGGGCAGGAAGCCGCGGCCCGCGTCCTCGCCGTTGATCCGGAACTCGATGGAGTGCCCGCGCGGGGTCGGGTCCTCGGTGATCTCCAGCGCGTCGCCGTTGGCGATGCGGAACTGCTGGCGCACCAGGTCGATGCCCGCGGTCTCCTCGGTGACCGGGTGCTCGACCTGCAGGCGGGTGTTCACCTCGAGGAAGGAGACGGTCTCGCCCTGCACCAGGTACTCGACGGTGCCCGCGCCGTAGTAGCCGGCCTCCTTGCAGATCCGCTTGGCGGACTCGTGGATCTGGGCGCGCACGGCATCGGAGAGGAACGGCGCGGGGGCCTCCTCGACCAGCTTCTGGAAGCGGCGCTGCAGCGAGCAGTCGCGGGTGCCGGCGACCACGACGTTGCCGTGCGTGTCCGCGATGACCTGCGCCTCGACATGCCGCGCCTTGTCCAGGTACTGCTCGACGAAGCACTCGCCGCGGCCGAAGGCGGCGATCGCCTCGCGGGTCGCCGACTCGAACAGCTCCGGGATCTCCTCGATGGTGTGCGCGACCTTCATGCCGCGCCCGCCGCCGCCGTACGCGGCCTTGATGGCCACCGGGACGCCGTACTGCTTCGCGAACTCGACGACCTCCTCGGCGTTCTGCACCGGGTCCTTGGTGCCAGCGGCCATCGGCGCCTTCGCGCGCTCGGCGATGTGCCGCGCGGTGACCTTGTCGCCGAGATCGCGGATGGACTGCGGCGAGGGGCCGATCCAGATCAGCCCGGCGTCGAGGACGGCCTGGGCGAAGTCGGCGTTCTCGGAGAGGAAGCCGTAGCCGGGGTGGATGGCGTCAGCGCCGGAGCGGGCGGCCGCGTCCAGGATCTTGTCGAACACCAGGTACGACTCGGCCGAGGTCTGGCCACCGAGGGCGAACGCCTCGTCGGCGAGCTTCACGAAGGGCGCGTCGGCGTCGGGTTCCGCGTAGACAGCGACGCTGCCGAGGCCGGCATCCTTGGCTGCCCGGATAACGCGCACCGCGATCTCGCCTCGATTGGCGACGAGTACCTTCGAGATCCGCGCGCTGGCATGGCTGGGCACTGAGCCTCCTGTGTGCATTCTTCCGGTCGCTTCGCCGGGTAGGGTTCCGCTTCGCTCCCGTGGGTCGCAACCTACGTTCTCGGCGAGTGTAGGCAGTCTGCCAACACGGGCGGAACACCGGCCAGCCCTACTGGGGAGTAGGCCGCAGATCACAATTCCCGCGTTTTCCCCGCCGTGGCGCGCCGTTCGTGCACGCGGCGAGGTTCCGAGTGCCATCGCCCGGCGGCGCCCCGGTGTCCGGATCGCCCCTGATCGATGGCTGGAAGGGTGTGCGTCAGCGTCGATTTCGGCGGGTACCGGCAAGGGGAGCCCGCCCCGGCTCGGCACCGCGTGCCACCGGCATCCGGACCGCGTTGCCCCACTCCAGCCAGGAGCCGTCGTAGTTGCGCACCGCCGCGATGCCGAGCAGGTGCGCCAGCACGAACCAGGTGTGCCCGGCGCGCTCCCCGACCCGGCTGTAGACGACGACGTCGTCGGCGCCCGCCACCGCGGCGTAGGCGCGGTCCAGGTCGGCGCGCGGCCGGAAGCGGCCGTCCAGCCCGATCGCCTCGGTCCACGGGATGTTGACCGCCGTGGGGATGTGCCCGCCGCGCAGCGCGGTCTCCCTCGAGCGATCCGGCTCGTGCGTCTCCTCGCCCGCGTACTCGGCGGGGGAGCGCACGTCGACCAGCGGGAGGCCGAGGTGGCGCAGCACGTCGTCGCGGAAGGCGCGGGCGGTGCCGTCGTCGCGCTCCACCGCCGGGTAGCCGACCGCTGGGATGATCGGCGCGTCGAAGGTGGTGTCCCGCGCCTCGGAGATCCAGGCGTCCCTGCCGCCGTCGAGCAGCCGGACGTCCGGGTGGCCGAAGAGCCCGAAGATCCAGGCGGCGTGCGCGGCCAGCGAGTTGCCGCGGTCGCCGTAGAGCACGACGGTGTCGTCGCGCGCGATGCCCTTGGCGCGCATGAGTTCGGTGAAGCGGGCGCCGTCGAGGTAGTCGCGGCTGAGTTCGTCGCCGAGCTCGGCGCGGCCGTCGATCTTGACCGCGCCCGGGATGTGCCCGATGTCGTAGAGCCGGGGGTCCTCGTTCGCCTCGACGATGCGCAGGCCGCAGGCCCCGAGGTTTGCCGACAGCCATTCGGTGGTTACCAAGCGGTTCGGGTGTGCGTAGGAACCGAAAGCCGGGTTCGGATCCGGGGGGAGTGGCACGATCTGTTTCCTCCACACTCGATCGAGAAGTGGTAACGGTGGTGTGGTCGCGCGCGGTGAAATCCGTGTGGGCGGTGAACGCGTTTCAGATCACGATCGGATGAATGGTGATTTCGCCGCACCCCCATCCGATAAAGTCTCCCGGGAGGAGGGGTCAGCTATGTCCGATTCTTGGCCGCGGCGGCGACTGCTCGCGATCCTACGTGGCGCGGCGGAGCCCCTCGACGCCCAGGAGCTGGCTCGGATCACGGGCCAGCACGTGACCACGGTTCGTTTCCACCTGGATGTGCTCACCCGGGAATCCCTGGTCCGCCAGTTCCAGCAGCCGCCGCGCGGCCGCGGCAGGCCGCGGATCGGCTACTCCGCGGTGCAGCGATCCGTGGGTTACCAGGATCTCGCGCAGGCGCTCGCCGATCAGCTCGGCCCGGATCGCCGGGCCCGCACCGAGGCCGGGATCGCCGCCGGGCGCGCCTGGGGCGCCAAGCTGGACGCCGGCGAGGAGCGGGTGGAGACGCTGGACGGCGCCAAGGACCTCTCCATGACGCTCTCGTCGGAGCTGGGCTTCGCGCCGGAGCGCGACCCGGGCGCCGACACCGCGGAGCAGGTGCAGATCCGGCTCACCGCCTGCCCGCTGCGCGAACTCGCGCGCACCCACTCCGATGTCGTCTGCGGCGTGCACGTCGGGCTGCTGCAGGAGGTGCTGGACCGCAGCGGCGCGCGCGACCGGGTGAAGGTGCGGATGCGGCCGTTCGTCGAGCCGGAGCTCTGCCTGGCCCGGCTGGAGCTGGTGCGCGGCCGCCCGGAGCCGAGCGCGCGCTCGGAGGAGCCGCGCGAGGTGCCGACGCTGCCCATCGTGGACAGCCCGGTGGCGGCCGAGCCGCGGATCGCCCCGCCCTCAGCCGGGCGGATCCCCCCACAGCTGCGCAATGGAGAGACCGACGTCGTGAAGGAGTCGGCGAAGCAGTGGTAGCCCGATCCCGATGACGCTGGAGGGGTCGCCCTCCAGCCGCTCGACGAACCAGCCGCCGCGGCCGTCCAGGGTGAAGGCCCCCGCGACCTGCAGCGGCTCGCCGGTGGCGATGTAGGCCTCCAGATCGGCCGGGTCGGGGTCGGCGAAGTACACCGTCGTCGTGCTGGTGTCGACCGCCGACGCGGTCACCGCGCCGTCGGTCAGCCGCAGCACGCAGTGCCCGGTGAGCAGATCGGCGCTGCGCCCGGCGACCGCCTTCCAGCGCTCGCGGGCCACCTCGGGGGTGTACGGCTTGCCCTGGAGTTCGCCGTCGACGAGCAGCATGGAGTCGCAGCCGACGACGACGCAGTCGGCGGGCAGCTCACCCGTGGCCGCGACCGCGCGGGCCTTGGCCTTCGCCAGCTCCTCGACCACCGTGCGCGGCGCGGAGTCCGGCGGCAGCGCGGCGGCCACCGCGTCCTCGTCGACATCGGAGATGCGGACGACGGGCTCGATGCCCGCCGCGCGCAACACCGCCCGGCGGGCGGGCGAGGCCGAGGCCAGGACCAGAACGGGCACGGTCAGTCGCGGCCGTACGCCAGCGCGGGGAAGGCGTAGGGCGAGAACGGCGCGGCGCCGCGGTGCAGCAGGGCGGGCCTGCCCCACAGATCCACCGGCCCCCGCTCGCCCGGCGCGGCCGAACCGGCCGCCGCGGTGAACACGCAGACCAGCGCGGCGATCTCCTCGTCCGACGGGTTGCCCCGCTCGACCCGGAGCAGCGGGGCAATGCTCGCCCCGGCCGCCGCGGGCTCCGCGCTCGCCGACTCGGCCTGCTCCGTGCCCGGATCGGCCGTGAGGTCCAGTTCGACGGCGGACAACACCTCGTCTTCTGCCACGGTCGTCACAGTGCAGATCCTCTCTCTACCTCGGGCGGGTGCACCCTCATCGGGCATACCCGCTCCGAGCGCCTGCGGCACCGGCGGATGTGAAGGCAGCCGCCTCCGCATCCACCAGTGTGCGGTCTCATCGTTACCAGTGTGCGCGGCCTACAGAGGGTATCGCGCGATCAGAGCGGGATGTTGCCGTGCTTCTTCGGCGGCAGGCTGACCATCTTGCGCTCCAGCAGCCGCAGCGCGGAGACGATCTGGCCGCGGGTGTGCGAGGGCGGGATGACCGCGTCCACGTAGCCGCGCTCGGCCGCCACGTACGGGTTCACGAGCGTGTCCTCGTACTCGTTCTGCAGCTCGAGCCGCAGCGCATCGACGTCGGAGCCCGCCGCGGCGGCGTCCTGCAGCTTCTTCCGGTAGACGAAGCCGATGGCGCCGGAGGCACCCATGACGGCGATCTGCGCGGTCGGCCAGGCCAGGTTCACATCGGCGCCGAGGTGCTTGGAGCCCATGACGTCGTAGGCGCCGCCGTAGGCCTTGCGGGTGATGACCGTGATCTTCCCCACAGTGGCCTCGCCGTAGGCGTAGAGCAGCTTGGCGCCGCGCCGGATGATGCCGTTGTACTCCTGGCCGGTACCGGGCAGGAAGCCGGGCACGTCCACCAGGGTGACGATCGGGACGTTGAAGGCGTCACAGGTGCGGACGAAGCGGGCGGCCTTCTCCGAGGCGTCGATGTCGAGGCAGCCGGCGAACTGGGTGGGCTGGTTCGCCACGATGCCGACGCTGCGGCCGTCGATCCGGCCGAAGCCGACGACGATGTTCATCGCGCGCTCGGCCTGCACCTCGAGGAACTCGTCGTCGTCCAGCAGCCGGCGGATGACCTCGTGCATGTCGTACGGCTGGTTCGGCGAGTCCGGGATCAGCGAGTCGAGCTCCAGATCCTCCTCGGTGAGCGACTCCTCGATGGCGCCGGTGATCGGGTCGGTCGCCGGGAAGCGCGGCGCCTCGGCGCGGTTGTTGCTCGGCAGGTAGGAGAGCAGGTCCTTGACGTAATCCAGCGCGTCCTGCTCGCCGGAGGCGACGTAGTGCGCGACGCCGGACTTCACCATGTGCGTGTGCGCGCCGCCCAGATCCTCCATGGTGACGTCCTCGCCGGTGACCGTCTTGATGACGTCGGGGCCGGTGACGAACATCTGGCTGGTCTGGTCGACCATCACCACGAAGTCGGTGAGCGCGGGGGAGTAGACGTGCCCGCCCGCGGCCGGGCCCATGATCAGCGAGATCTGCGGGATCACGCCGGAGGCCTGGATGTTGCGGTGGAAGATCTCGCCGTAGAGGCCGAGCGAGACGACGCCCTCCTGGATGCGCGCGCCCGCGCCCTCGTTGATGCCGACCAGCGGGCGGCCGGTCTTCAGCGCGAGATCCATGACCTTGACGATCTTCTCGCCGTACACCTCGCCGAGGCTGCCGCCGAAGACGGTGACGTCCTGGCTGAAGATGCAGACGTCGCGGCCGTCGACGGTGCCGTAGCCGGTGACGACGCCGTCGCCGAGCGGGCGGTTCTTGTCCAGCCCGAAGTTCACGCTCCGGTGCCTGGCCAGCGCGTCGAGCTCGACGAAGGAGCCCTCGTCCAGCAGGGCCAGGATGCGCTCGCGCGCCGTCATCTTGCCCTTGGCGTGCACCTTGTCGACGGCGGCCTCACCCATCGGGTGCTTGGCCTCGTCCAGCCGATTGCGCAGGTCAGCGAGCTTCCCGGCGGTGGTGTGGATATCGGGTTCGCCCGCCGATCCGGATGCGGGTTGCTGCTGGACACTCGTCATGGGTTCGGAGTGTAGCCAGTGCCGCTGGTACCGGGTAACACCTCCTCTGCTACTCATCGGTAGAAAAGCCCTGGTCGCCGTCGGATTTCCGGAGTTGTGCACAGCTGGCGCAAGGGGTCTGCCGACCCCGGAATCGCAGGTCGCGGGGGGCTGCCGAGTAGCCTTCCGATGTGCAGCGGACACCCCTTGACGCCGAGCGGCTGCGCCGCGAGCGCGTGCCCTTCTTCACTCGGCTCGATGTGGTCGAGACCACCGGCTCCACCAACGCCGACCTGATCGCGCGGGCCGTCGCCGACCCCGCCGCCGACCGTGAGGTGCTGCTCGCCGAGCTGCAGGAGAGCGGGCGCGGCAGGCACGCGCGGGCCTGGGGCAGCCCGCCGCGCACCCAGATCTCGGTCTCGGTCCTGGTCCGGCTCGCCGGGGTCGATCCGGCGGTGCTCGGCTGGCTGCCGTTGCTCACCGGGGTCGCCGTGGTGGACGCCGTGCGCGCGGCGGCCTGCGTGCCCGCTGAGCTCAAGTGGCCGAACGACGTGCTGGTCGGCGGGCGCAAGCTGGCAGGCATCCTGGCCGAGGTCGCGGTCGCGGGGCCGGACCCGGCTGTGGTGGTCGGCGTCGGGCTGAACGCCGAGCTCACCGCCGCGGAGCTGCCGGTGCCGCACGCGACCTCGCTGGTACTCGAGGGCGCCACCGTCGACCGCACCACCATGGCCGGAGCCCTGCTCGCCGCCTTCGCCGAGCGCTTCGCCGCCTGGCGGGACACGGGCTGGGACACCGCCGACCTCGCGGCGGCCTACCGCGCGCGCTGCGGCACCATCGGCGCCAGGGTGCGCGCCGAGCTGCCCGGCGGCCGGGAGCTGATCGGGATCGCCACCGACGTCGACGTGGCGGGCCGGTTGCTGGTCGGCGCCGAGGCGGTCTCGGCGGGCGACGTCACCCATCTGCGCCCGGCGGGCTGACCGCCCGATCGGCGAATCGCGCTGCGGCCGTTGTCGTCCCCGGTGGGCGGTAGGGTGCGGCCATGGGTTATCCGGAGGACGTGCTGGCCCCCGACGAGCACCTGCTGCTGCATCGCCATCCGCACTGGAAGATGCTGTTCTGGCCGATCGTCATCCTGGTGGTCGGCACCGCGCTGGCCGGCTTCGCCGGCGGCGTGATCTCGCGCAACGTCACCGACGAGACGCTCGCCATCGGGCTCCTCGTCGCGGTGCTCGTGGTCTGGCTCGCGCTGCTCGCCTGGCGCGTGATCGGGCCGGTGGTCAGCTGGAAGTCGACGCACTTCATCGTCACCGACCGGCGGGTGCTGGTCAGGCAGGGCGTACTCACGCACTCCGGCATCGATATCCCGATGAGCCGGATCTCCAGCGTGCAGTTCCGGCACGGGCTCTTCGACCGGCTGCTCGGCACCGGAACCCTGATCATCGGCTCCTCCTCGGACGAGCCGCTGGAGTACGACGACATCCCGGCGGTGCAGCGGGTGCACTCGCTCCTCTACCACCAGGTTTTCGAGGTGGAGCACCGGCACGAGCGCTGGGACGACTGAGCCGCGCCTCCGCCCGTAATCTGGGCGCATGACGGCGGTACTGCTCGGTGAGGACGACGAGGCGATCGCGGCACCGCTCTCGCGCGCGCTCGGCCGCGAGGGCTACACGGTGACGGTGGAGAGCTTCGGCCCCGCGGTGCTGCGCCGCGCCCTCGAGGGCGGCCACGACCTGCTCATCCTCGACCTCGGGCTGCCGGGGATGGACGGGCTGGAGGTGTGCAGGCAGGTCCGGGCCAGCGGCGCCGAGCTGGCCGTGCTGATGCTCACCGCGCGCACCGACGAGGTGGACTTCGTCGTCGGGCTGGACGCGGGCGCCGACGACTACGTCGGCAAGCCGTTCCGGCTGGCCGAGCTGCTGGCCAGGGTGCGCGCGCTGCTGCGCCGCAGCGGCCTCGGCGACGACACCGTCGAGGTCGGCGGCATCCGGCTGGAGCCCGCCGCGCGCCGGGTGCTGGTGAACGGCGTCGAGGTCGGGCTGGCGAACAAGGAGTACGAGCTGCTCAAGGTGCTGATCGACCGGGCCGGGCAGGTGGTGCCGCGGGAGACCATCCTGCGCGAGGTCTGGGGCGATGCCGAGCTGCGCGGCTCCAAGACGCTCGACATGCACATGTCCTGGCTGCGCAGGAAGATCGGCGACGAGGGGCCGATGGCCGAGCGCCGGATCGTCACCGTCCGCGGTGTCGGGTTCCGGCTGAACACCGACTGACGTGCGCCGCCGCATCCTGCGCTCGATGCTCACCGTGCTGACGCTCACCACGGTGGTGCTCGGGTTGCCGCTGGTCTACACGGCCTGGCTCTGGGTGGAGGACATCACCCGCAACGACCTGCGCGACCGGCTGGACCGGATGGCCGTCGAGATCATCGCCCAGGAGCAGGACACCGGGACCGTCCCCGGCGAGCTGGACACCAGGGCGGTCGGCACGCTCGTCCCGGACGGCGGCAAGCTCACCATCGTCTACCCGGCGCCGCTGGACAGCGCCGTGCGGATGGACATCGGGGTGGACCGGGTGAGCGATCCGCTGGTCGAGTCGCTCTCCATGGGCGAGCGCGGCTCGCTGCGGCTGGAGGTGCCGTCCGGGCCGATGCACTCCATGCAGCGGCAGGCGGTCGGCGCGGTGGCGCTGGCCGTGCTCGCCTCGCTGACCGCGGCGGTGACCGTCGCCGTCGTCACCGCGCGCCGGGTCGCCGACCCGCTCAGCGATGTCGCCGCGCGCGCCGCCCGGCTCGCCGAGGGCGACTTCCGGGCGGACAACCGGCGGCACGGCATCGCCGAGCTGGACCGGGTCTCCGACGTGCTGGACGCCGCCACCGTGGAGATCGCGGGCCGGTTGCAGCGCGAGCACGCGCTGGTCGCCGACGTCTCGCACCAGCTGCGCAGCAGGCTCACCGCGGTCCGGCTGCGGCTGGACGAGCTCTCCGTGCACGCCGACCCGGACGTGGTGCAGGAGGCCGAGGCGGCGATGGCCCAGGTGGACCGGCTCACCGGTGCCATCGACGACCTCGTCCGCGCCGCCAGGGACGACGACGCCGCCGACCGCGACCCGGTGCCGGTGATGGACGAGCTGCGCGGCGTCATTGCCGAGTGGGCGCACCCGTTCCGGGATGCCGGGCGGGTGCTCACCCTGCTCGGCGACGAATCGCTGCGCGCCCCGATCACCGGCTCCCGGCTGCGCGAGGCGCTCGCCGTGCTGCTGGACAACGCGCTGCACCACGGCGACGGCACCTGCACCGTCTCGGTGCGGCTGGTGCACGGCGGCAGGGCACGGGTGCCGCTGGTCTGCGTCGAGGTGGCCGATCAGGGCGACGGGGTCAGCGACGAGCTGGCGCCGCACATCTTCGACCGCGGCTTCTCCGGGGCCGGCTCGACCGGGGTCGGGCTGGCGCTGGCGCGGGCGCTGGTCGAGGCCGACGGCGGCCGGCTGGAATTGCAGCGCAGGCGCCCCGCGCTCTTCGCGCTGTTTCTCGGCGCGCCGACGCCGAATCGCGTGGCCGCCGGAGTCGGCGCCGAACCGCGCTGAGTAAAAAGGTCAGGGACGCACGGTCGGCGGCTCGGTGCCGAGATTCTCGACCTCGATGAGCTCCTCCAGCTCCTCGATGATCACGTCCATCTCGTCCGGGAAAACCCAGCGCCGCATCGCCCAGAATCGGAACGCCATCTGCAGCAGATTGCCGATCACGAACGCGCTCACGAAGTCGGCGATGTTCTCGGTGGCGAAGCTCACGGCGGGTTGGCGCAGGTCGAAGACGTAACTGGAAATCCACAGCGGGATATTGCTCAGCGCCACGCCGACGCCGCTGACCACGAAGAACAGCAGCGCCTCGTGGTGCTTCTCCCGGCCGCCGCGGTTCTTGAACGACCACTCCCGGTTCAGAATGTAGGAGGCGATCACCGCGATCACGCCGGAAATGATCTTGGCCGTCACCGGCTTGTCCGCGAGGACCGTCCACTTCAGCAGGTAGAAAATGCCGCTGTCGATCACGAAGGTGGTAGCGCCGACGATCGCGAACTTGATCAGTTCACGATTACGGAGCGCCAGCTCCCGTGCTGTGGGCGGGAGTGCGCGGACCACCTCGTCGACGATTGACACAAGGCCCGAGTGTAGCGCCGGGTCGCGCGCACCGATTCTGCGCTCCATGACAACATTGACCGACGTGAGCGCACGTTCCTTCGATCCAGCGGCGATGCCGACCGTCACCATGGTCGGTGGCGGGCAACTCGCGCGGATGACGCACCAGGCCGCGATCGCCCTCGGGCAGCGGCTCCGGGTACTGGCCGAGCGGCCCGACGACCCGGCCGCTCAGGTCAGCCCGGACGTGGTCTTCGGCAGCCATACCGACCCGGTGGCGCTGCGCAGAGCCGCCGTCGGGTCGCACGCCCTGACCTTCGACCACGAGCACGTGCCGACCGAGCACCTGGAGGCGCTGGTCGCCGAGGGCGTCAACGTGCAGCCGCCGCCGTCGGCGCTGCGCTACGCCCAGGACAAGCTGGCCATGCGGACCAGGCTGAGCGAGCTCGGCCTCCCCGTGCCCGCCTTCACCGCGGTGGAGACGGCGGCGGACGCCGAGCGGTTCGGCGCCGAGCACGGCTGGCCGGTGGTGCTCAAGGCGATCCGCGGCGGCTACGACGGCCGCGGGGTCTGGATGCCCGCCGACGCCGCCGAGGCGCGCGCCATCGTCGGCGAGCAGCGTGCCCGCGGGGTTCCGCTGCTGGCCGAGGCCAGGGTGGCGTGGGTGCGCGAGCTCTCCGCCATGGTGGCGCGCTCACCGTTCGGGCAGGCCGCGACCTGGCCGGTGGTCGAGACGGTGCAGCGCAACGGGCAGTGCGCGGTGGTGCTCGCCCCCGCGCCCGGGCTCTCCGAGGAGCTCGCCGCCGAAGCCGAGACGCTGGCGCTGCACCTGGCCGCCGAGCTCGGCGTGGTCGGCGTGATGGCGGTCGAGCTGTTCGAGACCGCGGACGGCGAGCTGCTGGTCAACGAGCTCGCCATGCGTCCGCACAACAGCGGCCACTGGGGGATGGACGGCGCCCGCACCGGCCAGTTCGAGCAGCACCTGCGCGCCGTGCTCGACTACCCGCTCGGCGACACCACCCCGCTGGCCCCGGTCACCGTGATGGCGAACATCCTCGGCGCGCCCGAGGCGCCCGCGATGGCGATGGACGAGCGGCTGCACCACCTCTTCGCCCGGGTGCCGGAGGCCAAGGTGCACCTCTACGGCAAGGGCGAGCGGCCGGATCGCAAGATCGGCCACGTGAACATCCTCGGCGACGACGTCGCCGCGGTGCGGGAGAAGGCGGAGCGGGCGGCGCACTGGATGTCGCACGCGGTATGGACCGACGGATGGGATCCGCATGAGTGAACCGCAGGTCGGCCTGATCATGGGCAGCGACTCGGACTGGCCGACCATGGAGGCCGCTGCCGAGGCGCTCGCCGAGTTCGGCATCCGCTTCGAGGTGGGCGTGGTCTCCGCGCACCGCACCCCGCAGCGCATGCTCGACTACGCGAAGGCCGCCGCCGAGCGCGGTCTGAAGGTGATCATCGCCGGTGCGGGCGGTGCCGCGCACCTGCCCGGGATGGTCGCCTCGGCCACCCCGCTCCCGGTGATCGGCGTCCCGGTGCCGCTGAAGTACCTGGACGGCATGGACTCGCTGCTCTCCATCGTGCAGATGCCCGCGGGCGTTCCGGTCGCCACCGTCTCCATCGGCGGCGCCCGCAACGCCGGGCTGCTCGCCGCCCGGATCCTCGGCACCGCCGACCCGGCTCTGCGCACCCGCATGCAGACCTTCCAGGCGAATCTCGAGCAACTCGTCCTCGGCAAGGACGAAGCGCTGCGCGCGACGCTGCTCGGCTGAGCTTCTCGATACGCTCGAGTCCGTGACCATCGACGAATCCGCGCGAATCCGCGCAGGCGCCGACACGGCTCGGTTCCGGCTCGCCGTGGTGGAGCAGGCGCTGCTCCTTTTCGCCGAGAAGGGGTACGAGGCCACGACCGTGGACGAGATCGCCGAGGCGGCGGGGATCTCGCGGCGTACCTTCTTCCGGCAGTTCCGGTCCAAGGAGGACGTGATCTTCGCCGATCACGAGTCGCAGCTGGCGCAGGCGGCGGCCTTCCTCGACGGCTCGGACGGCGATCCGTGGGAGGCGGTCTGCACCGCGGTGGTGCAGGTGTTCGAGCGGTTCACGCAGTGGCGGGAGATCGCGGCGCGCCGGTACCGGGTGGTGCGGCAGGTGCCCGCGCTGCGCGAGCGCGAGATCGTCACGGTGTTCCGCTACGAGCGGCTCTTCACCGACTTCCTGCGCGAGCGGCTGCCCGAGGTGCCGGACCTGAGCCGGGTGCAGTTCACCGCCGCCGTCACCGCGACGCACAACTACCTGCTGCGCCGGATGGTGCGCGGCGAGTCCGACGCGGGCGCCGCCGACCTGCGCCAGGAGCTGGCCGCGATCCCGCGCGGGGCGCCGGGCGAGGAGCTGGTGGTGGCGGTGTTCCCGCGGGGCATGGCGCCCCGGCGGGTGGCCGACCTGGTGACCAGGCAACTCGGTAGTCTGTGACCCTGGTCACCATCACCGGCCACCTGGCACTGAGTGCCACTCGGCAGCGTCGAATAGCCGAAAAGCGCTCTATACTGAAGCGAAGTGTGGCACGCAGTGCCGGTGAGCACCGACAACCAGAAGTGGAGCCGTCATGGCGGGTAACCCCGATTTCGACCTGTTCAAGCTGGAGGACTTCCACGACGAGCTGCGCGCCGCCATCCGCGCGCTGTCGGAGAAGGAGATCACCCCGCACGCCAAGGACGTCGACGAGAAGGCCCGCTTCCCCGAAGAAGCGCTGGCCGCGCTCAATTCGTCCGGCTTCAACGCGGTGCACGTGCCGGAGCAGTTCGGCGGCCAGGGCGCCGACTCGGTCGCCACCTGCATCGTGATCGAGGAGGTCGCCCGGGTCTGCGGCTCCTCCTCGCTCATCCCCGCGGTGAACAAGCTCGGCACCATGGGCCTCATCCTGAACGGCTCGGACGAGCTCAAGCAGCAGGTCCTGCCGGACATCGTGAACGGCGAGATGGCCTCCTACGCGCTCTCCGAGCGGGAGGCGGGCTCGGACGCCGCCTCCATGCGCACCCGGGCCAAGCAGGACGGCGACAGCTGGGTGCTGAACGGCTCCAAGTGCTGGATCACCAACGGCGGCAAGTCCTCCTGGTACACCGTGATGGCGGTGACCGACGCCGAGAAGGGGTCGAACGGCATCTCGGCGTTCCTGGTGCACAAGGACGACGAGGGCTTCGTGGTCGGGCCGCTGGAGCACAAGCTCGGCATCAAGGGCTCGCCCACCGCCGAGCTGTACTTCGAGAACTGCCGCATCCCCGGCGATCGGATCGTCGGCGAGCCGGGCACCGGTTTCAAGACCGCGCTGCAGACCCTCGACCACACCCGCCCCACCATCGGCGCGCAGGCCGTCGGGCTGGCCCAGGGCGCGCTGGACGCCGCGATCGCCTACACCAAGGACCGCAAGCAGTTCGGCACCAGGATCGCCGACTTCCAGAACACCCAGTTCATGCTGGCCGACATGGCGATGAAGATCGAGGCCGCCCGGCTCATGGTCTACACCTCCGCGGCCCGCGCCGAGCGCGGCGAGCAGAACCTCGGCTTCATCTCCGCCGCCGCCAAGTGCTTCGCCTCGGACGTCGCCATGGAGGTCACCACCAACGCCGTCCAGCTCTTCGGCGGCGCCGGCTACACCACCGACTTCCCGGTGGAGCGCATGATGCGCGATGCCAAGATCACCCAGATCTACGAGGGCACCAACCAGATCCAGCGGGTCGTCATGTCGCGCGCACTGCTGGGCTGATTCAACCGACTCCGGCGCTGAACCCCGGTACCGTTCGGGTATCGGGGTTCACGCGTGCGCGCGTCCGTATCCGAATCCAGGGGTGTCGGGCCACCGCGTACAGGAGGACGATTTCAGGCATGAGTGGGGTGGAAATAACCGACAGATATGTCCGGCGCACTCTTCCCGGCGGGCGGGTCGAGGAAGTGAGCTGGGCAGATCTCGCGGAGGTCCGCATCATCACCAGTACCGACGGGCCCTTCGCCGACGATGTGTTCTTCGTCCTGATCGGGGCGAAGGGCAATGGCTGCGCGGTGCCGCAGTCGGATGGCGGGAAGTCGCTGCTGCACCGGCTGCGGGCGCTGCCCGGCTTCGACAACGAGGCTGTGGTCGCGGCGATGGGGTGCACCACCGATCACCAGTTCCTGTGCTGGCGGCGGTCGAACTGAGTCAGGATGCGACGAGGTCGCGGTACTCGCTGTGCGCGGCGATGAACTGGTCGACGTACCAGCAGGTGGGCAGCACGGTGAAGCCGTGCTCGCGCGAGTCGCGCAGCGCGTACTCGACCACCTCGGCGGCGACCCCGCGGCGGCGGAACTCGGGGAACGTCACGGTGTGGTTGAAGTCGCGGACGGTGCCGCGCTCGGCGTAGTCGGCGTACCCGGCCAGCACCTCGTCCACGTAGATCTCGAACCTGGTGTCCGCGGCATTGTGTTTCAGCTCGGTGGTCATGGTCGGTAGAACCTCGCTGGGAACGCCGATGTTCCGGTCCTCACAGGATGGCGCCGGGGTTGAGGATGCCGGTCGGGTCGAGCGCGTCCTTGATCCGCCTGGTCAGCGCCATCACGTCGGGGCCGACCTGATCCGGCAGCCAGGCCTTCTTCAACCGGCCGACGCCGTGCTCGCCGGTGATGGTGCCGCCGAGCGCGATGGCCAGGTCCATGATCTCGCCGAAGGCGCGGTGCGCCCGCGCGGTCTGCTCGGCATCGGCCGGGTCGTGCACGATGAGCGGGTGCGTATTGCCGTCCCCGGCGTGCGCGATCACCGAGACGGTCACCGCGTTGCGCTCGGCGATCCCGGCGATTCCGGAGACCAGGTCGGCGAGCCGGGGCAGCGGTACCCCGACGTCCTCGAGCAGCAGCGGCCCGAGCCGCTCCACCGCCGGGATGGCGAACCGGCGGGCCGCGGTGAAGGCCTCGCCCTCCTCGGGATCGGCGGTGCTGAAAACCTCGATGGCCCCTGCCTTCTCGCAGGCGGCGACCATGAGCTCGGCCTCGTGCGCGGCGAAGGCGCCCGGCGCGTCGGAGCGGGCGACGAGCAGCGCGGCGGCCGAGCGGTCCAGCCCCATGCGCAGCTCGTCCTCGACGGCGTTGACCGCGACCGAGTCCATGAACTCCAGCATGGCCGGGCGCAGCGCGGCGGTGATGGCGAGGATCGCCTCGGTGGCGGAGTCCAGGTCGGCGAAGCTCGCGACGACGGTGCTCAGCGGTGGCTGCGCGGGCAGCAGCCGCAGGGTGAGCTCGGTGATCACGCCGAGCGTCCCCTCGCTGCCGACGAAGAGCTTGGTGAGCGAGAGCCCGGCGGAGTCCTTGAGCCGCGGCCCGCCGAGCCGCACCGGGGTGCCGTCGGCGAGCACCACCTCCATGCCGAGCACGTAGTCGCTGGTCACGCCGTACTTCACGCAGCACAGCCCGCCCGCGTTGGTGGCCGCGTTGCCGCCGATCGAGCAGATCTCGAACGACGACGGGTCCGGCGGGTACCACAGCCCGTGCTCCGCGACGGCCCGCTTGACCTCGGCGTTCAGCAGCCCGGGCTGCACCACCGCGGTGCGCGTCACCGGGTCGACGCTGATCGCGCGCATCCGCTCGGTGCAGAGCACGATGCCGCCTGTCACCGCGGTCGCGCCGCCGGAGAGCCCGGAGCCCGCGCCGCGCGGCACCACCGGAACGCCGTGCGCGTGCGCCCAGCGCAGCGTGGCCGCGACGTCCGCGGTGGCGGTGGCCCGGACGACGGCGAGCGGGGTGCCCGCGCCGGGATCCTTCGCCCAGTCGTGGCGGTACCCGGCCAGCACGTCCGGATCGGTGACGACGGCGCCCGCCGGGAGCGTGGCGATCAAGTCCTGTAGCTGCACACTTGCCACGCTAGCTGTCCGAAACACGGATTTCACCGGCGTTCGCTTGGTGGCCGGCCGGGTGCGGGGCCACAATCATCCGACAGGGGTAGCGGAGTTCGGGGCGTGAACCTGCGAGGGGTCGGGTGTCATTCAGCGCGCAGGAGGGATTATCAGCATGATCGCAACACCGGACTACCGCGAACTCGTCACCGCGGTGATCGGCCCCGAGGTGGCCGAGGCAGGATTGGACGACGAGACCGTGCGCCGGATCGAGGCCGGCGAGATCGACGACTGGCTGGCCGCGCTGGCGAGCTCCGGGTTCTTCGACAAGCCGGCGCTGGCCACCATCGGCGCGCAGTGGCGGCGGGACCCGCGGCTGCTGGCCGAGCTGCTGCTCGAGCACGCCGACGACCTCACCAGGCGCAGGCTGGCCGCGCTGCGCCCGGCGGGCGGCAGCCGCAGCAGCCGGATCGGCTGACGCCGGGTTCGCCCGCCGCTCACCTGGCCGACACCTGCCGGTGGCATCCTGCGGGCGTGGGCGAACCGGCGGACCTCCGCGACGAAGCAACGGCACCCGAAGCGTCCATCGACGGCATCGCGGACCGTTTCGGCCGCTGGTGCGAGCGGGTGGTCGCGCTGCTCCCGCTCGGCCTCGACCGGTTGATCCCGCCGACCTTCCTCGGCTTCGCACTGATCAACACCTTCACCTTCGGCGTCGACCTGCTGCTGCTGACGATCATGTACGGCGGGCTCGGGCTGCCGATCTGGTTCGCGGTGAGCGCCGCCTACGCCTGCGCCTTCGGGCTGGCCTTCGTGCTGAACCGGAGCTTCAACTTCCACTCGCACGCGCCGGTGGCCGGGCAGGCGGCGGTGTACACGGTGGTCGTGGTGATCAACTACGCGGCCTTCATCCTCGGGGTCGGCGGCGGGCTGGTCGCGCTCGGCGTCGACTACCACCTCTCCCGGGTCCTGGCGGGTGGCTGCGAGGCCGTCTACATGTACAGCGCGATGCGCTGGGTGGTGTTCCGCAGGCGCTGAGGCTCAGTTCAGCAGCTCGGGTGCGCCGCCGTCGACGATCACCGCGTCGTCGTCGGTGAGCGCCCAGTGCGGCTTGCCCTCGGCGCGGAAGCGCGCGGCGAGCCGGGTGCAGATGCCGTCCGGGTCGGTCGGGGAGTCGACGTGCGGCACGATCGGGCGGTCGATCAGGCCGAGCCCGTCCCAGCGGGGTTCGACGCCGGTCGCCGGGCGCACCTCGGCCGGGTCGTCGGCCTCCTCGATGCCGTGCAGGTCCGGGCTCAGCAGGCAGGCGCCCGCGCTGTACCCCGCGTAGACCAGCGCGTCCTCGGCGAGCAGCGCGGGCAGCACGGCGTCCGCGCCGCTGCGGGCGAACTGGGCGCGCAGCACGAAGGTGTTGCCGCCGCGCACCCAGAGCAGCGGGAACCCGGCCAGGGTGGCGCGCAGCCGGTCCGGCGCGCCCGCGTACTCGCGCAGGTCGACCACCTCGGGGCGGAAGCCGAGGCGCCGCAGCGGCACCTCGTCGCTGGTCACCGCGGACTGCCAGGCGGCGGGCCAGGCGTCGCAGGCATTCGGGATCAGCCCGACCCGGCCCGGGGTGCCGACCAGCTGGAGCAGCCGGTCGGCGTGCGCGCCGAAGCGGTAGCTCGCCAGGAACAGCCGCATCAGATGGTGAAGGCGAGCGAGCGCACGAGCCGCTCGCCGAGTTCGGTGTCGCCGCGCAGCGCGATCTCGCCCGCGTGCGCGGTAGCCGGGGTGCGGCCGCCGCCGAGCCGGGTGAAGAGCCCGGAGTCGAGGGCGATCGCGGTGTCCGGCGGGCCGTCGAGCGCGTCCACGAAGCCGGCCCTTCCCCGCACCGCGACGCGCAGCGTGCGGGCCAGCGCGCCGGTCAGCTCGATCTCGATCCGCGCGCCGTCCGGCGCCTGCCCGCGCTTGACCAGCACCCGGGGGATCGAGCCGAGGAACTCCTCGAACGCCACCTCGCCGCGGCGGCCGCCCTCGGCCACGGTGACGCCGAGCGCGTCCGCGATGTCGATCTCGTGCATCCAGCAGTCGAAGAGCCGCACCCGCATGAAGCGGCCGTAGCTCACCTCGCCGATCGGCGACGGAGTCTTCGCGGCCCACGCCTCGGCGTCCAGCGCGCGCAGCGCGGCGGTGCGGCGCTCGGTCACCGAGGTGTAGAGCTCGAGCAGCCGGGCGGACGGCAGCGGGCGCAGCCGGTCCACCCAGATCTCGTTCAGCACGCCGGTCTCGTTGCGCACGTGCGGCAGCTCGCGCACGTCGACCTTGGGGCGCAGCGGGTCGGCGGCGGGCGGGCGCTCGCCGAGCAGCCAGGACTCGGTGCCGATGACGTGCGCGAGCACGTCGAAGACGGTCCAGCCGGGCAGCGCGGTCCGGGTGCGCCAGCCCGGCTCGTCCAGGTCGGCGACGAGGCGGCCGAGCGCCTGCCACTGCTCCGCCAACAGGTCGATCAGTTCGGCCTGCTCGGGTTCGCTCACCGGTGTGCTCCCTCGTGGTCGGTGTGGGTCATCGTGCGTCGAGCGCGGCCAGGCCCGCGCGGATCGCGGCGGCGGTGGACTCGGCGTCGTGCGGGCGGCGCAGCAGCAGCCCGGCGACGAAGCGGGCCCGGTCGCCGGAGCGGCGCGGGATCACGTGCAGGTGCACGTGCCCGACGGTCTGGAAGGCGGCCTTCCCGTCGTTCAGCACCAGGTTCGCGCCGTCCGCGGCGAGCCCGCCGCGGCGGGCCGCGCGGGCCAGCCGGTGCCCGGCCCGGAAGACGGCGGCGCCGAGCTCCGGATCCAGCTCGTCGAGCTCGGTGGCGTGGCGCTTGGGGATCACCAGGGTGTGCCCGCGGGCGATCGGTCGGATGTCGAGGAAGGCCAGCACGTCCGCGTCCTCGTGGACGACGGTCGCGGGGGCGGTTCCGGCCACGATGGCGCAGAAGACGCAGTCGGTCACACCCAGCGACCTTACGGCGTACGAGCCGCGGGGGACACCCGCGATATGACACGCGTCACTCGTGTCGAAACCCCGTGTCGTGGCCGGATTCGCCGAGCGCGGGGGTACTGCGCCCCCGGCTGCCCTTTCCCGTCCGGTTTCACCTGCGGCGACGGCGGGCGGCGGCGGTCGGCGAATCCGGCGAATCCGGCGGGCACCGGGAAGACGCTGCGGAAATGCAAATTTGCGAAACCGGCGAAACAACAGTTGCGAACTTCGCCACGTGATCGGCATCTCAGCTACGCTCACCGCGGTCCGGATACAGTTGCGAGGATTCGACCTAGCTTACTCGCCAGTAACTTAGGGATCGCTGCCAGCACGAGAAGGAAACTGACAAGTGGAGACAACGCAGAGCGCAGGCGACCCGTCGCCGCGCGGCGCGCGTGTCGGGGTCGTACGCGAGTCCGGCACGGGCGAGCGGCGGGTGGCCCTGGTGCCCAAGATCGTCCCGAGTCTGCTCGCGAAGGGCGTCGATGTCGTGGTGGAGGCGGGCGCCGGAGCGGGCGCGCTAATTCCCGACGCCGCCTACGTGGAGGCGGGCGCGACCGTCGGCGACCCCTGGTCCGCCGATGTGGTGGTGAAGGTGGCCCCGCCCACCGACGCCGAGGTCGGCAAACTGACCGGCGGGCAGACGCTGGTCGGGTTCCTGGCCCCGCGCAACGCCGAGAACCAGATCGCCGCGCTGAAGACCGCGGGGGTGCAGGCCTTCGCGGTGGAGGCGATCCCGCGCATCTCGCGCGCGCAGGTCATGGACGCCCTGTCCTCGCAGGCCAACGTCGCCGGCTACAAGGCCGTGCTGCTGGCCGCCTCGGAGTCGACCCGGTTCTTCCCCATGCTGACCACCGCCGCCGGCACCGTGAAGCCGGCCACCGTACTGGTGCTCGGTGTGGGTGTGGCCGGGTTGCAGGCGCTGGCGACGGCCAAGCGGCTGGGCGGGCGGACCACGGGTTACGACGTGCGGCCCGAGGTGGCCGACCAGGTCCGCTCGGTGGGCGCGCAGTGGCTCGACCTCGGCATCGACGCGGCCGGTGAGGGCGGGTACGCCCGCGAGCTCACCGACGAGGAGAAGGCGAAGCAGCAGCAGGCGCTCGAGGATGCCATCAAGGGCTTCGACGTGGTGATCACCACCGCGCTGGTGCCGGGCCGCCCGGCGCCGCGGCTGGTGACCGCCGCCGCGGTGCAGGGCATGAAGCCGGGCAGCGTGATCGTCGACCTGGCCGGCGAGACCGGCGGCAACTGCGAGCTGACCGAGCCGGGGCAGACCGTGGTGCGCCACGACGTCACCATCGCCTCGCCGCTGAACCTGCCCGCCACCATGCCCGAGCACGCCAGCGAGCTGTACTCCAAGAACATCTTCGCGCTACTCGACCTGATGCTGGTCGACGGGAAGCTCGCGCCCGACTTCGACGATCAGGTCCTCGCCGATTCCTGCGTCACCCGTGAGGCGGTCTGATGTACACCGAACTGCTCGCGAACATCGCGATCCTCGTGCTCTCCGGGTTCGTCGGGTTCGCCGTGATCTCCAAGGTCCCGAACACCCTGCACACCCCGCTGATGTCGGGCACCAACGCCATCCACGGCATCGTCGTGCTCGGCGCGCTGGTGACGCTCGGCAAGGTGCAGGACCCCTCGATCGGCATCCAGATCATCCTGTTCGTCGCCGTGGTCTTCGGCACGCTGAACGTCATCGGCGGCTTCGTGGTGACCGACCGGATGCTCGGCATGTTCAAGGGCAAGAAGGCCGCCCCGAAGGCTGGTGAATGAGTCCGATGGACAACTTGGTCAATATTCTCTACATCATCTCGTTCGCGCTCTTCATCTACGGCCTGATGGGGCTGACCGGCCCGAAGACGGCGGTGCGCGGCAACTGGATCGCCGCGTTCGGCATGGGGCTCGCGGTGATCGCGACGCTCATCGCGGTGCGCGACACGAACAACTGGATCCTGATCGTCGGCGGCCTGGTCGTCGGCGTCGTGCTCGGCGTCCCGCCGGCGAAGTACACCAAGATGACGGCGATGCCGCAGCTGGTGGCGGCGTTCAACGGCGTCGGCGGCGGCACGGTCGCGCTGATCGCGTGGGCCGAGTTCCTCGACACCACCGGGTTCTCGAACTTCAAGCACGGTGAGTCCCCGACCGTCCACATCATCGTCGGCTCGCTCTTCGCGGCGATCATCGGCTCGATCTCGTTCTGGGGCTCGCTCATCGCCTTCGGCAAGCTGCAGGAGATCCTGCCGGGCAAGCCGATCGGCCTCGGGCGGCTGCAGCAGCCGCTGAACCTGCTGCTGCTCATCGCCGCGGTCGCGGCGGCGGTGGTCATCGGGCTCGGCGCGAGCGACGGCGGCGCCGAGTGGTGGTGGATGGTGCTGCTGCTGGTCGCGGCGGGCATCCTCGGCCTCATGGTGGTGCTCCCGATCGGCGGCGCGGACATGCCGGTCGTGATCTCGCTGCTCAACGCGCTCACCGGGCTCTCCGCCGCGGCGGCCGGGCTGGCGCTGAACAACACCGCCATGATCGTGGCGGGCATGATCGTCGGCGCCTCGGGCACGATCCTGACCAACCTGATGGCCAAGGCGATGAACCGCTCGATCCCGGCGATCGTCGCGGGCGGCTTCGGCGGTGGCGGGGCGGCGCCGGGCGCGAGCGGGGACGGCGAGGCGAAGTCGGCCAAGGCGACCAGCGCGGCGGATGCCGCGATCCAGATGGCCTACGCCAACCAGGTCATCGTGGTCCCCGGCTACGGCATGGCGGTCGCCCAGGCGCAGCACGCGGTCAAGGAGATGGCGGCGCTGCTCGAGGCCAAGGGCGTCGAGGTCAAGTACGCCATCCACCCGGTGGCGGGCCGCATGCCTGGACACATGAACGTGCTGCTGGCCGAGGCCGAGGTCTCCTACGACGCCATGAAGGAGATGGACGACGTCAACGGCGAGTTCAACCGGACCGACGTCGCCCTGGTGATCGGCGCGAACGACGTCACCAACCCGGCCGCCCGCGAGGACACCAGCAGCCCGATCTACGGCATGCCGGTGCTCAACGTCGACCAGGCCAGAAGCGTCATCGTGCTCAAGCGCTCGATGAACTCCGGCTTCGCCGGCATCGACAACCCGCTGTTCTACGCCGACCACACCTCCATGCTGTTCGGCGACGCCAAGAAGTCCGTCGGTGCGGTCACCGAGGAGCTCAAGGCGCTGTAAGCGCAGCCCCGCCGAACGCCCCCGCTCAGGACCGAGCGGGGGCGTTCCGCGTGCCGGGGGCGACCACCCCGGCGAACCACGAGCACACCAGGGTCAGCACCAGCGGCACCGCGAGCGCGGTGGTGAGCGGGACCAGCTCGGTGAGCCAGCCGATGATGGCGGGCCCGGCCAGCAGCCCGACGTAGCCGATGGCGAAGACCCGGGACATGTCGGTGCCAGCCGACCCGCCGGAGCCGAGGTTGCCCGCGGCGGTGAAGATCTGCGGCACCCCGCCGGAGAGCCCGATCCCGCAGAGCGCCCAGCCGAGCAGGGTGGCGGGCAGCCAGCCGGAACACACCACGAGCGCCAGCCCGAGTCCGGCCGTGACGCAGCCCCAGCGCACCACGAAGACCGGGCCGAAGCGCCCGCTCACCCGGTCGGCCACCAGCCTGCCCGCGGTCATGGTGCAGGAGAAGGCGGCGAAGGCGAAGGCCGCGGTGGACTCGGTGGTGCCGAGGTGGTCGCGGACCTGCAGCGCGCTCCAGTCGGCGGCCGCGCCCTCGGTGAGCAGCAGCACGAAGGCGATGGCGGCCAGCGCGAAGAGCCGCAGCCCGCGGGCGCTGCGCGGCTCCGGCGCGGCGGCGGCCGCCACGGGCTCCGGCTCGGGCAGCTCGCGCAGCAGCCGCGGCACCAGCGCGGCGGTGAGCAGCAGGCCGGTGGCGGCGGCGAGTACCAGGGTGACCCGCAGGTCCAGCCCCGCGCGCTGGGTCGCGGCGCCGATCAGCGCGCCGAGGAAGCCGCCGCCGGAGAAGAGCGCGTGGAAGGCGGACATGATGGGCCTGCCGTAGGCCCGCTCGACATGCACCGCCTGGGTGTTCATCGACACGTCGAGCGCGCCGTTGCCGAAGCCGAAGAAGGCGAGCGCGAGCGCCAGGGTGAGCGGGCCGGTGGCGAAGCCGGGGCCGAGCACGCCGAGCGAGATCAGTACCGCGGCGGCCGCGACCAGCGCCCGGCTGCCGAACCGGTCGGCCAGCGGCCCGGTGATCCGCATGCCGACGATGCCCGCCCCGGCCAGCAGCAGGATGAAGGTGCCGAGCTGGGCGGGGGCCACCCCGGTGCGATCGGTGATCGCCGGGATGTGCACCACCCAGAGCGAGAGCAGCAGGCCGTTGAGCGCGAAGACCGTGAACACCGCGGCCCGCGCGGCGCGCACCGGGGGCGCCGGTGTCGTCGAGAGCATCGTCTCGACGGTACCGAAGCCGGGCGGAGCCGGAAAACCCTTTCCCGCAGCGCCGTTCCGTGCTCGACCGCGCCGTCCGGCGCCGTCTACCCTCGAACGGTGGACGCACTCGCCAGCCTGCTCGAAGGTCCCCGCGCTCGCGGCGCCTTCCTGATGTGCTCGCGGCTCGACCCGCCGTGGTCGCTGCGGATCCAGGACGAGGCGCCGCTCACCGTGGTCGCGATGGTGCGCGGGCACGCCTGGTTCCTCACCGACGACGGCGAGCGGCGGCGCCTCGGCGCCGGTGACGTCGCGATCGTGCGCGGCCCCGATTCCTACACCGTCGCCGACGACCCGGCCACCCCGCCGCAGATCGTCATCCACCCGGGGCAGGTCACGAAGACGCCGGACGGCGAGATCCTCTGCGAGACCCTGAGCCTCGGGGTCAGGCAGTGGGGCACCGACCCGCACGGCGCCACCGTCATGGTCACCGGCACCTACGAGTCGGTCGGCGCGGCCAGCCGCAGGCTGCTGCGCGCGCTGCCACCCGCCATCGTGCTAGGCTCCGGCGAAGTCGACGCCCGGCTGCTCGCGCTGCTGGTGGACGAGGTCACCGAGGACCGCCCGGCCCAGGGCGCGGTGCTCGACCGCGTGCTCGACCTGGTCCTCATCGCCGCGCTGCGCGCCTGGTTCGCCAGGGCCGATGCCCCCGCCTGGTACCACGCCTACAGCGACCCGATGGTCGGCAGGGCACTGCGGCTGCTGCAACACAACCCCGCGCACGGCTGGACGGTCGCCGGCCTGGCCGAGGCGGTCGGCGCTTCGCGAGCGGCGCTCGCTCGCCGCTTCACCGAGCTGGTCGGCGAGCCGCCGATGGCCTTCCTCACCGAGTGGCGGCTGGCGCTCGCCGCCGACCTGCTGCAGGAGAGCGACGCCACCATCGAGGCGATCGCCAGGCAGGTCGGATACGGCAGCGCCTTCGCGCTGAGCACCGCGTTCAAGCGGCACCACGGCGTCAGCCCGCGCGACCACCGGCAGGGCGCGGCGCCCGCTGAGCTATCGTCGGCCGGGTGACGCAGCAGTATCCCGTGCTCTGGCCGATGCCGACCCGGTGGGCGGACAACGACCACTACGGCCACGTGAACAACGTGACGTACTACTCGTACTTCGACACCGCGGTGAACGCCTGGCTCATGGCGGCCACCGGCACCGACATCCGGGAGCTGCCCGAGCTCGGCGTGGTCGCGCAGACCTCCTGCCGCTTCCACGGCTCGGTGAGCTTCCCGGACATGCTGCAGGTCGGCATCCGGGTCGCCCGGCTCGGCAACTCCAGCATCACCTACGACCTCGCCATCTTCCGGGAGACCGAGACCGAGCCGGAGCTCGCCGCGACCGGCAGCTTCACGCACGTCTACGTGAACGAGGAGACGCGAAGGCCGGTGCCGATCCCGGAGGTCATCCGGGCCGCGGCGGCGACGATCGTGGCAGCGGAGTTACCCGCGTAGCGCCGCCTGGTAGCGGCGCATGCCGCCGATCCAGCGGTCGTAGTCGGCGCCCTTGTGCCGGTACATCTCCAGCACCTCGGGGTGCGGCAGGATCAGGAACCGCTCGGCCGCGACACCGGCCAGGACGTCGTCGGCCACCTGCTCGGGGGAGAGCACCGCGCCCGCCGATGTCACCGCCTTGATCGCGAGCTGCCCGTCCGCCTCGGCGCCCTCGGGGACCATGCCGGTGTGCAGCAGCTGGGTGTCGACGCCCATCGGGCAGACGCAGCTCACCCTGATCCCCTGGTCGCCGTAGGTCACCGAGAGCCACTCGGCGAAGCCGACCGCCGCGTGCTTGGTGACGGCGTAGGGCGCCGAGCCCAGCTGGGTGAGCAGCCCGGCCGCCGACGCGGTGGTCACGAAGTACCCGGTGCCGCGCTCCACCCAGCCGGGGACGAGCAGCTTCGCCGCGCGGACGTGCGCGAGCACATTGACGTCGAGCGCGGCCGCCCACTGCGCCTCGGTGGCGTCCAGCCCGCCGCCGCCCCCGATCCCGGCATTGGCGAAGTACAGCTCGACCGGGCCGAACTCGCGCTCTGCGGCGTCGATCGCGGCGCGGATGACTGCCTCGTCCGCGACATCGCCCGCCACCGCGGCGGCACCGGCCCGCTCGGCCACCGCGCGCACCGCGGCCTCGTCAAGATCGACGGCGACCACCCGCGCGCCGCCCGCGACCAGCCGCTCCGTGAGCGCCGCGCCGATGCCGGCGCCCGCTCCGGTGACGACCGCGACCCTGCCCGAAATCTCCATGCTCCGCACCCTAGCCGGGCGGGCGCCCGGTCCGAGCCGGATGGCGGGCTCGCGTCGGTGGCATCGAGCGAACTGGACATGCGATGCAGTACGACACCGCGCGGCCCCGCTCGAGTACGCATCTTGCGCAGTCGGGTCGCGGTCGGTTGCGCGGAGCGCGGGACCGGGGATGCTGAGTGATATGGCTCACAAGGCCGGCTCCACAGGAGGCGATACATGCCCGAGAAACCGCGCGACCGCGCGTACCCCGTGCAATTGGTCCAGCCCGACGGCAGGCGGGTGCTCGACCCCGAGTACGCCGCGCTGGTCGCCGATATCGGCACCGCCGAGCTCCGCGAGCTCTACGCCGACCTGGTGATCGCGCGCCGGATCGACAGCGAGGGCACCGCGCTGCAGCGGCAGGGTGAGCTCGGGCTGTGGGCGCCGCTGTCCGGTCAGGAGGCCGCGCAGATCGGCTCGGCCCGCGCGCTGCGCCGGGACGACTACGTGTTCTGCAGCTACCGCGAGGCCGGGGTGGCCTGGTGCCGCGGCGTCGACCCGGCGGACCTGACCCGGCTCTGGCGCGGGGTCGCGCACCACTGCTGGGACCCGGACGCCGTCGGCATGACCAACCCGGCCATCGTGGTCGGGGCGCAGGGGCTGCACGCCACCGGCTACGCCTACGCCGCGCACCTGGACGGCGCCGAACTCGCCACCGTCGCCTACTTCGGCGACGGCGCGACCAGCCAGGGCGATATCGCCGAGGCGCTCGGCTTCGCCGCGAGCTGGGCCGCGCCGGTCGTGTTCTTCTGCCAGAACAACCACTGGGCGATCAGCGCGCCGGTCCGGGTGCAGAGCGCGGTGCCGCTGGCCCGCCGAGCCTACGGCTACGGCATGCCCGGCATCCGGGTGGACGGCAACGACGTGCTCGCCGTGCTCGCGGTGACCAGGCAGGCGCTGGCGCGGGCGCGCTCCGGCGGCGGCCCCTCCTTCATCGAGGCGCTCACCTACCGGATGGGGCCGCACACCACCGCCGACGACCCCACCCGCTACCGCGTGCCGGCCGAGGCCGACGAGTGGCGCGGCCGCGACCCGATCGACCGGGTGCGCAGGCTGCTGGCGCGGGAGTCCGGCTGGGACGCGACGTTCGAGCGCGAGGTCGGCGAGCGGGCCGATGCCGTGGCACACCGCCTGCGCCGCGCGACGGTGGAGATGGCGGACCCGGCGCCGGAGACGCTCTTCGACCACGTCTACGCGACTCCGCACGCCGAGCTGGAGCGTCAGCGGGCGGCGTTCGCGGCGTATCTCGCCGACGAGCAGGGCGCGGCGACGGGGGTGCGCGCATGATCACCACCTTCGCCGCCGCGCTGAACGCCGGACTGCGCGCCGCGCTCGACGACGACCGGAAGGTCGTGCTCATGGGCGAGGACATCGGCAGGCTCGGCGGCGTCTTCCGGGTCACCGACGCGCTGCAGAAGGACTTCGGCGAGCACCGGGTGATCGACACCCCGCTGGCCGAATCCGGCATCATCGGAACAGCTTTCGGGATGGCGCTGCGCGGCTACCGGCCGGTCTGCGAAATCCAGTTCGACGGCTTCGTCTACCCGGCCTTCGACCAGATCGTCTCCCAGGTCGCCAAGATCCACTACCGCACGCAGGGCAGGGTGCGGGCCCCGCTCACCATCCGGATCCCGTTCGGCGGCGGCATCGGCTCGGTGGAGCACCACTCCGAATCGCCGGAGGCGTACTTCGCGCACACCGCCGGGCTGCGGGTGGTCGCGCCGAGCACGCCCGATGACGCCTTCCACATGATCAGGCAGGCCGTCGCGCTGGACGACCCGGTGCTCTTCTTCGAGCCCAAGCGCAGGTACTGGGACCGCGCCGAGGTCGATTTCGACGCCCCGCCCGCGCTCCCGCTGGACCGCGCGCGGGTCTGCGCCGAGGGCGACGACATCACCGTCGCCGGGTACGGCGGTACCGTCGCCACGGCGCTCGGAGCAGCGAGAATCGCCGCCTCCGAGGGGCATTCGGTCGAGGTGATCGACCTGCGCAGCCTGAGCCCGCTCGACCTGGACACCGTCGAGGAGTCGGTGCTGAAGACCGGGCGGCTGGTGGTCGTGCACGAGGCGCAGGTGTCGGGTGGGCTCGGCGCGGAACTGGCGGCGCGGAT
This sequence comes from Nocardia jiangsuensis, assembly GCF_042650385.1. Classification (NCBI taxonomy): domain Bacteria; kingdom Bacillati; phylum Actinomycetota; class Actinomycetes; order Mycobacteriales; family Nocardiaceae; genus Nocardia; species Nocardia jiangsuensis. The sequence goes on from NZ_JBHSAX010000017.1 coordinate 721,501, forward strand.
CTCCGAACGCTGCTTCTATCACCTGGAGTCCCCGGTGCTGAGAGTCGGCGGCTTCGACATCCCCTACCCCCCGGCTAAGCTCGAGAAACACCACCTGCCCGACGTCGACCGCATTCTCGCCGCGGTCGACCGCTCCCTCGCCGCTTGAAACGCTCAGTGAGAGGTGTCCCCCGTGCACGATGCCGCCGTTCGAGACCCCGCCACCGCCGGTCCGGTGCTGGAATTCCGGCTACCCGACCTGGGCGAGGGGCTCGCCGACGCCGAGCTCGTCTCCTGGGCCGTCGCGGTGGGCGACGAGGTGGAGCTGAACCAGGTGATCGCCGAGGTGGAGACGGCGAAGGCGGTGGTGGCGCTGCCGTCCCCGTTCGCCGGGGTGGTCGCCGAGCTGCTCGCGCAGCCTGGGGAGACGGTGCCGGTCGGGACGCCGCTCATCCGGGTGCGGGGGCGGGGTGATGCCGCCGCACCGGTGAGATACTCGGCGCCGGAACCGAGTTCGGGCGCGCCGCAGGGCGGGGTGTTGGTCGGCTACGGGCCGTCCGGGGACGCGGAGTCGCGGCGCGGGCCGCGCGGTGCCGCCGCGGCGGCCGGTGCCGCCGCCCGCGCGGTGGAGCGCGAGTACGCCGAGGGTGTGCAGCCGCGGGGCACTGCGGAGCCGGCCGGCGTCCGTCCGTCGGCGGTTGCCGGTGACATCGCGAATTCTGCTGCAGCGCAGCGGAATCAGGCTGCAAACGGGCGCTCGCGCTCGCCGCTCGGCGGTGACCCGAAGATGCGGAGGGCGGCGGCGACGCCCGCGGCCCGCAAGCTCGCCAAGGAGCTCGGGATCGACCTGTGGTTCCTGGCCGGCTCCGGCCCGGAGGGCGCGGTCACCGTCGACGACGTGCGCGCCGCCGTCCCCATCTCGCAGCCCCGCCGCGCGCCCGGCGCCGAACCGGCCGCGGCCGAACCGCACGTCGCCTCGGACGCGCGCACCGGCGTCATCCGCCCGGTCTCCAGGGAGACCCGCACCCCGATCGCCGGGGTGCGCAAGCGCACCGCCGCCGCCATGGTGGTGAGCGCGCGCACGATCCCGCAGGCGGGCGCCTCGACCACGGTCGACTTCACCGCCGCCATGGAGCTCATCGACCACCTGCGCAACACCGCCTCGTTCGAGGGGCTCCCGCTCACGCCGCTCACCCTGGTGGCGAAGGCGACGCTGGTCGCGCTCGGCGACTTCCCGGACCTGAACGCCTTCTGGGACGACGCGAACCAGCACATCGTCACCAAGCACTACGTGCACCTCGGCATCGCGGTGGCCACCGAGCGCGGCCTGCTCGTCCCGAACCTCAAGGAGGCGCACACCCTGTCGCTGCGCGAGCTCTGCCGCGAACTGGGCTGGCTGATCGAGACCGCGCGGGCGGGCAACGCCGCCCCCGCCGACCTGCGCGGCGGTACCTTCACCATCACCAATATCGGGGTGTTCGGGGTGGACAGCGGGGTCCCGCTGGTGAACCCGGGCGAGGGCGGCATCCTCTGCCTCGGCGCGGTCCGCAAGCGGCCATGGGTGGTGCGCGACGAACTGGCCGTGCGCTGGGTGACCACGCTCGGCGTCTCCTTCGACCACCGGATGATCGACGGCGACACCGGCGCCCGCTTCCTCGCCGACGTCGCGCACCTGCTGGAGGATCCGCTCACCCTGCTCAGCCGGGGCTGACCGGGCGCGGCCGGGACAGCGCGGCGCGCACGAGCAGCCCGGCCAGCAGCGCCCAGAACGCGGCGCCCACCCCGAGGAAACCGACCCCGGAGGCCGCGATCAGGAAGGTCACCACCCCCGCTGTTCGGTGCTCCTCGTCCGCGAGCGCACCGGTCAGCGAGGTGGCGAGGGTGGCGAGCAGCGCCAGCCCGGCGACCGTCTCCAGCACCCCGGCCGGTGCGGCCGCGACCAGCGTCACCAGCGCCGCCGAGGCAGGCGCGAGCACCAGGTAGCAGCCGCCCGCGGTGAACGCCGCGACCCAGCGGCGCGCGGGGTCCGGGTGCGCGGACGGCCCCGCGGCCAGCGCCGCGCTGATCGCGGCCAGGTTGATGGCGTGCCCGCCGGCCGGGGCGCCGAGCACGGTGCCGATGCCGGTGACGGTCATGGCCGCACGCCACGGCGTCCGGTACCCGAACGAGCCGAGCACCGCCGTCCCCGGAATGTTCTGCGACGCCATGGTGACGATGTAGAGCGGCACCGCGAGCCCGATCACGGCCTGCCAGCTCCAGTGCGGCCAGGTCAGCTGCAGCGCCGGAATCATCGAGCCCGCGTCCAGCGGGGTGTCGCGCACCGCGATGGCGATCCCGGCGCCGACCGCCGCCGTGCCGAAGGCCGCGAGCACCGCCCAGCGCGGCGCGAACCGGGTGAGCACCAGCCACACCGCGATCACCGGGAGCACCACCGCGGGCGAGCTGCGCACCGCCTCGACCGGCGCCAGGCACAGCGGGACGAGCACCCCGGCCAGCATGGCCTGCGCGATCGGCACCGGGATCGCGGCCACCAGCGCGCCGAGCCGCCCCCACAGCCCGGTCAGCACGATCAGCGCCCCCGTGAGCGCGAACGCCCCGACCGCGGCGGGCCAGCCGCCTGCCACCACGCCGGTGCCCGCCAGCAGCGCCGCGCCCGGCGTCGACCAGGCCAGCGTGATCGGCATCCGGAACCAGCGGCTCAGCAGCAGCATGCCGACCGCCTGGGTCACGCAGAGCGCGGCCAGCCCGGAGGCGGCCTGCGCCTGCGTCGCGCCGACCGCCGTGATTCCGGCGAGGACCACCGCGAACGAGCTGGTGAAGCCGACCAGCGCGGTCACCATGCCCGCGCCGAGGGGTTGCGCCGGGTTCGCCTGCTGTTCGGGACCGTTCACCTCCGGCATCCTGCACCCCGGCGCCCCCGATGTCCGTGGCCGGTCCCGCTGAACTGGCCCGATTCTCGTAACCCTCGCGCGCTAGGGTGGTCGGATCCGCACGCGACGACGCGTGACCGCCGACTACGAGGAGCTGTGGTGAGCGGGGTACTGATCTCGCCGTCCGACCTGCGCGCGAAGGTGGCGGAAGGCCGGCTCCGGCTACTGGACGTGCGCTGGGCGCTCGGCGATCCCGAAGGCGCGCAACACTATTCGGCGGGGCACATTCCGGGTGCGGTCTTCGTCGACCTGGATATCGAGCTCGCCGCGCCGCCATCGCCCGCCCGCGGCAGACACCCGCTGCCCGACCTCGGCTCGCTGCAGCAGTGCGCCCGGAGCTGGGGGATCGATCAGGGCGATGCCGTCGTCGTCTACGACGCCACCGGTGGCCTCGCCGCGGCCCGCGCCTGGTGGTTGCTGCGCTGGGGCGGGATCGCCGACGTCCGGATCCTGGACGGCGGGCTGCCCGCCTGGGTCGCCGCCGGTGCGCCGGTCGCGACCGGCGCCGAGGCCGAGACGCCGCTCGGCGATGTCGTGCTGACCGCGGGCAACCTCCCGGTCATCGATGCCGACGCCGCCGCCCGCTGGCCCGGCGCGCTGCTCGACGCCCGCGCCGCCGAGCGGTTCCGCGGCGAGACCGAGCCGGTCGACCCGCGCGCCGGGCACATCCCCGGCGCGGTGAGCGCCCCCACCGCCGAGAACCTGGACGGCGACGGCCGCTTCCGGCCCGTCGACGACCTGCGCGAACGCTTCGCCGGGCTGGACGGCCCGGTCGCGGTGTACTGCGGCTCGGGGGTCACGGCGGCGCACCAGATCGCGGCGCTCGCCGTGGTCGGGATCGAGGCGGCGCTCTACCCCGGCTCCTGGTCGCAGTGGGCGCACGACCCCAAGCGGCCGGTGGCGACCGGGGCCTGAGCTACGGGCAGCGCGCGGCGATACCGCGCAGCGCGGCGCTGTCGGCGGCGGTGAGCGGGAGGTCGTAGTCGGCCGCGACGGTCAGGTACTTGCCCGCGTAGAAGCAGTGGCCGGAGGCGGCGGGCGGGAGCCACTCGCCCGGCGTGCCGTCGCTCTTGGCCTGGTTGGTCGCGCCCGCGGTGGCGACCAGGTTGACGGTGACGTCGTTGGCGAAGCGGACCCTCCGGGCCTGCGGCCAGGCGGCGGCGCCCAGATCCCAGGCGGCGGCCAGCGGGAAGACGTGGTCGATCTGCACCGCTCTGGCATCGGACTTGTCGAAGGTGATGTGGGTGCCGGTGTAGGGGTCGTCCAGGCCGCCTGCCAGCACCACGCAGTTCCGCGTGCCCGGGCGGAACTGCACCGCGGTGAGCTGGGCGGCCAGCACGTTGTTGCGGGTGTCGCAGCCGTCGTACCCGCCCGGGGCGTCGCTGGCGTCGGTCCAGGACTCGCCGAAGACACAGCCCTGGCCGTCCTTGCACCCGCGTTCGTAACCGCCGGGGTGCGGGCGCTCCGGTACCACCCGCACCTGCCCGAGCAGGTGCTCGAGCTCGGCCCGGGTCGGGCTGCCGGGGGCAGGCGCCGTAGCCGGGCCGAGCACCGAACAACCGGCGGCGAGGACGACGGTGAGAGCGACGAGCAGGCGGAGCAGCGGCGCGGTCATGGCTCACCTGTACCGCGCGGCACCGACAGGCCGCTGTGCCCGCGACCCGCGGCTGGGGATGAAGCCGATCGCCGCACAGCGACACCCGCCGGAGCAACCGGCCGCGGACCGTGGGGCGGATCGCGCTGCCGGTCGAGCTCCGGTCCGCGCGGCCAGCGGATGTGGTGTCGGGGGCTGGTGCTTGGATGGGCGGATGCTGCACGCTCTGTGGTCGCCCGGCGCGGGCCTGCTGCTGTGGCGTGACGAGCGGCCGGGCGCCGAGCCGCCGGAGCCGCTCGGCGGGCTCCTCGCCCGCGCCCGCTTCCGGCACCGCGCCGAGGCGCTGCAACCGACCGGCGCCGTCGCCGAGGTCCCCGCGCACGCGCTGGCACCGGCGGCCGCCGCCGAGGTGCTGCGGCAGCGGCTGCCACCCGAGACCGCCGCCGGTGACCTGCGCTTCCTGGCGCACGTGGCGAACGGCATCGAGCGCTGGGTGCGCGCGGGCCGGGTGGTGCCGCAGCTGCGCCGCGCCGACGGGCAGTGGTGGTCCCGCTGGGAACTCGTCGGCGGCGCCAGGCAGCGGGCCTGGAGCGCCGAACTCGCCGCGCTCATGCCGCCCGCCCTGCGCGTGCCGGGCAGGCCGGCCGCGGTGCTGGAGGACCTGCTCGCCGAGCTCACCGACCCGATCGCCCGCTCCCTGCTCGGCGGCGCCCCGCGCTCGGCGCATCCGCTGATCGCCGGGCTGCGCGACGACGAGCCGGTCGAGCCAGGCGGCTACCGCCCCGCCGAGGTGCTCGAGCGCTGGCGCGCCGGCCTGGAGACCGAGGAGTACGAGCTGGTCCTCCGTCTCGGCGAACCCGACGGCGACGGCGGCGAATTCACCCTCTGGCGCCTCGAGGTCTGCATCCGTGCCGCCGACGAGGCACCGGAGCCCGTCGCCCTGCACGGCGACCCGGTGCGGCTGCGCACCGGCATGGCGAAGCTGGAGCAGGCCAGAGCCGCCTACCCCCGGCTGCGCGACCTGCCCGGCGACGACGCCACCCTCGACCTGCTGCTGCCCACCGAGGTCGTCGCCGACCTGGTCGAACACGGCGCCGCCGCGCTGCACGCCGCGGGCATCCGGCTCCTGCTGCCCCGCCCGTGGACCGTCACCGCCCCCACGCTGAAACTGCGGGTGAGCAGCCCGCCCGCCGCGGAGAGCGCCGTCGGGCTGCCCGGCATCCTCTCCTACCGCTGGGAACTCGCGCTCGGCGACACCGAGCTCACCGAGGCCGAGATGCGCGGGCTGATCACCGCCGAATCGGATCTGGTTCGGCTGCGCGGGGAGTGGGTGCAGGCCGATCGCACGGCGCTCAGCGCGGCCGCGCGGTACGTGGCCGCTCAGCGCGGCGACGAGGCGACGCTGGCCGCGCTCTTCGCCGAACTCGCCCGCGAGCGGGTCGACGGGGTGCCGATCACCGAGGTCACCGCCACCGGCTGGGCCGCCGAGCTCTTCGACCGGCACACCGAGACCGTCGAGGTGCCCGACCCGCCCGGCCTCGGCGCCACCCTGCGCCCGTACCAGCGCCGCGGCCTGGCCTGGCTGGCCACCATGAGCAGGCTCGGGCTCGGTGCGATCCTCGCCGACGACATGGGGCTCGGCAAGACCGTGCAGGTGCTGGCGCTGCTGCTGCACGAGCGCGCCGCCACGCCGACGCTGCTGGTCTGCCCGATGTCGGTGGTCGGCAACTGGCAGCGCGAGACCACGCGGTTCGCACCCGAGCTGCGGGTGCTGGTGCACCACGGCCCCGCGCGGCTCTCCGGCGCCGCGCTCGCGACCGCGGCGGCCGGGGCCGACCTGGTGATCACCACCTACGCCCTGCTCGCCCGCGACGTCGCCGACCTCGCCGAATGCCGCTGGGAGCGACTGGTTCTGGATGAGGCGCAGCACGTGAAGAACGCCGCGACCAGGCAGGCGCGCGCCGCCCGCGCGGTGCCCGCCCGGCACCGGCTCGCGCTCACCGGCACCCCCATGGAGAACCGGCTGGAGGAGCTGCGCGCGCTGCTCGACGTCGTCGTGCCCGGGCTGCTCGGCAGCGCCCAGGCGTTCCGGTCCCGGTTCGCGGTGCCGATCGAGCGCGAGGCCGATCAGAACGCGGTCACCCGGCTGCGCGCCATCACCGGACCCTTCGTGCTGCGCCGGGTGAAGACCGACCCCACCGTCATCGACGACCTCCCGGAGAAGCTGGAGATGACGGTCCGCGCCAACCTCACCGCCGAGCAGGCCGCGCTCTACCAGGCGGTCCTGGACGACATGGTGGAGAAGCTGCGCTCCGCGGAAGGCATGGCACGGCGCGGCGCCGTGCTGGCCGCGCTGACCCGGCTGGCCCAGGTCTGCAACCATCCCGCGCACTTCCTCGGCGACGGCTCGCCGGTGCTGCGCCGGGGGCGGCACCGCTCCGGGAAGCTGGCGCTGCTGGAGGACATCGTGGACGGCGTGCTCGGGGACGGCGAGAAGGCGCTGCTCTTCACCCGGTTCCGCGAGTTCGGCGAGCTGGTGGTGCCGTTCCTGGCCGAGCGGTTCGGCACTCAGGTGCCGTTCCTGCACGGCGGGGTCGCGCGCGGGGCGCGGGACGCCATGGTCGAGCGGTTCCAGAGCGCGGACGGGCCGCCGCTCATGGTGCTCTCGCTGGCCGCGGGCGGCACCGGGCTCACCCTCACCGCCGCCAACCACGTGGTGCACATGGACCGCTGGTGGAATCCGGCGGTGGAGAACCAGGCCACCGACCGGGCCTACCGGATCGGCCAGCGCCGTGCGGTCCAGGTGCGCAAGCTGGTCTGCGTCGACACGCTGGAGGAGCGGATCGACGAGATGATCGCGCACAAGCGCAAACTCGCGGATCTCACCGTCGGGGTCGGCGAGAACTGGGTCACCGAACTCGGCACCGACGAACTCCGCGACCTCTTCGCCCTCGGCGCCGAGGCGGTGGGGGAGTGAGCCCCGCTCCCCGCCGCAGCGGTGGTGCGGTGCGAGCCGCTCCACGCTGGGGGCGGGCGCTGCTGGCAGGCATCGACCGCGTGGGGGAGACCGGCAGGCTGGCGCGCGGGCGCGCGGTGGTGCGGGCGGGTCAGGTGCTGAGCTGGCGGACGGAGCCGGGGGTGGTGGTCGGGGAGGTGCAGGGCAGCCAGCCGCGGCCGTTCACCGCCGCGCTGGTGGTGCGCCGCATGCGCCCGGAGGAGCTGGAGCTGCTGGTCGAGGAGATCCGCGCGACCCCTGGCACGCTCGCCGAGGTGGTCGCCGGCCTTCCGCCCGCGAGCCTGGAGCCCCTGCTGCTCCCGGACACCGCCGCCGACCTCGACTTCGACTGCACCTGCCCGGATTCCGCGCGCCCGTGCAAACACGTCGCCGCCGTCTGCCACGTCTTCGCGGACCGCCTGGACGAGCACCCGCGCGACCTGCTCACCGTGCGCGGCGTCGACCCGGAGAACCTGATCGGCGCGGTCGAACGAGAGAGCGACGCCACCGACCCGGCCGACCCCTACGGCGAGGCACTGGAACTCCCCGCGCTCCCGCGCCCGGCTCCGCGCCCCGCGCTGGACGACCTTGACCCGGTCCTGCTCCGCCAGGCCCTGCGCAGCACCGCACCGGACGAGGCGATCGCCGCCACGGGCTGGAAGGATCTGGCCGCGCTGTACCGCGCGCTGGAACAGTGATGAACACCCGGCGCCGGGGCCGAAGACACACCGGGGCTCGTGGGCGGGGCCATCGGGTGTCGAGTGGGGGCCGGAACTTCCCGGCGTCGGGTGCCGTTCTCCAGTGTGATCCGGCTGACCCCCAGCGGGAAGGCGGCGCCGCTGCCCGCCCACTGCCCTACACCCGCCTCAGGCGGCGGCGTCGAACCGGTAGTCGCCCAGATCGAAGTGCCCGGCCCGCCACGCCGCCTCCAGCGTGGTCGACGGCCGCAGCGGCACATCGCCGTGCTTGTCGAAGTAGTAGCTGTTCGCCGTCGCGCAGCTCTCCTGCCAGAACACCTGACCGCCGCGGCGCGACAGCATCTCCCGGAAGTACCTGTCGTTGGCCGCCTCGGTGATCTCCACCCGGCTGGCGCCGCGCTCCCGCGCGTGCTCGAGGCAGCGCAGGATGTGCTTCGTCTGGTTCTCGATCAGGGTGAAGTACGAGGCGCCGTTGTACCCGTACGGCCCGATCACGCAGAAGAAGTTGGGGAAGCCGGGGATGCTCACGCCCTCGTACGCCTGCAGCCGGTTCTCGTCCCACCACTGCTCCAGGTCGCGCCCGCCGACCCCGCGCAGGTCGAAGGTCGGCATGCTGCCCGCCTCCATCACCCGGAACCCGGTGGCCAGGATCAGCACGTCCACCTCGTGCTCGACCCCGGAGGCCGTCCGCACCCCGGTCGGCGTGACGGCGGCGATCGGGTCGGTCTCCAGCGCGACATTCGCCCGGTTGAAGGTGCTCAGGTAGTCGTTGGAGAAGCTGGGCCGCTTGCAGCCGAGCGCGTAACGCGGGGTGAGCTTCTCGCGCAGCTCCGGGTCGCGCACCGAGCGGCGCAGGTGCGCGTGGCCGATCCGCTCCGCGGCCGCCGCGGTGGGCAGCGTGGCGTAGTAGTGCGCGGCCACCGGGAAGGTGAGCTCGACGTAGGTCTGGCTGACCAGCCGGGTGAGCAGCTTGCCGCCGGGCAGTTTCAGGGCCAGCCGCAGCGGGCCGGGCAGCGGCGCGTCCGGCCGGGGCAGGCACCAGATCGGCGTCCGCTGGAAGACGGTGAGCCGCTCCACCTCCGGCGCGACGGCCGGGATGATCTGCACCGCCGAGGCCCCGGTGCCGATGATCGCCACCCGCTTGCCGCGCAAGCCCTGCTCGTGATCCCAGCGCGCGGTGTGCATGGTGATCCCGGCGAACTCGTCGATGCCGGGGATCTCCGGCGGCTTCGGCCTGGTCAGCGCGCCGGTGGCGCCGACGAGGAAGCGGGCGGTGAGCTCCGCGCCGTCGCCGGTGCGCAGCCGCCAGCGGTGCGCCGCCTCGTCGAACTCGGCCCGCTCGACGGTGGTGCCGAAGCGGATGTGCCCGCGGAGTTCGTACTTGTCGACGCAGGATTCGGCGTACGCCTTCAGCTCCCGGCCCGGCGCGTACACCCGGGACCACTCGTCCCGCTGCTCGAAGGAGAACTGGTAGCTGAAGGACGGGATGTCCACCGCGACACCGGGGTAGGTGTTCCAGTGCCAGGTGCCGCCGACGCCGTCCGCCTCGTCGACGATCAGGAAGTCGTCGAACCCGGCCCGGCGCAGCTGGATTCCGGCGCCGATTCCGGAGAAGCCGGCGCCGACCACGATGATCTCGTGGTCGGCCGCGCTCATCGGACCAGCCGGTTCATCAGCCCGGCCGCGCGGGTGTACGCGGTCGGGACGAGCCGCTTGGTCGACCAGGCCAGCTTCGCCTCGACTTGCGGCACCACGTACAGCTCGCCGCCGTCGACCGCGTCCAGTGTGGTCGTGGCGATCGACTCCGGGGGCCGCCCGGTCCAGCGCAGCAGCGGCCCGCCGACCTTCTCGGCGAAGCCGTCCAGCGGCGCCTCCGGGGTGAGGATATTGGTCTTGACCGCGGTCGGGCAGAGCACCGTGACGCTCACGCCGCTGCCGGATAGCTCGGCCGCCAGCGTCTCCGACAGCGCGAGCACCCCCGCCTTGCTGACGTTGTACGCCGACATCCGGGGCGCCGTGCCGAAGGCCGCCGCCGAGGCGACGTTGACGATCGCGCCGCGCCCGGCCGCGCGCAGGCGGGGGGCGAAGACGTGGCAGCCGTAGATGACGCCCCAGAGGTTCACGTCCAGGGTGCGCTTCCAGTCCTCCAGGCTCACCTCGCCGATCAGCGGGCCGCCCTGGCCGATGCCCGCGTTGTTGATCACCAGCGTGGGGGTGCCTCCGAAGAACTCCTCGGCGACCGTGGCCAGCCGCGCCACCTGGTCGGCGTCGCGCACGTCGCACTGGGTTTCCAGCGCCTTGCCGCCTGCCTGCTCGACCAGGCCGACCGTCTCGGCCGCCCGATCCCGGTCGATGTCGGCGACGAGCACCCGCCCGCCGCGCCTGCCGAGCTCGACGGCGAAGGCCCGGCCGATGCCGCTGCCCGCACCGGTGACCACCGCGTCGGCGTTCGCGGTCCGCCGGGGGCCGCCGAAGGGATTGAGCCGCATGCACACTCCTCGGGAGTCGTGGGAGGGGCCCAACTGGTGTCAGATGACCCCATTGTCCGCACCTGCCACCAATAACACGCGGCCGGTGATACTTTGTCAACCGTGGCCGTACCTGTTCCCGCGCGCACCTGGGGTGGCCGCACGGCGGCCGAGCGCAGCGCCGAGCGGCGTGGCCGGTTGATCGATGCGGCGCTCGCGCTGTGGGCGGAGAGCGGCTGGGCCGCGGTGACCATGCGTCAGGTCTGTACCCGCACCGGGCTGAACGATCGCTACTTCTACGAGCACTTCGCCGACCGCGACGAACTGCTCGGCGCGGCCTGGGACGACGTCTGCGCCGAGGTCTTCGCCCACCTGGCGAGCGCGGTGACGGCGGAGCGGCCGCCGCTGGAGATCCTGCGCGAGGCGGTGCGCCGGGCGGTCCGCTTCCAGGTCGACGACCACAGCCGGGCCCGCATCCTGCTCGCCGATCACGCGGGCAGCGCCGTGCTCGAGCAGCGCCGCAAGCGGATGATCGGCGACGCCACCGACCTCATGATCGAGCTCTCCCGCCCCTACCTGCGCCCCGGCGTCGACGAGACCGACTTCCGGATCAGCACGCTGATCGGCATCGGCGGCTTCGTCGAGCTGCTCACCGCCTGGCGCACCGGCACCATCGAGATCGACGCCGACCGGATCGCCGAGCACATCCACCAGGTGGGCGCGGTGCTCGGCGCCCGCTTCCTGCCGCTGCCCTGAGGCTCAGCCCTCGATCCGGTAGAACCGCCGCGCGTTCTCCCCGAACACCGCGCGCAGCTGCTCGTCGCCGTACCCGGATTCGGCGAGGACCAGCGCGACCGCCTCGGCGCTTCCCGGGATCGTCGTGATCGGCTTGTCCACCGGGAAGTTGGAGCCCCAGATCAGCCGCTCCGCGCCGAAGACGCTGTGCGCGTGCGTGAGCAGCGGGCCGTACCGGTCCACCAGGGCATCCACCGGCGTCAGGGTGCCGCGCTTCGGCACCGGATGGCCGAGTACCGGCATGCCGAGCCCGCTCACCTTGGCCACGACGCTCGGGTGCGCGGCGAGCGCGGCGGTGTCGTCGCGCCAGCGCAGCAGCAGGTCGCGGCGGGCGTTGGCATCCGCGCCGGTGCGGCTGCCGAGTCGCCCGAAGAGTCCCGCCGGGGTGCCCAGATGGTTCAGCACGATCGGCACCTCCGGGTACCGCTGCGCGAGCGCGGTGACCTGCGGGATCTGGTGCGAGTAGACCCACGCCTCGAAGCTCAGCCCGCGCTCGGCGAGCTGCGCGAAGCCGTCGAGGAAGGCCGGGTTCTCCAGCGCGTCCGAGGCCGGGGTGAAGGAGCGGACGTCGGGGTCCGGGTGGTTGGCGACCATGGTGCGGATGCCGCGCAGCACCGGTGAGGCGGAGCCGTGCGCGTCGAGCAGGTCGGCGAAGCCGGGGGCGGCGGGGTCGGCCGAGCCGATCAGCGCGGCCAGCGCGGGGGTGTCGACGCCGAACGGCAGGCTCTGCACCCAGCGGGTCTCGTCCGCCTTGCCGAGCGGCGCGCTCGCGTGCCAGTCCACCTCGATGTGCACGATGCCCGCCACCGGGAGCGGGCCCGCGTCGGCGCGGTAGTCGGCGGGCAGGTACGGCCTGGTGTAGGCGGTCGGATCGCCGACGAACTCCCGATCCCGCTTCTTCGCCACCCGCACCGCGAGGTCGATCGGCACCGGGAGGTACTTGAAGAGCTTGGCCAGCGAGCTGAAGTCGCGCGGGGTGCCGAGCGGGTCCCACTGGTGGATGTGCGCGTCCAGGACGCGGAAATCGCCGAGCTCGGTACCGGCCAGCCGCATCCTGATCTCCTGTCGTCGCGGTGCGGAGCGATTGTCACACGGGCCCGGTCACCGACCGGGCTGTTTCGCCGGGTGTGCCGAACGCGGACAGGAACGTGCGCACGGCGGCCGCCGCGATGGTGTCGAGCTCGGCCGCGGGCACCTCCCGCCTTCCCATTCGGGAGCGGGATTCCAGTGGCCCGGTGAGCAGCGCGATGAGCTGTTCGGCGGCGATGTCGGGGTCCGGGGTGCGCAGCCGTCCGGCGAGCGTGAGCCGGGCCAGCCGATCGGCCAGTGCGGCGCGCAGCCGCAGCGCGGTGGCCTCCTGGATCTCGTCGAGCAGGTCGGGGAAGGTGGTGCTCTCGGCGAGGGCCAGTTTGCGCAGCGCGCGGGAGCGCTCGTCCGAGCAGGCGGCGAGCAGCAGCGCCGCCGTCTCGGCCAGCGCGGCGGGTGCGTCGGCGGCGTCGCGCAGCGGCTCCACTGCGGCGGTGCAGACCGCGGCGACCTCTTCGGCGGCGGCCCGGAGCGCGCTGTGGAAGAGCGTCGCCTTGTCCGAGAGGTGGTTGTAGACGGTCGGTTTCGCCACCCCGGCCGCGCTCGCGATCTCCTGCACACAGGCCTGGTCGTAGCCGCGCAGGGCGAAGACCGAGAAGGCCGCGTCGAGAATCGCTCGCCGCTTGTCGATTCGCCCCCTGGTCTCCGTCATCCGGCCATCGTACTTTCGGGGCCAACCTTGTGTATTGACAAGTTAGTTCTCTAAATTGAACTCATTGGTTCAAAAGAGAGGACTCTCGTGATCGTGCACACCCTGCGGTTCAGCTTCCGGCCGGAAACCACCGACGACCAGCGGGAGCGGGTGCTCGCGCTCATGCGCCGCACCGCCTCGGTGGAGTCGGTCTCGTTCGGCACGGTCGGGCAAGGCCTCGGCGATGCCGACGGATATACGCACGGCTACGTCGTCGGGATCGCGGATCTGGCCGCGCTGGAGCGGTACCTGCACGATCCCGTGCACCTGGCAGGCGATCCGGAGATCGTGCCGCACTTCGCCCGGCTCGCGGTCGGCCCCGACGTCAGCGACGATCCCGATCCCGCGCTGCAGGCGAAGATCGAGGCGCTGAGCGCGGCCAAGATCGCGAAGTACCCGGAGTGGGCCGCGCTGATGGGAACCATCCCGGAGGTGCGTATCTACTGACCCGCGGCGAGCCCGGTTTCGGCTCGGCTCGAGCACAACCCGCGACTTCCGCGCCCGAAATCGCTGCAATGGCAACGACGACCGCGATCCCCGGACCCCCGCGAGGTGTGCACCGTGCCGACCCGAACCCGCACCGGCGAACTTCCCGTCCTCGGCGTGGCCGACCCGGCCGGCCTGATCGACCCGCGCGGCACCCGCTTCGCCTTCCGCCCCGAGCCGGAGCCGCCGCGGCCGCAGTTCGCCGGGGCGCCGCTGTTCGGGCCGGAGTGGCTGGCACTCGGCGGACTCGGCTGACCAACTGCCGCGCATGCCGGAGAATCCGGGCATGTCCTGGCAGATGCACGTCCTCGCCGGCCTCATCCGGCTCACCCGGCACCGCCGCTACGCCACGGCCGGCAACGCCCGCGCCTACCTCGCCGAACCCAAGCGCCCGGCGCGACCGCCCGCCCGGCTCCGGGAGCGGCTGAGCACCCGCGAGATCGATGGCTTCCCGGTACACACCGTCGAGCCGGAAACGGTGAAAGGCTCGGGCGGCACCGTCTACCTGCACGGCGGCGGCTACGTCGGCGCCATCGCCACCCAGCACTGGGACCTGGTGGCCGATATCGCCACCGCCACCGGCCGCCCGGTGCACGTCCCCCGCTACGGCCTCGCCCCGCAGCACACCGCCCGCGACGCGCACGCCCTGCTCGCGACGCTGCTCGCCGAGCTCGACGGCCCGACATACCTGGCGGGCGACTCCGCGGGCGCGGGCCTCGCCCTCGCGGCCGCGCTGCACGCCGAACCCATCGGCCTCACCCTGATCGCCCCCTGGCTCGACATCGCGCTCACCAACCCGGAGATCCCGGCCCTCGAACGCCGCGACCCGTGGCTCTCCGCGGCCGGCCTGAAACTCTGCGGAGAGGTATGGCGCGGCGACCTCGCTCCGGACGATCCGCTGGTCAGCCCGCTCTTCGGCGACCTCACCCAGCTCCCGCCGATCGACCTGTACATCGGCGGCCGCGACATCGCGCTCGCCGACTGCCGCCTGCTGCGCGACCGCGCCCCCGCCGTCACCATGCACGAGGAGCCGGGCGCCATCCACGACTACCCGCTGCTCCCGTTCGCGCCGGAGTCCCGGGCCGCCCGCCGCACCCTGCTCGGCAATATCGGCGCCACCTTCGGCTGAACCGGAGGATAATCGTGCCGTGGGTCACATCGGATGACCTACCGGCAATTACTTGGACGTCCAACTATAGGATGCCCGTAGAACTTCCCGAGAGAACAGGACGAACATGGTTCGCGAACTCACCCACTTCGTCGGAGGCCAGCACGTCGCCGGTACCTCCGGCAACTTCGCCGACGTCTTCGATCCGAACCTGGGGCAGGTGCAGGCCAGGGTTCCGCTGGCGAGCAAGTCCGAGGTCGAGGCGGTCATCGCCAACGCGGAGGCGGCGCAGGCGGCCTGGGCGGCCACCAACCCGCAGCGCCGCGCGCGCGTACTGATGAAGTTCCTCACCCTGGTGCAGGACGAGATGGACAGCCTGGCCGCGCTGCTCAGCTCCGAGCACGGCAAGACCATCCCGGACGCCAAGGGCGACATCCAGCGCGGCCTCGAGGTGATCGAGTTCGCCGTCGGCATCCCGCACCTGCTCAAGGGCGAGTACACCGACAGCGCAGGCACCGGCATCGACGTCTACTCCATGCGCCAGCCGCTCGGCGTCGTCGCGGGCATCACGCCGTTCAACTTCCCGGCCATGATCCCGCTGTGGAAGGCGGGCCCGGCGATCGCCTGCGGCAACGCCTTCGTGCTCAAGCCTTCCGAGCGCGATCCCTCGGTGCCGCTGCGGCTGGCCGAGCTGTTCCTGGAGGCCGGGCTGCCGCCGGGCATCTTCAACGTGGTCAACGGCGACAAGACCGCCGTCGACACGCTGCTGCACGACCCGCGGATCAAGGCGGTCGGCTTCGTCGGCTCCACCCCGATCGCGCAGTACATCTACGAGACCGCGACCGCCAACGGCAAGCGCGCGCAGTGCTTCGGCGGCGCCAAGAACCACGCGATCATCCTGCCCGACGCCGACCTCGACGATGTCGCCGATCAGCTGATCGGCGCGGGCTACGGCTCCGCGGGCGAGCGCTGCATGGCCATCTCGGTGGCGGTGCCGGTCGGCGAGGAGACCGCGGAACGCCTGCTGGAGAAGCTCACCGAGCGGGTGCACAAGCTCAATGTCGGCAGGTCAGACGATCCGGGCGCCGACTACGGGCCGCTGGTCGGCAAGGACGGCGTCGACCGGGTGAAGAAGTACATCGACATCGGCATCGAGGAGGGCGCCGAGCTGGTGGTCGACGGCCGCGGGCTGGTCGTCGACGGCGCCGAGGACGGCTACTTCGTCGGCGCGACGCTCTTCGACAAGGTCACCTCGGAGATGCGCATCTACAAGGAGGAGATCTTCGGCCCGGTGCTCACCATCGTCCGCGCCAAGGACTACGAGGAGGGGCTGCGCCTCGCCAACGAGCACGAGTACGGCAACGGCGTCGCCATCTTCACCCGCGATGGCGACACCGCCCGCGACTTCGCCTCCCGGGTGCAGGTCGGCATGGTCGGCATCAACGTGCCGATCCCGGTGCCGATCGCCTACTACACCTTCGGCGGCTGGAAGCGCTCCGGCTTCGGCGACCTGAACCAGCACGGCCCGGACTCGATCCGCTTCTACACCAAGACCAAGACCGTCACCCAGCGCTGGCCCTCCGGCCTCAAGGAGAGCAACGCGTTCGTGATTCCGACAATGGAATGACGATGTTCGACCTGGACGAGGACGAGCGCGCGATCCGGGACACGGCTCGCGAGTTCGCCGACGAATTCCTCGCGCCGAACGCGCTGGACTGGGACGAGCGCAAGCACTTCCCGGTCGACATCCTGCGCAAGGCCGGGCCGCTGGGGCTCGGCGGCATCTACGTGCGGGAGGAGGTGGGCGGCTCGGGGCTGCGCAGGCTGGACGCGGTGCGGATCTTCGAGCAGCTCGCCACCGGCTGCCCGGCCATCGCCGCGTACATCTCCATCCACAACATGGCGACCTGGATGGTGGACCGCTACGGCAACCCCGAGCAGCACGAACGCTGGCTGCCGGGGCTGACCTCGATGCAGCTGCTCGCCAGCTACGCCCTGACCGAGCCCGGCGTCGGCTCGGACGCGGCGGCGCTGAGCACCAAGGCCGTCCGCGACGGCGACGACTACGTCTTCAACGGCGCCAAGCAGTTCATCTCCGGCGCGGGCGCCACCGACGTCTACGTGGTGATGGCCCGCACCGGCGCCCCCGGCGCCGGCGGCATCTCGGCCTTCATCGTGCCGGGCGACACGCCCGGCATCTCCTTCGGCGCCAACGAGAAGAAGATGGGCTGGAACGCCCAGCCCACCAGGCAGGTCATCTTCGACAACGCCAGGGTGCCCGCCGCCAACCTGCTCGGCAACGAGGGCGACGGATTCCGGATCGCGATGAACGGGCTGAACGGCGGGCGGATCAACATCGCCGCCTGCTCGGTCGGCGGGGCCCAGGCCGCGCTCGACAAGACCGTGCCCTACCTGGCCGAGCGCCAGGCCTTCGGCAAGGCGCTGCTGAAGAACCAGGCGCTGCAGTTCGACCTCGCCGACATGCGCACCGACCTGGAGGCCGCCCGCACCCTGCTCTGGCGGGCCGCGGCCGCACTGGACGCGGACGCCCCCGACAAGGTGGAGTTGTGCGCGATGGCGAAGCGATTCGCCACCGATGCCGGGTTCGAGGTTGCGAACAAGGCGCTGCAGCTGCACGGTGGCTACGGCTACCTGGCCGAGTACGGAGTCGAGAAGATCGTGCGCGACCTGCGCGTGCACCAGATTCTCGAGGGCACCAACGAGATCATGCGGGTGGTCGTCGCCCGCGCGGTGGTAGGAGCGGCATGAGCGATGTTCTGATCGAGAAGCGGGACGGGCTCGGGCTCGTCACGCTGAATCGGCCGAAGGCCATCAACGCGCTGAATCACGAGATGGCGCTGGCCATCACCGAGGCGCTGCGGGAGTGGGCCGACGACGATTCGGTGCGTACCGTCGTGGTCACCGGGGCGGGGGAGCGCGGGCTCTGCGCAGGCGGCGATATCGTCGCCATCCACTCCGATGCCAAGGAGCTGGGCGGGGCCACCGGCGCGGCGGCCGCCGACTCCGCGACCGGCCGGTTCTGGCGCGACGAGTACATCCTCAACGCGCTGATCGGCCGCTACCCCAAGCCGTACGTGGTGGTCATGGACGGCATCGTGATGGGCGGCGGCGTGGGGCTCTCCGGCCACGGCAGCCACCGCATCGTCACGGAGCGTTCCAAGATCGGCATGCCCGAGGTCGGGATCGGCTTCATCCCCGACGTCGGCGGCACCTATCTGCTCAGCCGCGCACCCGGTGAGATCGGCGCCCACGTCGCGCTCACCACGGCGCGGATGACCGCGGGCGACGCCATCGTGACCGGCTTCGCCGACTACTACGTGCCATCGGAGCAGATCCCGGCGCTTCTGGACACGTTGCGCACCGAGAGCGCAGACGACGCCATCGCCAAGTACGCGACGGCGGCGCCGGAATCGGCGCTGGCCGGGCAGCGCTCCTGGATCGACGCCGCCTACAGCGCGGACACGGTCGAGGAGATCGTCGCCCGGCTGGAGGCGAACGACGCGCCGGAGGCGAAGGCCGCTGCCGCGGACATCCTCGGCAAGTCGCCGGTGGCGCTCAAGGTCACGCTGCGCTCGCTGCGGCACGCGCGCGAGCTCTCCACCCTGGAGGCGGTGCTGAACGAGGAGTACCGCGTCTCCATCGCCTCGCTCGCCTCGCACGACCTGGTCGAGGGCATCCGCGCGCAGGTCGTCGACAAGGACCGCAACCCGCAATGGCAGCCCGCCACCCTGGCCGAGGTCACCGACGGGCTGGTGGGGGAGTACTTCGCCGAGCTCGGCGATCGGGAGCTCGGGCTCACCACATCGGAGGACGAACAGTGAAGATCGGATTCCTCGGTCTCGGCCACATGGGTGCGCCGATGGCCGCCAACCTGGTGAAGGCGGGCCACGACGTGCTCGCCTTCGATCCGGTGCCCGCCGCCCAGGAGCAGGCCCGCACCGACGGCGCCACCGTGGTGCCGACCGCCGTCGAGGCGGTGGCCGGGCGCGAGGTGGTCATCACCATGCTGCCCAACGGCAAGCTGGTGCTCGACGTCTACGCCGACATCCTGCCCGCGGCCGAGCCGGACACCCTGTTCATCGACTGCTCCACCATCGACGTCGCGGACGCCAGGACCGCGGCCGAGCGTGCGGTGGCGGCCGGGCACCGCGCCCTGGACGCCCCGGTCTCCGGCGGCGTCGCAGGCGCCGCCGCGGGCACGCTGACCTTCATGGTCGGCGGCGCGGAGGCCGACTTCGCGGCCGGGCTCCCGGTCCTCGAGGTCATGGGCGGCAAAGTGGTGCACTGCGGCGGCGCGGGCGTCGGCCAGGCCGCCAAGATCTGCAACAACATGCTGCTCGGGGTCTCGATGGTCGCGCTCTCCGAGGCGCTCGTCCTCGGCGAGAAGCTGGGGCTGAGCCACCAGTCCTTCTACGACGTGGTCTCCACCGCGTCCGGCCAGAGCTGGTCGCTCACCACCTACTGTCCGGTTCCCGGGCCGGTGCCGACCAGCCCCGCGAACAACGACTACAAGCCCGGCTTCGCCACCGCGCTCATGACCAAGGACCTCGGCCTGGCCGCGAACGCGCTGCAGGCCAACGGGGTCGACGGGCAACTCGGGGCCCTGGCCGCGGAGATCTACACCCGCTTCAACCAGACCGATGCGGCGCGGGACTTCTCGGCTATCGTCACCGATATCCGTGACCGCTCGAACCAGGAGGCCTCCGAGTGACCGATTTCGAGACGATCCTGCTGGAGCGCAAGGGCACCGCGGAGACCGGTGTCGTCGGCTGGATCACGCTGAATCGGCCCAAAGCGCTGAACGCGCTGAACGCGCAGGTGCTGGACGACATCCTCGCCGCGCTGGACGAGTTGGAGCGCGACGACGAGGTCGGCGCCATCGTGATCACCGGGTCGGAGAAGGCCTTCGCGGCGGGCGCTGACATCAAGGAGATGCAGCCCAAGTCGTACATGGACATGTTCCTGGACGACTACTTCGCCAAGTGGGAGCGGCTCGCGCAGTTCCGCAAGCCGACCATCGCCGCGGTCGCCGGGTACGCGCTCGGCGGCGGCTGCGAGCTCGCCATGATCTGCGACATCCTGCTCGCCGCCGACACCGCCAAGTTCGGGCAGCCGGAGATCAAGCTCGGCGTCATCCCCGGCATCGGTGGTTCGCAGCGGCTGACCAGGGCCATCGGCAAGGCCAAGGCGATGGATCTGGTCCTGACCGGGCGCAACATGGGTGCCGAGGAGGCCGAGCGGGCCGGGCTGGTCGCGCGGGTTGTTCCGGCTGCCGAGCTGCTCGATACCGCGCTGGAGGCTGCGCAGGCGATCGCGTCCATGTCGCTGCCGGTCGCCATGATCGCCAAGGAGTCGGTGAACCGCTCGTTCGAGACCACGCTCGCCGAGGGGCTGCGGTTCGAGCGCCGGGTCTTCCACTCGCTCTTCGCGCTGGAGGATCAGAAGGAGGGCATGAGTGCCTTCACCGAGAAGCGGAAGCCGAAGTTCGTGAACCGCTGAGTTTTCGCTGTCACGTGCCCCCGGTCCGGGTTCGGGCCGGGGCACGCGCCGTTCTAGGCCGGTGCCGTGTGCGGGGCGCGGCTTTCGGGCCCGGTCCCGCGCCGATGGCCGACCGGGCGTGCGGCGTTTCGGCCCGGTGCCGTGTGCGGGGACGCGGTCAGCCGGGGGGCGTGGCCGGGGTGTCGGCGACCTCGATCGTCGCGACGGGCGGCGCGGCCGGGGCGGGGTCGTCCCGGCCGAAGATGAGCAGCCCCGCGACGGTGGCGCCGAGTACCGCGGTGACCCCGGCGGCGGCGAGCACCGCGCGCCGATCGCCGCGGTGCTCGTGGCCCGCCTGCCTGGCCACCTCCCTCGCGGCCGCCGCCCTGGCGGGCAGCGCGGCCAGCGCCGCCCCGACCCGGCGGCGCCGCATCCGCACCTCACCGCCCCGGTGCCCGGCGGCGACCAGCACCGCCCCGCGCGCCGAGACGTACTCCGGCTCCGGGTCGTAGATCAGCGGAAGATCGACCAGCCCGGCCAGCTCCGCCCGCAACTGCGGGTTGCGGGCACAGCCGCCGAGCAGCACCAGCGCGTGCGGCGGCTCCTCCGCATCGTCCACCAGCCGGTGCACCAGCGTCGCCGAGCGCCGCACGCTCTGCGAGCACAACTCGGCCAGGTCGCTGCGGGTGATGACGGCGCGCCCGCCGGTGTCCGGGTCGCTGGCGGTGATCACCCTGGCTCGGCTCAGCGCCTCCCGGTGCCGCCGGACGGCGTCCTCCTCGGGCTGCACGCCGTCCTGCGCGAGCCGCTGCCGGAGCAGCGTGTCGTAGCGGTCACCGCTCACCGCGGCGCTGTGCAGGCTCTCCAGCACCGTCTCGGTGCCGGTGTCGGCGTGCGTCAGGGTGAGCCCCGAGCTGCCCAGGTCGTAGAGCAGCACCGGCGCGTCGTCGCTCACCTGCCCGGAGAAGCGCAGGTAGCGCAGCTGCGCCAGCGGCTCGTCCACGATGGTGACCCGCTCGATCCCCGCCGCCGCGCGCACGGTGTCGGCGTGCGGCGCGCAGCGGCAGGTGACAGCGGTCCCGGTGATCAGCTCGTCGCGCGCGCTCGCCGCCGCGCGCATCAACCGCACCGCCTCGAAAACGGCGGCCTCGACGTTGTCCGGCGTGCCGGGAACGTGGCAGCGATCGATCGGCGGCAGGTGCGGCTGATCCGAATGCGTCAGTACCGCGCGGGCGCCGCCGGCACCCGCCGATACCCCCAGCACCAGCACCATGCCGTTCATGGTGGACCCTTTCCGGCACGGTGCCAAGCTCGGGCCGGTAAAGGTTCGCTCAGCGCGGGCGTCAGTCCGGGCTGCGCACCCGATCGCGGGCCGGAGCCCAGTGCGCCGGGTCTTCGCCCGCGTCGAAGTCACCGGCCGCCCGGCGGAACTCCGCGAGCAGTTCGAGCAGCGCCTGCAGCCGGTCCGGCGCCAGCCCGGGCAGCGCGAAGACATTGCTGTTCAGCGCCTCGGTGGCCGCCGCGACCAGCGCCCGCCCCGCCTCGGTGATCTCGATCAGGATGGCCCTGCGATCGCTCGGATGCGGCACTCGCAGCACCAGCCCCGCCGCCTCCAGCCGGTCCACGGTATTGGTGACGCTGGTCGGATGCACCTGCAACCGCTCACTCGCCTTGGCCATCGGCACGGCCCCCGTGCGGCTGAAGCTCAGCAGCTGCAGCAGCTCGTACCTGGAGAACGTGAGGCCACTCGGCTTGAGTGCCTCGTCCACCCGCGCCATCACGATCTGCTGCGCCCTGACCAGCGACGTCACCGCCGCCATCCCGTCCGCGACCTCGCCCCAGCCGTGCGCCGTCCACTGGCGGTGCGCCTCCGCGATCGGATCCTGCGGCAGCGGGCGTGGGCGGGACATGGGGAGATCATATCGGCGCCCCCTTCGAATCACCCTGAGTGCAACCGTGTTCCCGGCTCCGGTGATCGCGCAGGATCTACTCCTGTCACGCGGGCGTGGCTGAGTGGTTGAGGCGACGGTCTGCAAAGCCGTCTACGCGGGTTCGATTCCCGCCGCTCGCTCTTCTCCGGCAGGGTGCTCTCCGGCACCCTGCCTCCTCAGCCCTGATCCTCCGCCGAGCAGACCTTCCACGTGCCGTCTTCCTTCTTCACGTGCTCCTCGGTGTCGGTATCGGTGTCCGGATCCTCGCCGGGCAGGGTCAGCGTCATCCGCCCGGTGATGGTCGCGGTCGCCCGATCCCCGGTGATGACGATGTTCTTGATCTCGTTGATGACGACCGACACCTGCGTCTGATCGAACTCCTTCTTCTGCTCCTCGCTGAGCGCCTCGAATTCGTCCCGATCGCCCGCGCACGCCGTAGCCGCGGCGGCCGCGAACCCGTCCTCACCGAGGGTCTCGTAGAAGTCGCGGATCGCCACCTCGATCTTCTTCTCGTCCGAGGCGAGGGGCGTCTTCCCCTGCGCGGTGAGCACGATGCCCGCGGTGATACCGCCTGCTATCACGAGGAGGAGGACTATCAGCCCGACGATCAGCCCGGTCCGGCTCTTCCGCGGCCGTGGCGTCCCCTGCCCCGGAGGCGGATACCCCGGCTGCGGCTGCCCATAGTTCGGCTGTCCCCACTGCTGGCCGTAACCAGGCTGTTGTCCGTACCCCGGCTGCGCGTTCCCGGGCTGTCGGTAACCGGGCTGGGCGTTCCCGGGATCCTGCCCGTAACCGGGCTGCTGATACCCAGGGTCTTGCCCGTAACCGGGCTGTTGGTATCCGGGGTTCTGGCCGTAACCAGGCTGCCCCTGCCCGACGCTCGGGTCGTACCCCGGCTGCTGCCCGTACCCGCCCCCCGGCGGATAACCGGGCTGCTGAGCCCCCCACCCCTGATTCGGCTCCGGCTGCGACCCATACGGCGGATAGCTCATAGCGTCCTCCAACCCGGCTGTCCTCGCAGCCTACGGCAGCCCCATTCGATCCGCCCGCCGCCGCGGGCCGCCCTTCAGACGCGGGGAGGCGCCGGTTCGGCGACCCGCGTCACCGCCAGAAATGCCTCCCGTGCGCGCTCGAACACCTCCGGATTCCGCTCCGATATCGCCCAAGCCGACCGGGTCGCCCCGGCCGCCTCCTCGGTCGCGAGCTGCCCCACCCGCTGGAACGTGGTACCTACCAGGTAGGCGATCTCGCGCAGCGGCACTCCCTCGGCGGTGAGTTCATTCGTGAGCGCCCGCGTCTCACGCTGCACATCGGTCTCCAATTGCTCGATGAGTCTGCGCGCCGCGCGAATCCAGGCAGAACGCTCCTGGACGTCGTACACCTGCGCGAAGTCATCGACGATCACCTGGACGTGGACCGAGGAGGGCGCCACATCGAGCGTCACCGAGATGTAGTCCCGCGCCTCGCCCTCCACCTCGGCCAGCCGCCGCGCCTGCGTCTGCGCGTTCTTGCCCAGTTCCGGAATCTCCACCGCCCACCAGCGGCCTTCCCGCCCGGTGACGTGCGCTTTGTACTTCACGGCTCCTCCTCGCGTTCACAGCGACAACCGTCGACAGCCTTCCGTATCGCTCGCACCACCCCTGGCCGCACCACCCCGTGTCCCGTCGGGATGGTGACGCCGTGCGCCCCACTCCGACACTTCCAGACCGAGTGACTCCCTTTCCCTTCTCGTTCGAAGCGCCATCCCGAGGCGGTGAGCTCCTTCAGGACGAGCCGAACCGGCTGCTCGCTGATCACAGTCTATGTCTACCAGTTAGACGTTTTCAAGTAAAACGCCTAGACAAATCCTCGTTGCGGAGCTGCGCGTCTCAATTTATGCGCCGCCCTCATCAGTGCATGCTGGTCGACATGGATGAACTCATACGGCGGCAAGCGATCGCCGAATGGGACGAGGAGCTGCTGAAGATCCAGCAAAGGTTGGGGATCGCCAGTGCGGAAGCGCCGTCAGGAGCCGACGTGGTGCGTGAGATTCGAGATGACTACGACCAGCGGCAGGGACAATTCTCGCGGAAGCCGTAGGCAACTGGTTCGAGAGCACGTCTCCAGCAGAGCGATGGCCCCGACCGCAATGTGGCGATCCAGGAGCACAACCGCTGCCGTGTTGCCGGACTGAGCGGCGAGTTCGCGCAGGCGTTGTTGTAGGCGCAGGTGGGTTTCGAGGAATCACCCGCCGGGGCGCTCGACTACAGCGTTGGCTATATACGCGCTTCGACGGGGAACAGCCCTTGATCGGCATTGCTGCTGGCTAGAGCTTGTTTCGCGGTGCCCTGGCCGAGACACGCGAACTTCCCTGCCGCCGAGGCGCGGTCGTGCCACAGATGCCGCCGGTCCGGAGTTTGTGTCGCCGCGGGCGTTCGATCAGTGCGGGATGGCGCTGATGATGGCGCGTGCGCCTTGACGCAGGAGGTCGGAGCCGACGAAGAACCCAAGGGCTTGGGGGTCTTCGGGGACGCCCCAGTGGTGCGAGTCGAGCCATCGGGTGCCGTCGAGGCTGAACACGGTGCCGTGCAGCGAGAGCCGCCCGGTCGCGTCGTTGGTCGCCACTCCGGCGATCGGTGAGTTGCAATGACCTTGGAGTGCGTGGAGCATTGCGCGCTCGGCGTCGGCTTGGCGGTGGGTATCCGGGTCGTCCAGGGCCACGCCGAGGTCGAGAAGTTCGGTGTCGTCGGAACGCGCGACGAGCGCGATGATCCCGGCACCGATCGGCGGGCACATGGTGTCGATGGGCAAGGTCTCGGTGATGCGGTCCTGATGGCCGACCCGAATCAGCCCGGACACGGCCGCGATGAGAATGTCGATGTGGCCTTCATCGAGCCTGGCCATGCGCGTGTTGACGTTGCCGCGCAACGGTTTCACGTCCAGGTGTGGATAGTGCAACCGTAGTTGCGCGGCGCGGCGGACCGAGCTGGTGCCGATCACCGAACCGTGGGGCTGTTCCGCGAGAGGCCTGCCGTCGCGGGTGATGATGGCGTCGTGGACGTCTTCGCGCGCGGGATATCCGGCGAACGCGAGTCCGGCGGTGATGGGGATGTCGCCGGGGATGTCCTTGAGGCAGTGGACGGCCAGGTCGGCGTCGCCGCGCAGCAGGGCATCGTCGATCTCCTTGACGAACGCGCCCTTGCCGCCGAGTGCGGACAGGTCACCCATCCAGCGGTCGCCGGCGGAGGTGACCTTCACCAGCTCGGTGGCCACGCCCAGCCCGGCGAGGCCGGCGGCGATGTTCTCGGCTTGGGCCAAGGCCATCGGTGAGGATCGGGTGGCGATCCGGATGGTGCGCGAACTCGGCGGCATGGCGCGACTCTACCCCCGCACTTTCGTGCCGATAGCGAGGCCACTGGCCCAGTTCAGGACGGTGACGACCAGCCCGGAAGCGCCATCATCGCAGCCAGGGCGACGTCCAACGGCAGATTTTCGTGAATATTTGCGACGCGCCTGATCGGACAAGACTGTCGAGTATGGCTCCGAAGTCCTGGTCACGCGACGCCGCGCCGGCGCTTCTCGAGCTCGGTCCGCACCTGGTCGACATCGAAGGTCTCGCCTGAGGCGAAGTCCTCCCGAGACTGCCGCAGATCCGCCAATGTGTCTCTTTCGCTGAGGGTCTCCGCAGTCACCGGCATTGATTCATGCTCGACGACGGAAATCGGTATCACATCGGCCCGGCCGTTGCGGGTGATCCTTGCCTGTGAGGCTGAGTTGAGACCGCCACAGCACGGCAACTCGACCTGACGCGGGGCGCGCACTCGGCACGGTGGTGGCTCGTGCTGTTCGTCTTCGTGCTGCTGTGTGGGGTAGGGAACGAGGCACAGGGCAAGGATCACGCCGGCGGGCAGGGCTATTGCAATGGTCATGAGCAGCAACGTCATCGGCTCGCTGAGCACGGGGTGCGCCTCTCCACACTTGGGGGCTAGGTGGTAGGCACCCGCCGCCGGGGATACAGCCAAGCAGGGGAAGTGGGCGGGTTCGCTTGTCTGTGGGGCTCACCCGGCGGCGGGGCCGAGGCAGACGCTCTCAGCGTGGCGTTGATCTTCGATATGGCGGTACGAGGCGCATGACCAGCAAACCGTTAAGAAGCTTCGAGACTACTTGTGCTGCTTAGTATTCCAGGTTTACGAAGTCGGCCAACTCTCGCATGTCCGGCGTGAGGGTCCGGCGCTCCGAAACCACGGTCTGCACGATGTCACGGGCGTAGCG
The DNA here is from genome assembly GCF_042650385.1 of Nocardia jiangsuensis. Taxonomy (NCBI): domain Bacteria; kingdom Bacillati; phylum Actinomycetota; class Actinomycetes; order Mycobacteriales; family Nocardiaceae; genus Nocardia; species Nocardia jiangsuensis. The sequence continues at coordinate 748,012 of NZ_JBHSAX010000017.1, forward strand.
CTGCTGAGTCAGCCACTCGGGTGCGGCGGTGCGGAGTTCGGCAAGGGTGCCCATCGCTTCGGGCCACTGGCGCAACTGAGCATGTGCGTTGGCTACGTCGAGCCGGTGCCGGAGACGGGCGGCGACGTTCGCTGCCGGGATTGCTTTCGGAAGCCCTTCGGCAATCGCCAGTGCGCGCGTCGGCTCCTCGGCAATGACGGCGCTCTCCACCGCAGCGTGAGCCACCGAGACCGGTCCGAAAGCACGTAGTGGCAGACGCTCGAACACGGCCTCCCGCCCGATCCGCACAGCAGCGGCGCGCGCAATAGAAAGGGCATCGGCCGTCGTACCGGGCGAATTGTCCCGGACCGCGACATTGGCGATGTAGAGGTAGAGCTTGCCCCAGCGGGCTAACTCCTTCGGAGTCGCACGTGAGAACCGCTGCGGCTCGACCTCGTCAGCCCAATGCTCGGCGAGTTCGCGTGCAGCGCTGAGATCTCCCTGCCGCAAATATGACCAGATCAACGCATTGACCGCACCCATGACCGTCTCGGGATCAGCCGCAGCGTCCACCGCCCGGTCCACAGTGAGCGCCGCCGTGTCGAACTGCCGATTCTGCACCAGGGAGTGCGCCGTGAACCGCAACACCCGCGCCCGCGCCTCCCGGCCTTCATCTCCCAGCGCGTTGGCGTCGGCGATCAGACCAGGCAGCATGGCGGCAACGTCGGCGTATCGATGAGCTTCATCGAGCCCTGCCAGGGCAGCCAAGGACTCCTCTAGGTCGGCACTGGACGGCTGTTCGTCATCGGTGTGCGAAGGATTCTGGTCGGGAGCGACCAAGGCGCGTCTCACGGGTTCCCAGACATCGGCAGTGGCAGGACTGGCGTGCTCGGCATCGGTGGACCCGCCCGGTTGCAGCACCGACGTCCGCACACGCAGGGCAATAGCGAGCTTCCGTAGTGTGGCGAGGCGCACCCCCTGATGCCCGCCTGTCTCGAGTTGGCGTATGCGCGCCAGGCTCACTCCGGAGAGGTCGGCCAATTCCTGTTGTGTCAGCGCCCGCCGTTTCCGCACGGACTTCACGAGTTGTCCCAGCTCGGCAGTCATACATCCAGGCTAGGCGCGTGTTTTCGCCCCGTCGAGACGACCGGCAATTAGCCGATCCGGCGGAGTTGGTGCCAGAGTGTTGCCGGAGGCGGCCACGGGCTTGCCAAGTGCGGACCGGCCTTGTTGCTGGTTGGAGCTTGGTTTGATGTGCCTGGGCGGGATTCAAACTTGCGGTCTTCTGCTCCGGAGGCAGGTCGAGGCCGGTTTGCAGGAATCGGGGGAGTGTCGCTGTAGTCCGGTCACCTCGCCGTTTGGTCCGCAAAGGTTCGCGGGGAGCAGGAGTGTTGCGTCTCTCGTGTGGCATCTCGCCACAATGCCGCCAGGTCCCAATGATTGGCGTTGCCGATGCTGGGCTCAGTGCGCCCTCCCGCCTACCCTGGTCTAGGCGGAGGCATCTCAAGTGGACGGGCTAGTCAGACGTGGGTCCGCTCGCGGTCACGGTTCGGCACGGCTGCGGGGCTGGGAGTGCCCCCGAAACTTCGTCCCCGTGTCGCGGGCGATGCTGGCATGGTGATGCGCTGACCTATGACAGGCTAGCAAGGTGGCCGACCTCGACTCTCAGCCTAAGCCGATTCAATCTTTGTACTCCTGGTACAGCGAAGGGAAGCTATTCGTCAATCGCCGCTATCAGCGCAAGCTCGTTTGGACGCTCACCGAGAAGCAAAGGCTGATTGAGTCGGTCCTCAGACGCTACCCGGTTCCAGCACTCCTGCTCGCGGAACGCGAAGAAAAGCTTGAGAATGGTGATAAGACTTATGAAGTAATCGATGGACTACAGCGCCTGCATGCGTTGGTTTCGTTCATCGAATGCTCCTTCGGCACGCCAGATGGCCGATATTTCGACGTTAGTCTCCATCCAACTGCCGCTGCGCGTGAAAGCGAAGGGAAGTTTACTCGCCCTGCTGAAGGGGTTGATTTGATCTCTTCAACAGAAGTGACTACCTTCCTGGACTATGTCATGGCCGTTTCTGTAATGAGCGGGGCTTCCGAAGCCGAGATTGACGACGTATTCGGTAGGATCAACACTTATGGACACCGCTTGAGCGATCAGGAGAGACGTCAGGCCGGAGTGCGCAACAACTTCTCTCGCCTAGTGAGGGAGTTGGCCTGCGAAGTTCGTGGCGACTCCTCTACTGACATTCTCGGTCTTGAGAACATGCCTTCAATTAGCATCGACCTTCCGATGACGAAGCATGGGTACCAGGTTGCCGCTGAAGAGATATTCTGGGTCGAACATGGCATTCTTAGGTCAACAGATTTGCGCGATAGCATGGATGAGCAATGCATTGCAGATATCGCGGGGAGTATCATTGGTGGATCCTATTTGGAGCGGTCAAAGAATGCGCTCGATCAGGTATACGAAGAAGGTACCTCGGCGAATATTCGCCTTGAGCGAGCGCTGAAAGTCTACGGCGAGGATAGGTTCACGGAAGAATTCAAGCAGTGCATCGACGAAATTAGAAAGGTCTGCACCGTAGGGCAACCCTCCAAACTGCGGAACATACTGTTCAAGAAGAGTTCTACCAACGCGTTCGGTGCCATCTTCGCGGTGCTGTTTATAGCATTGCATGAATCCCTTTTTAAGGGGAGCAAAAAGATCGCTGACTATGCCGGTGTTCGGGCTAGTTTGAGCAACATCGACGACCGTATTGATACGAGTCGCGGCTCCACTAGTCCGGAGCAAAGAAGTAAGAATGTCAAGGTAATCAAGGGGCTTATTGCGGACCATCTTGTCGATGTGGAGCCGCGGCAGTTTGATGGATCTCATTCCACGGTAGATCTGGATAATCTAATACGACACTCGGCAGTCGAGCGTCCAGATTTCGAATTAAAGCAGGGTATACTGAAACTCACTGCCGAAAAGCGGATCGATTTGGAAGTTATCCCTAAGGTGATTCGAACGATTTGCGCGATTGCCAATAATGGTAGGCCGGGGCAGGTGCTGATTGGAGTCACCGACAAGCCGGCAGATGCATCGCGCATCGAAGCCCTGTACGGCATCACTCCGCGACCTGTGGGAGATCGACAGATTGTGGGGTATCTCCGCGAAGCCGAAGCGCTTGGCGAGGATCAAGAACGATACTTCCAGCGATGGGCGGAAGAAATCAAGAATTCTGATCTTAGCGAGCCGCTGAAGTCGGATGTTCTGTCTGCTATCGACAGCAATGATTACTATGGTCTGGGCATTCTTGTAATATCGGTTCCGCAGCAGTCTGATATGTCTTACGTAGGCGATCGTGTGTATTGCCGGGAAGGCAGCTCGACCGTTGAGGTATCGGGTGCGCGACATATTGCATCAATCGCCCGACGTTTCGGATGATCTGGCACGACGGAATGATTTGGACGTACTCCTGGTCTTGATAGGAAACGGCAGTAGGTCGACCGGATCCATACTTGCGCTTGCATGTAACTGCGGGAGGTGAGCCGGAGACGGCAGACGACGTGCCCAGCACCGTTCGGATGTTGCTGAGGACGGCCAGCAAGGGACTGAGGCCGAAACGCGTGGCCGAGGCGCCGACGCGCCGCGAATGCAGCCTGCAAAGAGAGCGCTGCGCGTCGCCGCACGGCGGCGAGTGGGTGGCGCGCGGTGCCGCCCCTTGACGGGCATGGTCGCCGGGCTCAAGAAGGGCGGCACGGTGACGGCGAAGGGCGAGTCCGACGGTAGTGGGCGGTGCGGTCGCTCTAGGCGGAGCATCGAGACGACCTCGATGGTGCTGGAGTACGCGATCGAGCGGAAGTTGCTCGCCCACAACGTCGCGCGGTCAAGCTGAAAGCCAAAGCCGGTGACCTACACCTCGAACGAGGTGTCGCGGCTGCTGGCGAGCCTTAAGAACGACCGGGCGGGCACCTGTGGTTTCTAGCGCTGTGCGGGCGTCGCCGGGGTGAGCTGGGCGGGCTGAGGTGGAGCGGGGTCGATCTGGAACGCCGGACGCTGTTGGTCCACATCGGCCGCGCCTCGGAGGGCGGGACGGGGGTGGAGAACGATCCGAAGATGGAGACTGTGGTTCGCGCCCCGCCTGTGGACTCGGAGATGGTAGAGGTGCTGCGGCGAGCTCGTCGGCGTCAGGCGGCCGATCGGCTGCAATTGGGAAGGCGTATCGGGACGGCGATTTCGTCGCCTGCAACGAGGACGGCACGCCTACCACCTGGACACGCTGACGCGTCAGTGGACGCAGCGGTGAAGCGGGCCGGGGGGCGCCACATCCAGCTGCATGACCTTCGTCGCTCCTGATGCACCTTCGCAATGTCCCGCTGGCAGTGTTCAGGGCATGGCTCGGACACGCGGACGCCAGTATCACCGCCTGCGTCTACACCCATTCCCAGGACGCCGCACCGCGCGAGGCGGCACCGACTTCGGGGGAGGTTGTGTCATCGACGCCGGCTGACCGCTCGGACGACGAAGGCCCCGCACCAGCGAACGCGCTGGTGCGGGGCCTTCGGCTTGTGCCCTCGGCAGGAATCGAACCTGCGGCCTTCTGCTCCGGAGGCAGACGCTCTATCCCCTGAGCTACGAGGGCGGGATAGCGGGATGAAGCGTAACGCATGGCTCGCCACCCCGCCAAAACGTCAGTTGAGGGGCAGGGGTTTCGCGCCGCGGGCGGCGAGCATGCCGCTCATGAGCTGGGATTCGCCCTCCTGGGTCTGCACCATGGTCCCGGCCAGGCTGCGGACCGGTGTGGTCTCGGCGTGGTCGGCGGCGTAGCGGATCATCTCGAGGCCGCCCTGGTGGTGCCGGAGCATGAGCTGCAGGAAGAGGGTGTCGAGGCCGGGGCCGACGGCTTGGCGCAGGCTGGCGAGTTCTTCCTGCGAAGCCATGCCGGGCATCACCGCCACGGGAGCGGCCGCGGACGAAGAGCCGCCGTGCGAGTGCCCCCCTTCGGGCGAGGTCATCCAGCCCATGTGCCCGTCGGTGCTCTGGGCGGGTTCACCCCACAGCTGCAGCCAGCCCTGCATGCGGCCGACCTGGTTCTGCTGGGTGGTGAGGATGTCGTAGGCGAGCCGGCGCACGTCGGTGTCGGTGCTGCGGACGAGCAGGACGCCCGCCATCTCGACGGCCTGCGCGTGGTGCGCCGACATGTCCTGCAGGAATCCGACGTCTACCGGGCCGGGGTCGGGCTGGCGGGGGCCGTCGAGGGGGAGCCGGGCCAGCGCGCCCAGCGCGAAGCCGATGAGCATCGCGCCGAGCACGCCGAACACCAGCAGCGCGGTGCGCTGGCGGCGGAACTGGCCCGCCAGCGAATCCGGGCGCTCGGTCGCCGAGCGCTCCGCTGTGTCGGACTCCCCGCTCACTGCGGCACGCCGGGCGTGCCCGGCACCGGGAACTCGTTGCCCGGCATCCCGGGCAGCCCGGGAATGCCGCCGGGCAGCCCGCCGCCGAGCTCACCCTGGTCGGGCACCAGCCCGGCGCCGTCCATGGGCACCGCGTCGGGACCGGGCGGGGTGGGGTCGAAGGGCGGCGGGTTGTCGGTGTCGAAGGCGATGGTGGAGCAGTCGGCGCCGACCTCGGGGTAGGTGTAGTTGTTCAGCCGCAGCGCGGTGATGAACTGGTTGATCCGCTTGTCGTCGGCGCTGTCCACCTTGAGCTGGTGCCCCCAGGACTGCAGCGAGACGGCGGCGTCGAGGCCGGGGAACGGCGACATCAGGGTGTACGGCTTGCCCTCGACCTTGGCGGCGAGCGTCTCGACGCCCGCGCTGTCCACCTTGTCGGGGTTGTAGGCGATCCAGACCGCGCCGTGCTCCAGCGAGTGCACCGCGTTCTCGGTGCGCAGCGCCTTGTCGTAGACGACGCCGGTGCAGGTGGCCCAGGAGGAGTCGTGCGGGCCGCCGAAGGCGGGCGTCTTGTCGTAGGCGACGCGCTGGGTCGGGCCGATGTGCAGCCCGGCCGGGTACTCCTGCTTGACGACGCCGTCGATCTGGTCCGACGGGTCCTGGCGCTCGGCGCTGGGGGTGAATCGGTCGAGTTCGGCCTGCTCCTGGTACTTGGGGACCAGGTTGTAGGCGAGGGCGCCGACGAGTGCGACAATGACCGCGGCCGCGCCGATCGTCATCCAGGGGATCTGCCGCTTCTGCAGGCCGCCGGATCCACCGCCGCCTCTGCGGTCACCACCCTTGCCTGACGGTGCGACCTTCCCGGCGGCGCGGACGGCTTTCGCCGACTTGGAGGCACCGGACGACCTCGGGGCGTTACTACTCGGCATCGCTCGCTGTGCTTCTTTCGACGTGACGGAAATGGGCGTGGCCGCGCGGTGCCCACCTGCGGTGCACACCCGCCGAGACCATAGGATAGAGACTCGTGACTCCAGCTGACCTTGCAGATCTCCTTCGCGGTACCGCGGCGAAGGTGCTCGTCGAACGCGGGCTCGATCCCGCTCTGCTGCCCGACGAGGTCACCGTGGAGCGTCCCCGTAATCCCGAACACGGCGACTATGCCACGAATCTGGCGATGCGCGTCGGGAAGCCTGCCGGGGTGGCCCCGCGCGACCTGGCATCGTGGCTGGCCGAGGCGCTTTCCGCGGCCGATGGGGTGGCCTCGGCCGAGGTCGCCGGACCGGGCTTCCTGAACATCCGGCTGGCCGCTTCGGCGCAGGGTGCGATCCTCGAGCAGGTGCTCGCCGCGGGCTCCGGTTACGGCACCGCGCAGGCGCTCGCCGGCACCAGGATCAACCTGGAGTTCGTCTCCGCGAACCCGACCGGGCCGGTCCATCTCGGCGGCACCCGCTGGGCCGCGGTCGGCGACGCGCTGGGCCGGATCCTGGCCGCGCAGGGCGCCGACGTCACCCGCGAGTACTACTTCAACGACAACGGCGCGCAGATCGACCGCTTCGCGCAGTCCCTGGTCGCCGCCGCCACCGGCGCCCCTACCCCGGAGAACGGGTACGCGGGCGCCTACATCGGCGAGATCGCCGCGCAGATCACCGCCGCGCACCCCGGCGCAGCCGAGCTGCCCGAGCGGGAGCGGCTGGAGCTGTTCAGGCGCGAGGGCGTCGAGCTGATGTTCGCGCAGATCAGGCAGGCCCTGCACGACTTCGGCACCGACTTCGACGTCTACTTCAACGAGTCCTCGCTGTTCGCCTCCGGCGCGGTGGAGCGCGCGGTGAACACCCTCAAGAACTCCGGCGACCTGTACGAGAAGGACGGCGCCTGGTGGATCGCCAGCTCCGCCTACGGCGACGACCAGGACCGCGTCGTCATCAAGAGCGACGGCAACTCCGCCTACATCGCCGGTGACATCGCCTACTTCCAGGACAAGCGGGCCCGCGGCTTCGACCTGTGCATCTACATGCTCGGCGCGGACCACCACGGCTACATCGGCAGGCTGAAGGCGGCAGCGGCGGCATTCGGTGACGACCCGGCCACCGTCGAGGTGCTGATCGGCCAGATGGTGAACCTGGTCCGCGACGGCCAGGCCGTGAAGATGAGCAAGCGCGCGGGCACCGTCGTCACCCTGGACGACCTGGTCGAGGCGATCGGCGTCGATGCCGCCAGGTACTCGCTGGTGCGCAGCTCGGTGAACTCGAGCATCGACATCGACCTGAACCTGTGGACCAGCCAGAGCGCCGAGAACCCGGTGTACTACGTGCAGTACGCGCACGCCCGCACCGCCTCGATCGGGCGCAACGCGGCGGAGTTCGGCTTCGCCGAGGTGACCCCCGATCTCGCGCTGCTCACCGCCGACGAGGAGGGCGAGCTGATCCGCACCATCGGCGAGTACCCGCGGGTGCTCGGCAGCGCGGCCGGGCTGCGCGAGCCGCACCGCGTCGCCCGCTACCTCGAGGAGCTGGCCGGCGCCTACCACCGGTTCCAGACCAACAAGAACCTGCGGGTGCTCCCGCTCGGCGACGAGCCGGTCTCGCCGACCAACGCCGCCCGCCTGGTGCTGGTGAACGCGACCAGGCAGGTGCTCGCCAACGGCCTCGGGCTGCTCGGCGTCACCGCCCCGGAGCGGATGTGACCACCCCCGTCGACGGCGCGCACCGCGCGGCCTGGAAGGAAGCACGATGAGCGCCCATCCCGCCGGACCCCGGCACGCCTCCGAGATCCCGAACTCGCCGAACCTGCCGCAGCGCCCGGCCGACCCGAGCGTCATGATCGACCTGCCCGCGCACGTCTGGCCGCGCAACGCCGAGCGCGGCGCGGACGGCGTCGTCAGCCTGGCCGGGGTCCGGGTGGACGAGCTGGCGAGCGAGTTCGGCACCCCGCTCTTCGTGGTGGACGAGGACGACTTCCGCTCCCGCTGCCGCGACATGGTGCGCGCCTTCGGCCCGGACGCCCGCGTGCACTACGCCTCGAAGGCGTTCCTCTGCGGCGAGATCGCGCGCTGGATCCGGGACGAGGGGCTCTCGCTCGACGTCTGCTCCGGCGGCGAGCTCGCCGTCGCGCTGAACGCGGGCTTCCCGGCGCACCGGATCGCGCTGCACGGCAACAACAAGTCGGTCGCCGAGCTGGAGTCGGCGGTGGCCGCCGGGGTCGGGCACGTCGTGGTCGACTCGCTGATCGAGATCGAGCGGCTGGAGACGGTCGCCGGCCGCGCGGGCACCGTGCAGGACGTGCTGGTCCGGGTCACCGTCGGGGTCGAGGCGCACACGCACGAGTACATCTCGACCGCGCACGAGGACCAGAAGTTCGGCTTCTCGATCGCGGGCGGCGACGCCATGGAGGCGCTGGCCCGGGTCTTCGAGGCGGACAACCTGCGGCTGGTCGGGCTGCACAGCCACATCGGCTCGCAGATCTTCGAGATCGACGGCTTCGAGATCGCCGCGCGGCGCATGCTCGGGCTGCTCAGGGACGCCGTCGACAAGTTCGGCGCCGAGCGCACCGCGCGGATCGCCACGCTCGACCTCGGCGGCGGCCTCGGCATCTCGTACCTGCCGACGGACAACCCGCCGCCGCTGGACGAGTTCGCCGCCAAGCTGCGCGAGCTGGTGGTGGCCGAGGCGGCCCGCGCCGGGCTCGCGGTGCCGACCATCGCGGTCGAGCCGGGCCGCGCCATCGCCGGGCCGGGCACCGTCACGCTCTACGAGGTCGGCACGATCAAGGACGTCTCGCTGGAGGGCGGGCAGCGCAGGCGCTACGTGAGCGTCGACGGCGGCATGAGCGACAACATCCGCCCCGCGCTCTACCAGGCCGACTACGACTGCAGGCTGGTCTCGCGCTCGTCCGACGCGCCCGCGGTGGTCGCCCGGGTGGTCGGAAAGCACTGCGAGAGCGGCGATATCGTGATCCGCGATACCTGGATGCCCGCCGACGCGGGCCCGGGCGACCTGGTGGCCGTCGCCGCCACCGGCGCCTACTGCTACTCGATGTCCAGCCGCTACAACCAGCTGACCAGGCCCGCCGTCGTCGCCGTTCGCGACGGCGAAGCGCGGCTGGTGCTGCGCCGCGAGACGATCGCGGACCTGCTCTCGCTGGAGGTCTGATGACGCGCGTCCGCGCGCCCCGCGCCACAGTCCAGGCGCGGGGTGCCCGGCGCATCGATACGGAGGTGGAACCATGACCGGAGTACCGCAGGCCGGGTGGGGGCCCGATCGGCCGATCGGGGTGGCCGTGCTCGGCATGGGCAATGTCGGCACCGAGGTGGTGCGCATCCTGCGCGATCACGCCGACGACCTGCGCGCCAGGGTCGGCGCCCCGGTGGTGCTGCGCGGCGTCGCGGTGCGGAGCATCTCCGACCGCGGGATCCCCGCCGAGCTGCTCACCACCGACCCCGACGCGCTGGTCGCGCGGGACGACGTCGACGTGGTGGTCGAGGTGATCGGCGGCATCGACCCGCCGCGCCGGCTCATCCTGGCCGCGCTGAACGCGGGCAAGTCGGTGGTCACCGCGAACAAGGCGCTGCTCGCCGACTACACCGGCGAGCTCGCCGCGGCGGCCGAGCGCAGCCGCGCCGACCTGTACTTCGAGGCGGCGGTGGCGGGCGCCATCCCGGTGGTGCGCCCGCTCATCCAATCGCTCGCGGGCGACCGGGTGAACCGCGTGGTCGGCATCGTGAACGGCACCACCAACTTCATCCTCTCCGCCATGGACGAGACCGGCGCCGACTACTCGGCGACGCTCGCCGAGGCGACCAGGCTCGGCTACGCCGAGGCCGACCCCACCGCGGACGTCGAGGGGTACGACGCCGCCGCCAAGGCCGCCATCCTGGCCACGCTCGCCTTCCACACCCGGGTCACTGCCGCGGACGTGTACCGCGAGGGGATCGCCAAGATCACGGCCGAGGACCTGGAGACGGCGTCGGCGGTCAACTGCACCGTCAAACTGCTCGCCATCTGCGAGCGGGTGCCGGAGGCTCCCGGCGAGCCCGCGCCCGCGGACGGCGGCAAAGAGCGGGTCTCGGTGCGGGTCTACCCGGCGCTCATCCCGCGCAAGCACCCGCTGGCCACCGTGAGCGGCGCCTTCAACGCGGTGGTCGTCGAGGCCGAGGCCGCGGGGCGGCTGATGTTCTACGGCCAGGGCGCGGGCGGCGCGCCGACCGCGTCCGCCGTGCTCGGCGATCTCGTCATGGCGGCCAGGAACAAGTTCTACGGCGGTCGCGCGCCGGGCGAATCGGTTTATGCTGAGCTACCGATCGCGCCGATCGGCGACACGCCCACCCGATACCACGTGAACCTGCAGGTCGAAGACCGGCCGGGGGTTCTGCAGAAGGTCGCGGGCGAATTCGCCGCACACGGGGTGAGCATCTCGACGGTCCGTCAGGGCGGGCACGGCGAGCTTGCGCGCCTGGTGGTCGTCACCCACCACGCGCTGGAGTCGGCGCTGGCGGACACCGTCGCCGCACTGGCGGAGATGGATTCCGTCACATCGGTCACCAGCGTCCTGAGATTGGAAGGCACCGAGGAATGAGTACGACTGGCGTCGCACCGCAGGCAGGGGTGCACTCCCGCTGGCCCGGCCTGATCGCGGCCTACCGCGACCGGCTCGCCGGCGCGGCCGACTGGGAGCCGGTCACGCTGCTGGAGGGCGGCACCCCGCTGGTGCCCGCTCCGCACCTCTCCGAGCTAACCGGGTGCGAGGTGTACCTGAAGGTCGAGGGCGCCAACCCGACCGGCTCGTTCAAGGACCGCGGCATGACCATGGCCATGACCGATGCCAAGTACCGCGGGCAGCGGGCGGTGCTCTGCGCCTCCACCGGCAACACCTCCGCCTCGGCCGCGGCCTACGCGAGCAGGGCCGGGCTGCACTGCGCGGTGCTGATCCCGCAGGGGAAGATCGCCATGGGCAAGCTGGCCCAGGCCGTCATGCTCGGCGCGAAGATCATCCAGGTGCAGGGCAACTTCGACGACTGCCTGGAGCTGGCCCGCAAGGTGACCTCGGAGTTTCCCCAGGTCGGGCTGGTGAATTCGGTGAACCCGGCGCGGATCGAGGGGCAGAAGACCGCCGCCTTCGAGATCTGCGACGTGCTCGGCCGCGCCCCGGACGTGCACGCGCTCCCGGTCGGCAACGCGGGCAATATCACCGCCTACTGGCGCGGGTACCGGGAGTACTACGCCGACGGCGTCACCGCCGGGCTGCCGCGCATGCTCGGCGTGCAGGCCGCGGGCGCCGCGCCACTGGTCAACGGCGCGCCGGTGAAGGATCCGGAGACCATCGCCACCGCCATCCGGATCGGCGCCCCCGCCTCCTGGAACGGCGCGGTGGAGGCCAAGGAGCAGTCCGGCGGGGCCTTCCGGGCCGCCACCGACGACGAGATCCTGGCGGCGTACCGGCTGGTGGCGGCGCGCGAGGGCGTCTTCGTCGAGCCCGCGTCGGCGGCCAGCGTCGCCGGGCTGCTCGCGGCCCGCGCCGACGGCTGGCTGGAGCCGGGGCTCACCGTGGTCTGCACGGTCACCGGCAACGGCCTGAAGGACCCGGACACCGCGCTGGCGGGCATGCCGGAGGTGCAGGCGATCGCGGTCGACCCGATCCGGGTCGCGGCCGAACTCGAGCTGGCCTGACGGTGACCCCGCGCGACAGCCAGGTGCTGACGAGGACCCTGCCGGCCGAGCTGACGGCGACCGCCCGCGTCCCGGCCTCCACCGCCAACCTCGGCCCGGGCTTCGACTCGCTCGGCATGGCGCTCGGCATCTACGACGAGATCGAGGTGCGCACAACGGCTACCGGGCTGAGCGTCCGGGTCGAGGGCGAGGGCGCCGACGACGTGCCGTGGGGCCCTTCGCATCTCGTGGTCCGCGCGATCGAGCGCGGCCTGGAGGCGGCGGGGGTCTGGGCGGACGGCCTCGACGTGGTGTGCCGCAACGCCATTCCGCACTCCCGCGGGCTCGGCTCGTCGGCGTCCGCCGTGGTCGGCGGGCTGGCGGCTGGTTGCGCGCTGGCAGCTCGGTTCGACCCGGCGCTGGCCGTCGGCCCGGACCGGCTGGTGCAGCTGGCCTCGGAGTTCGAGGGCCACCCGGACAACGCAGCGGCCAGCGTGCTCGGCGGCATCGTGGTCTCCTGGACGGAATCGGCCCCTGCGGGCGAGGTGCGCTCGTACCGGGCCGTCCGTCTGGAGCCGCACGCGACGCTGCGCCCGGTGGTGCTGATCCCGCAGGAGCGCTCCTCCACCGCGCACACCCGCGGGCTGCTGCCGGAGACGGTGCCGCACGGCGACGCCGCCTTCAACGTGAGCCGGGCCGCGCTCGCCGTCGTCGCGCTCACCCAGCGCCCCGACCTGCTGCTGCCCGCCACCGCGGACCGGCTGCACCAGGGGCAGCGGGCGCCCGCGCTCCCGCTCACCACGGCCTGGATCGCGCGGTTGCGGGAGGCCGGGATCGCGGCCACCGTCTCCGGGGCGGGTCCGACCGTGCTCGCCCTCACGACCAGCGGTTTCCCCGACGAACTGCGCGAGCAGGCGGCCGCCGACGGGCTCCGGGTGCTGGAGCCGGGGGTCGCCGAGGGAGTGCTGGCCGGCTGACGGCGAGTCCGTCTTGCCGAGTTTCACACCGGCCAGCTATCCTGGGGATGTCCGTACATCGTGCGCATCAGACGCCGGTGCTTCATCAGGGCAATCGCTCCAGCGGGCTCCGGCCTCGAACCTCCACTCCATGGAGGTGCTGCGCAGCCGCTGCAACTGGAATGATCTCTCCCACCTTTCACCATCGGTGGCGCCCCTGGTGGTCGAGCCGCCGGTCCGGCGGGCAGGCGATACGGCACAATCCCGGCTCGGCACAGTGCCCGGGCTGCGGAACGAACCCTCGAATCAGCACACGGCACTCGAGGGAAGGAAAGGATTTCCGTGACAGATACGGACCTGCTCGCGACACCCGGGGTGGAATCCAACCCAAGCTCCCCGGGCGGCCGCGAAAGTGACTCCGGGCAGATTTCGACTCTGAGCGAGAATACCGACGTCGCACGATCGGGGCTGACTGGAATGTTGTTGCCGCAGTTGCGCGCGCTGGCCGGGGAGCTCGGTATCCGAGGCACCTCGGGCATGCGCAAGGGAGATCTGATCGCCGCCATCAAGGCGAATCAGGCCGGTGGATCCGCTCCGGCGCCGAAGGCCGAGAAGCCCGCCCGCGCCGAGAAGTCCGCCAAGTCCGAGAAGACGCAGGCAGCCGACCCCGCGGCCGAGGCTCCCGCCGAGCCGCGCCGGGGCCGGGGCAAGGCCGTGCAGGCGACGCTCGACGTCGCCCCGGCCGAGGTCGCGGCGCCAGAGGCGGCCGCGCCCGCGGTGCAGGCGCCCCAGGGTGCCGCGCCGCAGGCGGAGACGCCCGCGGATGCCGGTCGGACGGACGCGCCCAAGAACGACGCGCCGCAGGGCGATGCGCCGAAGGCCGATGCGGTCCGGAGCGATGCTCCGAAGAACGACACGCCGCGCAACGGCGACGCCTCCGACGGCAGGAACGCCGACGGTGCCGACTCCGGCGACGACTCCGGCCGGGACGGCTCGCAGCGCGGCCGCGGCAGGCAGCGGCGCGGCCGTGACCAGGCGCGCTCCGGTGGCGAGGCGCAGGGCGAGCCCCGCGGCAACAGCGCGGATTCCGACGGCGACCAGGGCGACCGCGGCCGCCGCGGCCAGAACGGCCGTGGCAGCGAGAACCGGGGCAGCGACAGCCGCGGCGGGGACAGCCGTAACGACAGCCGTGGCGGGGACAACCGGGGCGGGGAGAACCGCAACGATAGCCGTGGCGGCGACAACCGCGGCGGCGACGCCCGGAGCGACAGCCGTAACGACAGCCGTGGCGGCGACAACCGTGGCGGCGACGCCCGCGGCGATCGCGGCAACGACAACCGCGGTGGCGACGACGACGAGGGCCGCGGCGGCAGGCGGGGCAGGCGCTTCCGGGAGCGCAGGCGCGGCCGTGACCGCGACGGCGGCACCGGCGGCGGCCTCGGCGGCGAGACCCGCGAGCCGGAGCTGCGCGACGACGACGTACTGCAGCCGGTCGCGGGCATCCTGGACGTGCTGGACAACTACGCCTTCGTCCGCACCTCCGGGTACCTGGCCGGGCAGAGCGACGTCTACGTCTCGATGAACCTGGTGCGCAAGAACGGGCTGCGCCGCGGCGACGCCATCACCGGCGCGGTCCGCGCGCCGCGCGACGGCGAGCAGGCCAACCAGCGGCAGAAGTTCGACCCGCTGGTCCGGCTGGACACCGTCAACGGCGGCGACGTCGAGGCGGCCAAGCGGCGCCCCGAGTTCGGCAAGCTGACCCCGCTCTACCCGAATCAGCGGCTCCGGCTGGAGACCCAGCCGAACAAGCTGACCACCCGGGTGATCGACATGATCATGCCGATCGGCAAGGGCCAGCGCGCGCTGATCGTGTCGCCGCCGAAGGCGGGCAAGACCACGATCCTGCAGGACATCGCCAACGCGATCGCGACCAACAACCCCGAGTGCTACCTCATGGTGGTGCTGGTCGACGAGCGTCCGGAAGAGGTCACCGACATGCAGCGCTCGGTGAAGGGCGAGGTCATCGCCTCGACCTTCGACCGGCCGCCGAGCGATCACACCTCGGTCGCCGAACTCGCCATCGAGCGGGCCAAGCGCCTGGTGGAGATGGGCAAGGACGTGGTGGTGCTGCTCGACTCGATCACCCGCCTCGGCCGCGCCTACAACAACTCCTCGCCCGCCTCCGGCCGGATCCTCTCCGGCGGTGTCGACTCGACCGCGCTCTACCCGCCGAAGCGTTTCCTCGGCGCCGCGCGCAACATCGAGAACGGCGGCTCGCTCACGATCATCGCCACCGCCATGGTGGAGACCGGCTCGACCGGTGACACGGTGATCTTCGAGGAGTTCAAGGGCACCGGCAACGCCGAGCTCAAGCTGGACCGGAAGATCGCCGAGCGCCGGGTGTTCCCCGCGGTCGACGTCAACCCGTCCGGCACCCGCAAGGACGAGCTACTGCTGAGCCCCGACGAGGCGGCCGTGCTGCACAAGCTGCGCCGCGTGCTCTCCGGGCTGGACTCGCACCAGGCGATCGACCTGCTGATCGACCGCCTGAAGAAGTCGAGGAACAACCTGGAGTTCCTCATGCAGGTGAGCAAGACCGCGCCGGGCGCACTCGACGAGTGAGCTGACGTGTTCCCGGACGGGGGTTCCGCTGCGGCGGGGCCCCCGTTCGCGGTCTCCGGGCGGGGCGAAGAAGAGCGCCCCGATCCCGGCGGCGCCCGCCACCAGGAAGGCCGTGATCACGGCGGCGGGGCCGGGGTCCGGCTGGACCGCGGCGGCCTCGGCTACCCGCACCGCGGGGGCGGGCGCGGTCTCGTACCCCTCCGCGGGCAGTGCGAGCGCGCCCGCGGCCGCGAGGACGGCGAGCAGCGCGAGAACGAGGGCGGCGCCACGTACGGTCACGTTCCCTCCTTCGGATTCGGCGGCTGACATCGCCGTTCGAATCTAGGGGCCGCACCGCACCGAAGTCCCGAGTAGCGCACTACCCGACTGCCGGGAATGAACTGCCTGCCGGAGGCGTTTTGGGAGCGTAAGGGCTGCTCTGGCATACTGAGCGGCTGTTGCGCCTGCTCGCTCGAGCAGGGCTCCCGCCTAGTCGGTTCCGGTTCACGTCGACGCTCGTCGGCGACCCGGCGACCATTTCGAGAGGACACCCATGAAGGCAGGAATCCACCCCACCTACGTCGACACCACCGTCGTCTGCGGTTGCGGTAACACCTTCCAGACCAAGAGCACCAAGGAGTCGGGGCAGATCAACGTCGAGGTCTGCTCGCAGTGCCACCCCTTCTACACCGGCAAGCAGAAGATCCTGGACACCGGCGGCCGCGTGGCCCGCTTCGAGGCCCGCTACGGCAAGCGCGCGGGCAAGAAGGCGGATGCCGAAGCCGACGCCAACTAGCGATCACTCCGACGCCCGGCCCTGCGCGAGCAGGCCGGGCGTCGGTGTTTTGTGGGCACCCGATTCGATGAAGGAAGCACCGTGACGCAACCGTCCGCGATCGACGACATCCTGGCCGAGCACGCGGGGCTGGAGAGCCGGCTTTCCGATCCGGCGCTGCACAACGACCCGGGCGCCGCGCGCCGCGTGGGCAAGCGCTTCGCCGAGCTGGCGCCGGTCATGAGCACCTACCGCAAGCTGACGGCCGCCCGCGACGACCTGGGGGCCGCCGAGGAGCTGGCCGCCGACGACGCCTCCTTCGCCGCCGAGGTGCCCGAGCTGCGCGCGCAGGTGGAGGAGCTGGAGCGCACGCTCGCCGACCTGCTCGCCCCGCGCGACCCGCACGACGGCGACGACGTGGTCCTCGAGCTCAAGTCGGGGGAGGGCGGCGAGGAGTCCGCGCTCTTCGCCTCCGACCTGGCCCGGATGTACCTGCGCTACGCCGAGCGGCACGGCTGGCGGGTCGAGGTGCTCGACGCCACCCCGTCCGATCTGGGCGGCTACAAGGACGCCACGCTGTCGATCAAGAGCAGGGACCCGGCGCGCGACGGTGTGTGGTCGCGGCTCAAGTTCGAGGGCGGGGTGCACCGGGTGCAGCGGGTGCCGGTCACCGAATCGCAGGGCCGGATCCACACCTCGGCCGCCGGCGTGCTGATCTACCCGGAGCCGGACGAGGTCGAGCAGGTGCAGATCGACGAGACCGACCTGCGGGTCGACGTCTACCGCTCCTCCGGCAAGGGCGGCCAGGGGGTCAACACCACCGACTCCGCGGTCCGCCTCACCCACCTGCCCACCGGCATCGTGGTGACCTGCCAGAACGAGCGTTCGCAGCTGCAGAACAAGGCGCGCGCCATGCAGGTGCTCGCGGCCAGGCTGCAGGCGCTGGCCGAGGAGCAGGCGGAGCAGGAGTCGGCCGCAGGGCGGGCGGCGCAGATCCGCACGGTGGACCGCTCCGAGCGGATCCGCACCTACAACTTCCCGGAGAACCGGATCACCGATCACCGCATCGGCTTCAAGGCGCACAACCTGGACGCCGTCCTCGACGGTGAGCTCGACGCCGTTCTGGATGCCCTCGGCAAGGCGGATCGCGAAGCGCGGATGGCGGCGGAGTAACCGCGGCGCCGCATGCCGGACGCCACGGCCCCGGTCGAAGGGCGGTGGGTCCGGGTGCGGCAGAGTGGCGGCGTGAGCCGCGTTCCCCTCCGTACCGAGACCAAGGCCGCCACCGAGCGGCTCGCCGATGCCGGGGTGCCGAGTCCGCGTTTCGACGCGGAGTCGCTGGCCGCGCACGTGCTCGGAATCGAGCGCTCGCGGCTCGCACTGGCGCCCCTGCTCGAACCCGAGCAGGTCGAGCGCTACCGCGAGCTGGTCGAGCGGCGCGCGCGCCGCATTCCGCTGCAGCACCTCACCGGCACGGCCCCCATGGGCCGCATCGACCTCGCCGTCGGCCCCGGCGTCTTCGTCCCCCGCCCGGAGACCGAACTGCTCTTCGCCTGGGCCCTGGCCCAGCTGGAATCCGTGCACGCCCCGACGATCGTCGACCTCTGCACCGGCTCCGGCGCCCTTGCCCTTGCCCTGGCCAACGCCCGCCCGGACGCCGCCGTGCACGCGGTCGAACTGGACCCCGCCGCGCTCACCTGGGCCCGGCGCAACGCCGATGCCACGGCCGCCGCGGGCGACACCCCGATCACGCTGTACGCGGGCGACGTCACCGCCGCCGACACCCTCACCGAGCTGAACGACCGGGTCGACCTGCTGGTCGCCAACCCGCCCTACGTGCCCGACGACGCCGAACTCGATCCCGAAGTGGCCGAACACGATCCGCCGCTCGCCCTGTTCGGCGGCGCGGACGGCCTCCGCGTCATCCGCGCCATGCTGCCCACGATCACCCGCCTGCTCCGCCCGGGCGCCGCGGCGGGCGTCGAGCACGACGATTCGCACGGCGCGCAGGTCGCGGCGCTGTTCACCGCCGCCGGTTACACCGCGACCACCGAGCACCGCGACCTCGCGGACCGCCCCCGCTTCGTCACCGCGACCCGTGGCTGAGCCGGGCGGAAGGCGCGTGACAGGATGGGGTCCGTGAGTACCGTCTACGACTGCGCGGATCCCGATTCGCGCGCGGCCGGGCTGACCGCGGCGACCAGCGCGCTGAAATCCGGGCGCCTGGTCGTGCTGCCGACCGACACCCTCTACGGCCTCGCCGCCGACGCCTTCGACTCCTCGGCCGTCGCCGCCCTGCTCGCCGCCAAGCGGCGCGGGCGCGACATGCCGGTGCCGGTGCTCGTCGGCTCCTGGAACACCATCGACGGCCTGGTCTTCTCGGTCCGCCCGCAGGCGCGCGAGCTGATCCAGGCCTTCTGGCCGGGCGGGCTCAGCCTGGTGGTGCAGCAGGCGCCGTCGCTGGCCTGGGATCTCGGCGACACCCGAGGCACCGTCATGCTGCGGATGCCGCTGCACCCGGTGGCGCTGGAGCTGCTGCGCGAGATCGGGCCGCTCGCGGTCTCCAGCGCCAACGTCTCGGGGCAGCCGCCGGCCACCACCGCCGCGCAGGCCCGCGAGCAGCTCGGCGAGCTGATCGGGGTGTACCTGGACGGCGGCCCCGCCGACCACGCGGTGGCCTCCACCATCGTCGACCTGACCGCCGACCAGCCGCGCGTGCTGCGCGAGGGCGCCGTCTCCGTGGCCGATATCGCCGAGGTGCTCGGCATGTCGCCGGAGGCGCTCGGCAGCCCCGTCTCCCGGTAGCCGGGGGTTCGAACTCACCGATGATCGGTTCGGGCGCTGTTGTCCCCCTGCGCGAGCTCGTGCTCGTGCTGCTCGTCTCCGCCACCGTCACCTTCCTCGCCACCGGCGGCATCCGGGTGCTGGCGATCGCCTTCGGCGCGGTCGCCGTTCCGCGCGACCGCGACGTGCACATCAAGCCGATCCCGCGGATGGGCGGCGTCGGCATGTACATCGGCGTCGTGGCCGCGGTGCTCTTCGCACACCAGTTGCCCGCGCTCCGACGCGGTTTCGACTACGCGCCGGACATTCCCGCGGTGCTGGTCGCGGCGACCATCATCGTCGTCGTCGGTATCGTCGACGACCGCTGGGGGCTGGACGCGCTGACCAAGTTCGCCGGCCAGGTCACCGCGGCCGGGGTGATGGCCGTGATGGGGCTGAGCTGGTATGTGGTCTACAACCCGTTCGGCAACACCACCGTCGTGCTGGACGCGCTGCAGGGCGGGCTGGTGACCGTCGCGGTCAGCGTCACCCTGATCAATGCGATGAACTTCGTCGACGGGCTGGACGGTCTCGCCGCCGGGCTCGGGCTGATCTGCGCCGTCGCCGTCTTCGTGTTCTCCGTCGGGCTGCTCTACGAGCAGGGCGGCGACGTGAACACCTACCCGCCCGCGCTGCTCGCGGCCGCGCTGGCCGGCGGCTGCCTCGGCTTCCTTCCGCACAATTTCCAGCCGGCCAAGATCTTCATGGGCGACTCGGGCTCCATGCTGATCGGGCTGATGCTGGCCGCCGTCTCCACCGGCGCCTCCGGCCGGATCCCGCTCACCGGGTACGGCCCGCGCGACTTCGTCGGCCTGCTCTCGCCGCTGCTGCTGGTCGGTGCGGTCATGTTCATTCCGGTGCTCGACCTGCTGCTCGCCATCCTGCGCCGGGTGCGCGCCGGGGTCAGCTTCTCCACCCCGGACAAGATGCACCTGCACCACCGGTTGCTCGAGATCGGGCACTCGCACCGGCGGGTGGTGCTGCTCATCTATTTGTGGGTCGGCGTGCTCGCCTTCGGCGCCGTCGGCACGTCCCTGATGGACCGCCGCCTCGTCGTGCTGCTGATGGCGGGCGGGCTGGTGTTCGCGCTGGTGGTGACGGCCGTGCCCGGCATAAGGCAGCGCCAGCGGGCCGAGCACTGACCCGCCTTCGGTAGAGTCGCCCCCGTGACTTCCGCGCCCCGCACCGAACCAGGTCCCGACGCGCCGATGCGCGCCGCGCTGCGGTACGGGGTGATCGGCCTCGGTGCGCTGCTGGTGCTGTCGGTGGCGCTGGCCACCGCGCTCGCGGGCACCGCCGGGCTCTGGGGCGCGCTGCTCGGCTCGTCCATCGGCGGCGGGTTCATCCTGGCCACCGCGGTCATGGTGCTGTTCACCGGCAAGCTGGAGCCGAGCACCGCCCAGCTGGTGATCCTGGCGAGCTGGGCCGGGAAGCTGCTGCTCGCCCTCGTCGTGGTCGGGGTGCTGCGCCGCTTCGATTTCTTCGATCCCGTCGCGCTGTTCTTGACCGTCGTCGCCGCCTTGCTCATCGTGCTCGGCGCGGAGACCTACGGCGTCGTCAGCACGAAGGTCCCCTCCGTCGATCCGCCCGCCGGAAATGCGGGCGAAACCGCTGGTCAGAGCTGAATACGCCCCACCTACACACTGTCGTAGACAACTTGGTAAAGTAAAGGTAAGCAAGCGACCGTGCGGGTGGTACCGGAAGGTCCCCAACCGGCCGCTATGCTTACTGCCGTACCGGGCCGGGAGGCTCCGGTTCTGCATGTCGACGAATGTCGCCGACACACGTACAGACGCCAACGCGGAATCCCGCTCAGCTGCTGACGACCTCGCGCCGACCTGAGTCGACCACCATGATCGTCAATGTCCGATCGAACCGCGGATACGAGAGAACCCGCGGCCCGAACACGGGAGAGAACGCTGAGCGTCACCACTTTGGCCGCGGAATTCCACGCGCCATCGCTAACCGACTTCTTCCCTCCGGCGCTGCTGTTCGAGGGAACCCCGTTCGAACTCGATCGACTGATGCTGGTCCGGCTGCTGATGACGGCGGTGCTGGTCGCGTTCCTGCTGTTGGCTTTCCGCAATCCGCGGCTGGTGCCGCGCGGCCTGCAGAACATCGGTGAGACCGCGGTGGTCTTCGTCAAGGAGCAGATCGCCGAAGAAGTGCTCGGCAAGGAGAGCGGCCGCAAATTCCTGCCGCTGATCGCGACCATCTTCTTCACGGTTCTCTTCCTGAACTTCTCCGGCATCATCCCGGGCCTGAACATCTCGTCGAACGCGCGAATCGGCATGCCGATCGTGCTGGCAGCCATCGCGTACATCACGTTCAACTACGTGGGCATCAAAAAGTACGGCTTCCTGAAGTACATGCGCAGCAGCATCGTGGTGCCGAACGTCCCGCCCGCGCTGCACCTGCTGCTGATTCCGATCGAATTCGTCTCGACGTTCATCCTGCGGCCGTTCACGCTGACCGTCCGACTCATGGCCAACATGCTGGCCGGGCACATCATGCTGGTGCTGTTCTTCAGCGCCACCTGGTACTTCCTGTTCGACGCCACGTCCTGGATGAAGGTGTTCTCGCCCTTCTCGCTGCTCGCGGGAATCGGGTTCACCCTGTTCGAGTTGCTGGTCGTCTTCCTGCAGGCCTACGTGTTCGCACTGCTGACCGCGGTGTACATCAGCCTCGCGCAGCACGCCGATTCTCACTGACCGCATTACCGCATACCGCATACCTGCTGCACCCAGCCGACCGGCGGGTGAGCAACAGAAAGGGAATGGAAGACTCATGAGCCTCTCGTACCTGGCCCAGGAAGCTGCCAACACCGAATCGACTTTCCGTGGCCTCGGCGCCGTCGGTTACGGTCTGGCCGCCATCGGCCCGGGCATCGGCGTCGGCATCGTCGTCGGTAAGGCGATCGAGGGCATCGCTCGCCAGCCCGAGCTGCAGGGCACCATCCGGACCAACATGTTCCTCGGCATCGCGTTCACCGAGGCGCTGGCCCTGATCGGCCTCGTGGCCGGCTTCATCTTCTGATTCCGATGAACGCCTACGCCGTATTCGCAGCGACCGAGGGCGAGGATGTGAATCCTCTCCTCCCCGCGACCTACGACATCGTCTGGTCGATCGTCTGCGTGGCCATCATCGGGTTCGTCTTCTACAAGTACGTCATCCCGCGGCTGACCAAGGTGCTCGACGAGCGCACGGACAAGATCGAGGGTGGCATCGCGCGTGCCGAGGCCGCGCAGGAAGAGGCCAAGCAGACGCTGCAGCAGTACCAGCAGCAGCTGACCGACGCCCGCACCGACGCCGCCCGCATCCGCGAGGAGGCGCGCACCCAGGGTCAGCAGATCCTCGCGCAGCTGCGCGCGGAGGCCCAGGCCGAGAGCGACCGCATCGTCGCCTCCGGCCACGCCCAGCTGGAAGCCCAGCGCCAGCAGATCCTGACCGAGCTGCGCTCCGAGGTCGGCCGCACCGCCGTCGACCTGGCCGAGAAGATCATCGGTCAGTCGGTGTCCGACGAGGCCAAGCAGGCCGCGTCGATCGACCGGTTCCTGAACGAGCTCGACCAGTCGGATGCCGGCATCGGGGTCGGAAGGTAGCGACGCGAAAGTGAGAAGCATGTACGCAGCGAGCCGAGAGGCCAGCTCCCGATCGAGGGAGGCGCTTCGGGCCGCGCTGACCGGAAGTGACAGCGCAGCCGCCACCACGGGGTCGGAACTGTTCGCCGTTGTCTCCGTGCTGGACGACCAGCGTTCGCTGCGTGTGGCGCTCGCGGACGTGTCGGTGCCCGGCTCGGCGCGAGCCGAGCTCAGCGAGCGGATCTTCGGCGGCAAGGTCAGCCCCGCCACGGTGGCGGTGCTGACCACCGCGGTGGCCCAGCACTGGTCGCGCACCGCCGACCTGGTCGACACCCTGGTCCTGCTCGGCCAGGAGGCGTTGCTCGCCTCCGCGTCGGACAGCGCCCGGCTGGACGCGGTCGAGGACGAGCTGTTCCGGCTCGGCCGGATCATCGCCGACAACCCGGAGCTGGAGCAGGCGCTCTCGGACCGGAGCAAGCCCGCGCAGGCCAAGCGCGACCTGCTCGACCGGCTGCTCACCGGCAAGACCGAGAGCATCACCCTGACCCTCGCGGAGCAGGTTGTCTCCCGGCAGCGCGGATCGCTCGGCGCGGCCTTCGACGACCTGTCGTCGCTGGCGGCGGCGCGGCGCGAGCAGATCGTCGCCCATGTGCGTGCGGCGGTCGAGCTGACCGAGCAGCAGCGCGACCGGCTGGCCGGTTCACTGCAGCGCATCTACGGCAAGCCGGTCACCGTGCACGTGCAGGTCGACGCGAGCTTGCTCAGCGGCCTGGTCGTGCACATCGGCGACGACGTGATCGACGGCAGTGCCACCGGCCGACTGGAGCGGCTGCGCCGGGCGCTGGCCTAGGCGCGCCCACCCCCCGACATTCGAGACCAGACAGCGAGAGCAGGAAGAACATGGCGGAGCTGACGATCTCCACCGACGAGATCCGTAACGCGATCGAGAGCTACACCCAGAGTTACACCCCCGAGACCTCCATCGAAGAAGTGGGTGTCGTCACCGACACCAGCGACGGCATCGCGCATGTCAGCGGCCTGCCCTCGGCGATGTCGAACGAGCTGCTCGAGTTCCCCGGCGGCGTGCTCGGCGTGGCGCTGAACCTGGAGGACCGCGAGATCGGTGCGGTCATCCTCGGTGAGTACGCGAACATCGAGGAGGGCCAGGAGGTCCGGCGCACCGGCAACGTGCTCTCGGTCCCGGTCGGCGACAAGTTCCTCGGCCGCGTGGTGAACCCGCTCGGTCAGCCCATCGACGGCCTCGGCGACATCGAGGCCGACGAGCAGCGCGTGCTGGAGCTGCAGGCCGCGTCCGTGCTGGAGCGCCAGCCGGTCGAGGAGCCGCTGGCCACCGGCCTCACCGCCATCGACGCCCTGACCGCGATCGGCCGCGGTCAGCGCCAGCTGATCATCGGCGACCGCAAGACCGGCAAGACCGCGGTCGCGATCGACGCGATCCTGAACCAGAAGGCGAACTGGGAGACCGGCGACCCGGCCAAGCAGGTCCGCTGCATCTACGTCGCGATCGGCCAGAAGGGCTCCACCATCGCCGGTGTGAAGACCGCTCTGGAAGAGCACGGCGCGCTGGAGTACACCACCATCGTGGCGGCCCCCGCCTCGGACTCGGCCGGCTTCAAGTGGCTGGCCCCGTACACCGGCTCGGCCATCGGCCAGCACTGGATGTACCAGGGCAAGCACGTCCTGATCGTCTTCGACGACCTGACCAAGCAGGCCGAGGCCTACCGCGCCATCTCGCTGCTGCTGCGCCGCCCGCCGGGCCGCGAGGCGTACCCGGGTGACGTCTTCTACCTGCACTCCCGGCTGCTGGAGCGCTGCGCCAAGCTCTCCGACGAGCTGGGCGCGGGCTCGATGACCGGGCTGCCGATCATCGAGACCAAGGCCAACGACATCTCGGCCTTCATCCCGACCAACGTCATCTCGATCACCGACGGCCAGGTCTTCCTGGAGTCCGACCTGTTCAACAAGGGCGTCCGCCCCGCGATCAACGTCGGCACCTCGGTCTCCCGCGTCGGTGGCGCGGCCCAGACCAAGGGCATGAAGAAGGTCGCGGGCTCGCTGCGCCTGGAGCTGGCCCAGTACCGCGAGCTGGAGGCGTTCTCCGCCTTCGCCTCCGACCTGGACGCCGCCTCGCTGGCCCAGCTGGAGCGCGGCGCGCGCTGGACCGAGCTGCTCAAGCAGGACCAGTACTCCCCGGTCGCGGTCGAGGACCAGATCGTCTCGATCTACCTGGTCGACGCCGGCTACTACGACACGGTGCCGGTGGGCGACGTCCGCCGCTTCACCCGGGATCTGCTGGCCGACCTGCACAGCAGCGCGCCCGAGGCGTTCGAGTCGATCGCGGGCGGCAAGGTGCTGCAGGGCGACGCCGCCGAGGCCATCAAGACCGCGACGGACAACTTCAAGCAGGGCTTCCTCGCCTCCGACGGCAGCCGCGTGGTGAACGAGGCCGACGCGGGCGAGCTGGGCCACGAAGAGGTCGAGTCGCTGTCGGTCACCCGCAAGACGCTCGACAAGTGACCGGCAGCCCGACCACGGGAACGAAGGGAGTGTGATCAGCGATGCCCAGCTTGCGTGAACTGCGCTCCCGCATCCGTGGCGTGAACTCGATCAAGAAGATCACCAAGGCCCAGGAGCTGATCGCGACCTCGCGCATCTCCAAGGCCCAGGCTCGCGTCGCGGCCGCCAAGCCGTACGCCGAGGAGATCACCAAGGTGCTCGGCGAGCTGGCGAGCGCGTCGAAGAACCTGACGCACCCGCTGCTCAGCGAGCGGGAGAACCCGCGCCGCGCCGCCATCCTGGTCGTCACCAGCGACAGCGGCATGGCGGGTGGCTACAACTCGAACGTGCTCAAGCGCGCCGAGGAGCTGATCACCACGCTGCGCGGTGAGGGCAAGGAGCCGGTGCTGTACGTCATGGGCAACAAGGGCCTGACGTACTACACCTTCCGTAACCGCGAGGTGGTCGCGTACTGGACCGGGTTCTCGCAGCAGCCGAAGTACACCGATGCCTCGCCCGCGTGCAGGCACCTGGTGGAGGCCTTCATGGCCGGTTCGGCGGGCACCGTCGCGGCGCCGGACGGCACCGGTGACATCGAGGGCGTCGACGAGCTGCACATCGTCTACACCCGGTTCGTCTCCATGCTGACGCAGGCCCCCGAGGTCCGCAGGCTGGCGCCGATCCAGGTGAGCTTCGTCGACGAGCGCATCGAAATGGGCGAGGACAGCCTCAGCGACTCGCCGAACGCCGATCAGGTGACGGCGCAGTACGAGTTCGAGCCCGACGCCGACGTACTGCTGGCGGCGCTGCTGCCCAAGTACGTCAACACGCGTATCTACGCGTCGTTGCTCGACGCGGCGGCATCCGAGTCCGCGGCTCGGCGCACCGCGATGAAGGCCGCCACCGACAATGCCAACGAACTGGCGAGCGTGCTGTCCCGGCAGGCCAACTCGGTGCGTCAGGCCCAGATCACGCAGGAAATCAGCGAGATCGTCGGCGGCGTCAACGCCCTGGCGGCCAGCTCGGACCGCGACTGAGCACATCGACATCAGGAAGAGAACCAACCAATGACCGCAGCTGTCACCCAAGACAACACGAGCCGGACCGGTGGCGCCGCAGGCCGCGTCGTCCGGGTCATCGGCCCCGTCGTGGACGTGGAGTTCCCGCGCGGCGCGATCCCCGAGCTCTTCAATGCCCTGAACGCCGAGATCACCCTCACCGCGGTGGCCAAGACGCTCACCCTCGAGGTCGCCCAGCACCTCGGCGACAACATCGTGCGCACCATCTCGATGGAGCCGACCGACGGCCTGGTCCGCGGCACCACCGTGACCGACTCCGGCAAGCCGATCTCGGTGCCGGTCGGTGACATCGTCAAGGGCCACGTCTTCAACGCCCTCGGCGAGTGCCTGGACAGCCCCGGCCTCGGCCGCGACGGCGAGCAGTGGGGCATCCACCGCAAGCCGCCGAGCTTCGACCAGCTCGAGGGCAAGACCGAGATCCTGGAAACCGGCATCAAGGTCATCGACCTGCTGACCCCGTACGTGAAGGGCGGCAAGATCGGCCTCTTCGGCGGCGCGGGCGTCGGCAAGACCGTGCTGATCCAGGAGATGATCACCCGTATCGCGCGGGAGTTCTCCGGCACCTCGGTGTTCGCCGGCGTCGGCGAGCGCACCCGCGAGGGCACCGACCTCCGCCTGGAGATGGAGGAGATGGGCGTCCTCCAGGACACCGCGCTCGTCTTCGGCCAGATGGACGAGCCGCCGGGCACCCGCATGCGCGTCGCGCTCTCGGCGCTGACCATGGCGGAGTACTTCCGCGATGTGCAGCACCAGGACGTGCTGCTCTTCGTCGACAACATCTTCCGCTTCACCCAGGCCGGCTCCGAGGTCTCCACGCTGCTCGGCCGGATGCCGTCGGCCGTCGGCTACCAGCCGACCCTGGCGGACGAGATGGGCGAGCTGCAGGAGCGGATCACCTCGACCCGCGGCCGCTCGATCACCTCGCTGCAGGCGATCTACGTGCCCGCGGACGACTACACCGACCCGGCCCCGGCCACCACCTTCGCCCACCTGGACGCGACGACCGAGCTCTCCCGCCCGATCTCGCAGAAGGGCATCTACCCCGCCGTCGACCCGCTGACCTCCACGTCGCGGATCCTGGAGGCGTCGATCCTCGGTGAGCGGCACTTCGCGGTGGCCAACGAGGTGAAGCGGATCCTGCAGAAGTACAAGGAGCTGCAGGACATCATCGCCATCCTCGGCATGGACGAGCTCTCCGAGGAGGACAAGGTCCTCGTCGGCCGGGCCCGCCGGCTGGAGAAGTTCCTCGGCCAGAACTTCATCGTGGCCGAGAAGTTCACCGGTCAGCCGGGTTCGGTGGTTCCGCTGGAGCAGACCATCGAGGACTTCGAGCGGGTCACCAAGGGTGAGTTCGACCACCTGCCGGAGCAGGCGTTCAACTCCTGCGGCGGGCTCGACGACGTCGAGGCGGCCGCCAAGCGGATCGCCGGGAAGTAGTCCACGATGGCTGAAATGTCGGTGGACCTGGTCGCCGTCGAGCGGCGGCTCTGGTCAGGCACGGCGTCCTTCGTCAGTGCGCAGACCACCGAGGGCCAGATCGGCATCATGCCGGGCCACGAGCCGCTGCTCGGCCAGCTGGTCGAGGGCGGCACCGTGAGCATCGTGCCCGTCGACGGCGAGCGCATCGTCGCGGCGGTGCACGGCGGCTTCTTCTCGGTGACCGCCAACACGGTCCGCGTGCTCGCCGAATCGGCGGAGCTGGCGGGCGAGGTCGACGTGGAGGCCGCCCGCGGCGTGCTCTCCGATTCGTCGGCCTCCGAGGACGAGGTGCGGATCGCACAGGGCCGGGTGCGCGCCTACGAGCGCAACGCCGATTCCTGACTCCGCGCAGCGAACCCCCCACTGTCGGCGGCGAGAAATTCTCGCCGCCGACAGTGGCGTTTCCGCGGTTGTTCAGGGGATGTTCCGCTTCGGCCGGGTGACCCGGGATTCCGGCACTTCCGGCTCGTGATTGAATGGCGGCGAGGGACCCGCGAATCGGCGGTGCGAGCGAGAGGACCACAGCATTGGGAACCGGGATGATTCTGTTGATCATTCTGGTGTTGCTGCTCGTCTGTCTCGCCCTCGCCTCCAGCTATCGCCTGATCATGTTGCGGCGCGGCGGAACCGCCGCGATCCTGCGGGTGCTGCCCGCCCGCGGCGGGTCGGGCTGGCGGCACGGCCTGATCCGCTACGACGAGGATCGCCTCGTCTTCTACAAACTCACCAGTCTGAAACTCGGGCCGGATTCGGTGATCACCCGGCTCGGTATCGAGATCGGTGACCGCCGCGGCCCGCGCGGCGACGAGTTCGACATCATGACCGACGACATCGTGGTGATCGCGGTGGCGGACAAGGAGGGCGAGTTCGAGCTGGCGCTCGACCGCAACTCGCTCACCGCCTTCCTCTCCTGGGTGGAATCGCGCCCGTCGGACCGCTCCCGCCGCATGCAAGGCAGATGACATGAACGTGCACCTCACCCGGATCTACACCCGCACCGGCGACGACGGCAGCACCGGGCTGAGCGATTTCTCCCGGGTCTCCAAGAACGACCCGCGGCTCGCCGCCTACGCCGACTGCGACGAGACCAATGCCGCGCTCGGGGTCGCGCTCGCGCTCGGGGCGCCGCCGCCCGCGATCGCCGAGGTGCTGCGCGGCATCCAGAACGACCTCTTCGACGCGGGCGCCGATCTGTCCACCCCGGTGGTCGCCGAGCCGAAGTACCCGCCACTGCGGATCACCGAGCCCTACATCGAGCGGCTCGAAGCCTGGTGCGACGAGTTCAATGCCGAACTCGCGCCGCTGAATTCGTTCATCCTGCCCGGCGGCACCCCGCTGGCCGCGCTGCTGCACACCGCGCGCACGGTGGCCAGGCGGGCCGAGCGCTCGGCCTGGGCGGCGATCGAGGCACACCCCGACGACACCTCGGTGCTGCCCGCCAAGTACCTGAACCGGCTGTCGGACCTGCTCTTCATCCTGTCCAGGGTCGCCAACCCGGGCGGCGATGTGCTCTGGCAGCCGGGCGGCGGCCGGGACGCCGACCGAACGGCGGCGACCGACGCCGCGGCGGACGGTCTTGGCGCCTGAGCCGACGAACCGGGTGAGACCGGATATCGGCAACCTGCGCGGGCAGCCCACCGAGGGCCCGCGTCGCAACTATCCTTGCATCCAACGGTGCGCCGACAATGCGGAGAGGCGGCATGGAACGGTTTCTGGTCACGGGCGGTAATCGCCTGGTCGGCGAGGTCGAGGTGGGGGGCGCGAAGAACAGCGTCCTCAAGCTGATGGCAGCCGCCCTGCTCGCCGAGGGCACCACCACCATCACCAACATCCCCGACATCCTCGACGTCCCGCTGATGGCCGAGGTACTCCGCGGCCTCGGCTGCGAGGTGACGATCGACGGCTCCTCGGTCAGCATCGACACCCCTGCCGAGCCCAAGTACCACGCCGACTTCCCCGCGGTCACCCAGTTCCGCGCCTCGGTGTGCGTGCTCGGCCCGCTCATGGCGCGGTGCAAGCGGGCGGTGGTCGCGCTGCCCGGCGGCGACGCCATCGGCTCCCGGCCGCTGGACATGCACCAGGCCGGGCTCCGGCTGCTCGGCGCAACCAGCGAGATCGAGCACGGCTGCGTGGTCGCCAGGGCCGACGAGCTGCAGGGCGCCCGGATCCGGCTCGACTTCCCCTCGGTCGGCGCCACCGAGAACATCCTGATGGCGGCGGTGCTCGCCGAGGGCGAGACGGTGCTCGACAACGCCGCCCGCGAGCCGGACATCGTCGATCTCTGCACCATGCTCAGCCGGATGGGCGCCCGGATCAGCGGGGCGGGCACCTCGGTGCTCACCATCCAGGGCGTGAAGCGGCTCGCGCCGACCACGCACCGGGTGATCGGCGACCGGATCGTCGCGGCCACCTGGGGCATCGCCGCCGCCATGACGCAGGGCGACGTCCGGGTCACCGGGGTCAACCCCAAGCACCTCTCCCTGGTGCTGGACAAGCTGCGTTCGGCCGGCTCGCGAATCTCCTTCGAGCCCAACGGCTTCCGCGTGGTCCAGCCGGAGCGGCCGCGCGCGGTGAACTTCTCCACGCTGCCGTTCCCCGGTTTCCCGACCGATCTGCAGCCCATGGCCATCGGCCTGGCCGCGGTGGCGGACGGCACCTCGATGATCACCGAGAACATCTTCGAGGCCAGGTTCCGCTTCGTGGAGGAGATGATCCGCCTCGGCGCCGATGCCAGGACCGATGGGCACCACGCCGTCGTGCGCGGAATCCCGCGGCTCTCCAGCGCCCCGGTCTGGTCCTCGGACATCAGGGCCGGCGCCGGTCTGGTGCTGGCCGGTCTGGTGGCCGACGGCACCACCGAGGTGCACGACGTCTTCCACATCGACCGCGGCTACCCGCGGTTCGTCGAGCAGTTGCAGGAGCTCGGCGGCGCGGTCCAGCGCGTAGTGGTCGAAAAACGTTCCTGACCAGCCGATTTGACATCGTGCAGCGAGCGACGTAACTTTTAACCCGTCAGAGCGACACGGACACCGACCCGGAGCCCCTAGGGCCTGGGAAACGAGGTAGGACGAGCTCCGCCTGGCGATTTGGAATCCAGGAAGCCGATGAGCTATGCTGGATGAACAGCCGCACTGAAACTCCGGAGAGAAAATCCGGTTCGGATGTGTGTGCGTGTGTTCTTTGAGAACTCAATAGTGTGTCGATGAATGTCAGTGCCAAATTTTTTGGTTCTCGATTTCTTGCACCCCCGTGTGAGGGTCGGGACATTTAGTCAGCAATTTTTTGCTGGCGTTTTGTTTTGC
>NZ_JBHSAX010000018.1:0-19946 GCF_042650385.1 Nocardia jiangsuensis
CTCCTCACGCACCCCGACATCATCGATGCCGTTGCCGGGCAGGAGAAGACGACACGCCAGCTCATTCTGAACTGATCAGTAAATCCAGAGCCGCGAGAATGGCGCCGGACGGCCCCTTCGGGACGGGTTCGCCCGCCGGGGCGGTAACCGTGAGGATCTGGTTCGCGCCCGTGCCGGTACATTCGCGGCAACCCCGCGCCGGTCCACACATCCATGCCGGTGTCGTCCAGCCGGTGCCACCACTTCCCGCGATCCGCTACACCGAGGGCCTGCGGGGCGGGCCGCCACACCGGAGATCACGCCCTGGTATCCCTCAGCGAGGCATACCGGGCGAGGGGAGCCAGCTGGGCGAACTCGGGTGTCAGAGTGTTCGCGCCGAGTCGGGAACGATCCAACCCGCCGCGATAGGAACTTGCAGAGCCTGCGATGCCGCCGCCGTGATGCACCCCTCACAGTCCGGTGCGCTGAGCGACGGCCGGAGCAGCCGGATAAGCGGTGGTGGCAGGGTCATCTCGAGCGGACCGCTGAGGGTTCCACCTTTCGGATCACCAGCCGGACGGCGGCAGCCCCGCACATTGGGCAATGTGCGGGGCTGCGGGAAATTCGGGAATCCCGGTGAGTTCCGGATCGAGGCGCAGCTCTGGCGCTGCAGCAATCGTCACCTAAGACATCCACACTGTCAACCCTCACATTCGAAATCATCTGTGATCAGCCATTTTTCAGATTATCAATGCTGCGGGCCGGGTATACGAGAGGCGGGTGTCGTGGTGGAGAGTGTGCACGCATGAGGCGGTGGGGAGAAATATCAGGCGGTGGAACCGGCCGGTTCCGCTTCCTTGGGCGCGGTGCCCGCACCGCTCGCACTGCGATCGTGCCGGACGAAGAGGGCGGAGGCGACGACGCCGATGAGCAGCACCGCGGCGGGGAGCAGGATGGATTCGGCGAGCGCGGTGCTGAACTTGTCCCGCACGAACTCCGGGACCGGCCCGCCCATGCCCTCGGCAGCGGGCCCGCCACCGAGCCCGGCCGCCGCGATCCGCGCGCTGATCAGCGCGGAGATGGCGGCGCTGCCGAGCACCGAGCCGACCTGACGGGTGGTGTTGTAGATCCCGGCGCCCGCGCCGGCCTGCTGCACCGGCAGGTTGTGCGTCGCGGTCGAGGCGAGCGGCGCCCAGATACAGGCATTGGCGAGACCGGCGACCACCCCGGCGACCATGAACCAGACGAGTGAGCTGTCCGGCGTCATCACCACGGCGAACGAGAACACCGCCGCCGCGAAGAGTGTGAAGCCGATGGTCGGCACCACCCGCGGATGCAGCCGGTCGGAGAACTTGCCGATCACGGGGGCCAGGAAGCCGGTCGCGATCGCCATCGGCGCGAAGACCAGCGCCGAGCGGGTCGGGGTGAGCTCGCGCACCGCCTGCAGGTAGAAGTAGGCGGGCACCATGAGCGAGGTCACCGCCGCGCCCATGGCCGCGATCGCGAGGTTGGAGAAGGCGAAGTTGCGATCCTTGAACAGGCCGAGCGGCACCAGCGGCTCGCCGGTGTTGCGCGCCTGGTTCCAGATGAAGAAGGCGAGCACGATGAGCCCGCCGCCGATCATGGCCCAGATCAACCCGTCCCAATCGCGGGTGTTGCCCTCCTGGATCCCGAAGACCAGCAGGAACATGCCGACGGCGCTGAGCACGACGCCGGGGATGTCGAACCGGTGCCGGTTCGTCGGCAGCGACGGCACCAGCCAGACGGCGAGCGCGAAGGCGATGATGCCGACCGGCACGTTGACGAAGAAGATCCACTCCCAGCCGAGGCTGTCCACCAACACCCCGCCGAGGATCGGGCCGACCAGGGTGGCCAGCCCGGCCACGCCGCCCCACAGCCCCATGGCCGCGCCGCGCCTGTCCGGCGCGAAGGTACGGGTGATCACGGACATGGTCTGCGGCGTCATCAGCGCGGCGCCGATGCCCTGCGCGGCGCGCGCGGCGATCAGCATGCCGATGGTGCCGGAGAGGCCGCACCAGAGCGAGGCGGCGGTGAAGACGGTGAGCCCGACCAGGTACAGGTTCTTGGGGCCGAAGCGGTCGCCGAGACGGCCGGTGATGAGCAGCGGCACCGCGTAGGTGAGCAGGTAGGCGCTGGTCACCCAGATCACCGAGGAGATCTCGGCGTTCAACTCCTCCATGATGGCCGGGTTGGCGACCGCGACGATCGTCATGTCCAGCAGGATCATGAAGAAGCCCACCACCATGGCAAGCAGCGCATGCCACGGATTGCGGGTTTCGGACATCAGGAGCTCCTCGTTCGGGGCGTCGCCCCCGGCTCGGCCGGGAGCGGTGGTGGGTCCGCGCGGACCGCGGTGGCCCAGGCGTCGATGGGAGCCGCGATCCGGCGGCCGGTGCCGGGATCGAAGCGATCCCAGGCCAGGGTTCCGTCGTCGAGATCGCCGAGCAGGGCATCTACCCAGCCGATCTCGGCCTCCAGCATGGTGCGCAGGTAGGTGAGCACCATCCAGTAGCGGCGCGGGAGGGCGTGGTCGCCCGCCCAGACGCCCAGTGCGCGAATTTCGTCGAGATCGCCGCCGAGTTGCGCGCGGCGCTCCGCCAGCAGTTCCCGCACCTGCTCCTTCGGCAGGTTGTGGGCCTCGGCCAGCGCGAGGGGGAATCCGGGGTATTCGGCGGCGGGGGTGCGCAAGAGCTCGGCTACCCGGTCGCGCAGTGCCGCGCGACCGGCCGAGGTGATCCGGTAGGTGGTGCGCTCCGGGCGGCGGCCGTCGCGGTCGACGCCGTCGGCGCGGATCAGTTCGCAGCCGGTGAGCCGGGCGACGGTGTGGTAGAGCGAGCCGGGGCGGACCTTGACCAGGCGGTCCATTCCCCGCTCGAGCAGGGCCTGGTGCATGTCGTAGGGGTGCCGGGGACGTTCGTCGAGCAGCGCGAGGACCGCGACGGCCAGTGGCGTCACCGTGCCGCGCGCTCCCATGGGTGATCCTTCCGTGCCGAATACTCCAGACGGAATATACGCCTGGGCAACGATCGGGAGCGATCGGTTGGCTCCGGGTCAGAGGGCGTGCGCGTCCAGCCAGCTCCTGGCCAGGTCGGCCGGGCGCTCCCCGGCCTCGGCGCGCTGCACCAGCGCGACCAGGTCGTCGGTGGTGAGTTCGCCCGCCACCTGGTTGAGCCGCTCGCGGCCGCGATCGTCGAGGACGCCGTCGCGGAAGACGGGGACGACGTTCTCCGCCGGAACGGTTGCGTCGGTGACGACGGTCGCTCCGGCGGTGCTGTCGGCGGGGACCGGGCCGGCCAGGATGCCCGCTCCGATTCGGCCCTCCAGGAGCGCGGCTCGGAGGGCGGCGGGGTCGGCGAACCGCTCCGTGGTGGTGAAGACGCAGCTCGGGAGGGTCTCCGGCGGGGCAGGATCGAGCAGGCCGAGAGCGGGCGCGAGGCCGCCGGTGCGGGCCGCACAGGTTGCCAGGACGGTATCGGCCTCGGTGCGGGATTCGAGGCGCGCGGTCTCGGTGCCGACCAGGAGCCGGGGGCGCAGGTCGGTGCCGTCGGCGGGGTCGGAGACGACGAGGCCCTGCGGGAGGGAGCGGGCCAGCGCGGCAGCCGCGGCTTTCACCGGGTCGGCGGCGGGCTCGGGTGCGGTGATGCGCGCGGTGGCGTCGAAGAAGCGGGTGAGGGCGCCGGTGTGGTCGGCGAGCAGGTCGATCGAGCCGGAGTCGAGCGCGGCCAACCGGGCTCCGCGGTCCCCGGGGGCGGGCGCGACCTCCGCCGGAATACCCCCTCGAGAGAGCGCACCCGCGTAGATCTCGGCGAGCACCGCCGACTCCGCGGTGTCCCCCGCGCCGACCGTCACCACGGACTCCCCCGCCCCGTCACCACAGGAAACGACTGCGGCGAGCGCGAGAAGCACCGGGATCAGCGCCGTCCTGCGCACCCACGCGGGCAACTCCATTCGGCGACACCAACTCTCTCCAGCCGACGCGAACACCACCGAGCGGGCAGTATGGACTATCGGCAATGTACCGGGGCAGCCCGGCACCGCCGCCGCCCCGTACCCGGACGCAAAGGACTCCCGTGGCACGCACGCTCCCGACTTCTGCTCACCGGATGCTCACCGCCGCGCTCGCCGTCACGGTGGCCGCGACGCTCGCGGCCTGCGGCGGCAACTCCGACCCGCTCTCCGGCGGCGGCAGCTGCGAGGGCGACGCCATCACCGTCGGCTCCGCCAACTTCCCGGAGTCCGAGACGGTCGCCGAGATCTACGCGGAGGCGCTGCGGGTCAACGGCTTCGAGGTGGACACCAAGCTCGGCATCGGCAGCCGCGAGGCCTACATCCCCGCGCTGCGCGACTGCTCGATCTCGGTGGCGCCCGAGTACACCGGCAACCTGCTGCAGTACCTGCAGCCCGACGCCACCGCCACCACCCCGGCGGACGTGGAAGCCGCACTGGCGGGCGCGCTCGGCGACCAGCTCGCGCTCGGGCAGCCCGCCCCGGCCCAGGATTCGGACGCCGTGGTGGTCACCGAGGCCACCGCCGACCGCTGGAACCTGCGCTCGATCGGCGACCTGGCCTCGCACTCGGCCGAGATCACCTTCGGCGCGCCCGCCGAGTTCGCCGAGCGCCCGGGCGGGCTGCCCGGCCTGGCCAAGAACTACGACGTGAAGATCGCCGCGGACAAATTCGTCCCGATCGCCGACGGCGGCGGCCCGGCCACCGTCCGCGCGCTGGTCGACGGCCAGGTGACGGCGGCCAATATCTTCACCACCTCCCCGGCCATCACGCAGAACAACCTGGTCGTGCTGGAGGACCCCAAGCAGAATTTCCCCGCGCAGAACGTGGTGCCGCTGCTGAACGCGGCGAAGAAGACGGACGCGCTGGTCGCCGCGCTGAACGCGGTCTCGGCGAAGCTCACCACCCAGGAGCTGATCGAGCTGAACACCGCCGTCTCCGGCGACGCCAAGACCGAGCCGAAGGCCGCCGCCGCGGCGTGGCTCGCCGAGCAGGGGCTGAACAAGAAGGCGGGCGGCTGATCCGACCGTGTCCGACATCGAATTCAGCGACGTCAGCAAGACCTACCCGGACGGAACGCACGCGGTCTCCCAGCTGAACCTGGCGATCGAGTCCGGCTCGTTCACGGTGTTCGTCGGGCCGTCCGGCTGCGGCAAGACCACCTCCATGCGGATGATCAACCGGATGATCAGCCCCACCTCCGGCACCATCACGGTGGGCGGCGCCGATATCGCCGGCGTCGACCCGGTGAAACTGCGCCGCGGCATCGGCTATGTGATCCAGGGCGGCGGGCTGCTGCCGCACCGCACGGTCGTCGACAATGTGGCGACCGTGCCAGTGCTGCAGGGCACCTCGCGCAAGCAGGCGCGCGCGGCGGCGCTCGAGGTGCTGGACCGGGTGGGGCTCGATCGGCAGCTCGCGCAGCGCTATCCGGCGCAGCTCTCCGGCGGCCAGCAGCAGCGGGTCGGGGTGGCGCGCGCGCTCGCCGCCGACCCGCCGGTGCTGCTCATGGACGAGCCGTTCAGCGCCGTCGACCCGGTGGTCCGCGCCGAACTGCAGGCCGAGATGCGCCGCCTGCAGGGCGAACTGAAGAAGACCATCGTCTTCGTCACGCACGACATCGACGAGGCCATCACGCTGGGCGACAAGGTCGCGGTGTTCGGCCGCGGCGGCGTGCTGCAGCAGTACGACGCGCCGCGCACCGTGCTCGCCCAGCCCGCCACCGATTTCGTGGCCGGCTTCGTCGGGCGCGACCGCGGCTACCGCGGGCTCTCCTTCCGCAGCGCGGAGCGGGTGCCGCTGCGCGACATCGCCACCGCCACCGAGGCCGAGGCGGCGAAGCTGGCGCCCGGCCCCGGCGAGTGGGTGCTGATCACCGACGAGGCCGGGGCGCCGGTCGGCTGGCTGGACGCGGGCGGCGCCGCCGGGTTGAAGGCCGGGCGCGCGCTCGCCGACAGCATGGCGGCGGGCGGCTCGCTCTTCGCGGTCGGCGGCGACCTGCGGCAGGCGCTGGACGCGGCCATCTCGTCGCCCTCCGGCGTCGGCGTCGCGGTGGACGACTCCGGCGCGGTGCGCGGCGGGATCAGCGCCGACGACGTGCTCGCCCTGCTGGCCGAGCAGCGCGCGGCCGAGGATTCCGCGCGCGCGGGAGCCTGAGCGCGTGCGCTACCTCTTCGAGAACGCGGCCGAGATCTGGGGCTACACCAGGGAGCACCTCTACCTCGCGCTGATCCCGCTGCTGGTGGGGCTGGTGATCGCGGTGCCGGTCGGCACGCTGGTGCGCCGGGTGCCGTGGCTGCGGCGGGTGACCGTCACCCTCTCCGGGCTGGTGTACACGGTGCCGTCGCTGGCGCTGTTCGTGATCATTCCGCCGATCGTCGGGATCGCGACCATCGACCCGCTGAACGTCATCATCGCGCTCACCCTCTACTCCACCGCGCTGCTGGTGATCGCGGTCCCCGCCGCGCTGGACTCGGTCCCCGCCGCGGTGCTCGACTCCGCCGACGCCGTCGGCTTCGGCCCGCTGCGCCGCACGCTCACCGTCGACCTGCCGCTGGCGCTCCCGGTCTTCGTCTCCACGCTGCGGGTGGTGGTTGTCACCAATATCGCGATGGTGTCGGTGGGTGCGCTGGTCGGCGTCGGCGGGCTCGGCAAGCTCTTCACCCAGGGGTATCAGCGGGACTACCCGGACGAGATCATCGCGGGCATCGTCGTCACGCTGGTACTCGCGCTGATCTTCGACCGGGTGGTCTACCTGCTCGGGCGGCTCGCGACGCCCTGGGTCACCAAGGGGGCATCGTGAATCTCTTCCTGGACGCCTGGCAGTACTTCACCGACCCCGACAACTGGGGCGGCCCCGCCGGAATCGACCAGCGGCTGCTGCAACACCTCTGGTACAGCGCGCTCGCGATCGGGCTCTCCGCGGTGATCGCGGTGCCGCTCGGGCTCGCGGTCGGGCACTACCGGCGCGGGGCCGCGGCGTTGGTCGGCTTCGCCAACGCCATGCGCGCGCTGCCCACCCTCGGCCTGCTCACCTTCCTGGTGCTGCTCATGGGCCTCGGTT
The DNA here is from genome assembly GCF_042650385.1 of Nocardia jiangsuensis. Lineage (NCBI taxonomy): Bacteria > Bacillati > Actinomycetota > Actinomycetes > Mycobacteriales > Nocardiaceae > Nocardia > Nocardia jiangsuensis. Next base: position 7,070 of record NZ_JBHSAX010000018.1, read on the forward strand.
TGATCCCGCCGCTGCTCGCCCTGATCACCGTCGGCATCCCTCCGCTGCTCGCCGGGGCTTATGCGGGGATCGCCAACGTCTCCCCCGAGGTGGTCGACGCCTCCCGCGCGATGGGCATGACCGAGTGGCAGGTGCTTTTCCGGGTCGAGGTGCCGAACGCCCTCCCGGTCTTGCTCACCGGGTTGCGCGGGGCCACGTTGCAGGTGGTCGCCACCGCCACCATCGCCGCCTACGTCAACCTCGGCGGGCTTGGCCGCTACATCTTCGACGGGATCGGGTTGCACCGCTACGACCGCGTCCTCGTCGGCGCCATCCTGGTCGCCCTGCTGGCGATGATCCTGGACGGGCTGTTGGCGCTGGCGGTCTGGGCCGGGGCGCCGGGGACCGGACGGCTCCGCCGCCGCGCCTGATCAGCCCCGGTCCGGATCCGCCGCGTGCCAGCGACGTCGGTCGCTCAGTCGGCCGTCCCGGGCTCGACGACCCACTCGGCTTGCACCGTAATCACCGAGGAAATCATGTCGAAGTCGCCGTCGTAATGCAGAACGGTGGCACGGTGCCGCTCGGCCGCTGCCGCAATAAGGACGTCGGCCAACGACAGTGCTCGGTGAAAACCGGCGTCGAGCGCCAGAGCCTGAATCTCGAGCGCGCGCTCGAACTCCTCGTCATTGCAGGGCAGGTAATCGAATCCGCGTAGCAGAGTCCGCAGACGTAGCGCCTCGGACTTGCCGCGCGCCGAGAACAGCACCTCGTACTCGGTCGGGGCGCACACCGCGAGGAGCCCCGCGTGGTCCAGCGCATCCAGTCGCTTCCGCACCGCAGGCGTGCTGCGGCGAGCCAGCGCGGACTTGTCGATCAGGTAGCGCCCCTTCACGCCACCGAGGCTCCGTCGCCACGATCGAGGGTGCCGTCCGGCTTCCGCGGTCCGGTCCGTGACCGGATTTCCGCGAACACATCCTCGAACTCACCCTCGTCGATGGCGTCGAAGAGCTCCCGACGCAACCGCAGCTTCACCCCCTCCTCCATCGCCGCCCGCACAGCCGCCGCCTTGGTCGTCACCCCGTACACCCGCATTGCCTGCTCGACGATCTCGTCGTCGAGATCGATGACAGTCCTGGCCATCGGTCCTCCCTGAGCCACTCACCTGCGATATCGATTCGGACCACAAAATGATATCGCATGGGGTCTGGTCTCGTTCCCTCGCGGTTCGAGCCGAGCACCGGGAATAGGGCGGCTCTGCCGTCAGCGGAACGCCGCGGTGTCGTAGACAACCCGAACACCCCACCACGGGCACCTCTCGGCCCTCGTCCCGACGGCATGGGCGGCGATGACCCCCGATTCGACCGGCGCCGGATGCGGCCCGCCCGGGCACGCGACCCGCACGATGGTCGCGCCCCTGGCGACTACCGCGCCGCACAGCGACGCCGGTATCCACGGGCCGTGCTCGCACCCCATGTGTTCGTTCCGCATCGAACCCCCTTCGTTCTCGGACGGCGCCCACCTTCGCACTCCGGTGCGGCGTCGAACTGACAGTTCTGTGGGAGTCCTCTGATCGACCGGGGTAGCACCGTGGTCAGGGGTCGTACCCTGGGAAAGGGAGCGGATCATTCCGAAGGGGGCCCGTCGTGTCGGATAGCACTGTCGGCAAACACATTGCGGTGCAACGCAAGATGGCTCGGTACACGCAGGCGAAGCTGGGCAGGCTCGCCGGGTACAGCACCAGCATGATCAGCAAGGTGGAGCAGGGCCGAGAAGCCCCGTCGGATGGCTTCGTGGCCGCGGTCGCGCGGGCGCTGAACATCGCGCCGGAGCGGCTGACCGGGAGCCCGCCGTGGGAGACCATCGAAGAGGACGGGCCGCTCGACGGGATCGGCGAACTCCGCGCGGTGCTCGCCGAGGGGCGGTACGTGGTGCCGCTGGAGCCGCCGGCACTCGACGTACTGCGCTCGGAGATGGCCGGTGTCGACCTTGCCTACCGGAACGACCAGGGCCGGGTTGCGCTGGCCAGGATGCCGGGGCTGCTGCGGCAGCTCCACGGCGCGCTGCATGCCGCTTCGGCCGATCGGCGCGGCGCGGTTCTCAGCGTGCTGTGCGCCGCGTTCGTCACCACCGAGCGGCTCTGTCGCCGGTTCGGCTTCCTCACTCTCGCGCCGATCGCGCTGGACCGGCTGGAGTGGGCCGCAGCCGACGCGGACGATCCGCTCTACGCGGCGCAGGCCAAGATCAAGCGAGCCCGGGTTCTGATGTACCACGGCGGGAACGAACTCGGGCTTCGGCTGGTCGACGAGGGGCTGGCCTTGGTCGAGGGCTCCGGCGAGGCCCCGAATGCCGTGCGCGGGTACGGGCACCTGTGCGGTGCGGTGGTCGCGGCGCGTGGCCTTCGGCCCGGCACGGCTGCCGAGCACATCGCGCGGGCGCGGGAGCTCGCTCCGCTCATGCCGGGTGAGTCCGATCGGTACGGCACGCTGTTCGGGCCCGTCAACGTCGGCATCCACGCCTGTGCGGTGGCACTGGAGTCGGGCGAGCCGGATCGGGCCGCCCGGGAGGGAACGGCGCTGGTGCTCCCACCGGGTATCGCGCCGCCGCGAGCGGGGCACCACTGGCAGGACGTGGCGCGCGCGCAACTCCAGGCCGGGCGACCGGCCGACGCCCTCGCGGCGCTGCGGAGGGCCAGGGCGGCGGCGCCGCAGCAGACCCGGCTGCATCCGTCGGTCCGCGAGACCTACCTCGGCATCGCGGCAGCGGAGCGGCGCCGCAGCGAGAGCACCGGCGCCTTCGGCGCCTGGCTGCGAATCACGCCGTGAACGCGGAACTCCCGCCCGAGGCCGACGCCTCGAACGGGAGTTCCGGTACAGCGAAAGATCAGGCGACGCCTTCGGCGCGGGCGGCGGCGGCGACCGCTTCGGCGACGGCGGGCGCGACCCGCGGGTCGAGCGGGCTCGGCACGATCTTGTCCGGCCCCAGCTCGTCGGCGACGACGCCGAGGATGGCGTTGGCGGCGGCGAGCTTCATGCCCTCGGTGATCCGGCGGGCGCCCGCGTCGAGCGCGCCCTTGAAGACGCCGGGGAAGGCGAGGACGTTGTTGATCTGGTTCGGGAAGTCGCTGCGGCCGGTGGCCACGATCGCGGCGTACTTGCGCGCCACCTCGGGGTGGATCTCCGGGTCCGGGTTGGACATGGCGAAGACGATGGACTCCGGCGCCATCGAGGCGATGAGCTCCTCGGCGATCAGCCCGGCGGAGAGCCCGAGGAAGACGTCGGCACCGGCCAGCGCCTCCGCGGCGCCGCCGTTCAGCCCGCGCGGGTTGGTGCGGCCGGCCAGCTCGGACTTGACCGCGTTCAGGTCGCCGCGCTCCCGGCTCACGATGCCCTTGGAGTCGAGCACGGTGACGTCCGCGACGCCGGCCAGGAGCAGGATGTTGGTGCAGGCGACGCCGGCCGCGCCCGCGCCGGAGACGACGACCTTGAGGTCGGCGATGTCGCGGCCCTGCACCCGCGCGGCGCCGTTCAGCGCGGCGAGCACGACGATGGCGGTGCCGTGCTGGTCGTCGTGCATGACGGGGCAGTCGAGCGCCTCGATCACGCGCTGCTCGATCTCGAAGCAGCGCGGGGCGGAGATGTCCTCCAGGTTCACCGCGCCGAAGCTCGGGCGCAGCCGGATCAGGGTCTCGACGATCTCGTCGACGTCCTTGGTGTCCAGCACGATCGGGATGGAGTTCAGGTCGGCGAACTTCTTGAACAGCGCGGCCTTGCCCTCCATGACGGGCAGCGAGGCGCGCGGGCCGATGTCGCCGAGGCCGAGCACCGCGGTGCCGTCGCTGACCACGACCACCAGCCGGTCGGTCCAGGTGTAGCGCTTGGCGAGCGCCTCGTCCTGCGCGATCGCGCGGCTCACCTGGGCGACGCCGGGGGTGTAGGCGATCGACAGGTCCCGCTGGGTCTCCAGCGGGGACGAGAGCTCGACGGAGAGCTTGCCGCCGAGGTGGCCCGCGAAGATTTCGTCGTGGGTGATCGCAGAAAGGCTGGCCGCGTCGTCGGCGCTGCGGTCCGCGGTGGCGTTCGGTGCGTCAGTCACAGGTGACACGATTTCACTCCTGCTTGGGGCGTGGCTAGACCGGGAAACGGTTACCGCCGGGTATTCGGTATGAGGTGTCTCACGAGGCTCATCGGTGCCGCTACCGGCCCTTTTCGGACTGGTTGTGATTTTCGTCACGCAGCATCGGATACCGGCGAGTACCGGGCGGGCGGAACGAGAGCGCGGAGCCGGACGGGGTCATCCGGACCTGAGATCGATACTGATCCACGTGGTGCGACGGTACGTCGCGCGACGGAGCCAGCGGAACTCCGAACCCGGCGGTGGCACAGGAGCGGAATCCGACCCATTGTGCCAGCCGGTCTCGCGCGGCGCCAATCCGGTGCGCCCGTTGCAACCTCATCGTCCGAGCGTAGGCCCTCGGAATTACCCCGAGGTGAGCAAAGGCTTGCCGTGCTCCCCTCCCCAGCGGTGAGGGATCACGCGGTGCGCGGCGGTGCCGCGGTGAGGCCCGCGGGCAGCGGGTCGCGGCGCAGCCAGACGGCGTCCAGCCCGCCGACCCGGAGGCGCGCGAGCCCGCTCGGCTCGGCGTCGGGGTGGTCGGTGCGGCGGTGCAGCCCCCTGCTCTCGGTGCGGGCCAGCGCGGCGTGTGCGCTCCAGCGGGCGGCGGCGAGCAGCGCGACGGCCTGGCGCGAGCGCAGCGCGCCCGCCCCGCTGCCGCCGAGCTCGAAGCGGGCGGCGGGCCAGAGGCCGTCGAGTTCGGCGACGGTGTCGCGCAGCGTGCCCGCGCTGCGCCAGTAGCTGCGCCGCGGCGGGACGGTGTGCTCGCGCACCGAGCCGACCACCGCGCGCGGGTCGAAGCGGCACACCGCGCGCAGCCCGGCGGGCACCGCCCCCGACTCCTGCGGCACCCGCACCGGCACCGGCCCGCCGACCCCGGCGAACACCGCGGCCCCCGAACCGGCCCACACCCCGGAGGCGATGGCCCACGCCCCGCCGTGCCCGCCACCGGCCCCGACCACCCCCTCGCGCGAGGTGACATCGCCCGCGGCGAAGAGCCCGGGCACCGTGGTCGCGCCGTCACCGGCGGTCACCAGCCCGCCGGACCCGAGCACGGTCCCGTGCAGCACCGGCCGCAGCGGCACCCGGCCCTGCTGGTCGAGCACCCGGTACCGCAGCACCTGCCTGCGCGCGGCGGCGGAGAGTGCGGCGGTGCCCGCGAAGACGCCGCGGCCGCGGGCCAGCGCCTCGAAGAGCTCGGCCCCGGCGAGCGGGGCGCCGGTGCGGTCGTGCAGCGCGGCGCCGTGCAGCGGGGAGCCCGCGCCGAGCCCGAAGGGGGCGCCGCCCATCGACGGGGTCAGCGCGTAGGCGCCGGCGAACTCCATACCGGAGAGCTCGGCGCCCACCTCGGCCCCGAAGAGCAGCCCGTCGCCGGTGTCCACCTCGGTGCCGGGCGCGCCGGAGCCGAAGGCGCAGCCGCCGGTGGCGAGCACGACGGCCCGCGCGCTCGCCGTCCAAGCCCGGCCGTCGCCGCGCAGGCCGGTAGCCGCGCAGACCACGCCGTCGGCGTCGGTCAGCAACCGCAGCGCGGGGTGGTTGTCCCGGATCACGACGCCGACGGCGAGCGCGGAGCGCCGCAGCGCCCGCAGGTACATGACCCCGCTGACCCGCACCCGAGCGGGCAGCGGGCCGCCAGGGCCGGCCGGATCGTCCTCACCCGCGACGACGGTCGGCACCGGCGTCGTCCGCAGCCCGCGGTGCGCGAGCCGGGCGAGCCGCCGGTAGCTCTCGTCCAGGACGGCGTCGATCAGCCCCGCATCACCGAGCCCGGCGCCGTGCGCGAGCGCGGCCGCCACCGCGTCGGCCCGCCCCGACGGCGGCACGGCCCAGAGCGCTGTGCTCCCGACCGCCGTCGGGCCGGAGGCACCGCAGCGCGCCTTGTCGGCGAGCACCACGCGGGCACCGGCCCTGGCCGCCGCGATCGCCGACCAGAGGCCGGCGGGTCCCCCACCCAGGACGAGCACATCGGTCTCGAAGGCCTCCACGACAATCAATGTTCGGGCACAGTTCACCGACCCGCAACCATTGGGACCACCGCTGAAGGATGTGTCGTGTCCCCACCGTTACCCGGGTCACGGATAGGGCCGGAAACCTATCCCCACCACTGCGTCCACAGCAACCATCCGGCTGCCGTGAACACCACCAGCGCGGCCCCGAAGACGGCGAACCCCCGCTTCCGATCGGCGAACACCTGGGCCACCACGACCACCACCGCGAGCCCGAGGTGCCAGGCCAGCGACTCCCCGCCGGGGCCGGGAAACCCGCGCCGCCCGGCCAGCACCGCGGTGCCGAGCACCACCAGCGCCAGGATCACCACTCCGGCCGCGACCGCGCCGCTCACGCCGCGCAGCAGCCTCACGGCGCGATCACCTCGGCACCGGTCGCCGCCGCCACCAGCTTCTCGAACTGCGCGGGCGCGGTGGTGCACGCACCGAGCGCGATGGTCTTGTTCGCGCCGTGGTAGTCCGAGGAGCCCGTGCACAGCAGCCCGAGCTCGGCGGCGAGCTCGCGCAGCACCGCGCGGTCGGCGGCGGGGTGGTCGGGGTGGTCGACCTCGAGCCCGCCCAGCCCGAGCGCGGCCAGGTCGCGGATGTCGGACAACGCGAGCAGCCTGCCCCTCGCCCGCGCCCTGGCGTGCGCGATCACGCTGACCCCGCCCGCGCCCGCGATCATCTCGACCGCGCGGTGCAGCGGGGTGTCGGCCTTCTCCTCGTAGTAGGGGCCGTCCGGGGCGAGCAGGTGCCGGAAGGCGGCGTCCACGGTCGGCACCACGCTCGCCTCGACCAGCGCGCGGGCCAGGTGCGGCCGCCCCGCCGCCGGACCGGCCGCGGCGAGCACCGCCTCCGGATCGACCGGAAGCCCGTCGGCCGCCATCCGCTCGGCCATGGCGCGCAGCCGCTCCACCCGCTCGCCGCGCAACCGCTCACGCTCGGCGGCGAAGCCGGGGTCGGCGGGGTCGAAGAGGTAGGCCAGCAAGTGCGTGGCGACCGGGTAGCCGTCCTCCCCCAGCCCGACGCACGACATCTCCATGCCCCGGACGAGGGTCAATCCCGGCGGCCGCGCGTCCACCGCCTCGGCCCAGCCCGCGGTGGTGTCGTGGTCGGTGATGGCGACGACGTCGAGCCCAGCGGCAGCGGCGTTGCGCACCAGTTCGGCCGGGGAGTCGGTGCCGTCGGAGGCCGTGGAGTGGGTGTGGAGGTCGATGCGCACGGCGCCCAGTCTTCCAGCGCCGGCCGTAGCATCGTCCGGTGCCTACCATTCCGCCGCTGCCGTTCCGCGGGCGCGGCACCGGGTCGTCGGCGGCCACCGCCGTCCACCGGGTGCCGGTCCCGACCGCGCGCGCCATCGTCGACTGCGCGGTCTACGTGAACGGCGAGCGGCTGCCCGGCCGCTTCACCCACGAGTCCGCGCTGGCCGAGGTGCGCAGCCGGGGCACCGGGTTCGTCTGGATCGGGCTGCACGACCCGGACGAAACCCAGATGCGCGACGTCGCCGCCGTGTACGGGCTGCACCAGCTGGCCGTGGAGATCGCCACCGAGCAGCACCAGCGCCCCAAGCTGGAGCGGTACGACGACACCCTGCTGCTGGTGCTGCGCACGGTCAAATACGTCGAGCACGACCTGCACAGCGTCAGCGAGATCGTGGAGACCGGGCAGATCGTGGTCTTCACCGCCAAGGAGTTCGTGCTGGCGGTGCGCAGGGGCGAGCACTCCGGGCTGGTCGAGCTGCGGCACACCCTGGAGCAGAACCCGGCGCAGCTGGCGCTCGGCCCCGGCGCGGTGCTGCACGCCATCGCGGACAAGATCGTGGACGCCTACACCGAGGTCGCGCAGTCCATCGAGGAGGACATCGACGAGATGGAGGAGGAGGTCTTCACCCCGCGCAGCCGGGTCGGCATCGAGTCGATCTACCAGCTCAAGCGCGAGGTGGTGGAGCTGCGCCGGGCGGTGAACCCGCTGGCCGCGCCGCTGCAGCTGCTCAGCCGCAACGCCGACCTCCCGGTGCCGAAGGAGGTGCGGCGCTACCTGCGCGACGTCGCCGACAACCACACCTCGGTCGCCGAGCGGATCAACGACTTCGACGACGCGCTGAGCGCGCTGATCAGCGCCGCGCTGGCGAAGGTCGGCGTGCAGCAGAACACCGACATGCGCAAGATCTCGGCCTGGGTCGCGATCGCCGCGGTGCCGACGATGATCGCCGGGATCTACGGGATGAATTTCGACCACATGTGGGAACTGCACCAGACCTGGGGCTATCCGGCGGTGCTCGCCGTGATCGTGGCGGTCTGCACGCTGCTCTACGTCAACTTCCACCGGAACAACTGGCTCTAGAGCTGGGCCACCCCGCGGTTCGGGTCGCGCACGTCGATGCCCGCCTCGGCCCACGCCTCGCGCAGCGCGTCGGCGCCGCGCAGCCGCACCCAGGCCGCCTCGGTGGCGGTCACCGGGGTCACCGTCAGGTAGCGCACCGGCTCGGCGGGCTCGGGCAGCTCGATCTCGGGGATGTCGCTGGCGCCGAGCAGCACCGCGGTGAACGGGGCGTCCCGCCAGATCGGCTCGCTCAGGTCGAGCAGCGCGTCGGTCTGCAGCACGACACCCTCCACCGCGGGCGAGGCGGCGAGCACGCCGAGCGTGCGGGCCAGCCCGGCGGCGGCGCCGAGCCCGGCGTGCAGGGTGAGCGTGAGCTCGGCACGCGGGCCCTTGACCGGGTCGGCGAGCAGGTCGCCCGGGTCGCCCATCGGGTGCCGGGAACCACCGAGTGTGAGGTAGTGCACATGGTCCCCGGAGACCAGCCGCAGGATCTCGATGGGCTCCAGGCCGAGGAAGGTCACCGAGGCCGAGTCGACCCCGGCCCGGTCCGTGCCGAAGTGCCCGAGCACCCCGGAGCGGACCCGTTCGATCACATCCATGCTCAGATCGCCAGCCGCGCCAGCATGTCCCTGGCCTGCTCGGCCGCCTTGGGATCGCAGAGGACGTCGTAGCGCCCGGCCACCAGCTGCATGGTGGAGGCGAAGTCGCGCTGGCCACGGGTGGCGGCGTACGGAATCGAGGTGGAGATCACCCCGAACACGATGCCACCGAGCAGCCCGACCAGCAGCGGCCCGATCGCGCCGCCGGTGGTGAACAGGCTCAGCAGCAGGCCGAGGAAGAGCCCGAGCCAGGCGCCGGAGACCACGCCGCCGCCGATCACCTTGCCCCAGTTCAGCCGGTAGAGCACCCGCTCGACCTGCATGAGGTCGACGCCGACGATGGTCACGTTCTGCACCGGGAACTGGTTGTCGGCCAGGTAGTCCACGGCCCGCTGCGCCTCGGCGTAGGTCGGGTAGGAGCCGACCGGCCAGCCCGACGGCGGGGTGGGCAGGCCCTGCCCACCCCGGCCGGAATTCCCCAGGGGATTCGTCATGTCCCCATTGTGCTATTCCGCCGCGGACTCCGGCGGGGTGAAACGCGTGGTTCGCGTCATCCCCGCGGCCCTGCCCTGCTCCGCGACCACCTGCGCCATCTTCGCGCTGGCCTCGTCGATCATCTCGTCGCCGAGCATGACCGCGCCGCGCGCGCCGCCGTCGGCCGAGGTGTGGAAGGCGTAGGCCTCCAGGATCTCCTCGGCCTTGTCGTATTCGGCCTGGCGCGGGCTGAAGATCTCGTTGGCGGCGTCCACCTGCGTCGGGTGCAGCACCCACTTGCCGTCGAAGCCGAGCGCGGCGCTGCGCGCGGCGGCCCGCCGGAAGCCGTCCAGGTCGCGGATCTGCAGGTAGGGGCCGTCGATCGCCTGCAGCCCGTGCGCGCGGGCGGCGAGCAGGATGGTCATCAGGATGTGGTGATAGGCGTCACCCGGCTCGTACCCCTCCGGCTGCTCGCCGACGACCAACGTGCGCATCCGGATGCTGGCCATGAAGTCGGCCGGGCCGAAGACCAGGGTCTGCACCCGGGGGCTGGCGGTGGCGATCTCGTCGATGTTGCGCAGCCCGATGGCGTTCTCGATCTGCGGCTCGATGCCGATCCGCCCCGGCTCCAGCTGGTGCGCCTGCTCCAGCTGGGTGAGCAGCAGGTCCAGCGCGCGCACCTGGCCGCCGTCGGTGACCTTGGGCAGCAGGATGGCGTCCAGCCGCGAGCCCGCGCCCTCGACCACGCTGATCACGTCGGCGTAGGTCCACGGCGTCGTCCAGTCGTTGACCCGGACCACGCGCAGCTGCTCGCCCCAGCCGCCCTCGTTCAGCGCGGCGACGATGGTGGCCCTGGCCGCCGCCTTGGCGACCGGCGCGACGGCATCCTCCAGGTCGAGGAAGACCTCGTCCACCGGAAGCCCCTTGGCCTTGGCGATCATCTTCGGATTGCTGCCGGGTACGGCGAGCACGGAACGGCGCGGCTTCATGAACCCTCCTCCTCGGTCGCTCAGCTGCCGTGGCGCGACGCGGAGCCCGAGCGGGGAACCTCTAGCCTGACAGGCATGGCAGCTACCAGGGTGTACGTCGCCCGGCTCGCCGGTCTGGCGGTGCTGGGACCGGACGGAGAGTCTATCGGCAGGGTGCGCGACGTGGTGGTCGCCGTCCGCTACGACCGGCAACAGCCCAGGGTGCACGGGCTGGTGGTGGAGCTGCCGACCCGGCGGCGGATCTTCGTGCCCATGCTCAGGGTGACCGCGATCGAGCCCGGCGTTGTGACGCTGAACACCGGGACGGTGAGCCTGCGCCGCTTCACCCAGCGCGCGGGCGAGCTGCTCGCGATCGCGCAGATCGTCGACTCCTCGGTGCGCGTGCACGACGCCGACCTGCCCGATCTGGAGGACGTCGACCTGCTGGTGGTCGACCTCGGGATCGAGCTCACCCGGACCAAGGACTTCCGGGTCACCCGGGTGGCGGTGCGCGGGCACCGCAGGCTCGGCAGGCGGCGCACGGTGCACGTGGTCGACTGGGTGCGGGTCACCGGGCTCACCCCGTACGAGATCGGCAGGCCGGGCCAGGACGTCACCCAGCTGCTGGAGCAGTTCGAGGGGCTGCGCGCCGCCGACGTCGCGCAGATGCTGCGCGAGCTGCCGGAGAAGCGCCGGGTCGAGGTGGCCGAGGCGCTGGACGACGAGCGCCTCGCCGACGTCGTCCAGGAGCTCTCCGACGACGACCAGGTGCGGCTGCTCGGCAAGCTGGAGGTCGGCCGGGCCGCGGACGTGCTGGAGGCGATGGACCCGGACGACGCCGCCGACCTGCTCGGCGAGCTGGAGACCGCCGAGCGGGAGTCGCTGCTCGCGCTGATGGACCCGCGGGAGTCCGAGCCGGTGCGCAGGCTGCTGCAGCACTCCCCGGACACCGCGGGCGGGCTCATGACGCCGAAGCCGGTGATCCTCACCCCGGCGACCACCGTCGCCGAGGCGCTGGCCCGGGTGCGCAACCCGGACCTCACCCCCGCGCTCGCCTCCATGGTCTTCGTGGTGCGCCCGCCGACGGCCACCCCCACCGGCCGCTACCTCGGCTGCGTGCACCTGCAGGCGCTGTTGCGCGAGCCGCCCGCGCACCTGATCGGCGGCATGCTCGACTCCGACCTCTCGCCGCTGCTGCCCGACATGTCGCTCTCCGCCGTCACCAGGTACTTCGCCACCTACAACCTGGTCTGCGGCGCGGTCGTCGACGCCGGGAACCACCTGCTCGGCGCGGTGAGCGTGGACGACGTACTCGACCACCTGCTCCCGGAGGACTGGCGCGACACCGAGGAACTACCGGAAGGAGTCGCGGGCAGTGACCGATGACAGCCTGGTCCGCACGATCCCGAACACCGGGGGCAGCCGCCCCGTGAGCCCGGCGCGGCAGCGGCTGGAGACCCCGGCGGCGGGCGGCCGCTTCCGGATCGACTGGGACTCCGACGCCCTGGCCAGGGGCAGCGAGCGAGTGGCGCGCTTCCTCGGCACCGGCCGCTACCTGGCGATCCAGACCCTCGTCGTCATCGTCTGGATCCTGCTCAACGCCTTCGTCATCGCGCTGCGCTGGGACCCCTACCCGTTCATCCTGCTCAACCTGGCCTTCTCCACCCAGGCCGCGTACGCCGCGCCGCTGATCCTGCTCGCGCAGAACCGGCAGGACAACCGCGACCGGGTCTCGCTGGACGAGGACCGGCTGCGCGCCGCCCAGACCAAGGCCGACACCGAGTTCCTGGCCAGGGAGCTGGCCGCGCTGCGGATCGCCGTCGGCGAGGTCGCCACCAGGGACTACCTGCGCCGCGAGCTGGACGAGATGCGCGAGGTGCTGGATCGCATCGAGGCCGCCGCGGGCGGGCCCGGTGACCCGGGACGATCCGGAAAGCCGGTCAAGGCGAATCGCAAGAAGGGTGCCGTCCGGACAGCGGCGCCGCCGGCCGGCCCGGAGGAGCGTACGGAAAACGATCTCGGGAATCGACCGACAACGTTCTGACCGGTGGGTAACCTGGATACCGTTGTCCAGAGCAGCTGCAGGGAAGGGGATGTCCCGGACAGTTGCCACACGGCGATAGATTGGTGAGTGGTCACGTGCGCAAATCTGCCCCGATCACGGTGTCACTACTGGTAGCAGCGGGTTTGGCGTCCGTCGGCTCCGGGTCGATGGTCTCGGCCCGCGATGTCGGCGATGCGGGCGAAGCGCTACTGGTGGGGTCCACCGGCAGCGGAACAGACACCGGAGTCGATCCGTCCCAGACACCTCAGTCCCGGGTTGTCGGGCTGCTTCCGCTCGACAACAGCGGGATAGCGCGCGAGTTGCGGGCGGTTGTTCCGCCTGCCGACGGTGCTGTTCCGGTGGGTGGGGGGCCGGTTCTGCGGAGTATCGCGT